>JBEKVM010000049.1:0-34528 GCA_049513975.1 Verrucomicrobiota bacterium | reverse complement strand
GCGCACATCTTTCACAATTGCAAACGCGAGACGCTCGGATTGCCGCACACACTTTCCAAGGAGTGGTTGCTGGATATTGCTTATGCCAAACGGGAAACCTTTGCCTATGCGTGCGAGACTTATGGCCGGATCGTGGAACAGGCGCAAGGAACAGCCGGACGGAGGGCGCTCCTGATGCAATATGCTCGCAGTCCCAAGCCCTCCGATGAAACAGTGGATTCGGCAGAGTTGCTCGACATCCTGACCGAGGCCGTCGAGGCCCGCAACGGCTGGAAGCGGATTCTGGCCCGCTGTTCCAACTCAAACCGGCCGATTCCAAGACCGGCGCCTGCGTATGCTTGAGAATCAAACCCTATTGCGTGCGATTGCTGGCAAACATAGCGAACTCGATCAGATTACCTGCTGCGATTTCATTTGGGGATTGCCTGAAGACGCAAGCCGGCAGATCCATGCTTATTTGCACCGGCTTCAGCACGGATTGGAATCTCGCTTTGATCCTGCCGCCCATTTACGAGCTTGCGAAGAACATTTGGAGTATGACTGGCATTACGGCCAAGCCTTGATTGAGGAATGCTCTATCACGCCAGGATTTTGCCGCCGCAGAGAGGTTTATTAAACCAAAATCCCTTTGTAAAACAGCCCCATTCCGCCTTTGCCACATCGACCGAAGGTTGGTCAGTATCTCGAAAAACTGTGGCTCGTGAGCAATTAAGAGCCATCCGTTCGGATCGATTACGCTCGTCTCTCAGGTCCTGAAAAACCGCATTGCCTTTGCGCTCGGCTTCGTCCAACATCAGGGCCTTGCTTGCCCGCGTTTTATCCGCCGCCGTCAACCGCATTGAAGCCTTCTCCGTTTTAGTCCGTTGTAATCCAGGCCCAAGCTCTGCGAGACAGGGCTGACTCAATGAGCGCGAGCCAACGCAGCCGCCAAAGCCCACAGCGGAGCGGGTATCCGCTTTCCACGCCGGCGCGATTTTCGCCAAACCTCCAGCCGACGGCGCGCCTCTTCAATATCAAACGAAAATGACCGGTTCGATTTCATCAGGTTTTGGCTTTCCGGTTGGATACCGCGAAGCTTGCTTCGTTCAATTTCGGTTTTCTCATACTGTAATGCCCCGGAGCTTGCTCCGGGGATATTTACTGCTGACTCCACTACGCTTTGTTGTAGCAGAGCCTAGCCGCCGGGAAGCAAAGCGGTAACACAATCTTACCGGAGAAACACGGTTCATCTTCGCGACAAGACCGCCAAGTCCGAATGGCGAAAATCAGCGATTCGCCATGCACGGGTCCTAAATGATGGCGCCAATCAAAACCCAGTCTGATACAGGATTGCCATTGGTTTTAGCCCGATAGTAATAGGCAGCTTTCCTTCGTCCCTGTCTCTTTAACATGATTTCGATTTTGGATGTGGCTCCGCTCTTCCAAATAATGGTGCCCTTTTTGGATGATAAATCAAGCCCCATTGATTGCACTGTATTTCTGAATGCCTCTCTGATCGCCAGCCTGTCTTCAAACATAACAGACTCCACTTCTTGTGTGATATTGCCTTTGGAATGCTTCTTGTAAAATGTCACTTTTGAACCGGGCATTATTACACCCCATTGCCGTTGGATTTGATCGCTAACGTTACATAAATTGCTCTGATTGGTTTCTGCATACTTCTGGCTTTCCATCGCTTGTAGTTCATCCTTTAAAAGCTTCTGCTCTGCCATACGCTCCCTAAGCCTAACTATAATAGGCTCTGGAGCACCACCCTTTTCAGCCATATCCGTCAGGGCGTCAATCTTTTTAGTCAGGGTGTCGAGCATCGCTTGTTTCTCATCTATTTGTTGCTGTATTGGCTGGATGGCATCAGCGGAGAAACACTGTATCAGGTGTGCATCCTTCTGAATATATCCAAGCATAGCTATTTCAAACCATTTATAATTCATTATAGATGATGTGCAATTGCCATTGAAATGATACGAAGAGCATAACAAGTAGCCATCATTGCTTATGCTTTTGTTTGTAAATACTATGCTTGCCCCACATTGGGAGCATTTAAGAATCCCAGAAAACAGATTGGATACTGCATCTTGTCCCCTTCCGCCTCTATTTTTTCTGCTGGCAACCTTGGCCTGAACCGCAAGAAATCTATCCTTGCTGATGACTGTTGGAAAATATCCCTCTATAGGTTCACCCACAGGAATCCGTTTTCTGTTTTCCATTATGTGCATTTGGATCGCGCCGTAAAGATGAATGTTCCTGAGTAATCCGCCCACATTCCCGATATTCCATTTAGCCTTTGTAAGCGTTATTTGATCTGCTGTTAATCTGTTGACTATACCATAGAATCCCATTCCAGAATACGCCATATCAAATATCTGGCGTATTATATTCGCTTTCTCCTCAATCAATACCAGTTTGCCATCCTGCAGTTTGCACCAGAAAGGAATTCTGCCATTAATATATGTCCCCTTGGCTATCGCTGTTCTTCTCGCAACCCAACTCTCTTTGATCCGCATACTCTTCTTTTCATTCTCTTCATAGGCAAGGCTGGCTTTGAGAATGGAAGGAAGAAAGGTCGGCAGGGAATAGAAGTTCTCCTTCGTAACGGTATTATTGTCCCTTAAGCTTACCACGGTTACACCTTTCAACACTATGCTCTGGAGCAGGTTCATAGCCGAAAGTGGATTTTCCCTGCTCAATCGGTCCAAATCCTCCACCAATAAATAGTCCCCTTCTTGCAGAACTTTTAACAACTCTCCCAATGCCCCTTCCCTGTTTTTCCCCTTCCAACCCGACACCCCTTTATCAGCAAATGATCTGTCCGCGAGGGTTAATCCGTTTTGCGTGCAATATGTTTGGGCAAGACCAAATTGCCGCCGCTCGGAATCTCCCCATTGTTGTTGACTCGTGCTGAAACGCAAATAACTATAAACATTCATATTGTTCCTTTCTGGAACAATACGTCGCCATAGTTAAATATCAAGGCAATTGTAGAATTTAAACATGGTTTTGTCAATGGAAAAGCGCAAGGGGGGTGAACAGGAGCAAGGGAGTGATGGAGTGTTGGAGTGTTGGAGTGTTGACGATGATGGCGGACCCGTTTTCAGCCGTTTGTAAGTTCTTGATTGAGAGGCTATTCGGCTTTCTGTGGGACAAAGCTATTGTTTGACCCGTTGCACAAAAGAAGGCTCCTCGAGTCCAGCATCAGGCCTTACAATGCGCATGGCCGGATTTCTTAATGGGGACCCAAGTTGGCCGAAATCATGTAAATCTGTCGGGATTCTTTACAGATTGCAGCAGCGCTTATGTAACTTTTTGAATGACAATTAGTTACCCTGTATTTCGTGCCGAAATTCGATCATTTCTGTCGGTTTGTTTTACACATATTATTCTGCGTTGTACTGTGCTTAGTCATACTAATTTGAAAATACTATTTGTGAAATGTTGCGCATCAATTACTTATGATTTTTAATCCGATGAGCGGTTTAATTGAGTTGGGTTGGAGTCACTTATGCTGTTATTTCTGCCAAATTTCTCGTACATGATGTTAAACGTGAACTGGAAAAGTCCATTCCACACTGAACCAAGACAAAATATATGATGACAAAAACATACAGAGTTCCGACTGCTGCTTTGATTATTGCAGCTTTCGCGCTTACCAAGCCCGTTATCGCCAGCAATACGGTTATCACCTTCGACGAGTTTCCCGCATTGAACAACAATCAACCACTGACCAGCGCCTACGCCGGTTTCGGTGTCACCTTCGACAATCGCAACTCCGGTACTTGGGGCGGCCTGGCGAACGGTGACCCAGGCAACTGGGAAGTGAACGGCACCGATGGCCCTCAGTTCTTGGGCGTTAACGGGGTGAACGACAGCGGCACCTACGCGGAGTCGATCTTCTTCGCGGCGGGTCAGTCGATCGTTTCTTTCGATGCCAGCCGCACGTTTGGCTCCTCCCCTGGACAGACGCTTACCGCGAATGCCTACGGTCCGCTGAACAACCTTGTCGCCACGGAAACCATAACCCTAGGAGGCCTTAATACGTGGAGCATATTCACCTTGGACGCCTCGGATATCGTTCGCGTGGATACGGTTGGCTCTGCCCAGGGCTTTAGCCCCTATGCAATTGATGATCTGCAGTTCAACTCAGTTAACACAGTTCCGGATCAGGCTTCCACTCTGGTGCTGGCGAGCCTGAGCGGGTTGAGCCTCCTGCTGTTCCGTCGCCAGCGGATGTAAGCCATTGGTTTTCCCTTGCCCCACTCCGGGAAACTGGAGCGGGGGTTTGTTTTCCAGCATGAGCGGGCGGACACTGTCGCTGTCATGCTCCGCGAATCTGGACAAAATCAATTAATGTGATTATTCATCTCAGATCACCCAAGGGAACAACCGCCTTGCACCTGCCCGCCGAAGTCTGGGCAGAGAACCGAGCAACGCAGTGAACCGCTATATCAAAGACTTAAACAGACATGATAAACATGTTCGTCGTACGGGTCGTAGGGGTCGTAGGGGGTCGTAGGGGGCGTAGGGGACAAACCGTAGCTTCGTCCATTGGTCTTCATTCATTTGATCTTCTCCAGGCGTGAAGCTTGGGGCTGACACTCTTGCGGCTGCCCATGTGCAGCCGGTCCGCGATCTGCTGAATCGTCAGGGTGGTTTCCCTTCGCAGTCGGGCCGCCAGCGCCAGTTTGCCGGCATTGACCTTGGCTCCCTGGCTCAAGCCGGCCTCCTTCCAGCCCAATTTCCGCAGTTCCGCAGCGATGATCGCCTCGGCCCTCGCCTGGCTTGCCTCCCGCCGTATCTGCCCGGCATGGCCGGGGCCGAGCTTTCCGTGCAACCGTTCCAGCAAGGCCTGCTGGAACTGCGGGCTTCCCACACACCACCCGCGCCGCATCCCCTTCCATTGCCGGGGATCGACTTCTTCCGCCCGCCGCGTCTCCATCCGCCGCTCAAATTCCCGGCGGCCTTCCGCCGTGTCCTGCGCAATGCCGTGTTCGCCCAGCAGCCGATCCACCCGCAGCCATTTCGGACGATGCCTGGGCTCCGTCAAATAGCCTCCAAAACTGCTCCAGGGATATTCCAGGAGCCGGCTCCGGGCCGGCAGCACTTTGGCCCGGACAGGATTCAGGTGGGTGTAATCGCAGACCGTGCGCAGATATCCGCGGCCGTTTGCCTCCACCACCAGCGCCTTGTAACGTCCACTGAAGACATGACCGCACAGTCCGTGCCGGTGGTTGAAACGGTTGGCATAGGTGCTCATGAGCCAGCGCATTCCAGCCACCAGATTGCCTTCGGGCGTTTCAACCACCAAGTGGAAATGATTCTTCATCAGACAGTAGCCGTGAATCTCGAACCGGGTCTTCTGGCAGGCCTCGGCCAAAGTCTTGATAAAATCGTGGCAGTCCCCGTCATCCAGGAAGATCGGACCCTTGCGGTCTCCCCGGCTCAGGACGTGATAGACCGCTCCCGGATACTCGATTCGCAATAGGCGCGCCATGATCGCAATCCTGCCCCAGCTCGATTGCATCCGCAAGCCAAAAATGGACAAAGCTACGGTTTGACCCCTTTGGACCCTTTGGACCCTTTGGACCCTTTTGGCCAATTTGATGGCTTGACGGGCGAGGTTTGGCAATGTTCGGGGTTGCGGGCGGGGGCGGCAGAGGGTAGGTTGAGAACAATTTATGACGCTGACTGAAAAGATCCTGGCCCGCGCGGCGGGGAAAAAATCGGTGGAGGCCGGGGAGAATGTCTGGGTGCAAGCGGATATTCTCATGACGCATGATGTGTGCGGGCCGGGAACGATCGGAGTTTTTAAACGGGAGTTTGGGGCGAAGGCAAAAGTGTGGGACCGGCACAAGGTGGTGATTATCCCGGATCATTATATTTTTACGGCGGATTCCCTGTCGAACCGGAATGTGGATATATTGAGGGAGTTCGTCAGGGAACAGAATTTGCCTTATTTTTACGACGTGATTGATGATCCGAATGGGTCGTGGAAGTTTGATCCGGGCAAGGGGATGTTGAAGCGGCAGTATGGATCGAGTTACGCGGGGGTGTGTCATACGGCGCTGCCGGCGAAGGGGCATACGCGGCCCGGGGAGATACTGTTTGGGACCGATTCGCATACCTGCATGGCGGGGGCGTTTAATGAGTTTGCCACGGGGATTGGGAACACGGACGCGGGCTTTGTGATGGGGACGGGGAAGTTGTTGCTGAAGGCGCCGGAGACGATGCATTTCCGGCTGGAGGGGCGGCTGCAACGGGGAGTGATGGCGAAGGACATCATTTTGCATTGCATCGGGCAGATCGGGTTTGACGGGGCGACCTACCGGGCGATGCAGTTTGACGGGGAGGGAGTGAAGGGTCTGTCGATGGATGACCGGATGACGGTGGCGAACATGGCGATTGAGGCGGGAGGGAAGAACGGGATTTTTGAGTTTGATGAGCAAACCAAGGCGGCGGTGGACGGGCGGTGCCGGCTCAACGGGACGAAGGCGGCTTATGAACCTGTGGAACGGGATGCGGCGGAGAAGTTTGTGTTTGAGATGACGCTGGATTTGGCGAAGTTGGAGCCGACCGTGGCGTGTCATCCGAATCCGGGCAACCGGCGGCTGGCGAAGGAATTGGGGGGGATCAAGCTGGACCGGGCGTATGTGGGTTCATGCACGGGTGGAAAGACGAGTGATTTTCTGGAGTTTGCGCGGGTGGTGAAGGGGAAGCGGGTGGTGATTGACACCTTCGGGGTGCCGGCGACGCCGGAGATCGTGCAGGATTTGCAGGCCTCGTGGTGGGGGGAGAAAACGGTGTGGCAAATCCTGGTGGATGCCGGGGTGCAGATGACGGAGAACGCCGGATGCGCGGCCTGTCTGGGCGGGCCGGTGGACACGTTCGGGCGGATGAACTCGCCGATGAAGTGCATCAGCGCGACGAACCGGAATTTCCCGGGGCGGATGGGGCACAAGGAGTCGCAGGTTTTTCTGGCGTCCCCGGTGACCGTGGCGGCGAGCGCGTTGACGGGGCACATCACGGACCCGCGCGAGTATATGGGGTGAGCGAGATTCCTCCATTGGCCGCTGCATCACCGGAAAAGCCGGCGAGACGCTCAACCCCCTCCTTCCGGGAACGTGTGGACGGGTTTTGCGAGCGGGGCATTTTGGGGGTGGTGCTGGCGATTCTGGTCTGGGGACCGCTGGCTTACGGGGCGGTGCGGGTGAATCCGGACAGTCCGGAAGTGCCGCATCTGTATGGGCTTCTGGTGATCCAGGGATTGACGGTGCTGGCGGTGGTTATGTGGGTGGCGCGGTTTTTTACGCAGCGGCCGTTCCGGCTGTTGTGGCCTCCGATCTGCTGGGCGGTGCTGGGGTTTGTGCTGTACGCGATTGTGCGGTGCCAGACGGCGGAGCTGGCGTATGTGGC
Source organism: Verrucomicrobiota bacterium (assembly GCA_049513975.1). Classification (GTDB taxonomy): domain Bacteria; phylum Verrucomicrobiota; class Verrucomicrobiia; order Limisphaerales; family Palsa-1400; genus JBEKOF01. The sequence goes on along the minus strand of JBEKVM010000049.1, from coordinate 27,121 downwards.
GCGGCAGGATTTGCGGTGCGTGATTTTGTACGGGGCGCTGTTTTTTGTCATTGTCAATAATTTAAACCGGCGGGAATCGGCGACGCTGGCGGCGGTGGTGTTGATCGCGGTGGGGGTGGGGGAGTCGTTGTTGGCGTTTTACCAGTTCATGACGCACGATGCCAGGGTGTGGCAGGTGTTGAAATGGGCGCCGTATGCGGCGCGGGGGAGCGGCACTTATGTCAATCCGAACAGTTTTGCGGCGTTTGCGGGGATGGTGTTGCCGCTGGCGCTGGCCTATACGGTGATGGGCCGATTGAGCGCGACGGTGAAGGTTTTGCTGGGTTACAGCGCGCTGGTGATGATGGCGGGGGTGGTGGTATCGCAGTCGCGGGGGGGCGTGATGGCGATGGGGGTGACGCTGGCGGTGTTTTGCGTGGTTCTGTTGTATCAGGAGGGTTATTGGCGGCGCGGGGCGCTGGCGCTGGGAGCGCTGGCCTTGGCCGGGATGGTTTTGATGCAGCAGTTCGGGGCGGTGGGGGAGCGGTTCGGAGGAGGCCTGATAGACAAGGGCGACGCGCGGGCTTTTTATTGGAAGGTGGCGGAGCGGATTCATCAGCAGCATCCTTGGTGGGGAGGCGGGCCGGGCAGCTACAGGTATCTCTACCCGATGTGGGCCGAGGTGTATGTGCAGGGGAACCCGAGGAACGCGCACAATGACTATCTGAATACGCTTTGCGAGTGGGGGCTGGCGGGGTTTGGCATTGTGATGGCGGCGTTGGGGCTGCTCTTTGGCGGGGTGAGCCGGATCTGGCCTTATGTGAGAAGGGGATCGGGTGACTTGGGAGGCAAGAACAGTTCGAGGGCGGCTTTTGTGCTGGGGGCGTCGCTGGGGCTGCTGTTCATTTTGATCCATTCGGTGGTGGAATGTAACATGCAGATTCCAGCCAATGCGGTCACCGCCATCACTTTAATGGCGTTGTTGAGCGCGCACTGGCGGTTTGGCACGGAGCGATTCTGGGTCAATCCGGGGAAGGTGGGGAAAACACTGCTGACCATCACGGCCGCGGCAGCGGTCTGGTTCCTCGGGCGGGAAGGCGCGCAAGCGGGCCGGGAATTCTACTGGCTGGAACGCGGATTGAAGGGGACATCCAGGGAAAGGCAGGTGGCGGGTTTGAAGAGGGCGCAGCAGACCGAGCCGGGCAATTATATGACGGATTATGAGTTGGGGGAAGCATACCGGCTGGAGGCCTGGCGTGGCGAGGACGGCACGGACGATCTGGCCCGGGAGGCGATGGGATGGTTTGAGCGGGGGATGGCCTTGAATCCGTATGATTTCGAGACGCGGTTGGGCTACGGGATGTGCCTGGATTGGCTGGACCGGCCCAAAGAGGCGACGAAGTATTTCGTGCAGGCCCTGGAACTGTACCGGAACAGCGCCAGCGTGGAATGGAGGTTCGCCTGGCACTGTTCGATACTTAGAAACTATCCCATGGCGAAGCGTTGGCTGGAGCTTTCGCTGCAAGTGGTGCGGACCAAGGAGGCTGAAGACTGCCTGGAAACGGTAAAAGAAAAGCTGGCGGAGGGGGCGGGGAACAAGCCGGCAGGGCGATAAAAAAGGGGGGGAAGGGCTGCGAAAGGGTGGAAATGGGCGTTTTTGGCAAAAATGAACGAAAAAATAGCAAAAAAAGGCACGAAAATCAGTTGACATTCCCTCCGCAGGGGGTAATCTCGCACTGTTACAACATTCTAATCCAGAACCGTTATGAAACGAATTAAATCCATTTTGATCTGCGGCTTGGTGTTGGCGTTGACTGGTTTGACCACGTTGCTGGTGGCTGCGAGCGGCGACAGGAACGCAAAAGCAATCGTTCGCTCCGTGATTGGCGACGTGACTTACCAAGCGGTGGCGGGGGGGCCATTCCTGCCACTGAAGGTGAACATGGAATTAGCCCCACACACGGTTCTGAAATCCGGGCCAGGCGCGAATGCGTATCTCCAGGTCAACGGGTTCACCTCCACGGTAAAGCTGGAGGAAAAGACCACCATCACTTTGTCGAAGATGGAGAACCTGGGGGCGGGCGACTCGTCCACGGATTTGAAACTGGACGGCGGCCAGGTTCTGGGAAAGGTGAAGAAGCTCTCGGCCAATTCCGACTATAAAGTGGCGGTGCCCAACGGGGTGGCCGGCATTCGCGGCACGGATTTCCAGGTGTCGGTGACTTATGATGCGTCCGGAAACAACTTCACGGTTGTATTCACCAGTGTGACGGGCACGATCGTTTGCTCGGTAAAGCTTCCAGTCGGTCAACTTGGCCAGGATACACGGACGCTGATAGACGGTCAATCTTGGACGGTAACTGGGAATTCGTCGGGGGACACGCTGGTAATCAATCAGCCGCAGACGCTGGATCCGGCTGCGTATGCTGCGATACTTCTTGCATTCCAGACTTTCCCGCCGCCTCCTCCTCCCACCGGTGGAAACCCGCCGCCGCCTCCACCTCCAGGCACTCAGTTGCCGCCTAACACTGGAGGCACCTACACCGGCGATAACCCTGCGGCGACTGGCGGCACCACCACGGGTGGCGGCACCGGCGATTGAGTAATAGCGGTAAAACGGACCATAATATCTGTTGATCGAAGTTTGGCTTTTTAGCCCGGAGCAGACTTGCGTTGCTCCGGGTTTTTGTTTTAAATGGGGATGTGCGGCTGCGTTTTCCAAAAGTGCCGGGTTTGCCCAAGCTGGCGGACTTGCCCAAACTTCCTGCCGATGTGCTCAGTTACAAGGAATGGGAAGGGGTGCTGAGGGATTGGCAAGGGCTGCTGCTGGGGGGTGGCTCGGGGAAGGGGAGGAAATTGCCGGTGGTGCTGATTACGGCCGGAGTGGTGACGGTGGTTTGCCTGCTGCAGCTCGGGCACATTTCCGCGTTGCAGAAATTGGAGAACATGACTTATGACGGGCGGGTGAAGCTGGCGAGCCGTCTGGCCGGCCCCCACGCCAATCTGGCGACCAATTTGGGGCTGGTGGAAATCACGGACGACACCGTTGACATCGTGAGCGGGGGAACGCTGGGGTACAGTTCGGGATTGTTGTGGCCGCGCAGCGTTTATGGGCGGGGGTTGCGGGAGCTTTGGCAGCAAGGGGCCGGGGCGGTGGGTTTTGACGTGGATTTTGATTCCAGGCGGCCGGGCGATCCGCCGGTGATATGGGAGGGCAGGACAATCGGATCGGACGAGTTTTTCGCAGAGACGCTGAAGGAAGCCGGGAACGCGATATTGGGGACGGAGCATCATGTTGTGCCGGCGCGGCTGTTCCAGGAGAGCGCGTCGGATTTGGGCAGCATCTATGCGGAAAGGGATGAGGACGGGGTGTTGCGGCGGGACCGGCCTTATGAAATATACCGGATCTGGGACCCGTTATTTGTGAAGGAAATCGCGTTGGAGTGGCATTTGGACCTGGAGGATGCGACGGTCGAGTTTGACTCGCAGGCGTTCGAAGCGGGTGATATCACCGATTTGCAGTCCTTTGCGGCCAAGCTGACGGGCCAGGCGGATGCAGTTTCCAGTTTTTTGAGGAGGCGGCTGGATCAAACCACCAGGGAGTCATTGCTGCAATATAAAGGCTCGGAGAGGGCGTCGAATGAATTGGCGGGACTGCTGATAAAAGCACTCAATAAAATCGTGGGCGGCCCTTCCATTTACGAGGATGCCCGCTTCGCGGCCGTGAAGTTGCGCGCGGAAACGCAGAGGCTTTTTGACGTGGAATTCAAGGATGGGGGCGTGATCCGGCTCAACCGGTTGCTGCTGGAAGACGCCTTCCCGCTGGAATTGGCGAGGAACGAGGCGGCCCGGATAATTATCGCGCGCAAACGGGAAGCGCCGGTCACTTTTCACAGGGACAAGGAGGGTTTTCTTGTATTGTCGGACATCGCGAGCAATGTGCCGCCCCATCAGCCGCCTTTCATCCCTTTCACCTATACGCGGGTGTGGAGCATGGGAATAGTCATGGCGGCGAGCGAGTTGAAACTGGACTTGGACAGCCCGGAAATCCAACGCCAACATCACAAGGTGGTGCTGCACGGGGAGAAGGGGGTGACGCGGGTGATCCCGTTGGAACCGGACGGGAGTTATTATATCAACTGGGAACTTGGCCAAAACAACGCGTTGAGCACCAGCAATCAGGTGATAACCAATCCTCCGGGAGCAGCCAATCAGAGGGTCGTCACCAATCGAATTGTGCTGCGTCCCGGTTATCAAGCGGGGTCGTTTGACGAATTGTTGCTGGAAGGCAAGGAGCGGGCCGAGGGCCATGCGGCGGACACCGGACGGTGGAAGAACCGGCTGGTCATAATTGGGTCGGCGGTGACGGCGTTCTCGGCGGTGGCGGACCAGGGGAACACGCCGTTGGAAACGGGGACGATCCTGGTGCTCAAACATTTGAATGTGGCCAATGCCATATTGACGGACAGTTTTGTCACGACGAGTCCGCTGGGGCTGAAATTGGTGATGATCTTGGTGATGGGCGTGATTGCGGGGTGGATAACCTCGGCGGTGGCGCGTTCGCCGGCCGGCACGGCGCTGATGGGTGCGGTGGTGGTGGTGTACCTGGGGCTGGCCTGCTGGCTTTACGTGGGGCACCGGTTTTGGCTGCCGGTGGTGCTGCCGCTGGGCTGTTCGGGCCTGGTGACGCACGCCCTGGCGCTGACCTACCGGGTGCAGGCGGAGCAGGCGGAGAAGAAGCGGGTGAAGTCGGTTTTTGCGAAAATGCTGGCGCCGGAGGTGGTGGAAGAATTGTTGGGGCTGGGGCAGCTTGAGATGGGCGGGGTGCAGCGGGAGATCACGGTTTATTTTGCCGACGTGCGCGGATTCACGGCGCTGACGGACAAAACGCAAACGCAGGCGGCGGAATACGTGGAGAAACACAAGCTGGCACCGGAACAGGCGGAGGCGCATCACAACAAGCTGGCCAAGGAAACGCTGGACATGGTGAGCACCTACCTGGCAACCATCGCCGGGGCGATCAAGAAACACAACGGGACGCTGGACAAATACATCGGGGATTGCGCGATGGCCTTCTGGGGCGGGCCGCTGCCCAATCCCAGACATGCCTGCGACGCGGTGCGGTCGGCGATTGACGCGCAGCGGGCCATGCTGGAATTGAACCTGAAACGGGACGCGGAGAACAAGAGGATCGAAGCGGAAAGCGCGGCGCGGGCGGCGCAGGGATTGCCGCCGGAATCGCCGCTGCCGCTGCTGTCCCTGGGCACGGGGATCAATACCGGGACGGCCATCATGGGGCTGATGGGATCGAAGGAGGACGGGCTGAGTTACACGGTGTTTGGACGGGAGGTGAACCTGGCCTCGCGGCTGGAGGGCCTGTCGGGCTACGGCAGAATCATCATTTCCCACGCGACCTATCTGGCGTTGCAGCGCGACGACCCGGCGCTGGCGGCGCTGTGCGTGGAACAAATCCCGGCGGATCTCAAGGGGTTCCGGCAGTCTGTCAAGAATTACGAAGTGAGGTGGCGGGCGGAGGGCGGGCCGGAGGATCCAACGCAGCGGCAGATGCCGACGATGTATGGCAGCGGGACGAGCACGTTTTTGCGGTAGGAGCGGACAAAGGCAGAATGCAAAATGATGAATGGAATGAGGCGGGCTGGCGAAACTGACGGGAGGGTTGCGGCGGCCAGCGGCAAGGGGCCGGGCGACCAATTGCGCCAGAGAAGCCGTTTTCGGGCGTGCCTGGGCGCGGCAAAAGTGAAAAGTTTTGGTTTGACACCTCCGCTAGTTTGACACCTCCGCTGACACTTCCGAGGGAATGATGCGCCGCAGGCAGGGTCTCATTGGTTTTTTGGAGGAACCCAGGGAGCCGCCCGAACATTTTTTGTCGGATTTTGTGTTCAGCGGCTTCTCCTAAGAGACAGATGATGATGAACGACGGACAATTGCTGCAGCAATATACCGGAGAACGATCCGAGTCCGCCTTCGGCGAACTGGTGAAGCGGCACATTGATTTGGTCTATGCCGCCGCGCTCCGGGTGGTTAATGGCGACGCCCATCTGGCCCAGGACGTGACCCAAACGGTGTTCATGGATTTGGCGCGCCAGGCGGGGCGCCTGCCGCGCGGCGTGGTCCTGCCCGGCTGGCTGCATCGGCACACCTGTTTTAGAGCCGCCACCGCCGTTCGAACGGAGCGGCGCCGCAGAACCCGCGAACAAACCGCCATGGCCATGAGAGCGCTGGACGACAACACAGAACCACCGTGGGCACAGATTGCCCCCTATCTGGACGAATGCCTGGACCAATTGAACCCATCGGACCGCGACGCCATCGTGCTGCGCTTTCTCAAGCGCCAGGATTTTCGCGCCGTTGGGGCGGCGTTGGGCATCAGCGAGGACGCCGCGGAGAAGCGGGTGAGCCGGGCCTTGGACAGGTTGCGAGGCGTGCTGAGCCGGCGCGGGGTCGCGTTGAGCGCGGCGGCCCTGACTGCGGTGCTGGCGGCCGGGGCGGTGACGGCGGCTCCAGCCGCGCTGGCCGCCGGTGTGACTTCCGCCGCGCTGGAGGCGGTTGCGGGAGCCGGGAAAACGGCCGCTTTTTTAAGACTTATGACTGCAACCAACCTCAAAACCGCATTCCTTGGCGCCCTGGTCGTCGCCAGCGTGGTGACACCATTGGCGATGCAGCACCAAGCCAGAGCCAGACTGCTCGATCAAAAGGAAGCGTTGCGACAACAAGCCGGGCAACTCGCCAAATTGCAGGGGGAAAACGCGCGGCTTTCGAATTTGCTGACCCAGGCAGAAAACGTCCGAACGGTTCCGGACGAGCAGTTCAAGGAATTGTTGAGGCTCCGCGGTGAAAGCGGACGCTTGCAGTCGGTTGTGCAAGAACTCACCAGATCGAAAGCGAACGACCCGCTCTCGCGCGAGGAGGTCCTGGCCTCCCTGCGGCAAATGTATTTGGACCGGGTGAACCGTCTCAAAAAACTGTTTGCGGACGATCCTTCCCAAGCGGTTCCAGAACTTCAGTACCTGACGGAGAGCAAATGGATGGAGTTGGTCGAGTACGATCGTCACTCCTTTGACCCTGACTATCGCCGGGCCCTGAGCACCGCGCGCAGCGGAGCCCAAATTGAGTTTGCCATGAGTGTGCTGTCCGACGCGTTGAGGCAATTTGGCAAAAACAACAACGGACAATTTCCCACGGATCTTTCTCAATTGACGCCGTATTTCAAATCGCCCGTGGATGATGCCGTCCTGCAAGATTGGACGATCCTGCCCAAGAGCAGCCTGCCCAGCGGATCGCAATGGCAAGAACATTGGGGTGAAGATTGGGTGATTACGCAGAAAGCTCCGGTCAATGCCGAGCGGGACCAACGTGTTGCCGTCGGTTTGAAGTCCATGTGTTTAGGGAGCGGCGCCGGTGACTGGGGACCGCTTCCTTAGCCGGCTATGAGAAAACTCAACATTCTCTTCATCGGCATCATCGCCGGGGCGCTCGCCGCCTCGGTGCTGCTGGAATGCCGCGCCCGCGCCAAATTTCGTGACAACGAGGCGGTGCTGCGAGAGCAGGAGAATCGTCTGGCCGGTTTGGCGGCGGAAAATCAGCGCCTCTCCGCTCTCATCGCCCAGGCAAAAACCAACCGCGCGGGGGCGGAGGATCGAACGGCGGAATTGGCGCAACTGCGCGCCAAAGTCGAGGCCCTGCGGCGGCAAACCAATCAATTGGCGCCGCTGGCCGGGCAGGAGACGGAGCAGCGCCGCCTGGCGGCAGTCCAGTTCTTCGCCACGGGGGATTCCAACCTGCTGCAACATAATTATTCAACGGGGATTGTCCCTGGAGGCGGCCCAAGGTTGACCGGCAAACTAAACGATGCCAAAGCCCTGGCCGCCGCGCTCCGTCACTACGCCAGCGATCACCAAGGCGAATTTCCTGCGAGCCTGGACCTGATTGCGGCCTACCTTCCGAAACCGTTGGACGCATCCTCTTCTCCCTTCGCGGACGCGCCTTTGACCGGAACCAATGATTTTGAAATTGTTTTCCAGGGATCGCAGAGCGATTTAAGCAACATTCCGCCGCGCCGAGTCGCGTTGGTTCGCGAGCGGCAACCTTGCTTCACTTTGGAAGGAAAATGGGAGCGGGTTTACGGGTATGCCGACGGGGCGGTCGAGATTATCCAATCCGATGACAACTATCAGTCCTGGGATGCGCAACACGTCGTGCCGTCGCAGGCGGCCAGCCAATAATCAATTATTGCGGCTCACAAAGGCGAGGCGAGAGAGGAGGCTTGACCCGGGGACGCAAGCGGGTAGGATGCAGGAAAGGCTTAATATCGTGAATCAGCCAACAAGAATCAGCAAGGCCCCCGGGGCAACCCGGCGGGAGTTTCCCAAGAAAACCGCCCTGGCCGCCGGAACCGTCGCCGGAATCGCCGCTGCCGTCGTGAGCCGGCGGGCGTTTCTCAAAAAATCCGCTCTGGCCGGGGCCGCCCTGGCGGCGAGCGGGAATTTATTTAAAACGCCGGTGTACGGCCAGACGCAGGCGCCCGCCCCCGGCAGTGTGGTGGGGGCGAACAACCGGATTGGGGTGGGTTACATCGGGGTGGGGTTGCAGGGGACGCTGCACATCGGCCTGCAAAAGGACCACGCGGCGGACAACAACATCGCGCAGGCGGCGGTGTGCGATTTGTCGGCGCATCGCCGGGAAGCGGCCAAGGCGGCGGTGGGGGGAAATTGCGTGGCTTACGAGAATTTTGAGGAGTTGCTGGCCAACAAGGACATTGAAGCGGTCACCATATCCACGGCGGACCAGTGGCACGCGGGAACGGCCATCGCGGCGCTACAGGCGGGCAAACATGTTTATTTGGAGAAGCCGATGGCGCGGTATTTGGTGGAGGCGTTTGCGGTGTACGACATGGTGAAGAAAACGGGCCTGGTCTTTCAGGTTGGTTCCCAGGCTTGTTCGGACGCGAAATGGGCCAAGGCGCGGGACTTGGTGAAGGCGGGCAAGGTGGGGAAGCTGGTGCTGGGGCAGGAATCCTACATGCGCAACAGCAAAGAAGGGGAATGGAACACGGCGCCCTACGTGTTTGCCGAGTGGATGAAGGCGGCAGACATCAATTGGGAGAAGTGGCAGGGGCTGGTCCATAACAAGGTGCCGTATGATTGGGAACGGTTTGTGCGCTGGCGCAAGTATTACCCGTACTGCGCGGGACCGCTGGGCGACCTGTTCCCGCACCGGATGCATCCCTTGATGCTGGCGACGGGCAACCCGGAGTTTCCCAGCCGGGTCGTCTGCCTGGGCCAAAATCCGATTGACGCCGACAAGAACGGGAACAAGCCTCCCGGCGTGCCCGAGCGGGATTGTCCCGAGGACGTGCAACTGGTGGCGGAGTTTCCGAGCGGATTGGCGCTGCTGATGATCTCCGGCACGGTCAACCAACTCGGGCTGACCACGGTCATGCGGGGACACAAGGGGACGCTGGTGATCGGAGGGAACAGTGTGAAATTTGATCCGGAAACGGCCTTCTCCGACGACGACGACATGGACCCGGCGTCGTACCCGGACCTCAAGCCGACGGAAACCATCGAGGGGCATGAGAAGAATTGGTTTGACTGCATCCGCAACAAGGCGGTGCCCAATGCGAACGTGGATCTGGCGGTGCGGGTGCAAACGGTGCTTTCGCTGGCGGAAATGTCCAACCGCCTGAACATGATGTGCCTGTTCGACGAAAAAACGCGCAAGATCACCAACGGCGAGGGGAAGGAAGTGCCGGCGATCACTTATGGAACGCTGGACAAATCGTAGCCTGGACATTTTATATCCGCGCCCGAATCCGGTGGGTGGCACAGGCGATCTGCCGGTGGCGGTCGGCGGCCCGCCGACCGCAATGAGAGACGGCATCCTGCTTTCAAACGCAGTTTTTTTACACAATAGTTGTCCGCTGTCTTCCGCCGGGCCAGTGGCCCGGCGGGACGGGCGGGTCGCCCGTTCCACCCATGCGCTGGGAAATAGCCGGGCTGATGGAGAGTGAACAGCGACACTCATGAGGGGGCGACGAGGGTGGCGCGCCATGCGATGGCGACGCGGTTTGAGATTTTGCTGCACGGCGGAAAGGAGGCGGCTTTGCGGGCGGCCGGAGAGGAGGCGCTGGATGAGGTGGAGCGGCTGGAAGCCCAGTTGAGCCTCTACCGTCCCACCAGTGAAATCGCGCGGGTCAACGCACTGGCGGCGCGGCAGGCGGTGCGGGTCAGCCCCCCGGTGTTCCAATTGCTCAAGCAGGCGCAACTGTTACATGAGGAGACGGGCGGGGCGTTCGACATCACGATTGGGCCCCTGGTGCGCTGCTGGGGATTCATGGGGGGAACGGGGCATTTGCCAGCGCCGGAACAACTGGCCGGGGCGCGCGCGCTGGTGGGGATGGGGCATGTGAGACTGGATGGGGATGATTTTTCGGTGCGTTTTGACCGGGCCGGGGTGATGATTGATTTGGGAGCGATAGGCAAGGGGCATGCGATTGATTGCGCGGCGCGCATTTTGCGGGAGTGCGGGATGACGAGCGCGTTGCTCCACGGCGGCACGAGCACCACGTACGCCATCGGCAGGCCGCCGGAGGCGGAGGCGTGGCAGGTGGCGGTGGCCTCAGGCCCGGAAAGCAGCGAAAATGGGCAAAAGTATGGTTTGACCCCTACGGCACCTATGGCACCTCTGGTTGTGCGGTTGCGGGATGAGGCGCTTTCCGTTTCGGCGGTTTGGGGAAGATCCTTTGAAGCGGGCGGGAAGACTTACGGGCATGTGCTGGACCCGCGCACGGGCGAGCCGGTCAACAAGGCGGCGCTGGCGGCGGTGGCGCTGCCTTCAGCAACGGAAACGGATGCGTTGTCCACGGCGTTGCTGGTGGAGGGGGCGGCAGGAGCCGGGAGGATAGAGCGATTAAGGCCGGGGATGCGGGTTTTTTTGACGGGGGGCGAGGGCGGCGGAGGCGGCAATTTTGGGGGCGGCAATTTGGGAAATTGACGGCAAGGCATTGAAAAAAACCCGGTGAGCGGGTAGGTTCAGACGGAATGTTGGATGATCGTTCATATATGCGCACGCCGCCGCGGCAGTATTGGTCCATGACCACCCTGCTGCTGGTGAGCCTTGTGGTGTGCTATGTGATCCAATGGATCCTGCAGACCGAACTGGGGCAGAGGCGGGTGGATGAAGTTTTTGCCCTGAGCATCGCGGGCCTGAAGGAGGGAAGGTACTACCAGTTGATCACCTTCCAGTTCATGCATGGCGGGCTTTTGCACCTCGTGTTCAACATGTTCGGACTTTATTTTTTTGGCCGGGCGATGGAACAGGCGCTGGGAGGCAAAGAGATGTTGCGGCTTTATCTGTTGAGCGGGACGATAGGCGGATTGCTGCAAGTGGGCCTGGGATTGGCGTTCAGCAAGTTTGATGCGCCGGTGGTGGGCGCCTCGGCGGGGATTTTTGGGTTGGTCGCGGCGTTCGCGACGCGCGAGCCTAATTATCCGATCACCTTGCTGGTCTTCTTCATTATCCCCGTGACCCTGCTGGCCAAGTGGCTATTGCTGATTGAAGGCGTCGTGACGGTGAGCGGACTTTTCATGGGTGGCAACACGGCGCATGGGGCGCATCTGGGAGGGATGCTGACGGGCATTGCGTTCATCAAGTGGGGAGGCTGGTGGGAGGGGGCGGGGGTGCTGTGGGGGGCTGGAACGCGCCGGCGGGCGTCGCGCCAGCCGGTGCGGGCCAGTGTGCTGCGCGCGGCCCGGCGGCCGCGGAAGAACGCCGAGGAATTGCCGCCGGCGGAATTTATCAGCCGGGAGGTTGATCCGATTCTGGAAAAGATTTCCGCCCAGGGCATTCACAGCCTGACGGAGCGGGAACGCCAGATTCTGGAGTCGGCGCGGAACAAGATGGCGCGGAAATGAGGGAGAGGCCCGGGCCGGGAGCATTTCACATTTTTGGGTGGTGGTTTCTTGCTCCTAATCTTAATCTTAATCGCAATCTTAATCCGCATGAACGCCTCTTTCGCTCATGAAAAAGAAGATTAAGATTAAGCTTAAGATTAGGAATTAACCTATGATACAGCGATATTCGCGGGCGGAAATGCGGGAGGTTTGGACGGAGCAGCGCAAGCTGGAAATCTGGCTGCAAATCGAATTGCTGGCCAGCGAGGCCCTGGCGGCCGAGGGAGTGGTTCCGAGGAAGGATTGGGCGGTGATGAAAGCCCGGGCGGCGTTCCAGCCCGAGCGCTGCCAGGAGCTGGAACGCACGCTGAACCACGACGTGATCGCCTTCACCACCAACGTGGCGGAGAACATCGCCGCGCCGGCCAGCCGCTGGCTGCATTTCGGCCTGACCAGCAGCGATATTGTTGACACTGCTTTTGCCGTCCAGATGGTGCAATCGGCCGGGATTCTGATCGCGGACGTGAAGGCGCTGCGGGAAGTCATCGCAAAAAAGGCGGCAGAGCACGCGTTGACGCCCATGATCGGGCGCAGCCACGGCATCCATGCGGAGCCGACGACTTTTGGTTTGAAAATGGCGGTGATGTACGACGAGTTTGGGCGGGTCTTGCGCCGGCTGGAAAGCGCGCGGGAGACGGTGGCGGTGGGGAAACTGTCCGGGGCGGTCGGCACCAGCGCGCATCTTTCGCCGGCGGTGGAGGCGCGGGTCTGCCGGCGGCTGGGGCTGCGTCCGGCGCCGGTGGCGACGCAAGTGGTGCAGCGGGATTTGCACGCGGAGTTTATGGCGGCGCTGGCCCTGGCGGGGGCGAGCATCGAGAGATGGGCCACGGAGTTCCGCCACTTGCAGCGGACGGAAGTTCTGGAGGCGGAGGAATTTTTCGCGCCGGGCCAAAAGGGTTCCAGCGCGATGCCGCACAAGCGCAACCCGATCACGGGGGAACGGCTGACGGGCCTGGCGCGGGTGCTGCGGGGCAACGCGGTGGCGGCGCTGGAGAACGTGGCCCTGTGGCACGAGCGGGACATCAGCCACAGTTCGGTGGAGCGGATTATCTTTCCCGATTCCTGCACGCTGCTGGATTACATGCTGGTGACGCTGCGGAAATTGACGGAGGGCCTGATCGTCTATCCGGAGAACATGAGGCGGAACCTGGAGCTTTCGCTGGGGATGTGGAACTCGCAAACCGTGCTGCTGGCGCTGATCAAAAAAGGGCTGACGCGGGAAGCGGCTTACGAGCTGGTGCAACGCAACGCCATGGCGACCTGGCAGGCCAAGCATGCCGGAAAGGCGGGGGCGAACTTTCTGGAGCAACTGCGGCGCGATCCGGAGGTGAGCCGGCATTTTGCCGGCGGGGAACTGGAGAAGCTTTGTTCGCTGGAATTCCATTTCAAGCACGTCAAGTCGAAAATGGCAAAGGTTTTCGGACGGGGCCGGAAACCCAGGGGGCGGACGGGTTGAAAAGAGGGTGACCTGGGGGCGGACCCGGGATCAGGGGATTGGGATTAAGATTGGGACTGGGACTTTGAGAAAGTGGTGCCCCGGGAGGGAGGCGAACCCACGATCAATTGATTAAGAGCAGGGCGGTCCTCAGTAATAGTAGACCGGGGAGGAGCCGTCGCCCGCGCGCGGCTGGACCATCGGGGAAGTGAACGGACGCCACTCCACATGGCCGTCTATCATCCCAATGTTGACGCCGGCAGGAAGTGTTCCATTGGCCATGTGCGAGGTATTGTAAGTGTACATGCCTTGTATGAGCCCGTTCCAAGGGTAGGTTTCCATTGTGGCCAAGTTGCTGCTAACGCCAGAAGCAGTCACCATTTCGCACGCAACCTCGGGACGAGTGGCAAACTGGACGGGATAACTTTTTCCGGAGGCGTCGGAGACGGTGGAGGCGCTGAGCTTGGCGTTCAGATTGGTCTCAAAATGCCAGCCGAAAGAATCGTTGTAAGAGGCAGTACCGACAAATGTCAGGGCGTAGCCAACCTGGCTATAACCACCGCCATTCGTTTCCCATTTTTGAAATTCTCCCCAGAGATCGACGGAAGAAATTCCCCGGTCGCCCGGATCATACCAGACCTTGTAAGTAGCCCCGCTGTTTGTCATGGCGACACACACCTCCCCGGTCATATCATGAGCCCAGTACCCGTTCAAACTCACGGGAAGGCGATCTTTGTTTTCACCCGCGTATATGTGCAAGGCCAGGAGTTGCTGCTTTTCGTTGCTCTTGCAGGTGGCTCGATTGGCCGTGACCTTGGCCTTGGCCAGGGCAGGCAGCAGGATCGATGCCAGGATCGCGATGATCGCAATGACCACCAGCAATTCAATCAAAGTAAACGCGTTGCGGACACTGCACTGATTTCGCCGGTTGGGGTGTTTCATAAATAGCGGTTGGGAGTTTCAAAAATGGGCTGCAGGACACGCGTCTCTTCACATGTTATGCCGCCCGTCTTATTATGATTTCATCCTCATGGAGAATCCTCTGTTTTCAATAAAACCAGCTTTGCCCCCTGTTGTTCCCCGTCATTTGCCACTGCGTTTTCGCCCCCCGTCGGTGTCCACCTTGCCGTTGGCGGTTCCCCCTGGGTTTGGAGACAATGGCTGCCATATTATTCGACACAAAAACTAAATAAACTTTTACCACGTATTTCCAAAATTGCAAGCGTCATTTTCGTCGCGGTACGGCCTGGCTGCTCAAGCTGCCTGAAGCATCACGAGTTGGATCTAATACACACTAGCGGGAACGCGGACCGAACGGAATCTGACATATGTCATATTGCATTATTCTCGCCGGTCTGTGTTCCCGCGGTTGAATGACCTCAGAAAGTTTGCGCGCTGTCGAGGGTGCCGGGGTCGTTGGGCTGCTGTTTTGCAGGGGGTTTCTTGGCGCATTTCTTCTGGGGCCGGCCGTTTCCGCGTCATGGAGTCAGCAACAAAAAGTGCCCTGATGAAAAAACCATTCAGAACCTCCATACCCGCCTGTCACGCTGATTTTATTATTATGACAGCCGCGCCTGGGTTGTTTGCAACGGCGTGAATTTCGGCGCGGGCACCTTGAGCCGAAGGCGCGCGTGGCGAGCGACGCCTCCGGCGGCAATATCGAACTGCGCCTGGGCATGACCAACGGTCCGCTGATGGGCGTCCTCACGGTGACAAGCACCGGCGGGTGGCAAACCTGGACGACGTTGAGCACCGCGTTGACGAATGCCAGTGGTGTCCAGAACCTGGTGCAAAAGCCGTTCTTCGGCCGGGTTCCAGCGGTTGGACCAGGATGGAGGTCCTCCGAGGGATATGCTGGCATTCCCAACCCGAACTTGACTGAAGGCGATTTACCAGCAAAATGGTGTGTCATGCGCTGCGTTGTTGTTGCCCCGGTCACTCGCAGACTTTGTGTCCTGGCCGCGTTGCTGACGGGTGGATTGGGCGCTACGGTGGCAGCAGGGGAGAAGCCCGCCAGCCCGCCGCAACCGGAATTGCTCACCAACTTATTCCAGCTCCGGCGTTGTGCCAATCAAGAGCCGGCAGTTGTCCAACCCTTCCGAATCGTGGCGGATGTCTGCGACGTGGATTGTGCCAGCGGCGTGCTGGTCCTCCGCGATCTTTCCGGCGTGGAGTTCATCCGGTTGGATCTGCAAGGCCGCACCATTGAACCGGGAGCAAGGGTGTGTCTGGAAGGAAAAGGATGCGGTTTCAAACCGAAGAGCTTCGGACTGGCTCTTGTCCCCGAAATGGTTGTGGATAACGACGGTCTCCATGCGATGACAGTTGAATCCGGCGCGGCCTTTCTCCATGCCGGCGTCAACCCGATTACGGTGCAGTGGTTCAACCACACGGGAGCCTTTGGCTTGAGCGTGGAATATGAAGGACCGGGCTTGACACGGCAACGAATACCAGGCTCCGTTCTATCAAGAGCGAACACTAATCCCGCGACGAGCATTGCCAATTTTTCCGCCGGACTCGATTACCGGTGTTACCAAGGCGCCTGGGGAAACCTGCCGGATTTCGGGAAACTCCATCCGGTAAAGACCGGAATTGTTACCAACTTCGATCTCGATGTTCGAACACGGAATGAAGCTGTGGGGCTGGAATTCAACGGGTTCATCACCATTCCACGCGATGGCGTATACACGTTCCATGTCGCGTCTGACGACGGAAGCCGGCTGTTTGTCGGCGAGTCGTCCTTGGACGTTCGCGTCTTGAGCAAAGGCTCTCCGCCGACTGCGATCGAGGAAGTACCCCCAACCGATGTCAAGAGGAAAAGCCGTCCCTGGGTGACCCTTGAAGGGATGGTTGACTTCGTCGGCGGGCGGGGCGCCGGTGGGGAACTGCAGATCCGAGTCGGAAGCGATGAAATCCGTGTGGATATTTTCGAGAGCGGCGATTTCATTCCCAACTTTCCGCCTGGCACTGGAGTTCGAGTTTCCGGAGTTTATCAGGATATCATCACAGAAGATGGCTTAAGGGTCCCGGGGTTATTGCTGATCTCGAGTTGGAAAGATGTCCGTCCTGCCTTCGCTTCCTCCGAACGGCGTTCCGCAATGGCGATGAGTGATCGAGCGACGTCGAACCCATCGGCATTTGATACAACTTCGGCGCCAAATGGGATCCCGGCGATCCGGACCGTGGAGGAAATCAAAATGCTTCCTCCCGACCTGGCCAGGCAGGAGCTTCCCGTTTCAATCCGCGGAGTTGTAACTGCCCTTCTTTTCCAGAGTGCAGTCGTCCAGGATTCGACAAAGGGCATTTATGTTTTTCTCCAGGATTTGGACAAGTCTGAACCGGTGAAGCGCGGGGAATTCTACCAGATCGACGGCGTTACGGGCCCGGGTTTGTTTGCGCCGGTGATTGTTGCCCGCAGGATAACCCACCTCGGGTCCGGTCAATGGCCGCAGCCGCTGCACGCGACCTGGGACCAACTCGTGAACGGAAGTCTGGATACCCAATACGCAGAAATTGACGGCGTTGTGACCGCCGTCCAGGATCAGAACGTCTTGCTGCTCACCGAAAGCGGGAAGATTACGCTGGATTTGAGTGACTTTCGGTCTGAAGTCCTCGGCGGCTACGTGAACGCACTTATTCGAATTCGGGGCTGTGCTTTTGCCTCCTTCGGTGAGCAAACGCGCGAGCTTGATCCGCGATCGCTCCGTGTCTTCGATGGGGTCGTGAATGTCCTTCACGCAGCGCCCAGGGATCTTTTTGACGTGCCGCAAAAGAGCATTGGTGCCCTTCTGTTCTACGATCCGAAAGCGGCGTCGTTCAGGCTCCTGAAGGTGAGCGGGCAAATTATCTATGGCCGGGCAGGAGAGTATTTTCTGACCGACGGCACCAATGGCATGCACGTGACAACCAGGAATTCCGATCGTTTTGCAACCGGCGAACTGGTGGACGCGGTCGGTTTTCTCGATCTCGGAGGTCCTGCTGCCGGACTCAAGGAGGCGGTGATGCGCAAGACCGGCCTCGCTCCCTTGCCGGCGCCAACAAGGCTCGATCCGAATCACCTGCTGGCGGCCAGCTGCGCCGACACGCTGGTCCGGGTGGAGGCTACGCTGATGAATGATTGGGTGGATGGCTCCGAACACGTTCTGGAGCTCCAGTCAGGGTTCCTTGGTTTCAGGGCGCGGATCAACAGCCGCAGGCAATCCATCGCGTTGCCGCCGCCCGGGAGCCGGCTGGAATTGACCGGCGTCTATGTGCCTCAAGGTAATTTTGCAAGCGACGGCCAAGTAAACGGCTTTGACCTGCTATTATACTCACCGATGGGCATTCGCGTTCTGGCAACTCCTCCTTGGTGGACTTTGACACGGGTGCTCACCCTTGCAGCAGTACTTGCCGCGCTGCTCTGCGCTGTTTTGGTTTGGAACAAAGTACTGCAGCGGAAGGTTCAAGAACGCGGCCGCCAATTGGAAACCGAAATTCGCAGTCGCCAAGGGGCCGAACTGCGACACGCCGCCGAAGTGGAACGCTCGCGAATTGCGCGCGACCTGCATGACGAACTTGGAACGGGTCTCACTGAAGTAACCATGCTGGCCAGCGCCGGCCTGGGTGAATTCCGGGACATGGAGAAGCAGGACGACCGCTTCCACGTCATTGCGGAGAAAGCCCGCGCTCTTGTGTCGGGCCTTGACGTTATTGTTTGGGCGATTGATCCAAAACACAATTCACTGCAATCATTTGCCGACTACCTGGGGAGCTATGCCGAGGAGCTGCTGTCCAAATCGAGCATCGTTTGCCGGCTGAGGATTCCAATCGAGTGCGACGCGGTCATTCTGACCGGAACCGCGCGGCACAGCCTGTTCCTTGCCATCAAAGAAGCTTTGAACAATGTGATCCGCCACGCCTCAGCGACGCAAGTGGAGCTACAGATGACGCAAGTCGAAAATCGCCTCGAAATCGTCATCGCCGACAATGGCCGCGGCTTCGATTGGAACGCAATCCGGCGTGGCAATGGTCTGACGAATATTCGTGAGCGGCTGGAAGCGTTGCACGGCCAGTGCCAGATCGAATCACAACCCGGAAAAGGGACCACCGTCAAATGCGCTGTGCCCTTGCCCCACGATCCAAGCTAGTTTGCGAACCTGAGAAATCTCACGACATCCCATGACCACAGTTGCCATCATCGAAGACAACAATACGATGCGCAAAATGCTCGTAGAACTGATTAACAGCGAGGCGGAGTACCGGTGCGTCTGCGCGTGCTCGACTTCCAAGGAGGCTCTCCTTGAGGTGCCAAAACACCAACCCGATGTGGCGTTGATGGACATCCACCTGCCGGACGAGTCCGGAATAGCCTGCACGGCGCAATTAACCCAGAAAATGCCCGAGCTTCAGGTCATTATGGTGACCGTTTACAAAGATACCGACCTCATCTTTCAAGCGCTCAAAGCCGGCGCCTGCGGGTATATCCTCAAACGTTTCCGCCCGGGAGAAATCATCCAAGCCATCGCCGAAGTGCGGGCGGGCGGCGCGCCCATGACGAGCGAGATCGCGCGGATGATAGTACGGTCTTTTCGCGCGCCTTCGGCTGCACCCACCCCAAACGGTTTGACGACCCGCGAGGCGGAGATCCTTATGCTGCTCGCGGAAGGACTCTCGAACAAAGAGATTGCGCAAAGAGCGAATATCAGTGCCGGGACCGTTCGCATCCATTTGGGAAACATGTTCAAGAAGCTTCACGTTCGCAGCCGAACCGAAGCAGCCGTCAAATATGCGCGCAAGAATTAGCACGGCGCCACCGGCGCTCCAGATGAGGCAATCGGCGCTGCCCATGGGGTAACCGGGTCGAGTATGACGTACGTCAGATTCCATTCGGTCCGGATTCGTGCCAATATCTTCATCAAGTCCAACTTGCCGTGTCAGGCGCCGCGAGCACTCAGGGCCGTACTGGCGCGACGAAACTGATGCCCGCAAGTTTGGATAAAAGTAGTAAACATTTAGCACCATTATGAATCCAAACAACCCAACACTTGTTCCATCATCCCGAAACTCACAGGCTCGGTCCCGTTTGCTTCCCTTCACGGCCAGTCGTGCCGGCAAGCTGGCCGCCTGCCTGATACTGGGCGTCGCGGCGCTCGCGCCCTCGGCCCTCTCTCAGCCGCCGAGTTACGCGACAGCGGCCTTGGCCGATCATCCGGTTGCTTTTTGGCAGTTGAATGAAGCCACCGGAGCTACGACGGCCATCGATTCCAGCCCCCACGGACTCAATGGGACGTATGGAGCGACTGCTATAATTGGCAGCGCTTATGCGCCTTATTCTCCTTACCTTGGATTTGCAAACAACCAAATGGCACTGGAATGCACGGCCGGCGATTTAACTTCGGCGGTCACACTTCCGGCTTTGAGTTTGGACACCAACACCGTGACCATCGCCATGTGGATCAATCCCGGCGCCACGGAAGTTACCTTTACGGGATTGCTCATGAACCGGGCCGCCGGAGGCGACGCGGCTGGCTTTGGGTTTGGAGGAACCACGAACAGCGCCGGCATGCCCGCACTGGGTTACACCTGGAACACGAACAACGCCGCGACGTACAACTTCAATTCGGCGCTTTTTCCGGTGCCCTACACCTGGCAGTTTGCGGCCTTGGTGGTCCAATCAAATTCGGCGACCATCTATCTGTATTACGTTGATACCTTGGGGAATACGAATTTGCTATCGGCCGTCAATCCCATTGCGCACGGCCCCGAACCGTTCAGCGCCGGAGGGACTTTTCTCGGCTCCGATGTGAACCAGACTACCTTCAATGCGGCCAACAACGTATTCGGCGGTTCCATTTCCGATGCGGCCGTGTATAAATCGGCTCTCACTCCCGACCAGATTCTGGCCTTGTTCGCCTCGGGCGTCGGCGTCTATGGATTTGCGCCGCAGATAACCGGGCAGCCGATATCCGCATACGTCGTGTCGGGCGCACCGGCACACCTGACGGCCACTGGCATCAACGGCACCTCACCCATTACGTATCAGTGGCAGTTGAACGGCACCAATGTCAATGCCCTGGCGGACAGCGCCAATTTCACCGGCGCCACAAGTTCGAACGTATTGACTATTCTCAATGCAACGCTGGCCGATGCGGGTACGTATCACTTGAATCTCGTGAACAGTTATGGCACGACCTCCAGCAGCAATGCGGTTCTTGTCATTCAGCCTCCGGCCCTGATAGGTCAATGGCTTATAACCAACACTTTGAACGACGTTTCCGGCTATTCGCCCACGAACACACACGACGGTTACGACATCGTCGGCATCAGCAGTAACGCCTCTTTCTACATTTTCACCAATGATTTGCCGATCGGCAAGAAAGGTCTGTCTGTTTGGATCACCAATCTTAGCGGCTTCGCCATCAGCAACTCGTCCACATTGGACGGGGCGACCTACACCAATACGTTCGATAACGTCATCGGCAACGCTTTCACCGTCGCATGCTGGGCGAAGGGTGTGCCGTCAGGTTGGAGTCCGTTTGTGTCCAAGTGGGGTGAAGGCAGGCCCTACAATACGCCCGACGGCGGCTTTCAGCTCCGCATGGACGGTAATGGCACTGATCCGGCTTTCACCGTTCGCTGCGAACAAAGGGGCACGTTCGGCTATGGTTGCGATCCGGGCGACAATCCTGATGACATGGGCACCACAAACATTCCCACCGCTGATGGCAAATGGCACTTCTATGCCGGCACTTACGACGCCGGGACGGGCATCCGCAACCTGTGGGTGGACGCGATCCTGGCCGCCCAGGAGACCAACCAGGTGCTTTATGACCTGGCCCCGTATTCACACCTTTGCCTCGGCGCCAAAGACAGCGCTCCGGGCAACACCTTTGGCTCGTACACCAGCAACCTGTTCCTTTACGACGCGCGCGTCTATAACTACGCGCTCGCCCAATCCGATATTCAGCATTTGTATGGCGCAGTTCCGGCAGTGATCAACGGGCAGCCGCCATCCGCTTACCCCTTCTTGGGCCAACAGGCATCGATCAGAGCCGTTGTCGCCGGCACCCAGCCACTTTCGTTTCAGTGGACCTTGAACGGCACCCCTGTCAACCTCTTGCCTGACGCCGCCAATTTCTCCGGCGCCACAAGTTCGAACGTATTGGTTATTGCCAGTGTGTCGGTGGCCGACGTGGGTACGTATGTGTTGACTGTCACGAACGCGTATGGCACGGCAGTCAGCAGCAATGCGTTCCTGACACTTTCCGTTCCGAGCCTGGTGGGTGAATGGTTTAACGGACCAGCCATCCTGAACGATGTTTCGGGCTATTCGCCCACGAACACACACGACGGTTTCGCCACCGGCTCTCAGAACTATACGTTCTCGCCTGATGTGCCGGCCTACAGATCCGGAAACTCGCTTAGTTTCGGAGCCTCCAGTGCATCGGGCATCGCCATCAGTAACTCATCCACAGGTGACCCGGGCTACACCAACACGTTCGATAACCAGGTGTACACCTATCTCACCGCCTCGATGTGGGTGAAGGGCACTTTCGGCGCGTATTCCTCCGGCTGGCCGGCGTTCGTAGTCAAGAATGGTGAAAATGGCGGATGGCAGTTGCGCGGTGACCAATGGGCCGCGCCCGGTTGGACCGTTCGAGACCAAAACGCGGGCACGATGTTCAATGGCCAAAACGGCGGGTGGGACGGTAACGACGATATGTCCTCGCTTGCTGGTTTTGATGGCAATTGGCATCTCTATACCGGCACCTACAACTCCATCTCGGGCTATCGCGCCCTGTATATTGATGGCGCGCTTTCTGTTTGGGAGACTGGCAACAAGCCATATATCGCGGCCACGGCTTCACACGTCACTATCAACGGCGAAGACTCTGGCAATGGCGTTTATAACTTCAGCACGCCCGCGTTTAAATACTACGACCTGCGCATCTATAACTACGAACTCAGTGCTGCCGATGCTTGGGCTCTCTTCAACGTTCTGCCCCCTGGCACTCCGGCACAGATAGGCATCCAGCCGCCAACCAACATCACCACCGCTTACACCAATGTAACTGTGCAGATAAATGCCCAAACCGCAGGCAGCCTGCCTCTTACCAATCAGTGGCAGTTCAACGGCCACAATTTGGCGAACGGCACCCTCCCTGACGGCGCCATTGTCAGCGGCGCTAATGCGGCCAGCTTGACGATTGCCAATGTGACGGCGAGCGAAGATGGCACATATACCCTGACGGTTTCGAACGCGTTTGGCGGGGCAATCAGCACCAATGTGACTGTCACCGTTGGTGCTTTGCCCACTGCGCCTGCGCCGGCGGGGAATCTCGTGGGTGCATGGCTTACGGGCACGGCGGATTTGATTGACCATTCGGGCTATTCGCCGCAGGGCACACATGACGGTTACGGTGTCAACGGCGCAAACGCCCTCTCCTCGAACTATGCGTTCACAAATGATGTGCCGCCGATTGCGGCCGCTGGCAGTGTATCGCTTTATCTCTGGGGCAACACCGCTATCGCAATCAGCAACTCGTCCACTGCGGACGCGAACTACACCAACACGTTCGATGACAACCTCACCAACGCCATGTCCGTTCAGTTCTGGGCGAAGGGTGTGCCGACCGGATGGAGTGGATGGCTGTCCAAGCATGGTGACGTTACCGGCTGGCAGCTCCGCGTGAACAACAGCTTGATTCCGGATTGGACCATGCAAGACACGGGTGGCAGTGACATTTCGTCAACCAATGGCAATATTGACCAAAACTGGCACAACTATGCCGGCGTTTTCGACAGTGTCAGTGGCATCCGCAGCCTGTATGTTGACGGGGTGCTGGCAGCTCAAGCGGCCGGCTCGGGAACATTGAAAATGGCTGCGAATTTTCCCGTCTGTATCGGTGCTGAATATGGAAATAATTATTCGGCTTACAACAATTATGCCCCCGGTGCCATTTTCAGCGGCAAAATCTATGGCGTGAAAATCTACAACACCGCGCTTAGCGTAGACCAAGTGAACGACAACTTTGTATCGGCGACGGCGAGGCCGGCGTTCCTTGGCCTGGGAGGCATCTCAACAGGCCCCACGGGCCCTCAATTGGTGCTGACGTGGGACACTGGCACGTTGCTCCAAGCGACGAACGTGACCGGCCCGTGGACGCCAACCGGAGCAACATCGCCTTACACAAACTTCATGACCAATAGGCAGATGTTCTTCCAAGTGGTTAATCCGTAAGGCAGACGCTCGTAATTGAGATCTAAATCAGAGAGGCAGAGGTTTTCACCTCTGCCTCTTCTTTTTTGTGACTGTTCGGGCAGGGACAGCGCGTTTGATGGGAATCAAGTGGCCGCGTGATTTTTTCGAACATCGCCTTCGTTTAGAGCGGTTTAAATAAACTCGTGGCCACTGAAATTGACTTGGTAGGGACGGCTCGCCGAGCCGTCCGTGGGTGGTCCTTACCGAAGCGGACGCCTCGGCGAGGCGTCCCTGCCTGATTAGCCTGCCTGAAACCGCGATGCGCCCCGTCTTCTGCGCGGGACAAAATAATCCTCGACCGAATCCCGCCCTGCCATTATCATACCCGCATCAATGTGGACCGTTTTCCGAGAATTTTTCCGGTTCTGCGCGCGTGAGAAGAAATGGTGGTTGCAGTTGACGGCATGTTTGGAACGTTATGAGCCGCCGGAAGCCAAAGCGTAATTCCACCAAGGGTCCCGCCGCGCCATTATCCGGGCGGAAATTGCGGTCTTTCCGCCTGATAGCCCTGGCGGGAGTGCCGCTGCTTCTCTTCGGCCTGTTGGAATTGGGTCTCCGCCTGGCCGGTTTTGGATACCCAACCGCATTCCTGCTCAAATCATCCAACCACGGTGAAAACACCTTCGTGCAGAACAACCAGTTTGGCTGGCGATTTTTTGGCCCGCGCGCGGCCCGCGTGCCGGAGGCAGTTTCCATCCCGCGCGAGAAACCGCCCGGCACCGTTCGGATTTTTGTCTTTGGCGAATCCGCCGCTTATGGCGATCCGCAACCTCGCTTCGGCCTGCCCCGCCTGTTGGAAGCCATGCTTGACTTGCGTCATCCCGGCAAAAAGTTTGAAGTGGTCAACGCCGCCATGACCGGCATCAATTCGCACGTCATCCTGCCGCTGGCCCGCGACTGCGAGGAGGCCCGCGGGGACGTTTGGGTGATTTACCTGGGAAACAATGAAGTCGTCGGGCCGTTCGGCGCCGGGACGGTCTTTGGCAGTCAAACGATGCCGCTGCCATTGATCCGCGCCGGGCTTGCGCTCAAAGCGACACGGACCGGCCAGTTGCTCGGCGCATTGCGGGGAGCGTCGGAGAAAACCGCCGCCGGGAACGACGAATGGAAGGGCATGAGGATGTTCGTCAAATACAAACTGGCGGGTTCCGACCCGCGCCTCGGCGCGGTCTATGATCATTTCGGGCACAATCTGAAAGACATCATCGCCGCTGGCCAAAACAGCGGCGCGAAAATCGTATTAAGCACGGTGGCGGTGAACTTGAAGGATTGCGCCCCATTTGCCTCGCTGCACTGCCCCGGCCTTTTGGAATCCCAACTCAATGACTGGCAACGCTTCTTCGATGCCGGCGTGAAAGCCCAGGTGGGCGGGAATTTTCGGCAGGCGGCAACGGACTATGATCAGGCGGAACAAACCGACGAAAGCTTTGCGGAGTTGCGGTTCCGCCGCGGCCAGTGCGCGCTGGCGTTGCATGAGGCCGGGACGGCCCAAAAGGAATTTGCCGCCGCGCGCGATCTGGATGCCTTGCGTTTTCGTTGCGACAGCCGGCTCAATGACATCATCCGGCAGCAGGCGGTGGGCGATGTCGCGCTGGCCGACGGTGAACGGGCGCTGGCGCAAGCGAGTCCAGACGGCATTCCCGGCGCCGAGTTTTTTTACGAACATGTCCATCCCACCTTCCAGGGCAACTATGTCCTGGTCCGCGCCATCGCGGAAAAAGTGGAAAAGGCATTGATGCTCCCGGAAAGCGCCCCCTGGCCGGACATGGCCCAATGCGCGCAACGCCTCGGCCACACGCCGCGCGACACGCAAGCGGCCCTGTCAGTCCTGTTCGGGCGCCTTGGGGACGTTCCCTTCACGTTTCAAGCCAACCACGACGAGCAGATGCGCCGTCTGACCCAAGCCGCGCGCGAATTGCCGCCGCCCGATTCGGCCGCGTCGCTTCGCGGGGCGCAATCCGCCGCCGAGGCCGCGCTGGCGCGGTGGCCCGACGATGCCATGCTGTGGAGACAATTGAGTGAAATCAAGCAGGCGGAGGGGGATTATGCCGGGGGGGTTGCCGCGGCTCAACGTTCGCTTGACCAGACGCCCAGCAGCGCCGAGTGCTGGGTGCTTTACGGCACCCTGCTGGCGCACGAAGAGAAATACGAGGATGCAGCCGCGGCCTTTAAGCGGGTGTTTGCGCTCGATCCGCGAGCCGTTTGGGGCAGGCTCAACCTCGCTTCGTGCCTGGAGAAACTGGGCCGCCGCGACGAAGCCATCGTCGAGTTCAAACGCACGCTCGCCCTGAAACCGGATTATGGCACGGCCTGGCTGTTGCTGGGTCAACTCTATGAAGAAATGGGGCGCACCAACGATGCGGCACAATGCTTCAACACGGCGTTGACCAATCGCGTCAATCAGACGGACGACCTGGCCGCGCTGGCGCGCTTTTGCTTCAGCCGCCGCTGGTTTGGACTGGCCGTCACCAATTTTGCCGCCGCCATTGAGCTTAGCCCGTCGGATCCCGGCTTGCGCATGGAAGCCGGACGGGCGCTGTCGGCGTTCGGCCGGCATGACGAAGCAGCGCGACAATATCTGGCGGCCGTTGAACTGGAGTCCGGTCAGCCTCAACCACACATGCAACTGGGTGTTGAACTGGGCCGTCTTGGGAAGCCCGCTCTGGCCGAGCCGGAGTTTCGGCGAGTCCTGCAACTTGATCCCAACTCCATGGAGGCGCGTTTGGACCTGGGCATCGCCTTATACGAACAGGAAAAGCTGGATGATGCCCTCAAACAATTTGAGGACGTTCTTCAGCGCAACCCCAAGGATGCAACCGCCCTGCGCTATGCCCAGCTCTTGCGGAATCGGACATCTTTGCCCGCAGGCCGATAGAGAGCGAACGCCGGCAAAACCGTTCAGGTCGGCGCCGCCGGAACCGGGCCCCTCAACCATCGTTGGCGGAAGGACGGCTTAAGACGGTGGGCAGATCAGCGGCTCCACCAACGCGACCTTGTTCATCAGCGACGCCGGCACGACCAAGGCGGGCAATTATGACGGCGTCGTTGCGGGTGTCGGGTCGCCCGCAACCAGCACTGAGCATTTCGCCCGGGCTGTTGCTGTTTAAACGACATTTACCACATGCAAATCATGGAAGGGGATGTCATCCGCACCATCCAGACCCATCATCAATATATCGGCCACCACCACACCGGCGGCGTGCCGGGCCGGCACGAAATTGATGAGACGCAGGAACTGTGCTATCCGGCCATTATGCAAGCCATCCTGGGCACGGGTTTTAAGGGCTATGTCGCCCGGGAGTTCGTCCCGCGCGGCCCCGATCCGCCCGCCTCCCTGGAGAAATGCGTGCGGATTTGCGATGTTTGACCTTAGCGCCAGCCGGGAAAGCGAAGGCCGTTTCTGACGTAGTTGTAATCCGGGCCGCTGTTCGGCCCGGTATACCCCGCCACGCCCTGTCCCTTGGCCGCCTCCTGCCCGGCGGTGATGATGCGCTG
>JBEKVM010000048.1:0-39543 GCA_049513975.1 Verrucomicrobiota bacterium | reverse complement strand
GGCAATTGCGGCAGCCAGTCAAACGGCCACGGCGGCATGGACAGTTGAGCGCTCCAAAAGGTGCCGCTGGCGGGCACGGAGGAAAGTGGCGCCAGCGTGTCCGATTGGTTGGTGAATCCCCCCACCAGGATTTGGGCGCGAGAGACATGGATCGGGCCGGACAAGACTCCGGCCAGAATGAGAAGGCCAACACCGAATGCAGCTTTTAGAGTTTTCAGCTTTCCCTTCCTTGGTTTGGGTCTCGTAAAACCTCGTGACTTCTTGAAACGATGTTCGTAACCCAAGTGAAATATCGCCCAGGTGCCTTATGGAAGGCTCCCCTAATTTTGGCAATTACTGCGTGTTTATTGGCCTTCTATTTCCATGAACCCTCACCTCACCCTGACCCTCTCCCCTCCCATCGGATGGGAGCGGAGAGGGAACAGGAGGGGGACACGAATTGTTCCAAGGAGGTCTGTCGAGCAGCGGCTGGTTCACCATCCCGAGGCAGGCTTTCCATGAACCCTCACCTCACCCTGACCCTCTCCCCTCCCATCGGATGGGAGCGCAGAGGGAACAGGAGGGGGACACGAATTGTTCCACGGAGGTCTGTCGAGCAGCGGCTGGTTCACCATCCCGAGGCAGGCTTTCCATGAACCCTCACCTCACCCTGACCCTCTCCCCTCCCATCGGATGGGAGCGGAGAGGGAACAGGAGACGGACACGCATTGTTTCATGGAGGTCCGTGGAGCAGCGGCAAGTTCATGGTCCCGATACATGGTTTAAGGAGGATGAGGGCTAATCGTGGGGTCTGTTCGGCAGGTCGCCGGGGGCAAACGGTACGGTTGCCGAATGTGCCGTCGCCAACGGGGCTTGAGGCTCTTTGGTTCGGGGGTTCTACAAGGATGCCGCGCCGACGGCGCTGGGGCGGATGGTTTTCATATCGGCACGCTCATCTAAGTTGAAGTAGAGGCGGGGAGGCGGGAGGCGAGGCGAGGCGCGCTGTCGGCGACTGGCCGGCCGGAACGGGAGAGGACATCCTGCCCTCGGAGGGTAAGATGGGTTGCCCGCTGTCTTACGCCGGGCCGGCGGCCCGGAGGGATGGGTCCCGACTGCATCGGGATTCCGCCCATGCGGCAGGAAATATGGGGCTAAGGGTTTCCACTACAACAAAATACAGATATTCGCGTTCCCTGCTTGACCAAAGGCCGCGCCCGCCTTTATATAACGAAATTACTCTGCGCACAGGCGTTAAATGCTATGACAAAGCGTGATCTCGTAATCCAAATTAGCGAAGAAACGGGCCAGGTGCAGCAAAAGGTCCTGCAGGTGGTGCAGCGGACTCTTGACCTCATTTCCGAGTCGCTCGCGGCCCGAAAGACGGTCGAGTTGCGCAACTTTGGCGTGTTTGAAGTCAAAGTTCGCAAGGCGCGCATCGGCCGCAATCCCAACCGTCCGGAAAAGGACGTGGCGATTCCCCAGCGGGCCATCGTCAAGTTCAAGCCGGGCAAGGAAATGCGGGAAGCGGTCTTGAAAGCGCCGTCTCCACCGGCCTGACCCGGACATTTCATAGTGGAAACTGCAGCATGCCCCGATTCCACCATCGAGGCGAAAGGCCGCGGCCGTGACCCATCGTTAATGAATCCCTGGCTACACGGCGTGCAACTGGCCCGCCGCCGGGAGGGCGCTCTGGAGGGCAGGAAGATCGGAGGCGGCCACGCGCATTTTGTTGGCCTGGTTGTAGGCTTCCATCTGCAAATCGGTCTGGCGGATCAAGCGCGATAAGACGGCCTCAATCAGTTCGTCGGGGGTGAAAGGCTTGCGCAGATAATCGTCGGCGCCGCTGGCCATGCCGCGGCGGAAATCGTCGTGGCTGCCGGCACCGGTCATGAGAATGAAGGGAATGGCGGCGGTGGATTGCAACTCGCGAATGGCGGTCAACACGCGATGGCCGTCCATGCCGGGCATGCGCACGTCGCTGATGATCAGGTCGGGTTTCTCGGCCAAGACCATTTGAATGGCGGCCTCGCCGCT
Organism: Verrucomicrobiota bacterium; assembly: GCA_049513975.1. Lineage (GTDB taxonomy): Bacteria > Verrucomicrobiota > Verrucomicrobiia > Limisphaerales > Palsa-1400 > JBEKOF01. The sequence continues at coordinate 37,530 of JBEKVM010000048.1, read as the reverse complement.
GGTGGCCTCGCGCACGGCAAATCCAAAATTGCGCAAGACGGCGGTGACGATGGATCTGACATCATCGTTGTCATCAATCACAAGTATGTTCTTCATGGCAGGGATTCATATCAGAATCCGTGCCAACCGGTATAAGCACAAAAAGGCCGGGAAATGGGCCTTTTTGAAGGTGTAAATTGCCGGAAGTGGCGTTCCTTGAGGTGACAATTCGCCCGCCCGCGCCGCCGCCGGGCAAAATTTGCCCACCTGAGCTAGTTGGGACGCTGCGCCGCTTGGGGTGGTTGGAAAAGGCAATTCTGACGCAATGCATTCTGACGAGAAGGTGCATGAAGGAGATTGAGATTGAGATTAAGATTAAGATTAGGATTAGGAGGGGATACGCAAAAAGTGAGATGCGTCCGGGGGATTGAAGGGCTTTACTTCTGTTCCGGGCGCGGTTATGGAATGAGCCGGCCTCAATGAGCGGGTTGTGGCCGGTTTGTATTATGAAGAAGGCGGTGAAATGGATGTTTGTCGGCGGGCTGGCGGCGGCGGCGGTGTTGCAGTTTTTTAATCCGGCGCTGACCAATCCGCCCGTGGCGCCGGGAAATGATGTGATGGCCAGCAACGCGCCGCCGGCCGAGATCGCGGCGTTGCTGCACAACGCGTGTTATGATTGTCATTCCTGCGCAACGAAATGGCCGTGGTACAGCCATGTCGCGCCGGTCTCCTGGTTTGTGACGGGCCATGTGAACGAGGGCCGGGAGGCGATGAATTTCTCGGAGTGGCCGCATGATGACGCGTATAAGGCGGGCAAGCGCTGGGCCAAGATCAGCCGCCGGGTGGATGACGGCTCGATGCCGCTGAGCAGTTATACGTGGATGCATCCGGCGGCGCGCCTGACGGGGGAGGAGAGGAAGCAGTTGAGCGCCTGGGCGGGGAAAACGGCGGAGAGGATGAAGTAATTGCGGATTGCGGATTTTGAACCACGAAGGGCACAAAGATGGACGGATTTTGGACGCGAGATTCCGTCGGCGGGACGCCGACGGATGCGGTCGAGACGACCGCGCTCCCGGAAGAGCACAAAACTCATAACCCCCACTCATGGTTGGGGCGGATTGCGGATTTGTAATTAGAGGCTTGATGGAAAGGGGGAACGGGGGTAGGAAAGGGGCGTTATGTCTAATCCATATTCCAAGCGTCATTCTCCCTTTGCGACGGTTCGAACCCCGGTGACCACTCTCCGGATCAACCGGCGGCGGTTTATATATTCCTCGGCGCTGGCGGCGGGGGCCTTGGTCACGCGGCTGACGCCGGCGGACGCCGGTGTCAAGTTGAAATCAGCCAATGAGAAGCTGGACATAGGGTGCATCGGGGTGGGCGGCTGGCGGGGAGTGCAGGATGTGGCGGGGCTGGCGAATCTGGATGAGAAAGGGGTGCCGCAGGAGAACATCGTGGCGTTGTGCGACGTGGATGACAATTTTATGATGGCCATGGCCCGGAATTTGCCGGGGGCCAAGCGTTACAAGGATTACCGGGAAATGCTGGACAAGGAGAAGACACTGGACGCGGTGAGCGTGACGATACCGGATCATCAACACGGGCCGGCGGCGATGATGGCGATGGCGCTGGGCAAGCATGTTTATTGCGAGAAGCCGATGACGCACTCGGTCTGGGAAACGCGGCAGTTGACGCTGGCGGCGCGCAAGTACGGGGTGGTGACGCAGATGGGCAATCAGGGGCATTCGGGGGAAGGGAACCGGCAGCTTTGCGAGATGATCGCGGCGGGGGCGATTGGCGCGGTGCGGGAAGTTCATTGCTGGACGGACCGGCCGGTCCATGTGGAGGGCGGACCGGGTTGGGTGCAGGGCCATGAGCGCCCGGCGGGTGCAGATGCGGTGCCGGGGACATTGGATTGGAATTTGTGGCTTGGCCCGGCGCCGAGCCGGCCTTTTGTGGCGGGCTGGCCGGAAGACAGGAATGTGCCGGTGTATTGCCCGCATGTCTGGCGGGGATGGTGGGATTTTGGCTGCGGCGCCATCGGGGACATGGCCTGCCATATCATGGACGGGCCGTATTGGGCGTTGAAGCTGGGCGCTCCGAAGACGGTGGAGCTGGTCAAGTCTTCCAAGCTGATGACGGAAATGGCGCCGTGGGTGTCGGTGATCAAATTTCAATTTCCGGCGCGGGGCGACATGCCGGCGTGCAGCCTGACGTGGTACGACGGCGGCCAAAAGCCGCCCAAACCGGCGGAAATGGAGGCGGCGCAACTGGACGACAACGGCGCGCTGCTAATAGGCGAGAAGGGAAAGATCGTGGCCGACACGTATGGCAATGATCCGCATTTGCTGCCGGAGTCGAAGATGGTGGGATACAAGCGGCCGGCGCCGACGATTCCGCGCGTGCCCGGGAACAGCCCGCACAAGGATTTTCTCCGGGCCTGCAAAGGCGGCCCGGCGGCCTGCTCGAATTTCGATGTATCCGGCCCGTTCACGGAAATGGCGTTGCTGGGCAATGTGGCGTTGCGCCTGGGCAAGACAATTGAATGGGACCCGGTGAACCTGAAATGTCCGGGCACGCCGGAGGCGGATGCGATCCTGCATCCGACGTTTCGCGAAGGGTGGAAGATGGCGGCGGTGTAGGGCTCATCGTTTTTTTGACAGCGGTCCCTGGCAACTTTTCTTCTTAATCTTAATCTTAATCTCAAAGTTGGAATGAGATTAGGATTAAGATTAAGATTAGGAACAGGATGAATGCCGATGATATGAAATCGTTTGCGGCAATTTTGGTTTTGCTGGCCTTGGCGGGATGCAGCACGGATTCCCGAAGCTCAGCGTTTAAACCAGGAAGCGCGGTTGTTCGTTCGGTGCTCGGGGATGTGCAATATGGGAATGGCGGAGTCTGGAAGCGTCTCCGCGTGAACCGGGAATTAACCAATGGCGATCAGATTCGAACGGGGCATGGGTCCTACGTGTATCTTCAAGTGAATGGTTCCACCTCCACGCTGGTACTGGTGGAGGACAGCGAACTGGGCCTCAGCGAAATGATGGCCCAGAATGCCTTGACAACGCGGACCGCGCTGGAGGTGGGTAAAGGCAAAATTCTTGGCAAGATCAAAAAGCTTGCTCTGGACTCGTCTTTTCACGTTCGCGGCGGCGGAGTCACGCTGGAGATTAGCGGAGGGGATTTCCAAATGAGCGCTGAAGGAAGGGTGGAGGCAGTCAACGGAGAGATGACGGTGCAGGCTGGTGGAAAAACTTATCAATTGCTGACCGGTGAGTATTTCGATGCCAAGAAAAATGAGGTTGGAAGGTTGCCGGCACAACCCATTATTCTCAATTGATCCTCCTGGTCCTTACCCCAATGTGGTGCCGATGCTGTCATCGCCATGGTCGCCATCGCTTTCGCCTTTTGAGCGGGGACTGGAAAATGCGCGGCACGGCATTCCTGCGACCGGCCATTGATCGCCATGACAGGGGACGGGTTCAACGGTGAGGGATGACTGTTTCCCGCCAATTTAAAGGGCCGCCAGCACTTCCTCCCAGTGCTCGGCGGGTTTGACCTTCGGCCAGATCTTCTTGATCTTGCCGTCCGGCCCGATCAAGAACGTCGCCCGCGCCGTCCCAATATATTTTATGCCCATGAAAGTCCTCGGCCCCCAGACACCGTAAGCCTCCACTATTTTTTTGTCCTCATCCGCGAGCAAGGTGAAGGGCAGCTTGTGCTTCTCCACGAATTTGTCGTGCGACTTGGCTGTGTCCGTGCTCACGCCCAGGACGACCGCGCCTTTCTTCTTGAATTGGTCCCAGTGATCGCGAAAGGCGCAGGCTTCCTTGGTGCAACCCGGCGTATTGTCCCTGGGGTAAAAATAAAGAATGACGTTCTTGCCCTTGTAATCCGCCAGCGAAATGCTGCCACCGCCATTGGTCGCCGCGGTGAAGGATGGCGCGAGGTCGCCTTCCTTCAGTTGCAATTGCAAATCATTGGCCATGTTGAGCGGCACTCTGACCCCAACGCGAGTCCATGTCAACAATCATGGATTGGCCCAGGCCGCGGCGCCGGTTCCGCCGCGCGCATCGGCGCGTGCCGATGAGGATGGATGAGGGGTCAAGGACCGGCATGACAGGCAAACACTCCCCGTTTGAATTTCTATTTGACAGAAATGTAGAATGTTTAGATGTGACCCCAATGAGTGGTTTGCCGGGCCAGTGCTTTGAGGATCTGACGCAGGGGTTTTCGCTCGGCGGCCACCAGTTCGGCCATGAGCAGACAGGCCAGGATGCCGTCCTTCTCCGGGACATGGCACTGGACGGTGAGACCGCCGGATTCGTCGCCGCCGACGATGACCGGCCCGGTTTCCATGAGGGCGCCGATGTGGTGAAAGCCGGGCGGCGTCTCGCGGACTGGGACGCCGAAAAGCCGCGCCACCGCGTCCACCTGGCGACTGGTCCGCACGGTGCGGACGACGGAGCCGGTCCAGCCGCGATTTTTTTTGAGATGATAAAGGGCCAGCGCGAGTATTTGGCCGGGGGTGAGCCAGGCGCCGTCGTTGTCCACCACGCCGCAACGGCCGGCGTCGCCGTCGGTGGCCAGCCCCAGTTGAGCCTGGCCGCGGCGAATGGCCTGGCGCACTTCGGAGAGGAGCGGCGCGGAAGGCTCGGGCGGGTGGCCGCCGAAGAAGGCGTCGGATTCATTGTGGAAGACGGTGAGTTTGGCGCCGGCCTTGAGGAGAAGGGTGTCCAGATAACCGCGGCCGCAGCCGTACATCAAATCCAGGGCGATGTGCAGGCGGGCCTTTTTGATGGCGGCGAAATCCACCAGCTTTTGCATTTGGTTAAAGTAGTCGGGCTGCGGATCAAAGGTTTTGGTTTGGAAGGTCCCGGTAACGACGGCCGGAAAGGTCCAGTTTTCCTGCTGCAAACGGCGGATGGCGGCCTCCAGCAGGAGGGAGACTTCCGGGGTGGCGGCCGCGCCATTGCCGAGGGAGAATTGGAAGCCTGAATACTCCGGCGGAAGAGGGCCGGCGGTCAGGTTGATGCCGCCGATGGCCCGGCGTTTGCGGATGGCGAGGGCCAGCGCCGGGGCCGGGGTGGCGCGATTGCACAGGAGCGGACGCAATCCGGCGGCGGTCAAAACCTCGGCCACGGCCAGGGCGAATTGAGGGCCGAGAAAACGGCAGTCGTGCGCGATGATGAGCGTGGGCGGGAGGCGGCGAAGGGGGGAGTTGGGGTGATTAGGATTGAGATTAGGATTAAGATTAAGATTAAGAGTAAGATTAAGATTATGGTTGGGGGGAGGGCGGTGAAGTGGGGAGTTGGGATCGGCCAGTTGGGTCTTGAGGTATTGGGCCACGGCCTGGGTGGCGAGGCGGAGGTTGGCGAAGGTGAAATCGCGGGCGATGACGGCGCGCCAGCCGGCGTCGCCAAATTGAACGGGAGTGAAGCCGGGCGATTCCATTCACACGGTCACTGTTTCCAATTGAAGGCTTCTTTTTTCAGAGCGTAAATGTAGCCGATGAAGAGGATGCCGAGAAAACAAAACATCGAGCCGAAAATGAGGGAGGCGTTCCAGGCGAGCATGGAGCGGTAGATGATGGCCCAAGGATAAAGGAAGACGACTTCGATGTCGAAAAGAATGAAGAGCATGGCGACGAGATAGAATTTGACGGAGAGGCGGGTGTTGCCTTCGCCGACGGGCAACATGCCGCATTCATAAGCGGTGTCTTTGATGGGGGATCTTTTGCCGCGTTTGCCGACGAGGACGGAGGCGACGAGGGTGCCGGCGGAGAACAAAAGGGCGACCAGGCCCAGGATGGCCACCGGAATGTATTCCCGCAATTGCATTGGTTCCATGAGAGGAGGTTAAGAAGGGGCGGCGGGATTGGCAATGAAGAAATGCAGAATGAAGAATGAAGAATGAAGAAATGCAGAATGCAGAATGCAGAATGAAGAATGCAGAATGCAGAATGAAGGCGGCAACGCCGGGCAGCGGCCGGCGTGAACTATTAGAAAATTTTATTTGCGGGGGGATTCTTTCTTGAATTAGTATGAGTGCTCCCTTGGGCGGCGGGTTGAAGTGGATTTGTTGCCCCGGGGAAGACGGATGGCCGGAGTGAATGTTGGAGGGCGGCGGTGTCGTCTAATCGAGCGACGGGATGAATCAAGCGAGCGAAGCGGGGTGGCGCCGGAAGCCCATCCCCGAGGAAATAAATTTATGCGAGGAAAATTCAGAGTGATAATTGTGGCGGTGGCGGCGGTGGCGCTGGCGGGCGCGGCGGGCGCGTGGATCTGGCACGCGCGTCATGCCAACAAAGCCCTGTGGCGCACGGGCACGGTGCGGAAAGGAAACCTGACGGCCACGATTACGGCGACGGGCACGGTGGAACCGGAGGAGTTGGTGGACGTGGGGGCGCAAGTGTCGGGGCAATTCCTGGAGTTTGGCAAGGACAAGAATGGCAAGGCCATTGATTATGGGTCGGTGGTGGAGTCCAACATGCTCCTGGCCCGGATTGACCCCCGCCTGTTCAAGGCGGACGTGGACCTGGACATGGCGGTGGTGGCATCGGACAAGGCCGGGGAAAAACAGGCGGCAGCCAATGTGGAGCAGATGAAAGCCAAGGAGGTGCAGGCGGAAGCGGATTGGAAACGGGCGCAGATGCTCGGCCCGTCGGACGCGCTGGCGCCGACGACGTATGATTCCTACAAGGCGAATTACGAAATAGCCAAAGCCAACGTGGAATTGGCCATGGCGGCGGTGGATTCGGCCAGGGCCGCCACGGTGCAGGCGGAAGCCACCCTGGCCAAGGCCCAACAGACGCTGGATTACTGCACCATTTATTCTCCGGTCAATGGCGTGATCATTGACCGGCGGGTGACGATTGGGGAGACGGTGGCCTCGAGCCTGAACACGCCCAGTTTGTTCCTGATTGCCAAGGACCTGACGAGGATGCAGGTTTGGGTTTCGGTCAACGAGGCGGACATCGGGAAGATTCGAACCAACCAGGATGTGAGCTTTACGGTGGACGCTTTTCCCGGCCGGAAGTTTCACGGCAAGGTGAACAAGGTGCGGCTCAACGCGACGATGACGCAAAATGTGGTGACTTACACGGTGGAGGTGAACACGGACAACTCGGACGGCAAACTACTGCCGTATTTGACAGCGAATGTTCAATTCCTGACCGGAGAGGCCGACGACGTGTTTCTGGCTTTGAACTCGGCCCTGCGCTGGCATCCGCTGCCGGACTTGATTGCCCCGGCCTACCGGCAGACGGACCCGCCGTCCGGCGGAGCCTCCGACGGCGGCCAGCAGAGGGGGCAGCGCGGCAGCGGCAGCGACGCCCAGCCCGTCCAACAAAGCGGGACGGTGTGGGTGCCGGAGGGAGAGTTTGTCCGCCCGATTCATGTCAACCTGGGACTTTCTGATGGGACCTGGACGGTGCTGCAAGGCGAAGGATTGAAGGAAAATCAGACGGTGGTGCTGGGAGTGCAGACCCCGGAAATGGCGGCGGAGGAAACGCCCGGGGTGAATCCCTTCATTCCGCAGTTTGGCCGGCGTGCCGGGCCAGCCGGCGGCGGCGGTGGCGGCGGTGGCGGCGGGGGCGGGGGCAGACGGGGCAACAGCCCGTAACGGCGAGAATCGGTTATGGAATTGCTTGAATTGCACGAGGTTTGCAAGACCTACCACCTGGGCGAGGTGGATTTGCAGGTGCTCAAAAGCGTCACCCTGTCCATTGGCAAAGGAGAACTGGTGGCGCTGATGGGGGCGAGCGGTTCGGGCAAAAGCACGCTGATGAATATTCTCGGCTGCCTGGATCGTCCCACCTCGGGGGAGTATTGGCTGGAGGGGCGGCAGATCTCGGGCGCCTCGCCCAATGAACGCGCCCAACTGCGCAACCGGCTGATCGGCTTTGTGTTCCAGAGTTTCAATCTGCTGGCGCGAACCTCGGCGCTGGACAACGTCTGCATGCCGCTGACCTATGGCGCGGAGTTTGTCGCCAAGGAAGAAATGAAGGCGCGGGCCACCGCGATGCTGGACAAGGTGGGCCTGGCCGACCGGATGGATCACCAGCCCTCGCAACTTTCGGGCGGGCAGCAGCAGCGGGTGGCGATAGCGCGGTCGCTCATCAACCGGCCGCAGTTGCTGCTGGCGGATGAACCGACGGGCAATCTGGATTCGCACACCAGCCAGGAGATTCTGCAAATGTTCCGGACGCTCAACGAAGCGGAAGGGCTGACCATCATCCTGGTGACGCACGACCCGCAAGTGGCGCGGCACGCCAAACGAATCATCCGCATCAGTGACGGGGTGATCGAGGGGGACGGGGAGACAAAAAGAGAGGAGAACCAACCATGAGATTTTACCGGACATTTCAAACGGCCATGCGCGCCTTGAGCAGGAACATGATGCGGGCGGCGCTGACCACGCTGGGCATAATTATCGGGGTGGCGGCGGTGATTGCGATGATGGAGATTGGCAACGGCTCCTCGCTGCAGATTCAGCATACCATTGCCACGCTGGGGGCCAACAATCTGATGGTTTTTCCCGGCAACTCCGCCTTCGGCGGCGTCAGCCAGGGCACCGGCAGCATCATGACGCTGACTCCGATGGACGCGGACATGATCCTGGCCGATTGTCCCTCGGTGGCGGCGTCGGCGCCGGTGGTGCGGGCGCGGACGCAGGTGGTTTATGGCAACCGCAACTGGGTTCCGAACACGATTTCGGGCACCACGCCGGCCTTTCTCCAGGTGCGGGATTGGGATGACATGGCGCAAGGGACTCCGTTCACCGAGGCCGAAGTGCATAGCGCGGCCAAGGTTTGCATGATTGGGCAAACCATCGCCAAACAACTTTTCCCGGATGAATCGCCCATCGGCAAGGAAATCCGGCTGCAAAACGTCCCCTTTAAGGTGATCGGGGTGCTCCGGGCCAAGGGAGCCAATATGATGGGGCAGGATCAGGACGACATCGTGCTGGCGCCGTGGACGACGATCAAGTACCGGGTGACCGGCAGTTCGGCCACGACGCAAAACCAGAGCGCGGCGGCCAGTTCCACGGCGACGACGGTTCTGCCCAGCCAGGTCTATTTGACCAGTCCCACGACCCTTTATACGACGCCCTCGGCCGTGCAAACGGCCGACACGCCGCTCCAGGTGCGGTTTGTCAACGTGGATCAAATCATAGCGGCGGCCAAGTCAGCCGAGCAGATTCCGTCAGCCATTGAAGAAATCACCGGCCTGATGCGCGAGCGGCATCACCTCCGGCCCAACGCGCCGGACGACTTTACGATTCGGGACATGACGGAAATGACCCGAACGGTCAGTTCGACGACACTGTTGATGACCAAGCTGTTGCTCATCGTGGCGACGATTTCGCTGGTGGTGGGCGGGGTGGGCATTATGAACATCATGCTCGTTTCGGTGACGGAACGGACGAGGGAAATCGGGTTGAGAATGGCGGTGGGGGCGCAGCCGGCGGATATTTTGCGCCAGTTCCTCACCGAAGCGGTGGTCCTCTGCCTGATCGGCGGCGCGGTCGGCATCGGGCTGGGGCGCGCTTGTTCCTGGATGGTGCGGATCATGCTCCGGTGGCCCACGGCCGTGTCCCTGGGGGCCATCATTTCCGCCGTGGTGGTTTCGGCGACGGTGGGCGTGGTGTTTGGGTATTATCCGGCGTGGAAGGCCTCGCGTCTGGATCCGATTGACGCGCTGCGGTACGAATAAAAGGCCGGCACAACCCATGATCGAAATGCCATGAATAAACCTTTCCCAATGGCGCGGACGGCCCTGGCCGTTGCGCTGGCCGCGCTGGCCATGAGCAGCGGCTGCATGGTAGGTCCGGATTACCAGCCGCCGAAAATCCAGGCACCGCCGGCCTGGTCCGGCCCGACCAACAGCAGCACCAACGCCAGCACGCGCCTGACGGACAGCGCGGTGGACATGGCCCGCTGGTGGACAAAATTCCAGGACCCCAAGCTGACGGAGTTGGTGAACGCGGCCCTGCGGACCAATCTGGACGTGCGACTGGCCGAGGCGCTGCTGCGGGAGGCGCGCGCCGCCCGCGGGAGGGATGCGGGCGGGCTTTGGCCGTCGCTGACGCTATCGGGATCGGCCACGCGCACCGGCACGGTCAACGGGGCGAAGGTGGGGACCCCCGACGCGCTCCAGGCGGGAGCGAGGGCGGCGTGGACTTTGGATTTTTTTGGCGCGACGCGGCGGCAGCTTGAATCGGATGACGCGGCCATCCAGGCGGCCTGCGAAAATGTGTATGGGGCGCAGGTGACGCTGGTGTCGGAAGTGGCGCTGGACTACATCCAGGTGCGCAGCGCGCAGGAACAGATCGCCATTGCGCGGACCAACCTGGAGACGGAGATGCACACGGCGGAAGTGACGCGGCGGAAAGGGGGGGCGGGGTTCGTCAGCGGGCTGGATGAGGCGAATGCCGACGCGCAAGTGGCGACGACGGCCTCGACCATTCCCCCGTTGGAAACCACCATCCAGCAGAATATTTTTGCGTTGAGCATTTTGCTGGACCGCGCCCCGGACGATCTGCTGGAAGATTTGTCCAAACCCGGCGCCGTGCCGCTCACCCCGCCGGAAGTGCCGGTGGGGTTGCCGTCGGACCTGTTGCGGCGGCGGCCGGACATCCGGGCGGCGGAGGCGAATTTGCATCAGGCGGCGGCGCTGATCGGGGTGGCGGTGGCGGACTTTTATCCTCAATTCTCGTTGACAGGGAATCTGAATTACCAGAGCAGCCTGGCGCGGGATTTGTTCGCGGGAGGCAACGGCATCTATTCCGGCGGGCCCTCGGTGAGCTGGCCGATTTTTTCAGGGGGCAGCACGATTTCCAATTTGCGTTTGCAGAAGGCGGCGACGGAGGCGGCGTATATCACGTATCAGAAGACGGTGCTGGCGGCGTTGTCAGACGTGGAGAGCTATCTGGTGGCGTTTGCCAAGGATTGGGACCATCGCAAGGCCTTGAGCGACGCGGTGGTCAATAACCGCCGCGCGGTGTATTTATCGCAGCAACTTTACCAGGCCGGCACGGAGGAGTTTCTGACGCTGTTGGATGCGGAACGTTCGCTGCTGGGCTCCGAGACGGCGCTGGCCCAGAGCAAGCAAGCGATTGCGTCGGACCTGGTGAACATTTACCGGGCGCTGGGCGGGGGATGGGAGGACAGGACGGACTGAGACGGCGAGGAGGGAGGATTGCGGATTGCGGATTGCGGATTGAGGGGAATTGGCGCGGGGTTCCAAGTGGTGGATTTTTTTTGTGCGGTTTGAAGGGGCGGCGGGTGCTATGTAGTGTCACGATGATCGGGGATAAAGAACTGATCCGGCAATACGCCGCTGAACGGTCTGAAGCGGCGTTTGCGGAATTGGTGCGCCGCCATCTGAAAATGGTTTATGCGGCGGCGCTGCGGCAGGTCAACGGCGACACCCACCTGGCGGAAGATGTCGCGCAATCGGTGTTCGCCGATCTGGCCCGCAAAGCGGGAAGACTCCAACAGCACGGCTCCATCGCCGGCTGGCTTTATGCCAGCACGCGTTTTCTCGCGGCCAACGCCGTCCGCGGGGAGGCGCGCCGGCGGGCGCGCGAGCAGGCGGTCGTTTCCATGAATGAAATGAACTCCAATGCGAACGCGGGATGGAGTGAGTTGGGGCCGATGATGGATGAGGCGCTGGGCGAGTTGGGGGAAACCGATCGGGAGGCGATCGTGCTGCGCTATTTTGAGTCCTATGAATTTTCACTGGTCGGCACGGCGCTGGGGGTGAGCGAAAACGCGGCGCGCATGAGGGTGGACCGGGCGCTGGAAAAGCTCCGGGCCGTCCTGCAGAAGCGGGGCAGGCCCACGACGGGCGCGGCCCTGGCCTGCATCCTCGTGGAATCATCGTCCACCGCCGTGCCGGCGCAACTGGCTGCGGGAATCACCGGCGCGGCCATGATAACAGCGGGCGCGCCCGCGTTCAGTTCCGCTCCGTCAATTGTAAAAGTGATTGCCATGAAAAAACTTTCTCTGGCCGCAATCGGCGTGCTCTCCCTTTCCCTGGCTGCCGTGTTGGTCATCCGAAACCTGCCCGACTCCAATCCGCAGGCAGCGGCGGCGGCATCGCCTCCAGCAACGCAAGCCCCGCCGGTCCAACTTGGCGGACCCGCACCGTCCTCCGACGCCAAAGGCAATCCCGACATCCTCAAAGAAATAGTGCAGCGTTATGACGAACGGGCGCGGGCGCGGCAGGTTCAAGGAGTGGACGAAGCCCGGGCGCGCTGGGACAAAGAGTTGGCCGATTTCGAGAACGCGATGAAGGAGGAGCCGGGTGTCAAGAAATTCGGGGCGGCGCGCCAGGTTTCTTCCATTGGCCCAAACCAAACGGTGATCATGGGAGGCTGGCAGACCCAAGCCGGCGAGCGCCTGCTGGTCTTTATCACTCCCAGAATGATTGATGCCGCGGGGAACAAGGTGGATCCTCCGTTCAGCGCACAAACCCAGGTTCAGGTTGACGCGAAATTTGTCTCGGCGCCGGAGCAAGTTCTGGTGAAGCTCGGGCTGCAATCTCTCTTTACGGAACAAAACCACAGCACAGGGGGGGTGACCTGTTCGGCCGCCGAACGCCAGTCGTATCTCAATGCCATTGAGCAATCTTCCGGAGGCAACATCTTGGCATCGCCCCGCGTGACGACATCCTTCGGAAACCAAGCTACGGTGTCGGTGCAAGAGACGCAGATGATCGCCGGGAAAAATCAGGCGCTCGGCCCCTCGCTTGGTTTATTGCCCACGCTCTCCGCAGACGGAGTGTCCCTGGACCTTGACGCAACAGCTTTATATACGATGGCTGTGAACGGGGCGGGGCAGTGAAAGTCATTTGATTACTCACCCCGCTGCGCAAGTTCCAAACAGGAGGAGGGCCGGCATCTCGACGGCAAGGTGGGACGCCGTTGAATCCTGTCTTTGTCCAAAGAAATCAAGTCACGGTTCGACGGAGTCCCGCCCTGCCGGGGAGGGTTATTTCTCCCACTCCATTTCGAGCTGGGCGAAGAGGAAGGCGTAAACGTCGGCTTCCTCGGCGATGCGCTCGTCCAGGGAGCTGCCGATGCCGTGGCCGGCGGCGGCGGTGGTGCGGAGCCAGACGGGGGAGGGAAAGGGATCGCGGCTGGCGGCCTGAAGACGGGCGGCGAATTTGCGGGAGTTGTAGGGATTGACCCGGCCGTCGTTGTCACCTGTCAACAATAACAGTGCGGGGTAGCGCACGCCGTCCACGACATGGTGGTAGGGGGAGTAGGCGTAGAGGGCCTGGAATTGCGCCGGGTCCCGGACGGTGCCGAATTCGGTGACGTTGAAGGCGCCGTTGGGCTCCAGTTCGGTGCGCAGGGAATCGTAGATGCCGACATGGGAGACGACGGCGCGGGCCAGTTTTGGGTTTTGGGTGAGGAAGGCGCCCATGAGCAGGCCGCCGTTGCTGGCGCCCTCGGCGGCCAGCTTGGAGGGCTGCGTGTACTTCTTGTCAATGAGCCATTGGGCGCAGGCGGCGAAATCGTCGAAGACATTTTGTTTGTTGGTGAGGCTGCCGGCTTGGTGCCATTGCTCGCCGAACTCGCCGCCGCCGCGGAGGTTGGCCACGACGTAAACGCCGCCGTGGTCGAGCCAGAGGCTGCGGGCGGCGGAGAAGTCGGGAGTCATGGAGAAGCCGTAGCCGCCGTAGCCGTAGAGGAGGGTGGGATTATTGCCGTCCAGCCTGGTTTTTTTGCGGCAGATGATGTTTATTGGGATTTTTGTGCGGTCCTTGGAGGGAGCGAATTCGCGCAGGACTTCGACGTTGCTGAAGTCGGCGGGGGATTTTCCGACCAGGGCGGTGCGGCGGGTCTTTTTGGTGGCGGCATCGAATTGACTCCACGCGGAAGGCTCGGTGTAGCTGACGGTGTCAAAGAAAAGCTCGTCGCCCTTTGGAGAGAGGATTTCCAGGACGGCGGAAATGGGATCCTTGAGGGGAACGCGCAGGACGCCGGCGCCGCCGATGTAGCGAATTTGGGATGGGCCGCCCATCAGGTCCTGGACGAAGAGGCCGCTGACGGTGGGGCAGAAATTTTGAATCACGGCCTCGCTGGGGGGGACGACGACGGTGAGAGGGGGGCGGAGGTCGGAGATTGAGACTGTGGCAGAGGGGAGATTAGGATTAAGATTAGGATTAAGATTAGCAGTAAGATTGGAAAGGCCGGCGAGGGGGAGGCGGAGGATTTTGCCGTGGGGGGCGTCCTTGGTGGATAGGAGGTAGAGGCAGTCATCCTGGCCGAATTCGCCCTGCTTGATTTGGTCGCGGAAGTTGGTCAGTTGTTTCCACTGGCCGTCGGGGCCGAGGAGGTAAAGGGCGAATTCGCCGCCGTCGCCGTTGGCCACGGTGGCCAGGAGATAACGGCCATCGTGGCGGGATTTGAGGGCGATCTCGGCGATGCGCGGGAGGCCCCGGCCCAACTCCAGGCGGTCCTGGGCGAGGGGCGTGCCGAGGCGGTGGAACCAAACCTGCTGGAAGAAATCCAAATCGGCCTCGGGCCGTTCGCCGGCGAGGGGATAGCGGGTGTAATAAACGCCGGCGCCGCCGGCGTTCCAGGCGGCGCTGCCGCCGGCGGTGGCGCCATTGACGCGCGGGATTTTGTCGGGGAGCGGCTGGCCGGTGGCGGTGTCATAGAAGAAAAGGGTTCCGTCCTCGGTGCCGTTGTCGGAGAGGGAAACGGCAACGCGTTGGCCGTCGAGGGAAGGCACGGCAAAGTCAATGGCGGTAGTGCCCTTGGGATTGAGCTTGTTGGGGTCGAGCACGACGCGTTCGGAGGAGGGATCGTTGGGGGACTTGAGGGTGATGAGCCAGGGCTGCTGGGCCGGGGGCTGGAATTTGAAGGCGAAGAGGAGGCCGGGTCGGGACTGGAGGCCGGAGTAGCTGGCGGCGGCTTGGGAATAAATTTTTTCGAGGCGTTTGACGATTTTGGAGCGCACGGGGAGATGGTCGAGGCAGGCGCGGGTGAGGGCATTTTGGGCGGCGCTCCACTGCTTGACTTCCGGATCGTTGAAGTTTTCCAGCCAGCGGTAATTATCAACGACAGAGACGCCGTGGTAAATGTTGGTGACAGGGCGCAACGGCGTGTCCGGCAGGCCGGCGGCGAAACCGGGATTTGCGGCGACGAAGCAGGCGGCCAGGGCGAATGACCGGAAAGCGAGAAGGCAGGGTTTCATGGATTGGGTGGCACCCCCGGCGGGGGCGGAAGTGGAATTAAGTGGAAGTTGTCAAAGGAAAAATTACCGCGGGGTGTTGGTGGCGGCAGCGGGCCGGCCGGGCGGGCGGGCGGCGGGTTGGAAGGAGGCGGTGGAGATGGCAGGGGGCTTCATGCCCGGGGGCAGCGGCGGGGGGAGGATCAGGCCGGGCGGCATGGGAGGATATCGCAAGGGGTGAGCGTCGGGCGGCGGGGGCGGCATGATGCGAAATTTTTGCACGAGGGCGCGCCAGAGGCTGCGCTCGCTGGCGGTCAGGGTTTCCCAACGGGCGGCGTTTTTGAGGAATTCGTCGCGTTGGGCGGGGTCCATAGCGGCGAATTTCTGGAAGGACTGGATGCAGATTCTACGCTGGACTGCGGGCAGGCCGGCAAAATGCTGGAGGGCTGTTTCCATGATGCGGCGCTCTGATTCGCTGAAGGTGCTGAGCGTCTTTTGCTGGCGGGACTGGTCCTCCTCGCAGAATTGGCCAAATTGCGCGCTGCGTTGCTGGCGCTCGGTTTCGGGGACGGAATCCCATTGGGCCAGAGCCAAGGTGAGGGCCTGATGGCGGTCGGGTGAAAGCTTGTCGAGAAGCGCCTTTTTCCCGGCCGGGGAATTGGTCAGCCAGAGGGCGTAGTCTTCGAGGAGGGGGCGGTCTTCGGGGGCGACTTCCTTGAGGAAAGCGGGGCGGCCGGCGGGGGCGAGGTTGATCAGGCTGGTCAGTTCCCAGCGCAATTGGGTCTGGCGCAAGCGGGCTTCGCGGATGTCGGGCGGGAGGGCTTGGTATTCCTGGACTTTGGCGAGGAGAATTTTTTTGGAGTCGGCGGGTTTGTTGGCGAGGGCGCGTTCGCGCTCGGCGGGGGTCATGCCCAGGATGCCGCGGAAGTAAAGGACGGGGGAGGTTTGGTGGAGGGTGACGCCGGGGGCGACGGCTTTGTATGCGATGGGAGGAGGAAGGGGAGGAAGATTAAGATTAGGATTAAGATTAGGATTAAGATCGGATGGGGTGGATTGGGCCTGGACGATGATAGCGGTTGTGACCAAGAAGGTGACGAAGGCAAAGCCGGGGAAGTGGACGAGCGGTAACGCGATATATGAATCCTGAAAGATGTGCCCGGCGAGACGCCGGGCACGGCGGGCGAGGACGCCCGCGCTCCCCAACAAATTGTCAAATGTGCATGGAAATCTCATTGTCGCGGTACTGGGTTCATTTATTGCAGGACTTGCAGGAGGACGTCATCGGCGACTTGGACGCGGCTGAGGTTTTGGATGGTTTGGAAGTTTTGCATCCAGTCCACCGGCTGAAGGGTGGCCAGGTTGCCGACGCTGGCGAGGTTGCGGGCCATTCTTTGACGTTGGATAGTTTGGGATGCGCTGACGGTGAGGAGGCCAAGGCAAACCATGGTGACACCGAGGGCAAGACGGGGCATCCAGCGCGCCGGAAGCCAGGAGGCGGGGTCGAGCCGGCGACGCCAGGGGGAGGGGGCGGGAGCGCGCTGGACGGCTTGAAGAACGAGAGCGGTAAAGTTGGAGGAGAGGGGCGCGGGCGGCAGGCGGTTCAAAGCGCGGGTGAGGGCGGCCTCGGATTCCCACTGGCTGCGGGCCTCGGGATGGGCGGCGAGGAATTGGCGGAGCCGGGCCATTTCGTCGGGAGTCAGGGGGCGACGCCAGACCAGTTCGGCCAGTTCTTGAGAAGCGGGATTGGGCATGTCATCATTCACAGTATTCATAAACACCGGTTGAGGGGGATGGTTTCGGCAGGCTCATCCTCCCAAGCGCCTGTTTGGAGGTAGGGTTTGAGCCTGAGTTTGAGGGTTTCGCGGGCGCGATGGATGAGGGACTTGGTGGCGGAAAGGGAGAGGCCGAGGACGCGGGCGATTTGCTCGTAGGCAAGCTCATCCTGGCGGCAAAGGAGGACGGCCAGGCGCTGTTTTTCGGGCAGTTGATCGAGGGCTTGCTGGATTTTGGCTTCCAGTTCTTTATGCAAAATGGCCTGGGGCGGGGTGAAGGTTTTTTGGTCTTCAAATTGGCGCGTGGCCGGTTCGTCGCTGTCGGGCAGGCTGGACTGGATGGACTGGGCGGGATGGCGGGAGCGGCGGCGGATTTCGTTGAGGCAGACATGGCGGGCGATGGTGAAAATCCAAGTGGAGAATTTGGCGGAAACCTCGTAGCGGGAGGCGGATTGGTAAACCCGGACGAAGACGGTCTGGGCCAGGTCTTCGGCCTCGGAAAGGTCGTGCAACATGCGGAACATGAGGCTGACGATGGGCTGTTTGTATTTTTCGACCAGTTGCTCGAAGGCGCGGATGTCTCCGTCTTTGGCGCGGAGCATGAGGGCGGCATCTGGGTCGGGCGGAATGGCCATGGGCGTCAGTTTAACGCAACCCCGGGCGGGAGACAAGGTTGTGCCGAAATGCAAAATGCAAAATGCAGAATGATAAATTTATGGGAGCAAATTTTGGGGGTTGGCGCCTGATAGATTGATGAAAACATTATTTTTGAGATTAGACGGGCTGCTTTCGGCTTTTGGAGGAAGCGGGCCAAAATCCGGCGGCTGGGTTGGACGGTTTTATTGCGGAGTGGGATTGAAAGGGTATAAGCCGTAGGAAATGCCGACGGCGGCGAGAGAAGGCGCGCTTTGATTGAAAGTGAGGATCAGCCCCACGGATTTTTAAGGGGTTTGAGAGCTTTGCGGCTTTTAGGAACGGCTCATTGCAGCAACTGGAGGATGTAGAACTGGCGGGGGGAATTGGGGATGACGGCGTTGGTGGCGGTGAAGGAGAAATTGCCATTGGCGGTGAGGACGTTGGTAGCGACGGAGGACCACTGGTTGACGGGCAGCGCCAGATTGGTGGTGGTCAACAGGCAGTAGGTGGCGGTGGCCAGGCCGTTGGCGCCATTGAGGACCAGATTGGCGCCGGACAAGGTGATGTTGACGATGCCTGGCTGCGGGGGAGGGATGAGGTCGTAGCCCTGGACATCGAGGGCGATGAGTTCGACGGTCGGGTGGGGGGTCGCGCCGGGAGTGAAGAAGGCGTCCTGCACCCGGGGCGTGTGGGGTTGGCCATCGTTGCTCCACCAGTCGCCGTAGTCACCGTCTGGTTGCTGGTTGAAACGCACCAGGAGATTGGTGCCATCCAGGGAGAACCAGGCGTCATCACCGTCGGTGGTAAAGGTGCGGGCGCCGGTGGAGGAGTAGCGGAAGAGATCCTGAGGAAAGGGGTCATTGGTGGCGGCCAAGTCTGAACCCAGGCCGAGGACTTCATCAATCTCGTGCTCGGCGACGCCCAGAAGGTCGTAATAGTCCGGGTTGATGTTGGCGCGGGTGAGGTTCATGATGGAGGTGTTGAGGCTGATGGCGCCATCAATACCGTTGGGGGGTTCATAGCCGGTGATGCCGAGGGCTTTGAGATTAGCAGTTTTGACCTTGATGTTGGCATCGCCGGTGACGGGGTTGTTCGGGCCGGGAGGAAGATGGGCCAGGGCGATGGCGTCGTTGGTGGTGGTGGCATCGCGCTGGAGATTGGCAAGGAATTGAGTGTAGGGAATTGCTGCGAAAAAGGAAAAGCTAGTGCCCAGGCCGATGGATTCTTTCTGGAATGTAATGGAGACGGTGATAGGGTCGGCGAAGCGGGCCTCGTAAAACTGAATCGCCATGTTGATGGTGCCCTGGATGGTGGCGGCGTTGGGGTCGTTGGTGATGGAACTGTCCCAAACCGGAATGATGATCAGGGCGCGGGCGGGGGTGGCGAAGGCAAAAAGGGCGACGGCGAGCAAGAGCGCCGGGCCAATGGCCCGCCAGTCCGGTTTCAGGAGCGAAGGAGATGGGTGGAAGCCGGGGTGCATCGGATTACAGGCGTGCGATGATTGTTGACGGGGTCGGGAAGGGCGAATGGACGGTTGCGACCGGTCATTTTTTGCGATATTCTTTAGGTGTCATCGTTTTCATGATGCGCTTAATTACACCTTATGATTAATATACAAACTGCGTTGGCATAGTCAAATGGCTGAATGAATGGCGATGAAGCGATGCGCCGACTGGCGGAGAGGGTTTGGTGAAAGGACCGGGGCCGGCTGCAGCAACCATTTCTTGGCGGAATAATGAACAATTCAATGAAAGGCGGCGTCCAATTGGCAAGCCCAAGAGTATTGAATTTATAGCGTCGTATGCCGCCGACTGATTTTCGCCAACCCCGCCTGCGGCTGAGGCTTTGCCCCGGCCTGCTGCTGGCGGTGCTGCCCGGCCTCCCCGGCTTCGGCGCAACCCCGGTCATGGTCGCGCTGCCGGCCCAGAGCAGCGGGGCGGAAATGCAGAAGGCGCTGGACAGCCTGCCACCGGGAGGAGAATTGATATTAAGCGCCGGAACCTACGAGATAACCCAGCCGCTGTTGTTGCGGCACGATGGGATGACGATGCGCGGCAGGGGAGGGGCGACCATTCTGCATCTGGCGGACCAGGCGGAATGCCCGGTGGTGGTGCTGGGGCCGCCCATGACCGAAAGGAGTCATCCAGCGGCGCATCTTCGCCTGGCGGATCTGGTCATTGACGGCAACCGGAAGAACCAAAAGGCGGAGGGTTGGCGGTCGGCTGGCAGCGGCCCGGCCATCAACAACAATGGGGTGCAGATCTGGAACGTGACCGATGCGGTGGTCGAACATGTGGTGTGTTGCCGCTGCCGTTCCGGCGGGCTGGTGACGGTCGAAGTGCGTCGCCTGCTGGTGAGCGATTACGACGCCTTCGACAATCAATTTGACGGGCTGGCCTGCTACCAGACGCAGCAAAGCCGCTTCGCCGGCTTGCGTCTGCATGACAACCTGGCCGCAGGCATTTCACTGGACCTTGAGTTCGATCACAATTGGATCAGCAACGCGGTGCTGTCCGGCAACGACCTGGGTGTTTTCATGCGCGACTCGCGGGACAATTGGTTTCAAGGGTTGACGATTTGCAAGAGCCGTCACGACGGGGTTTTCATGGCCCAAACGGCGTCGCTCACCGCGCAAGGCTGGCAATATGCTCCCGACACCGAATGCGTGGGCAACCGTTTTGAAAACCTGGTGGTGAACGATTGCGGCGGGAAGGCCTTTCAGGTGAACGACGCCTCCTGCAGGGAAAACACCATTTCCGGCGCGCATTTCCAGGGCAACCTGCTGGGCGGGCTGGCCGAGCCGACCGTCAACCTTGTCAGAGTGAGGGAGCTGGTGGATCGGTGAGGGTGGCAAGGCGGGGTCCTCTGTTTCCAGCGGCGCACGCAGGAAAGCCCTGGCAATGCGGGCCGGCCAGACCTTCTTCCACCGCCCTTTAAGAGCGGGCGCAACTTTAATTTTGCGGTGGTGTTTTTCAGGATGAAGTGATATGATATGGGCGTGAGATCAAACATGACGTGGCGGGGCCTGGTCTGCGGAGCGATTTTGCTGGGCGGGCACGGGCTTTGCCGGGCCGTCGCGGCCAGTGCTCCGGCCGCGCCTTCCGCCCTGGCGGGAGAGACCGACGACGCCAATCCATACGCGGTCATCATTGACCGGAACCCGTTTCGTCTGAACCCTCCTCCTCCTCCTCCTCCTCCTCCAACGGCTCCGGCGCCGCAACTGCCGGAGGTGATTTTCAGCGGCACGATGATCAACGCGGGCCAAAGGAAGGCCATGTTTGCGGTCAAGTACAAGGAACCCAGGGAACCCGGCGCCAAACCAGCCGCCGCCGGACAAGACACGACCAGCTACATCTGCCTTAAAGAAAACGAGACGGAGGGCGCGGTGCAGTTGCTGAAAATCATGAAGGATGGAGAAGAGGTTGAGATCATGAATTCAGGCACCCGCATGTTGCTGAACATGAAAGAGAACGGCTTTGCCAAGGAACAAACCGCCGGCGCGCGCGGCGGCGGCCCGCCCGGAATGCGGCAGCTTGGCAATCCCAACATGAACATGCCGACGGGCCTGCCGGGACAACCTGGGGCGCAGAACGCCGGTTACGACGGGGGCATATATGTGGGCGGGAACGCCGGCGGCACCGGTCGCGGAGGCATCAATGTGGCCGGGGTAAACGCAGCCAATCCCGGCGGGGGGACAGTTATCGGCGGAGCACCCCAGGGGAACCAGCCCGGCATCTCCCCGCAAGCCGCGTCTGGAGGGTACAACTCGACCATGGTGGGTGGGGCGGCGAGAACCGTCAACCCCGTCACCACTGCCGTGTCGCCTGGCCTGAACAGCATTTCCATGAATTCTGGCAATCTGGGCAGCCAGTCGTCCTTGCCGCCGAATTCCACGCCCCCTCCCACAACTCCGATGCGCAATGTGACAATGCCACCGCCGCTGCCGCTGCCGGGCCAAAAGGACTAGGCAGAGTTGGGGGCTTGTTCAGCTTCGCAAGAACTCCGTGCCGGCCCAATCGGCGAAGCGCAGCCCCTGGCGAGTCAACTGAAACCGCTCTGCGTCCAGCCTGCCGTATCCGAGTTGGATCATCCGCTGAATTTCCGGCGCCCATTCGTATTGCAGGACAAAGCCGGTGCGCTGCTGGAATTGGGCCAGCGGCCAGCCCGCCGTCATGCGCAAGCCAAAAGCGGCCAGTTCGCCCGCGCGCGCAAGGGGTGGCAACTGTTCGCTGGAGGCCACCGGGCGGAGGCCGCGCTCCAATTGCTCGCAATACAAAGTGGTGTTGGCAACGTTGGAGGCGCGGCGGCCGGCGGCATAGCCGGCGGCGCCCGGCCCCAGGCCGTGGAACCAACCGCCCCGCCAATAGTTGACATTGTGGCGGCAGGCGCGATGCGGCAGTTCGCCCGGCCCGCCGCCCCGGGCAAAGTTGGCCACTTCGTATTGCTGGAAGCCGGCCGCGTCCGCCGCGGCCAGAAGTTCGTCATACATGGCGCAAGCCAGATCTTCATCGGGGGAGATTTTGCCGGAGCGCAACTGGGCGAACAAGGCAGTGTCCTCCTCGTAAATGACCTCGTAGCAGGCGAGGTGTTCGCTGTCCAGGGCGATGGCTTCAGCCAAAGTGGAGCGCCACATATCCATCGTCTGGCCGGGAATGGCGAACATCAAATCCAGATTCACATTGTCAAAGCCGGCGGCGCGGAGGAGATCGAACGATTTGAAAATCATTTCGCGGCTGTGGACCCGGCCGAGGCGTTGCAGCAAGGCGGGATGAAAGGACTGGACGCCCATGGAAACGCGGTTGACGCCCCAGTCGCGCAGGAGCCGGGCCTTGTCCGCCGAGACGGTGGCGGGATTGCATTCGACCGTGCATTCCGCCGCGCCGAGCAAATGGAGGCGGTCCATGGCTTTGAAGATGGCCTGCCATTGGCGCAGATTCAGGAGGGAAGGGGTGCCGCCGCCGAAGAAGACGGTCTGGGGTTGCAAGTCGGCCGCGACCATTTCCATCTCGGTGGTCAGGGCCCGCACATAGCGATTGACCAGCGCGCCGTCGGCGGCTTCCGAGTAAAAGGCGCAATAGGCGCATTTCCTGGCGCAAAACGGCACATGAACGTAGAGACTGGTGATGGCATTGTCGTTGAGCATTGCGGACGCGAGCTTACAGCGGGCCGGCGGGAAAGGCGAGGAGGGAGGAAGGAAGATGGCGGGCCGGTTGCACCGGCTCTTGCAGGATGCTTGCGATGACATACACTGGCGCCGCCGTAACACGCATTTATGGACGAGCCAGAATCCGTCCTTGCGCCAGCGCCCGCGCTCCCGCCGGGCGCTTCGAGCAAGCGCCTGCTGCCTTGGCTGGTGGCCATGGCGTTTTTCATGGAGTCGCTCGACACCACGATTTTGAATACGGCGGTGCCGGCCATCGCGCAGGCGCTGGGGGTGGTGCCGTTGAGCATGAAGTCGGTCCTGGCCAGTTACACCTTGAGTCTGGCGGTGTTCATCCCGATCAGCGGTTGGATGGCGGACCGGTTTGGGACGCGCCGGGTGTTTTCGTGCGCCATCGGGCTTTTCACGCTGGGTTCATTGCTCTGCGGCATTTCCAGCAACATCCATCTGCTGGTCGCCTGCCGCATTTTGCAAGGCTGCGGCGGGGCCATGATGGTGCCGGTGGGCCGATTGACGTTGGTGCGGACGTTCGCCAAATCCGAACTGGTCCGCGCCATGACCTTTGTGGTCATTCCGGCGCTGATCGGACCCATGCTGGGGCCGTGTATCGGGGGGCTGATCGTGGGATATTTCCCCTGGCGGGTGATCTTTTTTGTCAATATTCCGATTGGCCTGCTGGGCTTGTATCTGGTCTATCGGCATCTGCCGGATTACCGGGCGGAACAAACTTCTCCGCTCGACTTCATCGGGTTTGTCTTGTTCGGGTCCGGCATCGCGCTGCTTTCCTATGTGCTGGAGGTCTTCGGTGAACATACGCTGAGCGGACGGGAGATATTGGGGCTGCTGGCCCTGGCGCTCCTGCTCCTGACGGGCTATGGTTTGCACGCGGTCAAGGCGGCCTTTCCGCTGTTGCGGATGACGTTGCTGCGCATCCGCACCTTCCGCGCCGCGGTGATCGGCGGGTTCGTGACGCGCATTGGCCTGGGCGGCATCCCATTTCTTTTTCCGCTGCTTTACCAGGTTGGCCTCGGTTTCACGCCGATCCAGTCGGGCCTGCTGATGATGCCGCAAGCGGTGGCGTCAATGAGCCTGAAGCTGACGGTGACGGGGATTCTCACCCGCTTTGGCTACCGGGTGATTCTGATTTCCAATACCGTCATCCTGGGTTTGCTCATCCTGCTCTTTGCGACCATTGGCGCGGGCACGCCGGTCTGGCTCATCGTGGCGCAAAGCTTCTGCTACGGGTTCTTCTCTTCCTTGCAATATTCGAGCATGAATACGCTCGTCTATGCCGACGTGACCGAGGAAGAGGCGAGCAGCGCCAGCACCATTGCCAGCACGCTGCAACAAATGTCCATCAGTTTCGGCGTGGCCTCGGCCTCGCTGGCCGTGGCGTTCTTTATTCCCGACCGGTTTCACTCCGACGCGCCGGAAATGATTCAAGGCATTCACAAGGCGTTTTTCGTGCTGGGCGGGATGACCATTCTGTCCACCCTTGTCTTCCGGGAATTGAAGCCTGGCGACGGCAGCACTGTGGCCGGCCAGAAGGGCGCTTTGCCCGCGGGTTGACAGGTCCGGCGATGCGCCGTGGGAAATGTCTGAGTTGCGATTGCGATTGCCCCGCTTCCCGCCGCCCGCTAGGCTTTTTGCAATGACTGCTGATGCCACTGCCGCGCCTGTCCGCACCGACGGACGCCGCCCCGATCAACTCCGCCCGGTGCGTTTTCAAAACGGCATCGCTCCGCACGCGACCGGTTCGACGCTGGTGGAATGGGGCAACACGCGCGTGATCTGCGGCGTGACGGTGGAGGAAACGGTGCCGCGCTGGATGAAGGAACAGGGGGTAACGGGGGGCTGGATCACGGCGGAATATTCGATGCTGCCTTACTCGACGCTGACGCGCAAGCAGCGGGATATTGCCAAAGGCAAAATTGACGGGCGCTCGCAGGAAATTCAGCGTTTGATCGGACGCGCCATGCGGGCGGCGATTGACCTGGAAGGCATCGGCCCGCGCACGGTCTGGCTGGATTGCGACGTGCTGCAAGCGGACGGGGGCACGCGCACGGCCGCGATCACGGGGAGTTACGTCGCCTTGTCGCTGGCCGTGCGCAAACTCGCGGCCGCGGGGAAGCTGGCGGAGGGTGCGGTTGTCAAACCGATTGCGGCGGTGAGCGTGGGGATCGTTGGCGGGCAACCTTTGCTTGACCTGGCTTATGATGAAGACGTGGCGGCGACGGTGGACATGAATCTGGTGATGAATGGGGCGGGGGAATTCATCGAGTTGCAAGGGACGGGGGAGGAATCCACCTACACGGAGGAACAATTAGGGGCGATGCTGGCGCTGGGGAAAAGCGGGATCAAACAATTGCTGGCCTTGCAACAAGCGGCGCTGGGGTGACTCGGAATTCAGTTCCAGGAGAGGTTATCGGGGGAATCGGCCAGCCAGCGCAGGGTGTGGTCTTTTTGGCGGAGGATATGCTTCCAGAGCTGCGCCGGGTCGGACTTGAAAATCAAATCCACGGTGGCGGGATGGGTCAGCCAGTCGTGGCGGGCCATTTCCTTCTCCAACTGGCCGGCGGACCAGCCGGCGTAGCCAGCAAAGAGGCGGAGCTGCTGGGTGGTGGAATAGGATTCGGTCAAATCCATCAGCGACTCGATGGAGTGGCCGAGGTTCAAATTGGGCAGGACGTTGGCGTGCGGCACGAAAATGTCCGTATGGAGAAAGCTCAAGACGCCCTGCTGGACGGGGCCGCCCAGGAAAAGGGGCTGCTGTTTGAGGGCTTGGGGCAGGTTGGCCACCAGCGCGTCGCCCACCTTGCTGCCGGCGGGACGGTTGAGAATCAGGCCGAAAGCGCCTTCGGCATCGTGCTGGCAAATCAGCACGACGGCGCGATGGAAGAAGGAGTCGTGCAGTTTCCCGCCGTCCAGGAGCAGTTGCCCTTGCCAGGATTTGGAGGTTCCAGGCATATCGTCTAACGGATGAGTTCCTGCGCGGCCTCGACAATTTTGGCGCTGGTCAGGCCGTGCTTTTTGTAAAGGTCCGCCGCCTTGTAGGCGGACTGTCCGAATTGACCGCGAATGGCCAGAGTTTTCATGTGGTGATGGATGCCGGCCTGGGCCAACTGGTGAGCCACCTGGGCGCTCATCCCGCAGATGGCCTGATGGTCCTCGATGGTGACGACGCGCCCGGAACATTGCCGCACGGCGGGGCCGATGGTCTCCAGGTCCACGCGGTTGACGAAGGGATTGTTAATGACGGTGGCGGCAATTTTTTGTTCCTGGAGCTGGCGCGCGGCTTGGAGCGCCTGCCCCAGCAGCGGGCCGCAGGCGATGATGACGACGTCGCCACCCGTCGCCAGGATGGGCGCCTTGCCCCATTCATAGCGGGCGTGTTCGACCAGGTGAACGGGATAATTTTCGCGCCCGACAAAAAAGAGGACCGATTCGCCGTCGCCGCCCTGCTGGCGGGCCTGGGCGATGCGTTTGATGGCCTGGTACATGAGCGCCTCCGCCTCGTCGGAGCAGGAGCAGGCGATGACGACGGTGTGGGGAATGGCAGAGGTGGCGGCGAAATAAGTGGTGGCCTCATGGGAGGCGCCGTCGGCCGCGTCCTGAAAACCGACATGGGAGAAGATGGCGATGAGCGGGGCCTGGGAGAGGGCGGCCATGGTCAAGGGCAGGTTGCCCTTGGTCACGCCGAACTGGCCGAAGGTGTCCACGATAGGAATCAGCCCGGCTTTGGCCAGCCCGGCCCCGGCGCTGACCATGTTGGCCTCAGCCACGCCCAGGTCCAGAAACCGGTCGGGAAAAGTCTTCTGGAAAAAGGAAATGCCGGTGGAGCCGGCCAGGTCGGCGGAAAGGGAAAAAACAGGCAGGCCCTCCTGGGCGGCGCGCACCGCGCCTTTGGCCAGGCCGGCCTGGATTTTATCCGCCTTGACCACGGGGGCGGGGGCGGGATTGGCCTTTTTGGCGGCGTCTTTTTTCTCCCAGTCGGCGCGGAGGGCCCGGGACCAGGCGGCCAGTTCAGCGGGAACCTCGCCGCCAAAGTAGATTTCGTTGACGAACTCGACAATTTTCTCGCCGCCCGCCAGGGGAAAACCGTGACCGCCGGAAGAGCTTTCCATGGTGGACTTGACGCCGAAGCCCTTGATGGTTTTGACCCAGAGGCAAACGGGGGCGAGGGGATTGGCCCGGGCCTGATCCAAGCCGCGCTCGACAGCGAGATAGACGGAGGAGAGTTCGTTGCCGTCGGGCACCTGGATGACATTCCAGCCCAACACGCTCATGGCGGCGAAAGTGGGCTGCATGCTGAAGGAGTCCTTGGTGATGCGGCCGGAGAGTTTGGTGTCGTTGTCGGAAATGACGAGGAGGAAAGGACTGAGCAGGCCCTTGGCGGCGAGGCCGGGGATGGCGGCGAAGGCCTCCTTGGCTTCGCCCTCCATGGAAGCGCCGTCGGAAACGGTGCAGACGGTGAGGCGGTCATTTTTGAGAACACGGTCGGCCAGGGCCAGTCCCTGGGCTTGGGCCAGGGCCGAGCTGAGCGGCCCGTTGCTGAGGAGGACCCCTTGCGGGTTGACATGGGATTCGCCGTGGCCGGTCAGCTTGCTTTGGAGGCTGCGAAAACCCTTCAAATCCTCGAAGGTCATGCCATCAAATCCGTAGTTGGCGCGCAGGGCATAAATGCCGTTTTCGGTGTGGCCGGCGTCGTTGACGAAATTGTAGGCGGCGTGCCAGGGACGGTCCCGGACGGCAAAGAGGAAGCCGTGAATGGCGGCCATGATCTCGGCGAAGGCGGCGGGGCCGCCCCAATGACAAGCGGCGCCGCCGTTGACGGCATGAACGTCCATCAGGGCGACCAGGGCGCGGGTGGCGCGGGGATCGGCCAGCACGACCTCGGCGCCGGCGGCGTTCCTGACCCGGACGGAATAGCGGGGCGCGGAGGGGGGAGTGGAGGCGAGTTTGGATTGGAGTTTGAGCGGCGCCAGGGGAGGCGCAGCCAGCTTTTGCACAACAGATTTATCTTCGGACATAGTTTGCTGGGGTGGGGAAGTGAGAGCGGGGATGCCGCGGGCGGAAGGGGCGCGGGTCAGCCGCCGGTTTTTTGGAGGACGACTTGGATTGCGTCCATTAATTGCTGCGTTTCAAAGGGCTTCCAGAGCATGACGCCGTTGACCTTGCGGATAAAATCCTCGATGTCGCGGTTGCCTTTAAAGCCGGTGATAAAAATGAAGCGCTGGCAAAGGTGCGGTTTGGTGCGTTCGACGGCGCGATAAAACATGTCGCCGGGCAAGTTGGGCATCATCATGTCGCAGATGATCACGGCGAATTCGCGGGACATGATTTGTTTCAAGCCGTCCACGCCGTTGGTCACCGGGACCAATTTGTAACCGTTGTAGGCGAAAAAAGGGATGAGTTCCTCGGTCAGGGCGGTTTCATCTTCCAGCATGAGAATGTATTTCAACAGGCCGGTTTTGCCCGGCGGGCTGGCGGCTTTCTCCGGCTGTCTCGAATAAACTTTCACAATAAAACTTGGTGCGCGCGGCGGGAGTTGAACCCACAACCTGCGGCTTCGGAGGCCGTCACTCTATCCAATTGAGCTACGCGCGCCTGCGGACCCGGCTTTGCCCCGGCTGGACCAGACATGGTCCTGGCCCGCCGCGGCGATTCCGGTCCGGCACTGTTCGTGGCATTATGTGCTTTCTTGTGCCGCACGGCAAGAATTAATCGGCGGCGCCATTGCGGATTGGGGATTTTGGGACGGAAGGCAGGGGAATGACGGTCAGATTAGGATTAGGATTGAGATTAGATTGGGAGCGCGAGATGAGTTATACCGTTTCCAGTTTGTAACTGCACTATTGCCAAGGCGATTGGCGGCGGTCGCAGACCGCCGCTACAGTGCAAAAGCAAACTGGAAACGGTATTAATCCGCGGTCAGGGCTTTCAGCAAGTTGTTCAGTTGCGCGCCGGTGTGCTCGCTGGAGATGGCGAAGCGAAAATAGCCGGCCTCGGGAGCGCCGGGATATTGGATGAAGGAAGGAAAAATGCTTCGCGAAAGCAAGCGCCGGCGCAACGCGGCGGCCTCTCGCGGCGTTCCGGGAAGGAAGGGGATGATCGGCGCGGGGGCGGAAGGCACGGGAAAGCCCTGCATGCGCAAGGCGGATTTTATTTGCTGGATGTTGCGCTCCAGGCGCTGGCGCAGGCGGGGATCGTGGCGCACCATGTCCAGCGTCTGGAGCGCCACGGCGGCCAGCGGCAGGGGCAAGGGGGTGCTGCCGGCAAACATGGAGCTGTGCCGCATGATTTTTTCCCGCAGCGCCGGCGCGCCCAAAATCGCCCCGCCGAAGGCTCCAAAGGCCTTGCTCAGGGAGATGGTCTGGATGATGCGCTCGCGCGAAACGCCGGCGTATTCGGGCGTGCCCCGGCCTTTTTCGCCCAAAATGCCGGCGCCGTGGGCGTCATCCACCAGGATCAGGCCGTGCGGGGGAAGGATTTGCAAGTACCGCGCCAGGGGCGCGACTTCGCCGCTGTGGGAGAAGAGGCCGTCGGTCAGGACTATCGGTTTGTCATGGGCGCCGCCGCGGGCCAGGACGCGGGCCAGGCTGCCGGCATCGCGGTGTTGGAAAGATTCCACCAGGCAGCGAAAGAGACGGCTGGCATCGTGCAAACTGGGGTGGGCTTTTTCGTCAATGAGCACGCGGGAAAATCCGCCTTGCAGCGCCTGGGCGGCGATGGCGGCGGCGGCGTAGCCGGTGGAAACGAGGGTCGCCGCCGGCGTGCCAAAGAAATCGGCCAGCGCGGCCTCCAATTGCCCGTAAATTTGGTGATTGCCGGTGGTCAGGCGGGAGGCGGCGACGTTCAAGCCGTATTTTCGCAAGGCGGACCGCAGCGCGGCGTGAACCCGTTTATGGCTGGAGAGGCGGAAATAATCGCAGCCGCCGAAATAAGACCAGGGGCGGTTTTTCCAGCGGACGAAGGTGCGGTCGAATTGTTGCAGTGTGTCGGGAAAGGTCATTTGGAATTGCGGATTGCGGATTGCGGATTGCGGATTGGCAGGCCGGGTTTCATTTCACCATGCACTCTTCCAAATTCACATTTCTTAGAGTTGGGTGGCAAGGATGGCGAGACCGGCGCGGGAGACTTTGAGGTCGTCGGCGGAAACGCCTCCGCTGAAGGCGGCGATCAACTGGCCGGTTTTTCCCCTGGCGGTGACTCCGCCCTCCCAGCCGTTTTCACCGGTGAGGGAGGGGCGGACTTTGCTGCCGCTGTCCTTCAAGGTGTCGGCCATTTCGGCGGCTTTGGCGTAAGCGATGGCGAGCAGATTGCTTCCCTTGTCCCTGTCGGTCGTGGGGGTTTTCAGGTTGCCGACGACGACCATTTTTGAGGACCAGGATTGGACGGTGTCGCCTGCGGCACAGGCGACGAGGGCGACGCCTTTGATGTTGAGTTCCCGGGCGCGCGTGGACATGGCCAGAAGGGCTTTGTCGAAAAGTCCTTCCTGCGAACTTTTCATGCCTGTGGCGTCGGCGGGGGCAGGCGTTTTAACCTGCGCTGGTGAAGTTGGAGTGCTCATGAGCAGGGCCAGGGTTGGCAAGGCCAGCAATGCTGTCAGGAAATAATTTTTGGGCATAATGGTTCTTCTTTTGGCGGCGGTCATAGAATGACGGGTTGAAGGCAATAGAAGTCGCTGTTCCGATGGCCGGTGTCACGCAAAATCATTCAGGCGGAAAGAGAGAAGGGCGGCGCAATTCACTATTCCGGGTGTCAGCTCCTTCTCACCAAGTCCGTCAGAATCTTGATCTCCTTCATGCAATCGGCAATCAGAATTGGCCTGATGCGGCCACGCTGCTTTGCGGTTGTGTTAAAATATTGTTAGTATTTTGCTGAACATGGTCACAAAAAACAGTAGAGTAGGCGAAGTGGCAGGAGGCGGTTTTGAACTGACCGCAGTTGTCAGTCCCGTGCTGCCACTTCGCCCCTCATCGAACCGAACGGACGGATTTCCCATATTCGGCTCTCCGAGTCCGGTTCGGTCCGCGCCTTTGGAGCGCGAACCAAAGTCAGGGTTAATGAGGATGTCCTCGTGGAGGCGTATCTCCTGCGGAGCCATCGGCCACCGTCGCTCCTGACACCCGGACAAGTATCCCGCCTTTGCTCCACTCCCATTACGGGAGCATCGTCGCTACTACGCAGGACTCCGACTTCTCCGGCGACGCCGCCCGCCTCACGGGAATAACCCGCTTGCTCGGACAGTTGGGTTTTGCACCCGCCCCCGGAGACCTCCCAGCTTACCTTGACCGAACTTACAGACGTGCCGCCCACGCTGACCCCGCCGGACCGTTGAGAAGGCGCTGGCCGTTGCCCAGCCTCCTCCCTGCGGCCTTCACCGATCATGGAGCGGTTCGGCTTGTCTCCGGTTCTAAGCTTTTCGAGGCTCATTGGATATGGTTCATTTTCATTACGGCCCGTCTGCTCATCTTCCTCAGCTTCCAACCCCGCCTCGCGGCGACGCTGTTGAGGTCGTGTTCCGTCGTGAACAGCCTAACTCGACGGGCGGGACTTTCACCCGCGTTCCGATCAACTTCACTGGCGCAACTCTTGATTTGGCTTGATTAGACACGATCAGGCACGATTAGAAGCGATTGGAGGTGATGGCGAAGGAAGGATCGCGGCTTGCGTTAACATTATATTAACATAGACGGGGGAACTAAAGCCGTGGCGGAAATGCCGCGAGGTTGTGCTTCCGCCGCCGCAATGCCCTTGGCGGACAAGCCGGATCGAGCCAATCCCTCCCGCCCTTTTTTCCATTCTCCTTATCACTATGCGACGATGACATTTCATTGATATTTAACTACTTATATAACTTACTTGTATTCAACACTTTATATATCTTTCAGCCATTTTTCATATTTGATATGTCCCCCGCCATCGTGCCACTCCCAGGAAAAACTTGAGCGCAAGGGCATCGTGTCGCTGCCGTAGCGCGGGCATTTTGGCCGCGCCGGAGCAGCAACCGACGCTGCCTGGGGCGAGAAATAGGTCAACAACCTGTTCCAAAGCTTCTTTCATAGAGATTTTCTTTCCAGCAGGACCTGCCAATCCGGCAGCATCCCAGGGCCTGCGGACGGCCCGCCCACATGATCGCCGGCCTCCTGCGCGTTATCACGACAGCCCCCGGGGGCTTGCTTGCCTTGCGACACCCCTATTTTCCAAAGTCCCGGCAATTTCATCCCCCGGACCCGACGGCTTCTTGATTTCTCCGCGTCGCCGCGCTATTTGCTTTTCCGCTAAACCGACTATGAATCAAGACCAATGGACGGCGGTGGACCATTACATCACTGGCTTGCTGGTGCCGCCCGACGCGGCGCTGGACGGCGCGCTACGGGACAGCGCTGCCGCCGGCCTGCCGCCCATCGCCGTCTCGCCGGCCCAGGGCAAGTTGCTGCATCTGCTGGCGCGAATGCAGGGCGCGCGCCGTATTCTGGAAATTGGGACGCTCGGCGGCTACAGCACGATCTGGCTGGCCCGGGCGTTGCCCGCGGGCGGCCAGTTGATGACGCTGGAAGTTGACTCCCGACATGCGGAGGCCGCCCGCGCCAACATCGCCCGCGCCGGACTGGCTGGGGTGGTTGAATTGCGCCTCGGTCCGGCGCTGGAGACGCTACCCCAACTCATTGCCGAAAAGCGCGGCCCCTTCGACCTGATCTTCATTGACGCCGATAAGGGCGCCATACCCGAATACTTCGCCCGCGCGCTCGAACTTTCCCGTCGCGGCACATTGATCCTTGTGGATAACGTGGTGCGCAACGGCGCAGTGGCGGATCCGGCCAGCACCGATCCTGCCGTGCTCGGCGTCCGACGCTTCAACCAAGTGCTGGCCGCCGAACGGCGCGTCAGCGCCACAACGATCCAGACCGTCGGCAGCAAAGGATACGACGGATTCACCTTGGCGCTGGTCATCGCCGACCTGTAGCCGACCTGTAGCCCGCGTCCGGCTCGGAGGCGGTTCGGGCACGATTCGCCAGGGCAATAGCCCGCCAGGGCTGGAATCATAAATGTCGGATGGGTATAACACCCCATAGCACCCTTCCGCACTCCGGCGTAGGTTCAGGTGGAATCACACGCTGACCTGGAATATGGGGAAAAACGGCCATACTTGAGGGTGTCCACGGATGCCATCTGCCAAGGGAAGATGCGATGGAAGCAAAAACTACCGATAACTCGCCGATGTGCCATGACGCAACTCTGCGTTTGGCCGGACAAAAGAACGAATGCGGTTATGCGTGAAGCCGCCTTCAAAGCCGGGGCTGAATCCACTGGCCTGCGAGCAAAACCGTAAGATGAAGGACAGGACAGAACTGCAAATCCAGCGAGGAAGTTCAGCCGCCGCGGACGAGCGTTCGGGAGTGTTGGAGTTGCGCGAGCAAATCCATTTGGATAATCCCCAGGTCGTGCTTTTCTTCTGTTCCTGCGCTTACGACCTGGGCCGGCTGGCGCGAGAGCTCCGCGCGGCATTCCCCGAACCGATCATAGGCTGCACGACGGCGGGACAATTGGACGGCAGCGGATTCGCCAAGGGTGGAATCACGGCGGTGGCTCTTGCGGGAGACATTTCAGCCCATCCCTACTCCATCAGCCTCGACAGTGTGGAAAGCGACGTGCGTCGCATCGCGTCTGCTTATGCGGAGGCAAGAGCAGAACATCCCCTGTGGCGGGGGTTCGGTCTGCTGCTGGTGGATGGATTGGCCCTGATGGAGGAACGTTTGATTTCGGAGATTTACCAGAAACTGCCGCAACTGCCCATTGTCGGAGGCTCGGCAGGGGATGATCTGAAGTTCCAACGCACGCATGTTTTCGCGGAAGGTGAATTTCGC
The DNA here is from genome assembly GCA_049513975.1 of Verrucomicrobiota bacterium. GTDB lineage: Bacteria > Verrucomicrobiota > Verrucomicrobiia > Limisphaerales > Palsa-1400 > JBEKOF01. The sequence goes on along the minus strand of JBEKVM010000048.1, from coordinate 3,918 downwards.
AGCCGCGCGGCGGTGTTCACCTTGTTTCAAACCACGGCGCCCTTCACGACCTTTAAGTTTGAACATTTCAAGCCCAACGGCCCGATGCTGGTCATTACAGAATCGGACCCGGATCGGCGAGTGATTCGGGAGATCAATGGAGAACCCGCTGCCGAGGCCTACGCCACGATGGCAGGGACCACGGTGGCCCAACTCAACGCCCGAGTCTTCTCCCGGCAACCGTTCGTGCTGGAGTTGGGTGGCGAGCGCTTTATTCGTTCGATCCAGCAGGCCAATCCGGACCAGAGTCTGACCTTGTATTGCGCGATTGAGGATGGGGTGGTCCTGCGGCTCGGGCAGGCGGTTGATCCCGTGGAGGTGGCGAAGGGGGCATTTCAGTGCGTTCGGGACAAGGTCGGAGAGCCGGCACTGGTCATCGGGTGCGATTGCATCCTGAGGAGGCTGGAGTTTGAGAGCGATGGGCGGTTGGGCGAGATGGCCCGGATAATGATGGACAACAAGGTGTTCGGTTTTAGCACCTATGGCGAGCAATTTAACGGAATCCATGTCAACCAGACATTCACTGGCATCGCCATAGGAAGGACACCATGAGAGGGACTGGAAACCATACTCAGGCGGAAGGCGCGGCGGACTTGGTCACGCGGCTGGCCGCGGCAGAAAAGGCCTTGTCGGCCCGGGACAAGACCATCCGGGTTCTGATGCAACGCGTCGAGGCGAGGCAGGCGCACAAAGGATCAGCGCTGGCTCTGCTGGGACAGAATGCCGACCTCCAGGAGGTGGTGGCGCGCAAGACGTTGGAGTTGGAGGAGCGCACGGTTCAACTGGAGGCCTCGCTCAAGGACTTGCGCGGGAAAACCGCCTTCCTGGAGGCCTTGGTCAATTCCTCCCAGGAGGGCATCCTGGTAGTCAACGATCAGGGAAAGAAGGCCATCCAAAACCAACAATTCAACCGGCTGTTGAAGATTCCCAGCGAAATCGCGGAAGAGGCCGATGATGCGAGACGACTCCAATATGTAACCGACTCCGCCAAAAATCCCGGGAAATTCCAACAGAAAGTTCTCCACCTCTACTCACACCGGGACGAAACCAGCCGGGACGAGGTCGAGTTCAAGAATGGTAGCGTCATGGACCGGTATTCCGCACCGGTGCTGGATGAAAACGGAAACTACTATGGGAGGATCTGGGCCTTCCGCGACATTACCGACCAGAAGCGCATGCAGCGCGAAGTGGAGGAGACTCAGAGACAGTTGGTGCTGGCTTCACGACAGGCGGGCATGGCAGAAGTGGCCACCAGCGTCTTGCACAACGTGGGCAATGTGCTCAACAGCGTCAATGTTTCCACAGCCACCATCCTCGACCAGGTCAAAAAGTCCAGATTTGCAAACGTGGCCCGCGTGGCGGGGTTGCTGGAGCAACATGCCGGGGACCTGGCGGAATTCATCACTGTGGATCCCACCGGCCGGGAAACGCCCGCCTATCTGCGGCGCCTGGGAAATTATCTGGAACGCGAACAGCAAACTTTGCTGAAGGAAATCGAGTTGGTCCAACGGCACGTCGGGCACATCAAGGAAATCGTGGCCATGCAGCAGGGTTATGCCAAGTGTTTCGGGATCGTTGAAAAAGTGCGGGTGCCGGACATGGTTGAAGACGCTCTGCGGATCAACGCCGGAGCGCTGGCACGGCACGATGTGCGGGTGGTTCGCGATTACAACCTGACCATTTCTGAAATTGCCGTCGAGAAGCATAAGGTCCTCCAAATCCTCGTCAACCTGATCCGCAATGCCAAGGATGCGTGCCATGAAGGCAGCAGCAAGGAGAAGCTCCTCACCATTCGACTGACCAACAGCGGCGACCGGGTGCGGATCGAGGTGGTGGATAATGGCGTGGGCATTCCGAAAGAGAATCTGAAGCGTATTTTCAGCTTCGGGTTCACCACGCGCAAAGGAGGCCACGGTTTTGGCCTGCACAGCGCCGCGCTGGCCGCCGCGGAAATGGGCGCGAATCTGGCCGCGCACAGCGAGGGCCCGCAAATGGGAGCCACCTTTACGCTCGAACTGCCTCTACAGCCGCCCAAGGCGTCCCTATGAGCCGTTCTTTGCCGCAGTTCAACCGCCGGGTGCTGGTCATTGATGACAGCCTCGCGATCCACGAGGATTTCCGCAAGGTTCTGTGCCCGGAGTTGGAAGAAGTGGACCCGTTTGAAACCCGGGCTTTCGGAGCGAGCGATGGCTCCAACCGCCAGGCTACGTTCGAAGTCGAGTTCGCTTCCCAGGGGCAGCAAGGTCTGGAGATGGTCCAACAAGCCGGGGCCGGGAAACGGCCTTATGCGGTGGCGTTTATTGACGTGCGCATGCCTCCGGGCTGGGATGGAGTCGAGACCACATCGAAAATATGGCAGGTGGATCCCGATCTTCAGGTCGTCATTTGCACGGCCTACTCGGATTATTCGTGGGAGGAGATGACGGCCAAGCTGGGACGGTCCGACCGGCTGGTCATCCTGAAAAAGCCGTTCGATCATATCGAAGTGCTGCAGATGGCCAGCGCCATGTCCGAGAAATGGCGCTTGAACCGGCAGTCCCGAATCATGATGCGGGACTTGGAGCAGAGCGTGGCGGCGCTGCGCGAAAGCGAAGAAAAATTACGGAGGAGCGAGGCCGAATTTCGTGTTACGTTCGAAAATGCCGCCATCGGCATGGCGCTGATGGACAGAAACGGGCATCCCTTGAAGTCCAATGCCGCGTTACAGCGATTGCTGGGTTATTCGGAAGAAGAATTGCGGGGCATGGCTTTCAGCGAATTCACTCATCCGGACGATGTGGAGGCGGACCTCGCATTGTATCGGGAAATGCTCGCGGGAAAGCAGGAGCATTACCAAATCGAAAAACGCTGCCTGCGCAAAGGGGGCCAGGTGGTTCATGCGCGCCTGACGACCTCCGTGGTGCGAGGGCCGGCGGGCAAGGCCCAATACTCCATTGGCATGGTCGAGGACATCACGGAAAAAAAGCAGATGGAAGCGCAGTTTCTGCGCGCCCAGCGGCTGGAGAGCATCGGGACGCTTGCCGGGGGCATCGCCCACGATCTCAACAATGTTCTGGCGCCGATTCTCATGTCCTGCGAATTACTGCAAATGGACACTCGGGATGAAGAAACCTGCAACATGATCGGGATGATCAAGGCCAGCGCCGAACGCGGCGCGAGCCTGGTGAAGCAAGTGCTCTCCTTTGCCCGTGGCGTTGAGGCACAGCGCATCCCGGTGCCGCTCAAACAACTCCTGCGCGAAATGGCGAACTTCACCCGCGGCACCTTCCCAAAGTCCATTCGCATCCAGTCTCATATATCAAAGAACCTCTGGGTGCTTTCAGGCGATGCCACCCAGCTACACCAAGTATTGCTCAATCTTTGTGTCAATGCCCGCGACGCCATGCCTGCCGGCGGCGAACTGACGATAACGGCCGAGAATATCATGGTGGAAACCCGCTTGCCGGGCATGGATCCGGACACCAAACCAGGGCCGCATGTGGTCATCAAAGTGACGGACACGGGGACTGGCATTCCGCCCGCAATTCTGGAAAAGATTTTTGACCCGTTTTTCACGACCAAAAAGGCCGGCCAAGGCACCGGTCTTGGTCTTTCCACAACCCTGGGCATTGTCAAAAGTCACGGCGGCTTCGTCAAGGTTGACTCTGAGCCGGGCAAGGGATCCACCTTCCAAGTGTGGCTGCCCGCAGAGTTGGGCAAGGAGCTGGCGACCCCTCAAGTCGAGGAAGCCCGGCTCCCACGCGGAAACGGGGAGCGAATCCTCGTGGTGGATGATGAGGCTTCCTTGCGCGCCATAACCCGGCAAACGCTCGAAGCCTATGGCTATGTCGTTCTGACGGCGGCCAATGGTGGCGATGCCCTTGCCATTTATTCCCGGCA
>JBEKVM010000047.1:0-34993 GCA_049513975.1 Verrucomicrobiota bacterium | reverse complement strand
GAGCTTTGTCTTGACACGACCCGGACCACCCAACCAGCGCCACCCACCAGTCATCCCGTGACTTTTCACCCGCCAAACCTGCGCGCGAAACCGGAAAGCAACTTCCACACCGAACACGATTGACGCCTCGTGTGCAGTCCGCGACGCCATCGTCGCTGACATTGGTGAGTGGGTTCAGCGAGGGCGCTGAACCCTGCACGCGAGGCGAGGGCGCTCCCCAAATTAGGACACTACGCACGGACGCGGCGGCTTGACGCCGGGGCCGGGGACGGGTATTGTTACCCATGTGCGGGGAGCCGGGCGCGCAAAGGCCGCCGGCTGAGAGTTTTGCAGTGCAAATGACCCGTTGAACCTGATCCAGGTAATGCTGGCGAAGGGAAGCACTTTGTCCGGGCTTTCTTCGTCGCGAAAGATAAACATGAAAGCACCGAATAATTCGATGAAACAGCCGGCGAACGGCGCCCTGCCCAGCTCCAAGAAGATTTATCTTCCCGGCCGTCTCCACCCCGAACTGCGCGTTCCCTTTCGCCAAATCACCCTCAGCCCCACCAAATCGTTCGACGGCATGGAAAGCAATGAACCGGTGCGGGTCTATGATTGCAGCGGCCCGTGGGGGGACGAGTCTTTTCACGGCGACGTGGAGCATGGCCTGCCCCCGTTGCGCCGCGGCTGGATTTTGCGCCGCGGCGATGTCGAGGAAGTCCCCGGGCGCGCCGCCGGGCCGCTCCGCGCCAGGCCGGGGAAGGTGGTCACGCAGTTGCACTACGCCCGGCAGGGCCTCATAACGCCGGAGATGGAATACATCGCCATCCGCGAAAACATGGGGCGGGAATGCAGCGCCTCAAAGAAAACCGGCGGGGACCCGCTGCTCTTTCAGCATCCCGGCCAGTCCTTCGGCGCGGCCATCCCCAGGGAAATCACCCCTGAATTTGTCCGGGACGAGGTGGCGCGCGGCCGGGCCATCATCCCCTGCAACATCAACCATCCGGAATTGGAGCCGATGATCATCGGGCGCAATTTCCTGGTCAAAATCAACGCCAACATCGGCAACTCCGCCGTCGCCTCGTCCATTGAGGAGGAAGTGGAAAAAATGCGCTGGGCCATCCAATGGGGCGCGGACACGGTGATGGATTTGTCCACCGGCAAGAACATCCACGCCACGCGCGAATGGATTCTGCGCAATTCACCTGTGCCCATCGGCACGGTGCCCATTTATCAGGCCCTGGAAAAAGCCGGCGGCAAAGCGGAGGAACTGACCTGGGAGATTTATCGCGACACGCTCCTGGAACAATGCGAGCAGGGGGTGGATTATTTCACCATCCATGCCGGCGTCCTGCTCCGGTTCATCCCCCTGACGGCGCGGCGGGCCACCGGCATAGTCAGCCGCGGCGGCTCCATCCTTGCCAAATGGTGCCTGGCCCATCACCAGGAAAATTTCTGCTTTACACACTGGGACGAGATTTGCGAAATCATGGCCGCCTACGACGTGAGTTTTTCCATCGGCGACGGCCTGCGCCCCGGCTCCATTGCCGACGCCAACGACGAGGCGCAATTCGCCGAACTTGAGGCGCAAGGCGGCCTGACCACGCGCGCCTGGGCGCATGGGGTGCAAGTGATGAACGAAGGCCCCGGCCACATCCCCATGCACCTCATCCGCGAAAACATGACGAAGCAACTGGAATGGTGCCACGAAGCCCCGTTCTACACCCTCGGCCCGCTCACCACCGACATTGCGCCCGGCTACGACCACATCACCAGCGCGATTGGCGCGGCCATGATCGGCTGGTATGGGTGCGCCATGCTCTGCTACGTCACGCCCAAGGAACACCTCGGCCTGCCCGACAAGGAGGATGTCAAAGCCGGGGTGATCGCCTACAAAATCGCCGCCCACGCCGCCGACCTGGCCAAGGGCCATCCCGGCGCGCAGTATCGCGACAACGCCCTGAGCAAGGCGCGGTTTGAATTCCGCTGGGAGGACCAGTTTAACCTGTCGCTCGATCCGGAGACGGCGCGGGAATTTCACGACGAGACCCTGCCGCAGGAAGGGGCCAAGACGGCCCATTTTTGCAGCATGTGCGGCCCGCATTTTTGCAGCATGAAAATCACGGAGGACGTGCGGAAATACGCGGCGGAGCAAGGCCTGGCCGAGGAAGAGGCGTTGAAAAAGGGAATGGACGAAAAGTCGAAAGAGTTTGTGGAAAAGGGAAAAGAGATTTACGCGAAGGTTTGAAGGCAGCGCGGGCGTCTCGCGTGTCGTGATCGGCCACTCGCCGAGCCATCAAACGAACAAATAAAGCTGGGCACGGGAACGACAATGAGCAAAAGGACTGACATTCAGCCCACGAAGTCCACTGGTGATTTGGTGCTTCAAGAAGTGTGGCGCGCGAAAGACACCCTTTCTGCGCAGTATGGCCACGACTTGGACAAACGGTTTACCGAGACGAGCAAGCGCGAGAAACTCTCCGGCCATCCTCTCGTCAACCCGCCACCCAGGCGCCGCAAAGCGTGACTTGAAAGCGGCCGCTCAACGAGAACGGAAAGGTGATTGCCTCCGACGCTGCCGCTAATATAATCCCGCCATGAAACACATTTCCAATGTTCAGTCCGGCGGGGGAGTCCCGCTTTATCAACTCAAAATCACGCTCAAGTGGTTCAAGCCGCCGATCTGGCGGCGTGTTATGGTGCGAGCCGATATGCCGCTCGACCGCTTGCATTGGCTGATTCAAATGGTGATGGGCTGGACGAACAGTCATCTGCATCAGTTCGCCGCCGGGCGCACGTTTTACGGCCAGCCCGACCCGGAATCTGCCGACATGGGCTACGAGACGTTGAATGAAAAGCGTCACACCGTGGCCGACCTGGCTCCGGCGGTGAAGAAAAAATTCATTTACGAATACGATTTTGGCGACGGCTGGGAGCATGAGGTGAAGCTGGAAAAGATTTTGCCGGCGGACGCCGCGTTCAAACATCCGGTTTGTCTGGGCGGAGAGAGGGCCTGCCCGCCGGAAGACTGCGGCGGCATGGGCGGTTACTGCAACCTGCTTGAAATTCTGGCCGACCCGAAACATCCCGAACACGAGGACATGAAAGAATGGATTGGCGGCGAGTGGGACGCGGAGAGTTTCGACTTGGACGAGGTCAACGCCGCGTTGCAACGGCTAAAAGCATGAATATCCCGCCGGGCATCGGCACGGAACAGGGCGCGGAAGTTTACAGCCGGGCTTAAACCTGTTATCGCTGTGGCATGATTCAGGCGGAAGAATTGGCGGGAGGCGAGTGGGCCGAGTGGCATCGGCTCACCCCGGTGCAACGCTGGCTGGAAAGTGAAAAACTATGGCAGACCTATCTCGCGCTGGGAGGCTCACTTGATCCCGAACCCGATACACAAAGTCCTTTCTTCGATGCGCGCGCGCCGCGTCCGCGCCCTGCTCATGGGCGGACAGGCCTGCGTGTTTTACGGCGGGGCCGGGTTTAGCCGCGACACGGACCTGAAATGAATGCGAAAGATCAATTCTCCGCGGTCCCGATGGGAGAGATTTTCCGGGGCGCGAATGAACTTGTGGCCGAAGGCTTGATCAAAAGCTGGGCGCTCGGCGGCGCGCTGGCGGGCGTTTATTACACCGAGCCAGTCGCCACCTATGATGCGGATATCTTTTTCATCCCGGCGGACAAGAGCGTTTCCGCGGGCATTCCGGCCATTTACGGACATCTTCAGGCGCGAGGTTGGGCGGTGGAAGGAGAGCATCTCATCGTTCAAGGTTTTCCGGTGCAACTCCTTGGCGCGGACGGCTTGACGGAAGAAGCGGTGCGCGCGGCCGCCGACATCGAATTTGAGGGCGTGCCGGGGCGGGTGTTTTTGGCGGAATACATCGTGGCCATCGCCGCCAGCGTGGGGCGCGCCAAGGATCGCGCCCGCATCGAACAAATGCTTGGGCAATCGGAAATAGATCAAGGGCGCTTGAATGCCATATTGAAACGGCATAATTTGAATTTGCCAAAATTATGACGAATGCAATGCGCCAGAAACTCGCCCGCGAGCCTTTTGAGGAAAAAATCCGGAAGGTCTCGCAGTTGATTCGTCTCTCCAAAGCGGCATCTCAAAAGAAAATGGCTCGCGCCGGGCAGGAGCGCCGTTCTGCTGGTTCGAGCAACATGGCCGGACTGCCACAATGAAATTCTCACGAGCCGGCACACCCTGTCGCCGGCCCGCCTAATATGCCCATCTACGAATTTGCCTGTCCCAAGTGCCGGAAGATTTTCAACTTTCTTTCCAAGAAGGTTGCGCCCGGCCGCCGGCCGGCCTGTCCCAAGTGCGGCCATCGCAAATTGACCCGGCAGGTCAGCGGCTTCGCCCTCACGCGCGGCCTCAAAGAGCCGTCCGCGGCCGGCGGTGACGCCGGCCCCGGCGGCCCGCCCATGCCCGAGATGGATGACCCGCGCCTGATGCGCGTCATGGCCGAAATGGAACGGGACATGGAACATCTGGACGAAAATAATCCGCGCCACATGGCGCACATGATGAAAAAAATGAAGGACCTCATGCCCGCCGGCAGCGTGCCCAAGGAATTTGATGCCGCGATCAAGCGCCTGGAAGCCGGCGAAGACCCGGAAAAAATCGAGCAGGACATGGGTGACGTTCTGGGCGGTTTAATGGGCGGCGAAGAAGACACCCCCGGCGCTCCCGGCGGCGGCTACTCCCACGACAGCGGCCTCTACGACATGTAGCGGCACTCTATGAGCGCCGCCACCCATGCCTCGCGCCCGGTCCATCGCGGCGTCGCCGACCCCCGCTTGAAGACCGGGGTCTTCGCGCTGGCCGGTTGCAACTCGCTGGCCACAACCTATTTCTTTTATTACATCTATTTTTACACGAAGGATGAACTTGGTTTCGGGCAATTGCAGAATTTCGAACTGGCGTCGTTACTCGGATTGGTCTATGCCATTTTTGCTTTTTACGCGGGCCGCTTTGCCCAGAGAGCGGGCTACTTCGCCTCTTTCCGGCTGGGCCTGGGCATCATGGGCGCCGCCTTTCTCCTCGGCAGCCAGATGACGGCGGCGGGGCCGGCCGTGGCATTGATTGTCGTGGCCACCATCGGCATGTGCTTCACCTGGCCGCCCTTGCAAGGGCTGATGAGCGAGGGAGAAACGCGCGCCCGTTTGCGCAGCCTGGTCGGCATTTACAATTTCACCTGGGCGGTGACGAGCGCGTTCGGTTATTTTACCGGCGGAGCGATGCAAAAAGCCTGGGGCCGCCAGAGCATGTTTTTCGTCCCGGCCGGCTTGCTTGGCCTGGAATTGGTTTTTTCATATTGGCTGGAGCGCCTGGTCAACCGGCAGCCGCCCGCGGCGCGGGACGACGCCGGCCCCCTTGCCGCGCCCTCCGCCGAAGGGCGCCGCTCGCCCGTGCCGGCCCGCACTTTTCTAAAAATGGCGTGGCTGGCCAATCCGTTCGCCTATCTGGCCATCAATACTATTATTGCCACCATTCCCACCCTGGCCGGCCAGTTTGATCTGAGTGTCACGCTGGCCGGGGTGGTTTGCTCCATCTGGCTTTTCTCCCGGGCGGGGGCGTTTGCCCTGCTCTGGCTTTGGCCGGATTGGCACTACCGGTTTCGCTTTCTCGCCGCCGCTTATGCCGTGATGATCCTTTGTTTTGGCGCCATGTTGCTGGCGACGGGCCTCTGGATTTTGGTCATTTCCCAGGCCATCCTGGGATTGGCCCTGGGGTTGATTTATTATTCCTCCCTGTTTTATTCCATGGACGTGGGCGAAACCAAAGGCGAGCACGGCGGCATCCACGAAGCGGCCATCGGCGCGGGCAACTGCGGCGGTCCGGCCATCGCCGCCGCCGCCCTCCTCCTCTTTCCCGCCCATCCTTCCAGCGGCACGCTGGCCGTCTGTCTCTTGTTGCTCTGCGGCTGGGGCGGGTTGTTCTGGCTGCGCTACAAAAGGACGGAGGCTTGACAAGTCGGGGCGGTGGCGACTCAATTTCACGACGTATGTCATTACTTGCAGGAAAAATCGGGCTGGTGTTCGGCGTGGCCAACCAACGATCCATCGCCTGGGCCATCGCCCAGGCTTGGCGCCAGGCGGGCGCCACCCTCGCCTTCACCTACCAGGGCGAACGTCTCAAAGAAAACGTCGAGGATCTCGCCGCCGCCTTTGGCCCCGGTACTTTGATTCTGCCCTGCGATGTCACCAAGGACGATGAAATCGCCGCCGTTTTTTCCCAAGTCGCCCAAAGATTCGGCAAACTTCACCTGCTCCTCCACTCCGTCGCCTTCGCCCCCCGCGAGGCGCTCGCAGGGGAATTCCTCAACACCAGCCGCGAAGCCTTCCGCGCCGCCCTGGATGTCAGCACCTATTCGCTGGTCGCCCTGGCCCGGGGCGCCGCCCCGCTCATGAGCGAGGGCGGGAGCATGGTCGCCATGAGCTATTACGGTGCCGAGAAAGTCGTTCCCCACTACAACGTCATGGGCGTGGCCAAGGCCGCCCTGGAATCGAGCGCGCGTTATCTGGCCTACGATCTGGGCCCGAAAAAAATCCGCGTCAACTGCATCAGCGCCGGCCCTGTCAATACTGTGGCCGCCCGCGGCATCGCCGGCTTCTCCGAGATGCTCAAACACTACGAGGCCCACGCCCCGTTGAAACGCAATGTTCTCCCCGGCGAGCTGGGCGCCGCCGGCCTTTTCCTGGCGAGCGACGGCGCCGCCGCCATCACCGGCCAGGTCCTCTACGTGGACTGCGGCTACCAGATCATGGGAATGTAGGCGAATTGCAGATTGGGGATTGCGGATTGCGAATTGCGGATTAGAGCCGCCCGTTGTCAATTAAACGGGTCCGGCCTACAAAAACGGCCAGGGCCATGTGGGTTCCGGGTTTGGCCATGCGGACCGGTTCCAGCGTTGCCGGGTCGAAGAATTCCACATAATCCAGGCGCGCCCCGGGCTGCGCCGCAACCATCCGGGCCGTTTCCCGTCGCAACCGCGCCGCCGCCGCCGGCCGCCGGGCCACCGTCTCTTGCGCGCGCTCGATCGCCCGCCACAGCACCACGGCCTGCTCCCGTTGCGCGGGCGAAAGATATTGGTTGCGCGAACTCAGCGCCAGCCCGTCCGCCTCGCGCAACGTCGGCGCGACCACAATCTTCACCGGAAAATTCAAGTCCCGCGTCATCCGCCGGATCACCGCCGCCTGCTGAAAATCCTTCGCTCCGAAGACCGCGGCCGCCGGCAAAACCACATTGAACAGCTTCGCCACAATCGTCGTCACCCCGCGAAAATGTCCCGGTCGGGCCGCCCCCTCCATCCCGCCCGCCAGCTTCCCCTCCTCCACCGCCGTGCTGAAATCCGCCGGGTACATTTCCGCGTCACCCGGCGCAAAAAAGACATCCACGCCGGCGGCGCGGCAGAGACGCTGATCGCCTTTCAGATCGCGGGGATACGCGGCAAAATCTTCCCGGGGTCCGAATTGCCTCGGATTGACATAAACACTCACCACCACGCGCCCCTTCCGTCCCGCCCATTGCCGCGCCCGCTCCATCAAGCGGACATGGCCGCGATGCAAAGACCCCATGGTCGGCACCAGGACCACCGCTTTTCCGGCCTGTTGCCACTGCCGCCCCAGCCGCTGCATGGCGTTGACTTTGCAAACAAAGCGCACGGGGCAAGGTTGGGCAAAACCGGCCCGCTGGCAATCCCATTTTGCGGCCGGGGCGGCAGTGCGGTCCCCGTTTTTGGGCGCCGGCAAATTCTTCAGAGCGCCCCCGGCCTTGACGGCGGCTGATGATTAGGGTAATTTATGGGCGTATTTGTTCATAAGAATGGTTCAATCCAAATGAGTGCTTCACTTGATGACCTGAGACGCAAATACGCCCTGGCGGGCTTGCGCCGCACCGATCTGCCGCCCGACCCGATCCAACTGTTTGAATTGTGGTTCGACGATGCCGTCCGCGCGCAGGTGCTGGAACCCAGCGCCATGTCCCTCGCCACCGTCGGCCCCCACGGCCAGCCTTCGGCCCGCATCGTCCTGCTCAAGGGCCTGGATGCGCGCGGCTTCCTGTTCTTCACCAATTACCAGAGCCGCAAGGGCGTGGAATTGGAGGCCAACCCGCGCGTCGCCCTCCTGGTTTATTGGCGCGAACTGGAACGGCAGGTCAGCATCTGCGGCGCCGCCGCCAAAGTTCCCCGCGAAGAATCGGAAGCCTATTTTCAGAAGCGGCACGAGGCCAGCCAGTGGACGGCCTGGGCTTCCCGGCAAAGCCAGGCCGTGGCCCGGCGCGCCGACCTGGAAAAGGAACTGGCCGAAGTAAAGAAGAAATTCTTCGGCGGCCCGATCGCCTGCCCGCCCCGCTGGGGCGGCTACGTCATCGCCCCCGCCACCATCGAATTCTGGCAGGGCCGCCCCGACCGCCTGCACGACCGCTTCTGTTACACCCGCCAGCCGGCGGGGGCGTGGAAAATCGAACGCTTGTCGCCTTGAGGGCGGATTTATTCGCAGCCCGGCGGCCAGAGGCTCCGGCCGATGTCGGCGCGGTAGTAGCTGGAGAGCACGCGGATTTTGCGGATGTTCTCGTAAGCTTTGGCGGTCGCCCCTTCCAGCGCGGCCCCCAGCGCGATCACATCCGCGATGCGCTGGCCGGTGGCGGTCAGCCGCCCGCCCGGCCCCGCCGCCACTTCGTTCCACCAGACATCGCAGTCGAATTGCCCCGCCACATCCAGCGGCAGACGCGGCCCCCGGACCTGGGTGAAGGGATAACCGTAGCCGGCCAGGGTGAGGGAGCAGCCAAAATTCAGCTCGTCGCGAAAGCAGGGCTGCAGTTTTTCGTTGCGGGCCGTGCGCAGGACGGTTTCCAGGGGATTGCGCAGCAAGCGCAAAATCATCGGGCCGGAAGTGACGCCGAGGCGGATATTATATTCGATGACAAACCACTGGCCGGCGCGTTTGACGGCGGTGGCCTGGACCGGCCCATGGTACTGGACCTTGCGAAACCACGGCAGGAGCGGATGCAACAACTGGCGGGCCAGGCCGTATTTGTCGCCGGGATCCTTCTCCACCAACCCGCCCAAGGGCGCCCCGGCCACCACCCCCATGTTGCCATGAAAGGCGCGCTTGTATTCCTGATTGGTCACCAGCGAATAAATTTCCCCGCCGCTGACCAGCGCGATATGCCCCGCCTCCGCCCGGCCCATGTATTCCTGCAAAAAAACCCCCTCCGCATAGTTGACCTGCTTGAGCCAGGCGCGCGTGTCTTCCGCCGTCTCGCACAGGATGGTATGGACCGGGCTGGCCGGCGAACAAAGCGGATTCTTGATGACAAAAGGGCGCGGATGTTTGGCCAGGATTTTTTCCGCCTCCAAACGATTGGCCGCGATAAAGGCCCTGGGAAACGGGACCTTGAATTGCGCGCACAGTTTTCGGGCGTAATCCCGCTCCCGCTCAATTTTCATCGCCTCCCCGGTCGGTCCGAACACCGCCACCCCGCTGCGCTCCAATTCCCCGGCCCAGGGCGCCTGAGCCCAATCAATGGACTGCGGGATCACCAGATCCACCCGACGCCGGGCCAGCAGCGGGCAGGGATTGGGAAAGGCCTCGCACGAATAAACCGGCCCGACCAACTCCGGCGGAAAATGGCCGTAGTTGCGCGTCAGATAAGTCGAAACCTCCGCCCCGGCCTCTTGCAGTGTCCGGCCCAGGCTGTGCGCGAAGGAGCCGACGCCAAACACCATGACGGCGGGGCGCCGGGACGCCGGGGAGTTTTTTTTGGACATAAGGGCGGGCCGGGGCGGCGGCGCCGGGTCAATCCAGGCCCAGGGCGGTGCGCACAGTTTGGACCAGCTTGGATGGGGGATAAGGTTTTTGCAGAAAATTGGCCCCCTCCTGCAACCCCAAGTCCTTGCCCAGCAACTCGGTGCTGTAGCCCGAAGTGTAAAGCACTTTCAGCGCCGGATTGTCGGCCTTGAGGCGCTCGGCCAATTGACGCCCGCTCATCCCGTCGGGCATCACCATGTCGGTCAGCAGCAGATCAACATGGGGCTTGTCCTGGTCCCACAATTCCAGGGCCGCCCTGCCGGAGGCCGCCTCCAGCACCTCGAAGCCGCTGCGCTCCAGCACCTTGCGCACCAGCAGGCGCAGGCTCGGTTCGTCTTCCACCACCAGAATTTTTGCTTTTTCGGCCATCTGAAATTATTCCGTATCTTTTCGCCTTTTTGCGGGCTTGTTGGCAAGACAAAACCGCGCGGGCGCGACTTAAAATTGGCGGAGAAACCGCAAATCGTTCTCGTAAAACAGCCGGATGTCGTGGATGCCGTAACGAATCATGGCAATCCGCTCGATGCCAAAACCGAAGGCCCAACCGGTCCAAATCTCCGGATCGTATCCCACGTTCTCAAAAACCTGGGGATGGACCATGCCGCAGCCGGCGATTTCCAGCCATTCCCGGCCCATTTTTTTCGTCAGCGTGTTGGAAAAATCAATTTCAAAGCTCGGCTCGGTGTAGGAAAAATAGTGCGGCCGAAAACGGATGTTCGTCTCCGCCCCCAGCAATTGCCGGAAAACAAACTCCACCGTCCCTTTCAAATCCCCCACCGTCACCGCCCGGTCCACGTACAATCCCTCGATCTGGTGGAAGGTGGGATTGTGGGTCGCGTCGGGCGTGTCGCGGCGATAGACCCGGCCCGGCGCAATGATCCGCACCGGCGGGGCCTGTTTTTTCATGGCGCGGATTTGCACCGAGGAGGTGTGGGTGCGCAGAAGTTGGCCGTCGGCGCCGTGCAAATAAAACGTGTCCTGCTCATCCCGCGCCGGATGATCCTCCGGCGTGTTCAAGGCGTCGAAGCAATAATAGTCGGTCTCCACCTCCGGCCCGTCCGCCACCGCAAAACCGATCTTGCGAAAACTGCGCACGATCTCTTCTGTCACCTGGGTCAGCGGATGCAGCTTGCCCAGCGGGCGGCGGCGTCCCGGCAAAGTGAAATCGGTCCTTTCCTGGGGCAGGGCCGCCTTGCCTTCCAGGTCGCGGCGGCGCTCCGTCACGGCCGCTTCCAATTCCACTTTGGTTTGATTGATGAGCTTGCCCGCGGCGGGACGTTCCTCCTTGGGGAGGGCGCCGAGTTGCTTCATCAGCGCCGTAAATTTGCCATGCGGCCCCAGCCAGGTTCCCTTGGCCTGTTCCAGGCCGGCCAGGTCGGTCGCCGCCTTCAACTCGGCCAGCGCCGCCTCCTTCAGGGGTTCAATATCATCAACAAGAGACATAAATGAAATGGAACACTGGCAGGGCGCGCACTCCGTGCGCACCGCCGCGCAGCGGCCCTGCCTTTCCAAACGCGGCAAGTGCGCCCCGTCAGCAATCCGCAACGCAATCCGCAATCGGAAATCACGCCGTCTTGGCTGCGCCCGCTTTGGCCTTCAAGGCCTGCTGCGACAGTTGCACCAATTCGCCGAAGGCGGCGCTGTCCGTGGCCGCCAGATCCGCCAGCACCTTGCGATCCAGCGCGCACTGGGCCGCCTTAAGCCCCTCCATGAAACGGCTGTAAGTGATGCCCGCGGCGCGCGCCGCGGCGTTGATGCGCACCTGCCACAAGGCCCGGTAATTGCGTTTCTTGGTTTTGCGGTCGCGGTAGGCGTATTGCAGGCCGTGATCGAGGGCATCGGAGGCGTAGCGGTAAAGTTTGGAGCGCTTGAGACGAAAGCCCTTGGCGGCTTTGATCGTGCGCATCCGGCGCTTGCGGGAGGCGGGAGAATTGGTGACACGCATGTTAAGTCAGGGGAAAAGGGTGGATCGCTTGGGTCAATGGCTGAAAGGCAGATTCTGCAATACCCGGTAAGCATCCGTCGGGTCCACCTGTTTGGACGTGCCCAGATTGCGGCGGCGCTTGGGGTTTTTGGTTTGCAGCAAGTGCCGTTTGCCGGCGCGCATGCGCATCACCTTGCCGGTGCCGGTGATCTTGAATCGCTTGGCCACCGACTTCTTCGTTTTAATGCCTCTGGGTCGTCGCATAAATCAGTCTTTTCAAAAAGAACGCGCAATATAGGGTGCGGTGGTTGGGGACGCAAGAGCTTTTTTGAGATGTTTTTGGGGCGGTTTCCTTTTGGCAAACCCCGCTGTTGCAACCAAATTGGTTGCATGAAGACCGTCAGCTACACGTTGCGGGTTGAAAAGGACGTTTTTGCCCGGGTGAAGAAGGAGGCTGGGAAAAGGAAAAAAAGCCCGGCGGACATTTTCCGCGATTCCATCGCTGACGGCTTGCCCGCCCTGCCTCCTGTGCCAGACATGGACCAAGCCATCTCGGATACATGGGAGAAGCCCGGCCCCACGCCGGAAATTGATTATCAACAGCGTTAGTGTCCTTCGAGCAAGCCGGCCAATTGGCAAAGGCCCTGATAGTATTGTTCCCTGGAAATTCCCAGGGCGGCGGCGCCAAAAATCTCCGCGTCATCCGGGGAGGCGAACTCCCCATAGTTGACAACGACCAACTGATAGAGCGCCAGGTGCGCCGCCCGGTCCATCCGCGTCATGAAGAGCGGATGGATGTGGATGACAAATCCGTCTTCGGGCTTGCCGCCATTTGGCCTGGCATAGGCGCACTCTGCCGCCTGGAGCGGGGCGGCGTCGAAGGCCACCTTGCAGGGGTAGCGGACGCAGGCGCGGTCTTCGAGAATGCGCAGCAGCTCGTTCCAGCCGATGCGCGGCCCATATTTTTCAAAGATGCCGGCGCCCCTGGCCGCGACATGGGCGCGCAAGGATTGCCTGGCGTCATCGGCTGTAAGTCTTGTTGACATCGGAGGGGTTGTCAGCCCGGCGGCGAGGCGGGGGCGGCGGCCGGAATGGACCGGTCCGACGCGCCTTCGTTCTCCCTGGACAATCGTCCCTGGAGAATGGGCACGGACATGCGGAGAAAAACGGTGTAGCAGAGCAGTCCGAAGGCCCAGATGCCAAAGCAAACCAGGGTCTCGTTGAGGGAAGGCCGGTATTCCATCATTTCGCCCAGGGGGGTTGGGATGAAGCCGGGGATGACCAAGCCCATGCCTTTTTCGATCCAGATGCCCACGATACAAAGGACGCAGGTCAGGTTGAGCCATTTCAGGCTGCGGCTGACCGGCAGGACCAGCAAGACCATGGCCACGAGGTTGAAGGTGATCGCCGTCCAAATCCAGGGCACCAGGGCGTGATGATGCTCCAGGCCGACAAAGAGGTATTTGGAGGAGGCGTCATGCAGGTTGCCCGAATAGAATTCTTTGAAGACTTCGTTGACGAGGAGGAAGACATTGATGAGCATGGAAACTTGCACGATGCTGCGCAGGGTCATGAGGGCGCGATCGGTGATGAGGAGCCGCTCGGACATTCTGGAGCGGACGATTTTGTTGACCTGGGGGGATTCCATCAGACTGCGCAAGGCGTCCGCGGAGAGGCTCAAGACGAGGCTGGGTTCTTCGGCAATGGCGGTGGCCATGCGCGGGGTGGCATGGAGAGCGGAGACTTCTCCAACCTGTTCCCCTGGTCCCGCCGTGCGCGTGACCCGAAAACGCCCCCCCTCCTCCCTGACCACCACCACGGAACCGTGCAAGATAAAGAAGGCCGTTTCTTCAGTTTCTCCCTGGCGCAAAAGAGCGCCGCCCGCCGGGACCTCCAAGACTTCCACCATCGGAAGAACCCGCTGGCGGATCTCGATCGGCACCGAGGCCATTTCGAGAAGATCGCGCGACAACAGGTCCAAGTCCTCGAGGGTGGCGGCGCGGCGTTTTGACGGCGGCAACGGCGCACTGCCCAGTCCGGGCGAGCCAGCGCGCAGAGAAGAGGAAGAGGTGACGCGGCGAACGACCTGCATGGCCAGGATGATGAGGGCCGGGCCCGCGGTAAAGGCGGAGGCGAGGAAACGCGGTCCCACGATGGAAGAATTCCAAAATGGCCGCCCGCCCAGACCGACATAGAGAAAGGCGGTGACGGTGTGAATGGAGACGGCCCAGACGATGGCGATGAAAACAAAGGGAATGTAAAACCATTTGGCCGGCTTGATTTTACGATAGCGGCAGTAGAGCAGATAGCCGCATATATGGACGTTGAGCAGGAGGTAGCCGTTGAGCACCAGCACGTCCCAACTGAGCATGGATCTGGGAAAGTTGAATTGGCCGATTCCAGGGATCAAATGCCAGAAGCGATCCGGCCGCCCCAGGTCAACGGTAACGAAGGCCAGGCACATGAGAATGGCCGCCACGGCGAGCAGTTCTCCGAAGATGACCAAGTCATGCAGGTCCTCGTTCTTATAGATATAAACGGGGATGACCATCATGACGGCCGCCGCCGCGACGCCGACCAGGAAAGTGAAGTTGGCGATGTAAACGCCCCACGAAACTTCGTCGCTCATCCCGGTAACGATCAGGCCATGCGCAAACTGCCTGCAATAAGCGTTGAGGCCGAGCAGGCAGAGGACGGTGAGCAGGCCCATCCAGGCGTAGTAACGCCAGTCGCCCGCAAAGGCGATGGCCGCGCAACGCCGCAGAAAAACAAAATAGTTCCGCATGGCGCGCCTCATACGTCGAAGTAGTAAAAGAATCGCGGGGCGGTGCCCATTTCCTCCTTGAGCTGAATAAAAACGCGTTTGCTTTTGAGGATATAGGAGACCTCGCTGTTGGGGTCGCGAATGTTGCCGAACTTGCGGGCGCCGGCGGGGCAGACTTCCAGGCACGACGGGTAGCGGCCAGCGCGGGTGCGCTGGATGCAGAAGTGGCATTTCTCCATGACCCCCTGGCGCCGGGGGCGGTTGCCCAGATAAGACATATCGAGGTTGAGGCGTTCCTTAGGAAGAGTGGAGGGCTTGGTGAAGTTAAATCGCCGCGCCCAATAGGGGCAGGCCGCTTCGCAATAGCGGCAGCCAATGCACCAATCGTAATCAATGACGGTGATGCCGTCGGGTTCCTGCCAAGTGGCATGAACGGGGCAAACTTTGACGCAGGGCGGATTCTCGCATTGCTGACACTGCACCGGCATGTAGAAGAAACCCTTCTCCGGCACGGAAGCCGGCGCATAGAAATGGCCGGCTTTGTCAATGTCCAGCGAGCCGTCCGGCAGGCGGAGAACGCGGATGTATTGGATTTCGGGATCGCGCGACTGGTTGTTCTCGGCCACGCAGGCGTGGACGCATTTGCGGCAGCCGATGCAGCGGGTCAGGTTGAGGCAATAGACGAATTCGACGCCGTCCATGGGCTTCAAATCCCGCACATGCGGGCGCAAGTGATACTGCTGTTCCACTTCGTCCTCGATCCGCTTCAAAACTTTGGCCATGTCCTGCGGCGTCATCTCCTTGTAATACTTTTGCAGGAACCGCTCCATGGTGGGGAAATCGTTCATCTCCAGCAGCGGCTTGAGGCTGGCGGCCAGCGCGGCCAGCCCGGTCGTCAGCACGGCGGAAGTGCGGAGGAAGCTGCGCCGCCCCATCACGTTGGCCGTGGGCGCTGGATTGCGGGGCGTAGATGAGGGTGGTTTGTCCATATCATTCCTGGCGAGCCGGCACGGCGTCCGCGACGGTAATCTCCCTCAATGGGTACGGTCCTGGGGCAGGCGGCCGCGAAGGAAAGTGGGGGTAATGAGGGTTGTGGCAGTTGACGCAGTCCTTTCGTTCCATCGCGCCTTTGCTGAGTTCCCAATATCCGCTGGTCCGGCCATGCGCGCCAGCGTCCCAGTCGGCTTTGGTCGGCCCGTGACAACTGCCGCACAATTGGCTGCTTTGGGCGAAGGTCAACTGCCGTCCGTCCCTGGGCTGGAGCAAGGTGAGGTTGGTCTCGTTGTGGCAGTTAAAACAATTGTTGTTGCGGCCGTGCTGTCCGTGCCCCATCACGATGTCGGCATGCCGGTTTCGCGCCAATTCCAGTGGAAAAGCGTCTTCGAGAAGCAAGCGGTTGAGATGGGCCAGGTTGGGGCCGGTCTGACTTTGCTGGAGATGGACGATCGTTTCCGCGCCCAAGAAGACGCCCTTGAATCGCCCGGGTTCGTAGATACACGGTTCTGCAATGATTCTGTTAAGAGCTGGAATGACAATATCTTGAGCTTGCTTTGAACCGGGTTGCGAAGGCCTGTAATTCATCAGGAGTAATTGCTCCGAGTTTGACAAGCTCTGCCACAGAAAGGCAGCTACTGGATCGGGATGCTCCTTTAATCGCCCGATAATCCCGGCCAAATCGTTGGTGCCAATGTCATCCGCTGAAAACGTCGCGGGACCGATGTGCTCCGTGGCGACGAGGATATTTTGGTTGGTGTCCAGACGCAACGGCGGGGGGGTCTTCTTATCGTGACAAATATAGCAGTCAAAATCCGACAGGTCCGCCCCCGCCCGAACCAAGTCCGCATAGGACCGCCGGGTGGTTGACTTGTCCAGGAAGTTGGTGTCCACCAGGGGGATGGCGGGGCGGTGGAGGTGCGTTCCGCCGGAATCCAAGAGGAAGGCGAGCGCCAGCGCAGAGAACGCGGCACACACAACTGCGGCGGTGATTCCGGTTTTGGCGTTGGCTGTCATCAGGCGGTTTGGGGTTCAGGCCGGGCCGGATGCTTTAATAGGAGGCGCTGGGGGGGGGCAAGCCCGGCCTTGCTTCCTGCCGACCCCGGTGACGGCCGCGTGGACGGAGCCTGGCAGGGACCTCCGCCAGCATCCGTCCGAACGCAGATTGGCTATTTCTTGAATGCGCGAACCTTGGCGACGAGATCCTTGATATCCGCGTCGGTCACGTCTTCGGCGGCTTTCATTATCATTTTGTCGCCGTCCTTTTTGCCTTCCTTGATGACCTTGGTGGCCTCGGCATCGGTGAAAGTGGCCTGGAACTTGGCGTCGGTGAAATCCTTCAGACTCAGTTTCTTGCCCATCGGCGTCTGGCCCTTTCCGTCAACGCCGTGGCAGGCCTTGCATTGCTTGTCCCAGGTCGCCGCAGCGTCCACGGCCGAAAGGGCCGCCGTGGTGGCTGCGAGGGCGAGGGTGGTGAGGAGTATTTTGGGCATCTTCATAGTATTCTGTTTGTCGTTTTGTTTTCGGTCATGCCCGCTTTTGGCGGGCGGGTTTATGTATCATCCTGTTCAACATGGCTTTGCCAGCCATTTTTTGCTCAACGTGCCTTGTGTTTTGTTGGTCATTTTTTGTGCTTCGCATGACATATTGGGAGAAGTCGTTCAAAACCGGTAGCGCAAGCTGGCGGAAATGAGGTTTGCCCCGAAATTCCGGTTTGCGCCGAAGGCGGCGTCGTCGTAGTGGAACCAGCCGTACTTGAGGGCAAGGCGGAGGTTGTTGCTGAGGCGGCGGGTCAAAGTGGCGGTGATGGCGTGCTCCTCGCTGCCGGCGCCGTAGGGCACGCCGAGTGGGGAATTGTTGCTGTAATCGCCGGAAAGGTAGTAGAGGTAGCTGAGGTTGAGGTCGGTCTTGTCATCGAGCACGAGGCCCGAGGTGAAATTAAGGGTCCAATAGTTGTTTTGGGAGGTGAGGATGGCCTGGGTGACGTCGGAGGCCGGCGTGTGGGTGTCGCTTAAAACGTAGTTCAAGCCGGCCTGGAGGGAGAGGCGGCTCCACGGGATCCAACTGACATCCTGGGCGAGGATATGGCTGGTCATCCGCGATGATTCGACCTGGGAGAGGCCCAACATGGCGTCCGGCTCGGTGTGAATGGTGGAAAGTTGGTACTCGTAGCGGCTGATGGCGGTTACGTTCTGCCAGGGCCGCAAAGTCAGGCGGACATTGGCGTCATAAGTCTCGTAATTCTGCATGGGCAGATAATCCGAATAGGGGAACAGGCCGTTATAGGGCGTGGTGACCGGGATGGTGTCGTAATGGTATTGGTCGTTCTTGTAATAGCCGCCGACATCCAGGGTGACCCGGCGGGAGGGATACCAGCGGGCGCCGGCGCTGTACTTCTGGAAGAAACGGCGGTCATCCGCCGCAACCGGCGGGTTCATATTGCCGGGTCCGGGGTACGGAACCATGCCGCCGGTCTGGTGCAGGTCTCCGTCGCCCTCGGTGAAATCGCTGCGCGCATAGAAGGCCCAATTGGTCACGCCGTTGTAATTCAGGTCCAGGCGCTCGCGGAGGTCAATCAGGCTGCGGATGCCGTCGGAGGTGTAGTTGTAGGAGGTGTCCGGGGTTCCCGGGAGCGTTTCCAAGCCGGTGCTGGCGGCGTTCCAATCCTGCCGCTCCGCCCGGAGGGACGGCACGAGGGAGAAATGGGGCGCCGGTTTGTAGAACAGGTTGATGTCAAATACATACTCGTGCAGGCGGGAGGTGCCGGCCAGTCCGTAGTAGCCGACCCCGTCGGCGGGCAATCCGGGCGAGTAAGCGGCATTGAAGGTATTCCCGTAAATCTGGCCGCCCGAGAAGGTGTTGCCCGCGCCGGAATAGGAGAAGCCTGTGGAAACCATGACATTCGTCTTGACCCAGGTCTCCGTAGAGACGTGGGCGTCGAACAGGTCATAACTTGTCCCCTGACGCCAGGTGAGGTCCTGCTGAACCGGCTCCCCCGGGAACATGGCGGTTTGGAGGGCATCGTCGAGATGGCCGGTCTCATAGCGCAATCCGAGGCCGAGGTCGGTGGCCTTGATGTGATTGGCCACGTCCACTTGAAAACTGTCGCTGTGCTCGTGGATCTGCTCCTGAGCGGAACTGAGTCCAAAAGGCAGGGGGTTGGGAGGCTGGCTGGCGTATCCCCACTCGGTGGAGCCGATGCTGCCTTCGCGGAAGGAGTGGGTGTATTTGAAGGTGACCTTTGGCCCCGTTTCCGGCGCCCAGCCGGCTTCCAAGGACAGTTTGCCGCGATCCAGGCCGAGCGGGTCGTTAGCCGCCGGGTAGTATTGTCCTGTTCCCGGGAAGAAGCCGCCGTCCCCGTCGGACCAGGTGCGGGATTGGTCATAAGAGAGGCGCAAAAAGCCGACCTTGTCGCGGTCCACGCCGAGGGCGAGCTTGTAGTCGTGGTTCTCAGCGATGGCATGGCCGTCCAGGGTCATGGTGGTGTTGGTAGCGATGCCGGTTTGGAAATGGAAATCGCCGATGCCGCCGAACGCTCCGGCGGGGATTTGATGCTGCTGCTGGAATTGCGCGCGGTTGCCGGTCACAAAGGCCTGGCCCGCCGTGAAATCAATCCAATTGGTGTAGGCGTTGGTGCCGCCCTCGAACATCTGCTCCGGGGTCATGGCCGGCGGGACATTGGTGTCGGCGGCAGAAAGACCGGCCGCGGCAGCGGCGGAAAGACCCAGCAGCAATGCCCGGCACCAGCGGAGTGGTGTCTTGCGGAATGCGCGCCGTGATTTCATGGGCATGGGTTTCATGGCGTCAGAATCGCAAGGAAGGGCTGACGCGCGAGCCATGCACCGCCTCGTGGCATCCCGCCGTCCAACAGGTGCCCTGCTGGACTTGGAAGCTGTGATTGACACCGCCGATCATAATCCCGCTCGCGGTCTGCTGCTGAAAGTGGCACTTCAAACAAAGATTGGCGTCGCGGACTGTCAATAATTTTGCATTGACTGAGCCGTGGGGGACATGGCAGATGGTGCAGCCTTCCCGGATGGCCTCGTGTTCGAAGACATAAGGCCCGCGCTGTTCGGCGTGGCACCGCAGGCACATTTCATTTTCGGACAGGATCGAAGTTCCCCCGCCCAGGTGGATGGAGCCTTTGTGCGGCGAATGACAGTCGGTGCAGGAAAGCTTGCCCTCCGGCACCTGATGATGGCTGGGCAGGGAGAACTGGCCGCGCACGTCGGCGTGGCATTGAAAGCACATGGTGTCGGTGGAGCGCGCGGGGGCCTCGGCCAGACGCGCCCCGTAGCTGCCCGTTTGCGGGCGTCCGGGTTTAAAGGTGTAGGGAGGCAAGGTCTCGCCGCCGGAATCGGCGTGAACGCTGCAAGGCCCGTGACAGGATTCGCATCCGGCATTGAGGGCGTTGGTGCCGGGCGCCATTAACCGGGCGTGGTCGGCGGTGGCAAAACCCTTGTAAATCTCGTCGTGACACTGCTCACATTGCTTGGCGCCGATGTATTTGGCGCCGGGAACGTTGGGCAGCAGCACCACCGAGCGGGTGACCGTGCCGCAGGAGATCGCGGCCAGCGCCAGAACCAGCGCGGCGGCCGTCAGCGCCAGTGCCCGGGCGTGCCGTTCGGCCTGGCGGGTGAGGATGCTGAGGTTGCCTTTTATCATAACATCGTTGTGCTACGGGTACAGCTCGTTATAGATCCAAGTCTCCGCCTGATCCAGGAGGTCCTGGACATAATAGGGGTTGTGAACCCCCAGGCTCTGGTCGCTGAACACAATGTAAACATTGAACCGGGCCTTCTGAATGTTGGCGGGTATTGACGCCTGCTCGGCCGCGTTCGGTCCGGCGAGGGCGCCGGGTGACAACCCGCCGGGCGCGGTGTATTCCCAGGCATTGGTTCCGTATTTGCTCCGCAGGGCCGCAGGGGCGCTGTTGGTCGCCCAGTAATCCAAATCGAGCGTCAACTCTTGAAGATAAAGTGCATTGCCCTTCCGAAATTGTTGCACTTGCTGCATAAACTGCGGCACCGTGGCGAGGGTCCCATGACAATCGGCGCACACCTCATAGCTGTCCACCGTGAACTTGTGGCCGCCGTCACCCGGCGCGGCTTGGCTGACAAAGGGCGTCGTTTGCATGTGGCAGGCCACGCACTGGTTGGTCAGCTTGGTGGCATGGGAGGCCGGGAAATGCGTCAAGGGGGGGTCCAGTTCGCCAACGGTTCCCAACAGGAGGTTGTATTGCGGGGAGAGATGCGGCGCGGCGGCGGTATTGGTCCACGATGCCCCGGCATGATTGTGGCACTGGCCGCAGACGTTGATGCTGGCATTGTAGTAATTGGAGAAAACGCCGTTGGTGGGCATGAAGTAGTCGTTGGTCGAGGCTAGAGGATAGCGGAGTTGCGCCGGATAGCCGTTGGTCTGGTGCGGGTCATGGCAACTGATGCACTGGATGCCCAGGCTGGCGTCGCCCGCCAGCGGCGCCAGGCCCCCGATCAGGCTCATCCGCGCCGTGCCGGAGTGACAGCGTCCGCAGTTGTCAATCTGATTGGTGGCGTTCAGGTTGGGGATCACCGCGGTGTGTTGGCTGGATTTCCATTCATCGTACCTCCGCGCATGGCAGCCGCCGCAGACGGTGGCGGCGATTTCGGCGCGAGGCACCAGGGTTGGATCATCGGGATTGGAGGCGTGATAGGCGGCCGGCCCGTGGCAATTCTCACATTGCACGCCGGCCAGTTTCGGAGTTTTGGCCAGGTTGGTGAATCCGGTGGGCAAGGCATAACCGACGGTGTGGCAGGGCAGACAGGAGACGTTGGTTTGGCCGCCGTTGGCGACAAACTCCGCGTTGGTGAAGGCCGCCGCATGGGCGGTTTGCGTCACCGTGTTGAGGATGGGCGAATGGCATTCCGCACAGGTCTGCCATCCCGCGTAATGGGGCGACGGGCCGGAGACGCGAAAGAATGCGTTGGATGAAGTTAAGCTGACGGTCGTTTGCCGGTTCAAATTGGTGTCTTTGCCCACGGCCTGCCACTTGGAATTGGTCAGGCTTGAGTTTTCAAATAGCTGGTAGTAGCCGGAGGGGCCGTCCCAGGTGATGTTCAGGCCGTTGGTCGCCCGCGTCACCCCTGTCACCACCGGCAATCCGGGCATTCCGCCCGGCTGGGTGATGCTCAGATGTTGCACGCTCTGGGCGTTGGCGGCCCAGCACGCTGCCATCAGCAGGCCGGCCACCGCGTCAAGCAGGAGCGTTTTCACAATCTTTCCAATTCCCGAATATCGGTGGGATGTCAAGCGCGGAAGGCCTCTCATCTCCGCGTCAATGGGCCGCTCCCTTGAGCTGTTGCAGCGCCTCCACCTGCGCCTTGGACTGCATGGCGATTTCCTTCAGCCGCGCGGTCTGTTCCTTTTTGGCTTGCTCAAGGTCCTTCAAGGCGGCCTCCTGTTCCGCCTCGGACTGGCTGTCCTGCGCCTTCAGAAAATTTTCCTCAGCTTGCTTGACCCTGGCCTCCATTTCCTGCGCGGTCTTCTTAAATTGAGCAACGGCAGCCGCCCGCAGCAGCCGCGAACCTTGCTCCACGGACACGGAATCAATGTTCGGAATCGTCCGTCTCACCGCTTCGAGCGTGGCGCCATTCGCCTTGGCCACGTATCGCGCCGGGGGATCGGAAGCGTCCACGCCCGCGATGGCGCGGCTCAGGTCCGATTCCAAGGCTTGCTCCCACTCCGGGGCCAGCGAAGAAAGAGATTCCTTGTGGCCGCCGCGAACCACCGCGATGCCGAGGAAACAGGCGTCGCCTTTGTCCCGGTTGAATGCCTTGATGCCATCAGCCGCCGCGGCATTGGCCGCGGAAGCAGAAATCGAGTTGACACGCGTGACCTTGATTTTGCCGCCGGCCTCCTGCTCGTATTGCGCCAGCATTTGGTCCACCCGCCCGGAGAATTCCCGTCCGCGGTCGCCGACGCTGGCAGGATCGAGCAATGAATAAAACCGGATTTCCACCGGTGAACCCAGGCGCTGTAGAATCGCCCTGGTGGCGTCCGACAACGCGGGCCTCCCGCCGCTCTCCGGCGCGGACGGAGCAGGCGCGGGGGCGCGCATAAACCACAACGCGCTCAGGACAATCCCGGCAGCGAAAAAGGCCAATCCCACAACCAGGCTGCGAACGCCCGCGCCTTCGCGCCGTTTCTTCGTCGCACCCGCATTGTCAGCCGTTGCTTGGTTCATGGATTTCCTTTCTCGCTGTGTTTTATGGGGCGGCTGGCCCCGCGGCCAGCCGCCATGTTGTCATTCAGTTGTGCTGCGGCCACAGGCCGCACGCTGCAATTCGCTCAGGGTGTATGCACCACGCGGTAGAATTGTTGCGCCGTACCATGCGTCGGCGTCAAGTAGCTCACGGAGCCGTTGGTGGTCGCCACAATCGGGCTTCCGACATTCGCCCATGTCCCGCCCAAGAAGTTGATGGACTGGATTTGATAGGACGTGCCGGCCACCGTGTCAAAGGTGATATCGGCCGCCGTGTAGATCTGGATGGTATTGGTGCTGCCGCCCACCACGCCCGAGCTGTTGGCCCAAACCACTCCGCCTGGGTAGGTAACACTGGAGCTGTTGGGATTAATGCCCAGCGCGTAGGCCAGCCAGTTCGGAAGGCCGCAGGCGCCGACGGCGTTGGGAGCGCCGCTCGCGTTGGTAATCGAGCCGAAGTTGGCGGTCACCCACGCATCCGGCAGGCCGCCCGGCACGGATACGCCGGTCAGGTTGGCGATGGAGGCTTTGAGGATGCCGGTGGCAAACGGGGCATTATGCACGCCCATGCTGCCGTCACTAGAGACAAACTGAAAGTTGTAGGCCGCCTCCAACTGCGCCTGGGTCCAGTTCGTCTTGGTTGAAAGGCTGGTTTTCACCGTGCCGTCCACCACGCCGCTGGAATTGGGCAGCAGCGTCGAGAGCTGGTTCAACAGGATCTGGACTTCGGTCTGGACCCCTTGGATGGTGCCGGTATTGGCGTAATCCTCCACCGGGAAGTTGAAGTTGGTCATCCCGCCGTGGCATTGATTGCAGACCGCCACCTGGTCCACGGCAGTCACCACGCCGGCATTGGTGACATTATAACTCATTTCAAAGCTGTGCTCGCCCGAAAGGAGATAGCCCGGATCGGTGGAAGAAATGGTTTGCATGTGACAACCGACGCAAACGTTGCTCACCGTCAAGCGGTGGGCGGAACTGGGAATGGTCAGGCCGTAGGTGATGGCATTGGCGGCCTCGATCATGTCCCCCTGCGGTCCATCGTGCGGGCCAAAGCTGGAGCCTCCATTCCAAGTGGCCTTGCCCAAGGCATACTGGACGACGTTGTTGGTGGCCGAGCCATTGCGCGAGTGGTGGCATTCCATGCAAAGTGCTCCCTCTCCCGCGTTGGTGACGACCGTGCCGTCGCCAAGCGTGACCGAGGCCAGCGTTCGGATCAGGTGCGGATTGTTCGTCGGGGTGGTTTCCCCGTGCGGCTCGTGGCAAGTCTGGCAATTGATGGAGGCGTAGGCCGTATTGGTCGGGGCAAAATTAGTGATCGTGCCGCCGGCCAGGATGTTGGTGAGGGTGTTGTTGATCCGGGTGACAAAGCCGTAGGCCGTGTGGCACATCACGCATTGGTCGCGGCCGGCGCCGGAGGGGATGGTTGCGGCGGTGCTTTGGCCACCTGAATGGGCGGAAGCGTACCACTGCGTTCCATAGACGTGATGAGTGGGATCGTCATGGCATTGGTTGCAGGCGCCTGCGGAATTGGTCGGGACAGCGATCCTCGGCCAGTAGGGAGCGCTGCGGTTGGATCCCGCGAGAACGTGTTCGCTGGCTGGCCCGTGGCAATTCTCGCATTGAATGTTGCCGAGGTTGGCAACGTCGGGGAAGTTCGTCTGCATGGACCCCCAATTACTGTTGGTCAATACCGCCGGGAATGTCCAACCCGCCGCCTGGGCGGTCGAGTAGAACCCGTCGTCAGCCAGACTCGCGGCATTCGTATCGTAACCGACGGTATGGCATTGAAGGCACGACTGGCTGTAATGGGACCCCAACACGCCATTAATGCCCTGTGTAAAGATGCTCGCGTGAGCCGTGGTCTCCCAGAACGGCACTTTGCTCGGTCCGGTGCCGCCGGGGCTGTGGCAAAACAGGCAGGCTATCACTCCCACATACGTTCCCGCGTTAATGGTGAGGGTCACGTTGGTTGTGCCGTTGGTCAGCGTGCTGACCGTCGCGGTGACAATGTATGGCCGGTCACGCGTCGTCAGGTCGGGCCGCAACACCGCCCGCCCAGCCACCTGGTAAACCAGTTGGTCAGCCGGCTCAAAGACCCCCATATTCGTAGGGAAGGTGTTGGCCGTAATCGCCGCGACCGATCGGAGAGGCTTTTGCGTCAGCGCAAAGGTGACGTTGGTGATGGTCGAGGCGGGGAAGGCGAGGTTCACATCCACCTCCAGATAAACGGGCGTGCCGACGCCCACCGTATTCAAGCCGCCGGAATACTCCGTGGTCGCGGGAAGCCCAAGCCGGCTGACGTCGCCTGGGGTTACTGGCCGGGCGATGAGCCGCGCGTTCAGCGGAGCCGGCGCCGCCTGGGCCGCCAGGGTGGCGGCCAGCGCCAGGAGCATGGCTCCTTTTAGGCGGGTGGCCTTTTGTTTGATTGACATGTTTGTTTTCATAGTTGCGTCGTTGAGTTTGTCGTTGCGTTTATCGTTCAGTTAATTTATCAGGGTTCCGGTGCTGTCATTGTCCGTGCTGTCGGCAGCGCCGTTCGGCGTTGCGTCCTGACAGCCGTCCCAATCCCACCCGCCTTTGGTTTTCAACTGTCAAAATCTGTCTATGGCCTGAATCGGCCTGGCAATTATCGCGCATAGCTCTCCATCCGGCCGGGGATTTCCCAGCCCATTTGGGGTTGCGGGCCGGCCGCCTCCGGCTTCCGGGGTGGGCCATTGAGCTTGGCCATCAATTCCGCCGTGTGCTTTTCAATGATGTTCCGGCAGGGCGCCATCTCCTGCTCGCGCAGCTTCACGTTTTCGGCCACCAGCTTCTCCAGGTCGTCTATGTCGTATAGAAAAACGTTCTCCACCCGCTGCACGGCGGGATCAATGTCCCGGGGCACGGCGATATCAATGAGGAACAACGGCCGGTTGGGCCGCTGCCGCATGACCGCATCGACGTCCTCCCGGTCCAGGATGGTTTCCGGGCAGCCGGTGGAACTGACGACGATGTCCGCGCCGGCCATCGCGGCCAGGCCGTCGTCCATATAATTAACGGCGCGGCCTCCGAATTGGCGGGCCAGTTCCTCGGCATGTTGGAGGGTGCGGTTGGCCACGACGATGGAGCCGATGCCGTTTTTGGCGAGGTGCCGGATGCAGGCTTCGCCCATTTTGCCGGCGCCGATGATCATGACGGTCTTGTCGCGAAAATCGCCGCCGAAGATTTTCTCCGCCAACTGGACGGCGACGCTGCCCACGGAGGTGGCGCCGCGCCCGATGAGCGTCTTGGTGCGGATGGCCTTGACCACCTGAAAAGCGCGTTGGAACGCGCAATTGAGGACCCGCCCGGTCAGCTTCGCCGCCAGGGCCGTCTCGTAGGCGGTCTTTATTTGGCCGGTGATTTCCGTTTCGCCCAGGACCATCGAATCCAGGCCGCTGGCGACGGAGAAGAGGTGGCGGGCGGCGGCCTCATCCGTATGAAGATAGACATAAGGAGCGACATCCACCTTGGTACGGGCGAGCGAGGCGAGCAACTCGACGAGTCCCCCGGCGTGATCGGCCACGCCGTACAACTCAACCCGGTTGCAGGTGCAGAGGAGGGCCAATTCGGACAGGCCGCCCTGCTCTTTGAGCCGGGTGGCGGTCTCGATGAGACGGGAGGGCATCACGGCCAATTGCTCGCGCAAGGCGACCGGGGCGGTCTTGAAACTGATTCCAGCCACGAACATCATGCGAGCCTCCTTGCGGCACTGGCGCCCTGCTTGAAATTTTGCATTTTGCTCCTGAGCGTTTCGCGCTTTTCAAACCTTTTTGTGCTTTTCATGTCGCCGCCAGCATCGCCCGGAGGGGGGAGATCAACTACACACAGATTGCTTTTTATTCGACATTTATTGGGAAGAGGCGGGGCGGCGGGAAATTCCCAAGTTTTGCCATCGGCCAAAAAATGGCTTGAGAATAGCAAATATGGTGGAGTCTCCGCCGCCACCCCCTTGTAGGTTGGCTCTCGAACAGTAAAAACAATGAAACCGTTTGCCGAGACAACTCCATCAGATGACCGCAATCCGCCGGGCGGCGAAATCCATTGTCCGAAGCCTTTCACCTGCCCGCTCAACCGGGTTCGGGTGGGGATGCTGGTGCGGATCAAGGAACTTTCCGCGCCGCCCGCGGTGACGCAGCGCTTGCGGGAAATTGGCTTTGGCGAACAGCAGGTGATCAGACTGCTGGTCCGTCAATCCAACCTGATTTGCCTGGTGTGCAACGCGCGCCTGGCGCTGAGTTCACGGCTGGCTCAAATGATACTGGTCGAGCCGCTGCCGTCTTGAGGCGGCCGGGGACGCTGATCGAGTCGTATGTTATGAGCACGAATGCCTATTTGTTTCTGGCCGTTTTTGCCGCCGCCGCGGTGGGTTTCGCCCTGGCGCCGCTGGCCATCGCCTGGCTGTGGGCGCGGGCGTTCTCGCCGCGCAAGCCGGGTGCGGTCAAAAACGCCATTTACGAGTGCGGCCTGGACGCCCAACCCACGGGATGGGTGCAATTCAAATCCGAATACTATCTCTACGGGATCATTTTTCTGGTCTTCGACGTGGAAACCATTTTTTTGCTGCCGTTTGCCGTGGCGTGCAAGGGCCTGCCGTTTGGAGCGTGTCTGGCGATGTTGATTTTCATCCTCCTGCTGGCGGAGGGGCTGGCCTGGGCCTGGGCCAAAGGGATTTTGGCCTGGAAATGAACGATGGCGAGCCTGCGATGAACCAAGAACTTCAAAACAGATTAAGGCAGCAAGGCGTGGTTCTTACCACGGTGGAGGAGCTTTACAACTGGGGCCGGAAGAATTCCCTGTGGCCCCTGCAGTTCGGGCTGGCCTGCTGCGCCATTGAGATGATCGCCGCCTCCATGGCCCGCTTCGACATGGCCCGCTTCGGCGCGGAGGTCTTTCGGCCCTCGCCCCGGCAGGCGGATCTGATGATTGTTTCCGGGACTGTCACCAAGAAAATGGCGCCGCAAGTGGTGCGCCTTTTCAACCAGATGCCGGAGCCAAAATATGTCATCGCCATGGGCGCCTGCGCCATCTGCGGCGGACCCTTTCGCGACGGCTACAATGTCCTGCGGGGGATAGATCTCTATCTGCCGGTGGACGTGTATATCCCCGGTTGTCCGCCCCGGCCGGAGGCGCTGCTGGAGGGGTTGATCACTTTGCAAAAAAAAATAGCGCGCCAGCGCCTGAAGGGCCCGGATCGTCCGCCCCACCTGGAGGCGGGCACCACCGGCGAATTTCCCGTGCCGCAATTCGGACCGCATGACCTGGAGGGGCCGCAGTTGGGCAAAGCCCGGAACACCTGATGCATACTCTGGAACAAATCAAAGACCGCATCGCCGCCGCTTTTCCGGGTGTGCCTCTGGAGGTCATTCCCAACGCCAGTCCGGCCAATCAAGCCTCCCTGCTCCTCCCTCCCGGGCGGGCGCGGGAGATCGCGAAA
Organism: Verrucomicrobiota bacterium; assembly: GCA_049513975.1. Lineage (GTDB taxonomy): Bacteria > Verrucomicrobiota > Verrucomicrobiia > Limisphaerales > Palsa-1400 > JBEKOF01. The sequence continues at coordinate 6,807 of JBEKVM010000047.1, read as the reverse complement.
TTCCTGCGCGACGAGCCGGAGTTGCGCTTCGATTACGCCTCCAACGTCACGGGTGTGGACTGGCCGGAAAAAACTGTCAAGGAGAAAGTCAAGGTCAAGAAGATCATTGACGGAGTGGAAAAGGAAGCCGAGGAACTGGCTGAAAGAAAGACCCCCGCCTTCCTCGAAGCGGTCTATCACCTCTACTCCATGGCGCTCGGCCAGGGGCCGCTCATTATCCGGCTGCGCACCGGGAATCGAACCGACCGGGTCGCCCTGCCCTCGCTCACGCCGGTTTGGCGCAGTTGCGAGTTTCAGGAACGGGAGATCTTTGATCTGTTTGGCATCGAGTTTGAAGGACATCCCGATCTGCGCCGGATCCTGATGTGGGACAACTTTGCCGATCATCCCATGCGCAAGGATTACGTGCCGGCCGAGCCCGAGGAGGCACAGCCGTGATCGCTGCGCCGCCAGAGCCTCAGGCGCCGGGCCTGGGCGATTTTGCCAACCATGACCTGCTGGAAGTGTCCATGGGGCCGCATCATCCCTCCACTCACGGCGTTTTTCGGATGAACGTTGTTCTGGACGGCGAAAGGGTGGTGAAACTGACGCCGGTTTTCGGCTACCTCCATCGCAACCATGAAAAAATCGCGGAGAAGAACAGCTACCTGGCCTCCATCCCCTACACTGACCGCCTGGATTACATCTGCTCGATGACCAACAACTGGGCCTATGTCCTGAGCGTTGAGAAGCTGGCGGGATTGATGGTGGCCGAGCGCGCGGAATACATCCGGGTGATTGTCGCCGAACTTACCCGCCTGTTCAACCACGCCTGCCTGGCGGGATTTCTATTGCAGGACATGGGCGCGCTGGGGACACCCCTGATGTACGCCTTTCGCGAACGGGAAAAAATCCTCGACCTTTTCGAATCGCTCAGCGGCTCGCGGATGATGTGCAATTACATGCGCTTCGGCGGCTGCCGTTGCGACCTTCCGGCCGGCTGGCGGGAACAGGCCGCCAAGGTCGCGGCGGATTTTGTCTTCTTTCTCGACCAATTCGAGGCTCTCCTGAGCGAAAACGAAATTCTCCGCGCGCGCAGCGAAGGGGTGGGCGTGCTGCCGCGCGGCCTGGCGGTCAATGCCGGCGTGACCGGCCCGGGGTTGCGGGCCAGCGGAGTCAATTACGACGTGCGCAAAGTGGACCGATACGGGATTTACGACCGCTTCAAATTCCGCGTCCCGCTCGGCGAGCGTGGGGACGTTTTTGATCGTTACATGGTGCGGATTCTGGAAATGCGGGAATCTGTCAAGATTCTTGACCAGGCCCTGCGCGACATTCCGGCGGGGGCGATCATGGATCCCAAAGTCAAACTGCGCAATCTCCGCCCCAAACCCGGCGAAGCCTACGGGCGGATCGAGTCGCCCAAAGGGGAACTGGGATTTTACCTCATCAGTGATGGAGGGCCGACGCCCTGGCGTTACCGGGTCCGTCCTCCAAGTCTTATCAACCTGACGGTCCTCGAAGATATGTGCCTCGGCCATACGATTGCGGATGTCGTCATTATCCTGGGCAGCATAGATATTGTGCTCGGGGAGGTGGATCGCTAATGCTGGGCCGCGGCCTGCTTCGAGGGTTCTTTGAAACTGGGCGCAATTTCTGCGGCAGTTATTATGATCCCGCGCGGCTGACGACCGTGCAGTATCCCGAGGAGAAACTGGCGCCGCAGGAAAACGCGCGCACGGTTCCTTTTTTGGTTTACGATGGCGAGGATCCTCTCGCCGGGTTGCGCTGCACCGCCTGCACGATCTGTGCGCAGGAATGTCCGGCGCATTGCATGGAGGTGGTGAAGGATACGGAAAAGAAAGCGGATTATCTGGGGAAAATGCAGGTAAAACCCAGGGTATTCGCGATAGACATGAGCGTGTGCATGGGGTGCGGCATCTGCGTGGAAGTTTGCCCGTTTGATTCGATCAAGATGGACCAGGTATTTGAGCTGGCCAGGGAGGATCGCCGTATGTTGTTGCAGTTGAAGGACTTGGCAAAATCGAACGCTTATTTTCACCAAATTCATCCCGGCGAGGCGGCGGCGGTGGATGAAGCGCGGGCGGAAGAAAAACGCAAGGCGCAGGCCAAAAGAGCCACCGCCGCGGCTCCAGCCACGCCAGCCATCTTATGAGCGCCTTGGACTCCATTTTTATTTCGACGGAGCACTGGCTGGCGGGACTGGCTCCGGCTGGGGTGCGTCCGCTGGTTTCGATGTTGCTCATCATCGCGGGCCTGATGGCGGTATTCGGAAGCTGCTTTGCGCTGACCACGATCCTAGAGCGCAAGATTCTGGGCCGGATGCAAAATCGTTATGGCCCCAACCGGGTGGGGCCGTGCGGATTGTTCCAACCGCTGGCCGACGGGGTGAAGATGCTGATCAAGGAGGACATAGTTCCATTTTCGGCGGACCAGGCGGTGCATTTTCTCGCGCCGGTGGCGCTGACCGCGCCGATTTGGCTGGCCTTCGCCGTGCTGCCCTTCGGACGCGGCATGAGCGCGATTGAACTGGACGCGGGCATCCTGTTCTTTTTTGCCATTGGATCGGCGTCCGAGCTGGCGGTCTTCATGGCGGGATGGTCGAGTCAAAACAAGTATTCGCTGCTGGGGGCGATGCGGGCGATTGCGCAAATGATCAGCTATGAGGTGCCGCTCGTGCTGGCCAGCATTCCGGTGTTGATAGCGGCCAGTTCCTTGTCCCTGCCGGAGATTGTGCAAGCCCAATCGGGCTTCGTGATGGGCTGGATACCACGCTGGAACGTCTTTACGCCTTGGGGACTGGCCGGCTTCGCGCTGTTCATGATCGCCGCGGCCGCCGAATCCAACCGTTGTCCGTTTGACCTGCCGGAAGGGGAATCGGAGTTGATAGCCGGATTTCTGACGGAGTATTCGGGGTTCAAATACGCCCTGTTTTTCCTGGGGGAATATCTGGGGCTTTTCGCCGTGACCGGGCTGGGGGTGACGCTGTTTCTTGGGGGATGGCAGGCGCCGGCGAGATGGCTGGAATGGCTGCCATCCTGGGGCTGGTTCGCGGCCAAATTCGGCGTTTTGATATTTCTGTTCATCTGGGCGCGGGCCACGCTGCCGCGTTTGCGTCTGGACCAACTGTTGAATTTCGCCTGGAAATTTCTGGTGCCGCTGGCGCTGGTCAACCTGTTCGTGGCGGTGGCCTGGTGGCAAAGCGGGGTCTGGCAATTTCCAGGGGCGTTGGAACTGCGCTGGCTGCTGGGCACGGGCCTGCTGGCGGGAGTGTATGTCTGGCTGGGCCGGGCCTTGAAAGGCGGGAAAACAGCCGAACACCACTACAATTATGCTGAATGAGATCGCATTTTATCTGATCGCCGGCATGACGGTGGCTTGCGCGGTTGCGGCGATGGCGCTGCGGCAGTTGGTGCATTGCGCCCTTTGCGCGGCGGCGGCTTTTGCCGGTCTGGCGGTGATCTACCTGCAGCTCGACGCGGAATTTGTCGGATTTGCCCAACTGCTGGTTTATGTGGGAGCGATTGCCATCCTGATCGTGTTTGCCGTTATGCTCACGCGCGGGGAAGAAGTGCTGCCGGGCAGCCGGCAGTCGTCGCCTACGTGGCGGACGGGTGTGGCGGTGGCGCTGGTGGTGCTGGCTGGAATAGCCCTGCCCGTCCTGGCCAGCCCCAGCCTGCAACGGCTGGCTCCGCCCGCGGCGGAGATTCCGGGGAAAATAACGGGATTAATCGGGGTGGAATTGATGACGCGATACGTCCTGCCGCTGGAAATGATCGGGGTACTATTGACGGCGGCGCTGCTGGGAGCGGTGGTCATTGCCATGCGGGAGGAAACCAAGGACAAAGCTCCGGCGTCTTCCACGCCCCCTCCACACACTGGCGGAGGGGAGGGACGGGGGGAGGAGGTTGCTCTTTCTGAAAGAGATTAGGATTAAGATTATGATTAAGATTAAGAAGACTGGTGGGGATGAGGGCCGAGGGGAGGAGGTTGCTCTTTCTGAAAGAGATTAAGATTAAGATTATGATTAAGATTAAGATCATAATTATGATTGACTTTAAATGAACCCGTTGCTCTCACATTATTTGATACTGTCTGCGTTGCTGTTCAGCATCGGATTTGCGGGGGTGGTGGCGCGCCGCAGCGCCATTCTGGTGCTCATCGGCATCGAATTGATGCTCAATGCGGCGAACTTGAATTTTATCGCGTTCTGGCGGTATGGGCCACACCCGGAGGCGTTGACCGGGGTGATGTTCGTGCTTTTCTCCATCGCCATCGCGGCGGCGGAGGCGGCGGTGGGCCTGGCGCTGGTCATTGCCATCTACCGTCAACGCAAGACCACGCAGGTGGATAGATTGGATGGGCTGAAAGGCTGAGCCATGGAATACGTCGTCCAATACCTGTGGTTGATTCCGGCGCTGCCGCTGGTGATGGCGGGATTGGGCTCGTTGCTGAAGCGGGAGCGGCGACAATTGGCGGCGGGGCTGGCCATTGGAGGGATGGCGGTTAGTCTGGTGCTGTCCTGCGTGGCTTTCGTGACCAGTCTGAGCGCGCACGGGTTCCGGGAGAGTTGGAGTTTCCGGTGGTTCGATCTGGGAGCGACGGCGGCAACGTCGGTGCCGCTGGGCTGGGTGCTGGATCCGTTGAGCGCCATTATGCTGATGATGGTGTCATTCCTGTCGCTGCTTATTTTCATATACAGCGTGGGTTACATGGCGCGCGACGAGAATTTTACGCGGTTCTTCTGCTTCATGTCGCTGTTTGCCGCGGCCATGCTCGGCATAGTGATCGCCAACAGCCTGCTGCTGCTGTTCATCTGCTGGGAATTAGTCGGGCTGTCGTCCTACCTGCTCATCGGATTCTGGTTTGAAAAGCCGGCGGCGGCGGCGGCGGCCAAGAAAGCATTTATCACCACGCGGCTAGGGGACCTGGGGTTGCTGCTGGGAATGCTCTGGCTATACAGCCAAAGCGGCACGCTGCTCTTTTACGACCACGGCAAGGGCTGTCTGGAACAATCGTCGCTGACGCATCTGGCGGCCACGATCACGGTGGGCGGCATGGCGGTCTCGACGGCGATCAGCCTGCTGATATTCGCGGGGGCCATGGGCAAATCGGGCCAGTTCCCGTTGCACGTCTGGCTGCCCGACGCAATGGAAGGCCCGACGCCGGTGAGCGCGTTGATCCATGCGGCCACCATGGTGGCGGCGGGAGTGTTTCTGGTGGCGCGGATGTATCCGCTGATGAGCGCCGGTTCCCATCTGTCGGCGCTGCAAGTGGTGACGTGGGTGGGGGCCATCACCGCGGTGTATGCCGCGGCCATTGCGGTGGCGCAAAACGACATCAAACGAATCATAGCCTATTCCACGATCTCGCAATTGGGCTACATGATGATGGGATTGGGAGTGGGGGGGGTGGCGGTGGGAATGTTTCATCTGATCACGCACGCCTTTTTCAAGTCGTTGCTGTTCCTGGGCGCCGGGTCGGTCATTCACGGCTGCCATGGCGAACAAGACATCCGCAAAATGGGGGGTCTGAGAAAGCTGATGCCGTGGACGTTCGCGACATACGCGGCGGGCATGATGGCGCTGTGCGGCGTGCCGCTGTTCTTCTCCGGTTTTTGGAGCAAGGATGAAATTCTGCGCGCGGCGCGGGATTGGGATGTTTCGATCGTGCCATTTTATCTGGGTTTGGCGGGGGCGTTTCTGACGGCCTTTTACATGACGCGGCAAATAAGCTGGGTGTTTTTCGGGAAACCAGCCGCGGCGGCAGGCAGCCCTGCGCCGGCGCATGAAAGTCCCGCCGTGATGACGATTCCGCTGGTCATCCTGGCCGTGGTGGCCGTGCTGGCCGGGTTTTTGGGAACGCCGGCGTGGCCCTGGTTCGCCTCATTTTTGAACGGAGCAGAAGTCCGGTTCACGCCCGCGGCCCTGGTGGCCGGCCCGCAACTGGGTCTGATGCTGCTTTCCACCATTGTGGTTGGCGTTGCCCTGTTTGCGGGCTGGCGGATCTATTCCAAGGTGGCGGCGCAAAGTAGCCGGGAACCAGATCCACTGGAGAAATCTGTGCCGGCGGTCTTTCGCTTGCTCCAGAATAAATTCTACATGGACGAGATTTATGGGGCGACGGTGATCCGGCTGAACGGGGCGTTTTCGAGGTGCGCCGACTGGCTGGATCGGGTGATCTGGGCGGGAGCGGTCAACGCGGTGTCGGGTTTGACGGAGGTGTGCGCGCTGTTGAATCGAGCCTTTGACGAACTGGGGATCAACGCCGGTTTTGATTTTGGCTGCGAAGAATTGCGGGAGGCGGGAGGATTCCTGTCATGGGCGCAAAATGGGCGGGTGCAGCGCTATTTGCGAATTGGAGGCCTGGCGGTGGGCGTGCTGGCGCTGGCGTTGATATGGGGGTGCGGATGAAGACGTTTTCCCTCCCAATTCGCATGCACCAGAAAAGCGGAACTGGCGTTCCGCACTCCAAGACGCTGGCGCGCGGCAGGGGGGCGCGGATGGAGATGGGGCCAGTCACTGTTCGCACGCAATGCCAAAGCGGAACTGGCGTTCCGCAGTCCAAGACGCTGGCGCGTTCAGCCGGCGCGCCTGAAAGACCGACAGGTCTTGGAGCGCGGCGCGACAGCGCCGCTTTGGGCGAGGCGCACGATCCATCCCGCGTTTCGCTCTGTCCGAGCGCGCAATCCAAAAGCGGAACTGGCGTTCCGCACTCCAAGACGCTGGCGCGCAGCAGGGGGGCGCGGATGGAGATGGGGCCAGTCACTGTTCGCACGCAATGCCAAAGCGGAACTGGCGTTCCGCA
>JBEKVM010000046.1:0-35545 GCA_049513975.1 Verrucomicrobiota bacterium | reverse complement strand
TCCCGGATAATGCCGAGTGGACGAGGTGATTCCGATGGATGCCCAAGGAATCGCCCCTGAATTCGTCTTGGCTACTCGGCATTATCCGCATGACTCACACGAACGAATGTTCATGGTGGTGTGGCCACGCCGGTTCCAAACGTGAAGCATTTTCGAGGAATTCGGAACTTTGAACGTCACATCATCTCCGTAATCCGCGCGGCCACCCGGCAGAACCCTGACAGGATAATGCCGAGTAAAAGCTAACGAAACCGCTATGGATTGAGGATTTCCAAGTTTTACTCGGCATTACTCAGAACTCGGCATTAAAACCAAACTCGTGCTGCGGAATGGGCAAGCGGCGTCTGTTTCGTTTCATGGCGTGTTGGCCTTTCAAGCGGCTTTCATGTCTGCCGGGAAGTAGGTCTGATATTTGTCGCGGGGGTCACGGTGGCTGCCGGTGGAAAACTGGCCGCAAGGGTGCTGCCAGAGTTGGCGTTTGCGGTTCCAATGGAAACCAAGCTCGGACAATGTGGCGGTGATGTGGCGTGGCGGTTGCTCGTCAAACTCAATCCAAACCCACTTGCCGACAACCTGACACAATTCCCAAAGGCGCGGAGTCTCGTAATAAAGCAGGTCCAAAAGTCCCGCTGTGGAAAGTCCGCGATTGTAAAATCGCCGCCGAAAATCAATCCGATGCAGTTGCCCCGAATTGCTGGTTTTTGAACCCGACGATGGCCGGACATTCGCCGGTGCTGACGCTTCAATTTTCAGATTTGTTGTTTTCATAGCTTTTTTTTTGAATCCGCTGTCCGTCACCCTGCCGTTTGCTGCTCGCTTCACCTGATTGGGAGACAGCGAAGCCGTGCGCGAAGTGCATCCAAAACCCAGCGAAAGCTAAAACCGTGACAGTGGCGAAAAGGCAAAAGGGAGACGCTGGCGCGATTTTTGATCTCGCTCCTGAAGTCGGCTCGTTGTCGGACAGGCGAGCAGCAAATGGCGGGGTGATGGCGGCGAAAAAAAAGGCGAAGAAAACAACGTGAATGAGGCAGGCAGACGGGTAATTGCCTCACACTATCGCGGAGCGGCGGGGCTGGCGTGGTTTATGCCAGGTTCAAGGGTGGGCATCAACCATGACGGACGCGCGTAATCGGGATTCCCTGGCTCCGTTGTGAATTTCCAAAGCCGTGAGCGGAATGGAGCGTTTGGGCTGGCCGCCCACGTAGGGGAAAGGGTCGCGGAGCGGACGCAATAAAAAGCGGAATGGAGCGGCGGATTTAGAAATTCATCAAGGGAGCGCCAACGGGAGAGCGCAAGTCTGTGAGTTTCGAGGCGTAGTCTTTCAAGGGGAATCGAAAGCTCACAGTCTTGCGCGAAGGGGTGGGCAATGGGGACAAGCAGGGGCCGCGCGGGGCCGCGATGCCTTGTCTCGCAGAAAGAAAGGCCCGGAGTGGAGCGGTCGCCCGTTTGCGCAGGCCCAGACGCACAGAGCGAGCGCAGCGAGACCGAGCATCGTAACCGGAGCAAATGGGCGAGTAAGCAGAACAGAAGGGTTTTCAGGCTGAGTGACAAGCTGAAATCGGGGGCGGTATGAGTGCGGCGGTTTTGCGGAGCGCAGCCGGAAGGTGGCGGGGGAGCGGAGCGGAAGCGAAAGCCGCCGCTCTCAGGACGCGGGGAAATCCCGACCAAGGACACATGAACCAGCTTGCATGGCGAAGCCTTTTCTGCTGCAATTCAAACAATTCGGAACGAGAAAGCAGCATTGTCTTGAATCCTGTTGCGTTCATTTCATCCTTCTATAAGGAAGCGGGTTTTCAGGACCACCATGACAGCCCGTTGTGGCGGTTGCGGCGCGCAATTTATGGGCTGAAGGATACCGCTGAATTTGCAGAATTTCGCGCGGCTAACCCTAACCGTGAAATCGCTTGGGTTGCAGAGTGTTCGGAACCAGGACTTGGTGAGGGACTCGGAGCTGTTGACCGTTTGGTTGAAGTGTTGGCTCAATCCGACCTGTACATCTGCGTGTTGGCGGATGCCCGGCGTGTGGAAAAAGAGCACGGTTCGCCAATTCCTGTCAGGAGTTTCGTGAGTGCCACCAGCTACTTCGAGATCGAATTGTACGCGGCGGCGATGCACGCGAAATGTCCTTACCTTTTCGTGCAGGAGGGCTTCAACCCAGGTCCTCGACTTGAGACACTATTGCGTTTGCTCGCCTTTGCAATTCCTGATTGGCGAAATCAAGAGACCAAGCCGACGGCGGTGATTCTTGAAGAAGTGCGCCATTTGATCGTTCGGCACATCCGCCAACCCGAAATCCAAACGCATCCCCTGCGTCAGCGGCTCGTGCGCCAACTTTATATGGATCGCGCGGAAAAGGCTCCGCCCGGTCACGAACTTGAGAATGTTCTTTTCCTGGATGGCCAATTTGAACAGCGGCAACCTCCCCAAAAGGACCTGGTGGAGTTTCTCCTCGCGGAATATGACCGTGTTCCTGAAATGCAACGCAAGCTTTCAAGAATGTGGTTGGCTGCCCGTGAATTGATGTCAGCGTCGTATTTGCCGAAAGACGTGCAAGCGGACAGCCGGCTCGCTGATTTTCTGCCGCTTTGGGACAAAGTGCTTGGCTTCTGGACTTCAGCCGCCTCGTGGAGCGGTTGGCACGGTCACCTTTACGCAGGGACCGTCGCCCCGCTCCATTCGCAAGCGATTATCCGCGAACAGTTGCCTGGGAGCCATGCGCCGAGCGGTCCGCTGGCCTCGGCGTATTATTCAATCGGAAACCTGATGCCATTTGGCCTCCGGCGGCTTGAGTGTCTGAAACGGTCGCTGCAATATATTGAGGAAGCGATTTACCTGAGCGGCGGTCGGAATCCGGGTCATCTCGCGGTTCGAGGCAGCATTCGGATGCACCTCGGCAATCCGTGGGGCGCAGTGTCGGATTTTAAAAGAATGCTGCAAATGCGGGAGCGGATGGGCGAATCCGAAGAAAAGTTGGGCGACGCGATGGTTCATCTGGGCTACGGGTACCTGTTCTGCGGCCGCTGGTGGAAGGGGCGCGGTTATCTGGAACGGGGTATTGAGGCGCTCTCGAAGAACCCAAACGATCCGGGCATTGCGCGCGCGCAACGGAAACTGGCAATTGCCTATCGTCTCACAGGGAGATTTCCAGAAGCCAGGAATACTCGTGCCAAAGCGCAGCAAAGTGCCAACCGGCTCGGCGCACTTGATCAACTGGACCGGTGAGGGAGGAGTGCTGCTTTTGGCCGTCAGGGGCGCATCAGGGAATCCCAGGAGCAAGCCAAGGCTGCCTGCATACGCAAGATGGTGGTGAACAGGATGTTGAGTTGGCCGGCTTCGATTTTCTGGATGGTCCGGGGATTCACGTCCACCAATTCAGCGAGCTTTTCCTGGGTGAATCCGCGCGCAACCCGCTCACGGCGCACGTTGGCGCCGAATTTGGCGAGTTCTGGCAGTTTCGGGCCTTTTCGAGACACGCCCTATTAGGCCGTAGATTTTGCTTGCTTTACACCGCCCAATGGGGCGTAATCTGCACAATGAGACTTTGACAGGAACGACCGAGACGTGTTTGATGTCTTTGCCGTGCGGTGCTATGTGATTAAGTCGGAAATGCTTGGGGCAAGGATCAAAGTGACCGAGCCGAATGACCCGTCTCCAAGTCAGTTCCTCGGAATTGCAATCGTGGAATCGCAACCAACATCCAAATCTGCGAGCGAGGCGACAGTGGTGGCAAATGCCCGCTCTGGCAAAACGGATAATTCTGCTGCGGCGGGGATTGCCGGCCCAAAATCGCCGAAACCAGAATTATTCAGCGAAAAGGATAAGATTTCGATCCTGCTGCACGAATATGATACATTGCGACAGGAAATTCTCGCGAGAACGAATCATGGCTGGCAACTTATTGCTGTTGGGGCGGCACTATTCGTGTGGCTCATACAGGCGAAACCCGATTCTAATTTTTGGGTCGGTTTCGTTGCGGTTGTGTTGGCGATTCTGCTTGGAGCGTGGACGACGTTCGGAAACATTGCCAAGGTTGCGAAAAGGGTTGAAGAACTCGAACGGGAGATCAATTTCCGCGCTGGCGAGGAACTGCTCGTTTGGGAAATGCGGCATGGTGGCGGTCTAACCGGATTCGTGCGAAGGCTAAGACCAGGACCATCAAACATCACCACATCTTCTGACAACAATGAATCATCGTCTGAGCGCCAATTGAGCGGGCAGTTGACCGATGATAAAAACGATCGAAAAAAGATATGAACGCGAACTTGAAGGTGTTTCTTCTGCCGTTAGCATTAGCGGTTGCATTCATTCCGCAAGGCAATGCGCAAAACAATAATCGCGCGTCGGGGATTGGCGTCAGTTGGGGAGTTGAAGTGATCCCTTACGTGCAGCCAGGAACACGCTACTCTGCTATCGCGGCGGGAGGGAATCACAGTCTGGCGCTCAAAGCCGACGGGATGGTCGTCGCTTGCGGCGACAACTATTATGGGGAAAGCACGGTGCCGGCGGATTTGACCGGAGTCATCGCCATCGCGGCGGGATATGCTCACAGCCTGGCGCTCAAGTCAGATGGGACGGTCGTCGCTTGGGGAGACAACTCTTATGGCGAAACCACGGTGCCAGTGAATCTGAGGGGCGTCATCGCCATCGCGGCCGGATATAATCAGAGTCTGGCGCTCAAGTCGGACGGAACGATCGCCTGGGGAAATGGCGAGGGGCCGACGAATCTCAGTGGTGTCATCGCCATCTCGGTTGGAGAAAATTACAGGCTGGCCCTCAAATCTGACGGGACGGTCGTCGCTTGGGGAGCGAATGGTTATGGCCAGACCAACGTGCCGGCGAATTTAACGGGAGTTATCGCCATAGCAGCAGGATATCTTCACAGTCTGGCGCTTAAGTCAGATGGGACGGTCGTCGCTTGGGGAGACAATACTCATGGCGAGACCAACGTGCCAGCGAATTTAACGGGAGTCATCGCCATCTCGGCGGGGGCTTATTACAGTCTGGCACTCAAATCTGACGGGACGGTCGTCGCTTGGGGAAGCAATAATTCTGATGGCCAAACCACGGTTCCAGTGAATGTGAGCAGCGTCATCGCCATCTCGGCGGGGGAATATTACAGCCTGGCGCTCAAGTCTGACGGGACGGTGGTCGCTTGGGGAGGCGGTTACTGTAGCGCGACTGCGATGCCGGCGTATCTTCGTGACGTCGTCGCCATCGCTGGAGGGGGGAATTACGAACTGTTGCTCAAGTCCGACGGGACGGTCCTCGAGTGGGGCATGTTTTATAATGGAATCCCGACGGTGCCGGCGAATTTAACGGGCGTCATCGCCATAGCAGCAGGGTGTTTTCACAGTTTGGCGCTTAAGTCAGACGGGACAGTCGTTGCTTGGGGGAACACTAGATATGGGCAGTCGACAGCTCCGGTGCCAGCGAATCTAACTGGAGTCGTCGCTATTGCAGCGGGAGAGGATCAAAGTGTGGCGCTCAAGTCGGACGGGATGGTTGCCGCCTGGGGAGACAATACTTATGGCGAGACCAATGTTCCGGTGAATCTGAGTGGCGTCGTCGGCATCGCGGCAGGAGGGTTTCATTGTCTAGCGCTCAAATCCGATGGGACGGTCGTCGCTTGGGGAGACAATACTCATGGCGAGACCAACGTGCCGGCGAATCTGAGTGGGGTTATCGGTATCGCGGCAGGGCAGGATCACAGTCTTGCGCTTCGGTCAGACGGGACAATCGTCGCCTGGGGAGACAATAGTTACAACCAGATCAACGTGCCGGCGAATCTGAGTGGCGTCATCGGCATCGCGGGCGGAGAGAATCAGAGTCTGGCGCTCAAAGACGATGGCACCGTGGTGGCTTGGGGGGACAACTATTATGGTGAGAATACGGTGCCGGCAGATTTAACCGGCGTCGTCGCCATCGCGGCTGGATATGGATTCAATCTGGCGCTTGTTGCACAGTCGAGTCAATCACCGGGTCCAACTGTCTCGACGGTGTCCTTCCAACTGCCCGGATCGTCCGAGTGGTACGATACGGGGATCAGTTTATCCATCGGCGAGATTGTTACGATTTCCGCGAGTGGAAGTGTGTGCGTTGGAAATCTGGGGGATTATTCGGGCACTGAAGGTGAGTTGGACGTGCGCAAGGAAAGCACCAGTGCGTTGGATTATCAGACCCCTGCTGGTTCCCCAGTCGGTAGCATAACCACGTCATTGCCCTTTCTTGCACCGACTCTACCGTGGTGGTCGCTCGTCGGCAAAGTGGGATCATCGGGAACTGCCATTGAAATTGGCACGGGCACGACCTTTATTGCGAGCAGCGGCGGGGAATTGTACCTGAGCGTCAATGATAATAATTTCAGCGACAATTCCGGCAGTTGGAATGTGACGGTGACGCAAAATCCCAATGTCGCAGCCACTGTCTCCAATGTTCGCGCGACAGAGCAAACGGGAAATGATTTGGTGGATATATATTATGATCTTAATGGAAGCGCATCGCCGGTTTCGATATCGGCTTCTGCTTCCACGGATGGCGGGGCAACTTATGCGATCCTACCGGTGAGCATTTCTGGCGATGGCATTACCACTCCGGCGACAGTTGGAGGGAAGCGCCACCTGATCTGGAACGTGGGGTTGGATTATCCTGACAGTATTTCCTCCAAAATGCGCATTCAATTAACAGCACTGAATTCGCAAGCCGTCTCGCCGATTTTCACAGTGGACACGAGGTCGCTTGTTGTTGGAACGCTCTCAGGCAGGGTTCTGGGAAATGGTTCGCCGGTCCAAAACGCGCATGTCCATATCGAGACGACTTCTTTGGCCACCGACACGTCGAGTGATGGCACGTTTGCCTTGTCGGGGGTTCCGGCTGGAACAGGCTACGTCGTGGATGTTTCCGCCTCTGGTTATGCTTCCGCTCGACTCACGAAAATAGATGTGGGTTCCGGCAACAAGGATCTGGGGGACATTTCGCTTACGGAGTCAACGGGACAATCCACTCTTGAACCGCTGGCACCGGACGTAAATCCCGCTGTTACAACGGTGCAGCAGAACGGGGTTGCGTATCGTTATTATTTGATGGTGGACTCGGCAGGGCAAGCGGCGGGAAACGTGCCGGTCTCCGTCCAGATTTCGGGTGGCGCCGCGATTGATCAGAGTGGAGACGTTTCAACGTACTGGCCCGGAGCGACCGCCGGTGTTTCCGATGCGGACGGGATTGTGCGAGTGCGAATTCCCGCATCGGCATTGGGAACAGTCGGTCAGCTTCAATTAGTGCAACTTAAGGTCTCCGGCAAAGTCCAGCAGCAGTTCCAAGCTCAGGTGGTCTTGTCGGAATTCGATTACGTTTGGAAACAGAAATTGGGCGCGGGATTAGGCGTCGGGGATTTTCTTACGGCGGGTTTCGACACGTCCGGGGAGAGCGAATTGCGGCACAAGCTCGTCGGTGGCCCCGTGGCAAGCGAGACCATCACCCGACGTGAGATGCTCGATGTTTCAGCCGGTGTGGGAGCAAATGTTGGCTCATCTCTTTCGGTCTCTTCAGCCAATCTGAGTTTTTCCGCTGGGAATCAGGCGTCCATTGGAGCAAATGCGTTCGCAGGGATTGCCCTACGTTCCAGCTTTACTTTCGATCCGAACAGCACCGATCCCGAACAGAACGCGCTGAAACTGTACGTGGATTTGGGAAACGTGATAGCCGGAGTACCAGGGCCGCAGCAGGCATTTTACAGGTACGTGGAAAATAGCATTGAGGGGAAGTTCTTGAATTCAAATTTACAGTGCGTGGAAGGAGACGTGCAGGCAGGCGGCGACATGAGTGGTGGCATAACGCTAAACGCTGCGATTGTTGGCCCGGTGCATCTCAATTGCGATGCGGCGTTTTCGGCAGATGAGGAAGCTATTTTCGGGCATGAGGCATCGTTCGGAAGTGCGCCGGAATCGGCATCCACCGTCGGGGTGGCAGGTGGTGGCACAGCCATGATCAATGTGGCGCCATCTTTGGGCATTGGGGACACAAGTCTTGGCGCAGGCTCCGTGGCTTTTCAATGGCAAACGAGTGAGAATATAGAGTTGCTCAACAAGAGTTGGACCCGCACGGGACAAAGCAGCCCATACCGGACAGAGCTTGTGAGACAGCTTTCATTGGGCCAAGGGGAACAGAATCCTCTCGTGGCATGGCAGCTATACGACCCTGCGGCATTGTATGGTAACTATAATCGAACATTCACCGAAAGATTTGAGGCGACAAACGGGGTCGTCGTCCCGAATTACAGTTGGTCGGTGTATGCGGAGCAACAAAACTTGGACGTGAATGCGGATCTCGATTTGGGTCTTGGGGTCAGTTTCGACGCGGAATTCGACATCGGCGCGGAAAAGGTCAACGAACGAGGATCGTTATTGCAGCGTGGAACCACTTTGTACTGGCCAACGGAATCGTATTTCGCCCTGAGGGCCGGTAATCTGCCGAGTCAATCCTGGGCTTCCATGATTGCCCAATGGGGCACTTACGCTGTTAGTCCGATTACCACGGCCATTAACCAAGTGGCCACTGATATATCCGATGGCGTAAACAATGCCATTGGCGTGGTGGATAATGGCGTGAGCGCGACATTGCAGTTTGGCCAAGGCGTCATGAACGACGGTTCGACGGTCATTACCTCCTGGGCCAAGGGCGTTGAAAACCTCAAGCTTCAAGCAAAGCGACCCCTGTTGGCAGATGCAGCGTATATTCAGCCCGCTTACCTGCCGCCTGACGGCTCGAGTAATTATATTTACGGCATCAGCGGCATTTACCGTTTTCAGAGCACAAATGCGTTCAACGGTTCTGGAACCGTGGCAATTTCATATCTTCCATCGCAAGTAACGGGGCTGAATCCAACGAACTTGCAGATTTACGCATCTACGAGCGGCAGCAATTCATGGCAACTGGTGGGCGGCACGGCAAACACGGTTTCCAATATCGTTTCTGCCACAATCACCAATCTTGGAACATTTGCCGTCGCTCCGCCCATGCCGACGGGAAATCTCCAGTTGGTGCCAAGCACTAGCGAATTGGCTGCTGATGGCGTTTCACAGATGACGATTGTCGTCACCAATATCACCTTGAATACGGGCGCGGCGGCTTCTCAGCCCTGGCTCTTTACCGTGAAGGCAAACGGGGTGCAAATTTTGAACCAGGATTGCGATACGAACTTGGCTGGCATTCAGGTAATAAGCACGAATGGTGGTGTGACCCTGTTTTTGAAGGCTCCGATGAGCGGAACCGTTGCTTATGTGAGCCTGGCCTCTGTGGCCGGCGACGCCTTTGGAACGACCGCCATCAATGTGATTGACAATACTCCTCCTGCGACGCCAACAAACATTGTTGTCAGCGCTGGACAAAGCCGGATTTGGGTTTCATGGCAAACGAACCGGGAACCTGACCTTGCGGCATATCGCGTTTATTACAGTGCCGGCGTTGTCGGCCCGCCTTGGAACGGAGTGGCAGCCGTGGAAGGAACGCCTTCACCTGTTCAAGTGACCGGCACGAACGTGATGCTGAGAGGCTTGGCGTTGGGCACGAATTATTTCATCGCCGTGAGCGCCGTGGACACTTCCGGCAACGAAAGTCCGTTTTCGCGCGCATATCCAATGACCACGACAAGCAGCCCGCCGTCACCTCCCACTGCCACGGCGGTGCGATTCCGCCCGGACGGAACGAACATTGTGATGTGGGGACTATCAGAGGACGATGGCTACAATGATCGCGATGTGGTTCAATACAACATCTCGCGTGCGATTCTGCCAGGAGGAAATTACGCCACAGTCGGTCACGTAAGTTCAGGAGTGGGAATCTACGTGGAGCCAACGGTCAAAGTTGCGGCGGGGAAGTATATCAGCTACGAGGTGTCAGCGATCAGCAGCACCGGTCTCAGTTCAACGGAGACGGTTGCTGTGGCCGGCGACACGACGCCGCCAAAAGTTGGGATTTCAACGCCGCGTTCGGGGCAGCAGTTGAGCAACGGTGTCGTTTTGGCAAGCGGGACCGCTTCGGACAACGTCACGGTTGGTTCCGTGCTGTACCAACTCAATTCGTCTGGATGGAATTTCGCAACACTGACCAATAACGGGAGCAACTGGACGGCAAATCTGTCCTCCTTGGTGTCCGGAACTAATACGCTGGCGGCATATTCCCTGGACACCAGCGGGAACGTCTCGGCCACCAACACGGTTAGTTTTGTTTACGTCGTCACCGCTCCACTGATAGTTCAGACAAATGGCAAAGGAACGGTCAGCCCCAATTACAACGGCCAGTTTTTGCAGGTTGGGCAAAATTTCTCCATGACGGCTGCACCCGTACCTGGGAAGGGCTTTGCCTTCACAAATTGGACGGGCAGTTTCCCGACTAACCAACCGAAGCTGACCTTCCGGATGGCGTCGAATTTGACTCTGATTGCTAACTTTGTGGACGTGATGCCGCCCAGCATCGCCATCACTTCCCCCGTAGGCAATCAGCGGTGGAGCAACAGCACGTTCACCGTGAAGGGGACGGCCAGCGACAATGTGGCTGTGGCTTCGGTGTATTTTCAACTGAACAGCAACAGTTGGACGGCAGCGACGATGACCAACGGCGCGAGCAATTGGACGGCCAATTTGACCTTGTTACGCGGCACCAACGTGCTTTGGGCGTATTCGAGGGACAGCAGCGGCAACAATTCGCCGACCAACAAGGTCTCTTTTCTCTATATCCCCAGCGCCGTGCTCACCGTGCAAACAAACGGTCTTGGTGGCATAACCCCAGTTGACAACGGCAAATTGCTGGCCGTCGGCACCAACTACACCCTGACCGCCAATCCGGGGCATAATTGGATTTTCTCCAATTGGGTCGGAGGCACAGCGACACCTTACGCCGTCCTGAGCACCAATCTTTCGTACACGTTCCCCATGCAATCCAACCTCGTGATCGAAGGCAACTTCGTCACCAACCTCTTCCTCGCAGCCCAGGGCGCGTACAACGGACTCTTTGCGCCAGCCAACCCGCCGCACCAACAAACCAACTCCGGCTCCTTCACGGTCAATGTGACCAGCAGCGGCGTGTTGTCGGGCAATTTCTTTTTAGGTTCGGAAACGATCCCGCTCATCAATGGGAAGTTCGATGTCAGCGGGGCGGCACAAGTTCATTCGACCCGGCACGGCGGGAATCCGTTGACCGCATCTTTGCAATTGGACTTGGCGGACCGGTCGCTGCATGGGACAGTGAGTGACGGCTCGTTCGTAGCCATGCTGCACGGCGACCAGTCCGTTTTCAACTCCACGCATAAGGCAACCAACTACCAAGGCCAGTACACGCTCATAGTTCCCGGCACGAACGACCCGACCGTCGGCCCGTTTGGGACCAGCTACGGGACGGTCACGCTGGATGCGTCAGGAAACATCGCCTTTGCCGGGGGTTTGGCGGATGGAACAACGTCAGTCAGCCGATCCAGCGTCGTCTCAAAGGACGGCTTTTGGCCGTTCTACGTGCCTCTTTACAACGGCGCAGGATCGCTGTGGGGATGGAATTATTTCACCAACCATACCATTGTTTCCGCTCCATTCATAAGCTGGATCAACGCCACCAATTCCGCCAAAACGGCCGTTTATCGTTCCGGCTTCACCAACCAGCAGACGACCGTCATTGGCTCTCTTTACACTGCGACCAACAAGCCGCTCCTCAGCTTGACCAACGCGCAAGTGATATTGGAGGGGGGCAACTTGCCGTTCAGCATCATCAACCAAATCACATGGGCGTCAAACAACACGATCACCGTCCCGCATACTGCCGAAAACACGAACGGACTGACGTTGACGAACACGACCAAAGCAGGTTTGATCTCCGGTAGTTTCCTGAACCCGACCAATGCGAAGCAAACGATCAAAGTGAATGGAGTGCTACTGCAAAACCAGACGAACGCCGCCGGCTATTTTTTGGGCACCAACCAAAGCGGAGCATTCATTCTGGTCCCACAGTGAACAACGAGGGAGAATCCTTGATCGGTGTCTCGCATTATGATTTGGGCCTTGAATGAGAACAGGGAAAAGGTCCGGGCTGGGCCTGGCGGTCAGGGCATCTGTCCTGGATGCGGTGGCGCGGTCAGGGCGCACTGCGGGGATGTTCGGATTTGGCATTGGCACCACGAAACAGCCGAGTGTGATCCGTGGCACGAGACGGAAACTGATTGGCATTTGAAATGGAAGATGCGGTTTCCAGAAGAATGGCGCGAGTTCTGGAAGGCACCCCACAGGGCGGATGTCGCAGTGCGTTACGGAGTTGTAATCGAATTTCAGCACTCTGCGATTGAGCCTCGGGACATTCAAGAGCGAGAGACTTTTTGGGAGGATCTGGTGTGGGTCTTCGATGCAAGGGAATGGTTCCACAATTTCGAGGTCCGTTTCAAGAGCGACAAAACCACGTTCCGGTGGAAACATCCTCGGCAGTCGTTGTTCGCTACGACGCGCCCTGTTTACCTGGATACGGGGGAGGAGATTTTCGAGATGCTGTTCCTCGGGCATAAGGTGCCGTGCGGGGGCACGGGAAGATTCATCCCGTACAAGCATTTTTTGAAATTGGTTAAGGGAAACCTGCAACACAAAATTGACGAAGCCTTTGGGATGGGGGGTAAATGAATGGTCAGCTTGAGTTTGCCGCCGATGTCGCGGTCTGTCGCCTGGTGACTGGTGGGCAGGCGTACGGCCGGCGGCTTGCTTGGGCGTCAGAGGGCGGACTGGTTTTTGGGGCGATGTGAGGGCGGGAGTTTCGGCAAGGCCCAGATGCGCGGCCTGCTGGCCGATGGGACTTGGCGACAGCTTGCGCGCTCACGGCGAGGGGGCAGCCTGTCTTCGACGATTTGAGACGGTGGAACGGAGTGGAAGGAAAGCGCGGGCCGGTGGAGCGGTTCGCCGGGCGGCGCTGGATTGGGCGGAGTGGAACCGGCTTGAATCGGCGAAGTCAGGCCCCAAATCGAGCCGATGTGTCGTTGAAAGCCGCTTTCTGCGACTCATCGGCGTTCGAGGTTTCGCGGTGGGCACGCTGTCGGTCTTGCATGTTGACTCAGGGCAGGTGATTTCCGCCGCTCTGCGGCGAATCTGATACTGGAATCTGATACCGTTTGCCAATTTTCGAGCGGATTCGGGATGATGCGGGATGACGAAAAAGTCGTAAACCCTTGCAAATCAGGGTCGGGATGACGTGGGATGATTCAGGAAAACAGTATTGACGGATTAAGAGTCAACTGCTCTGACCAACTGAGCTACCGAGGCAACCAGCAGCCTCTTATTTCGCACGAGCCGGGGTCCAAGGCAAGACGATTCCGACCAGATTACTGGGTCCAGGGCGAGGCGGGGGTTCCGGCGCTGGAGGCTTTGGGGCGTTGGTTGAACGGAGGGGCTTTGCCCGAATGCACCTCGAACAGCCGCGCATGGGTGGCCTTCGCGCCGGCAACCAGTTCCGGGTAGGGACGATCGGTCACATCCACCAAGCCGATATTGTAATTCTCGCCATCAAAGCGGCCCAAGACCGGCTCATCGCGCCAGGTGAACCAGTGGGCGCCGACAAATCCCGGCAACGCCGCCGCCTGTTCGACGTAGTAGCGGTAGCCGTTGGCGCGCTCGACCTGGTCGCGCGTCTGGACCAGGCCGGCGCCCAAACCATCGGCAGGCACGCCGAAATGAAATTCGCCGATGAGCACGGGACGTCCGGTCACGCGGCAAGCGCGCTCAACCTGTTTGGTGGGTTCGTATTCGTAAACATTGATGCTGCACACGTCAAAGACATGGGCGGCCCGCAACACGGCGTCGGGGACATCGCCGCCGAAGCGGATGCCGAGGATGAGGTGATTGGAGTCCTGCTGGCGAATGGCGCCGCAGGCGACCGCGAGCTGCTTCTCGAAGGCGGCGAGGACGAAATTGGCGCGGCGCGCGGGAGTGTCGCCGGCTTGGAGGAATTCCTTGAGTTTGAGTTGGGTGGCCGTTTCGGGGCCTTTGAGGATCATGTCCACGACTTCGGATTCGCGGTTGGCCCAAGGAGGTTCGTTGCCGATGAAATAGCCGAGCACGAGAGGATCGTCCTTGCGCGGCGCGCACAAGCGGACGGCAGCCTGTTCGGCAGCGCCGGCGAACTCGTCGGAATAGACATCGGGCAGACCGAGGAAGGTGTTGGCTGCCCCCCGCGCCGCGACCATGACGATGTAGGGCTTGTTCATGCCCTGGGCGCCGGTGTTGAATCCCCAGGCGTTGAGGCGGCGGGCCTGGAGAGCGGAGCCGGCATTAGTTGGCGCATTGGCCCCGCCGCCGCGGCCACCGCGTCCACCGAGACCGTTTAAACTGGTGGACAGGAACAAGTGACCGTGCGGATCCACGAACCACCACTTGCCGTCAATTTGTTCAACGCGGAAAAAGCCGGTCGCCTGGGCATGGGTGTTGGTGTAGCCGCCGTATTCGCAACACCCGAAATCGCCGGGCTTGAGCGATTTGTCTTCGTCGGCGAGTTCCTGGTCGAGCTGGGAGCGGCTGTGGATTTTGCGCGGCCAATCGGCCTGGGCCCATTGGCCGAATTCATCCAGCACGGGTGTCTTTTCCAGGAAGGCCGAGCCTTCGTCGTCCTTGGACAGCCGGACGGCGCGAATCTCGACCGCCGGCTGGTTAATGGGATAATCCATGACGAAAGCCAGGGACTGGACGGCGGCGAGGTCGCCGAACGGTCCCCAGACGGACATCCAGAGGGAATCGGCGCGGCGATTGTTGACAGAGGCCAGGTCGGTGCCTTTCTGGTCGCGGCCCCGCAAGTAGCCCAGCGGGATGGAGGCGCGGAGCCAGACGTTCTGGCCGAAGGGCTGGAGCATGATGCGGCGCGGGCCGTTGGCGGTGTGAACCCAAAGCGAAAACCGCTGCGGGCTGGAGGTGCGCATCTCCAGGACGAGATAATTGTAAGGCGACCAATCAGACGGCAGGCCGGGGTTTAGGTCATTCAACGCCCACTTTTGCTCCGACTTGACGCCATCGAAGACGAGGCGCCGGACCGTGCCATCCGCCGGCGCGGAGGCGGCGTTGCCGACGGGCGCGGCGCTGTTCTGGGCAAGGAGAGAAAGACCAGCCGCCGTGAGGGCAATCGCGGTGAGGAGCAGTCGACGTGAGATTTTCATATCGAAATTAAATCATGCTTTGTCAGAGAAGGAAAGAGGGCTGGCGCACGGCGCGGTTTTCATTCCGGCTGTCCCGCCTCCAACTCGTTGGGGGTCACATCTAAACATTCTACTTTTCTGTCGAAAAGACATTCAAATGTAGAATGTTTAGATGTGACCCCCAATTTTAGGGGAGCGGGCGGCGTAGGCGGTTAGAATGGTTTCCAGTTGTTTGTTGACAGCCGGGTCCACACGACGGCGCTTCTTGTCGGCGTCAAACCAGGCCAGGGTCCGGCGGATGCCTTCGTGGAAGGAGATGACGGCCTGAAAACCGGGCACGAAGGCCTTGATTTTGCTGTTGTCGAAAATCACGCTCCAAGTTTTGTCGCCCAGCAGGGGACCCGCCAGCGCGGGGGCCACCCTGGCGATAAAATCGGAGGGGATATGGACCAGGTTGGCTTTGACCCCGAGGGCGTCGGCGATGGTTTCGTAAATCTGGTTCCAGGTCAGCACTTCGTCGGAAGTGATGTGGAAAACGTCGCCTGCCGCTTGCCGGTTGCCGAGCAGCCCGCAAAATCCGCGGGCAAAATCGTCGGCATGGGTGACGACCCACAAGGAGGAACCGTCGCCATGAACGATGATGGGCCGGCCCTTTTTCAAACGGTCCGCCAGGGTGTAGCAGCCCCAGCCGCCGAGCGCGATGGGGAAATTCGCGTCGCCATAAGTCAGGGAAGGGCGGACAATGGTGGCGGGGAAGCCCTCTTCGCGCCAGGCCCGTGTCAGGCGCTCTTCGCAGGCGATCTTGTTGCGGGCGTAGTCCCAGTAGGGATTATGCAACGGGGTTGACTCGCGGATGACATGGTGGCCGGGCGGCTTTTGGTAGGCGGAGGCGGAACTGATGAAGATGAATTGCCGGGTGCGGTCCCGGAAGAGGGCCAGGTCGCGCTCAATGTCCTCCGGCGTATAGGCGATCCAATCCACCACCGTGTCAAATTGCAGCTTGCCCAGCGCGGCGCGGGCTTGATCCGGCTGGCGAAAGTCGGCGGTCAGCCGGCGGACTCCGGGCAAGTCGGGTTTTCGCAGCCCGCGGTTGAGCAGGTACAAATCGAAACCTTTGGCCGCGGCCAGCCGGCTGACCGAAGTGCTGATAAAACCGGTGCCGCCGATAAATAGAATTTTCATAGTGGATTCAGCCGTAGCGCCAGGGGGCGGAGAGGGTGAAGGTGTTGGGCAGATGACGGACTTCGGCCACCGCGCCGTCCTGCAACAAGACTTCCACCACGTCAAAACGAATTTTTATGGGCGGGTTTTTCAGGAGCCGCAGGTAGTCGAGGGCGCAGCGGGAAAGGCGGCGGCGCTTTTCCTTGTTCACGGCCGCGGCGGGACGGGTCCAGTCTTCCGAGGAACGGGTTTTAACTTCGGCGAAGACCAGGCAATCGGCGTCGCGGAAGACCAGATCCAATTCGCCGCGGCGCGTGCGGAAATTGGCGGTGAGGAATTTCAGGCCGGCCTTTTGCAGATGTTTTTTGGCCGCGCGCTCGCCCAAGGCGCCGCGGCGCGCGCTCAAGGGCGGCGGTTCTTTGCCGCGCCACGATTTGAGCCGTTCCAGCAAGGTCATTGGGGAAAAAGTTCCGTCTGCGCGGGGCGGAGCGGGGAAAAGGAATGACGATGGATCGGACAGGGGCCGCGCTCTTTCAGGGCCGCGAGATGCTGCTCCGTCCCGTAACCTTTGTGGCCGGAAAAACCATAGCCGGGATACTCGCGGTCGAACTCCACCATGAGACGGTCGCGGGTGACTTTGGCCAGAATGCTGGCGGCGGCGATGGACCAGCTCAAGGCGTCGCCGGAGACGATGGGGGTTTGGGGGAAATCGAGGGTTTTGACGCGCAGGCCGTCCACCAGGACGTGCTGGGGCGGCGGATTTAATTTTGCCAGCGCCAGGTTCATGGCGCGATGGGTCGCCTGGAGAATGTTGATTTGATCAATGAGCGGCGCGTCCACCGCAGCGATGCCGAAACGAATTTCTGTGTTGGAAACCAACGCCGCATAAAGAACCTCCCGCGTTGGGGCGGAAAGCTGTTTGGAATCGTTGATCTCCCGCAAAAATTCGGGCAGGCCGCGCCGAATCCAATCCGCCGGGAACACAACGGCGGCGGCCACGACCGGCCCGGCCAGCGGCCCGCGGCCCGCTTCGTCCACCCCGGCGATGGAAGTGAAGCCCCGTTGCAGGAGGTCCGATTCAAAACGGAAATCCGGCGGCTTGGATGCTCGTGCTGGCACGGGCGCTACTTTTGAACCAACCAACCCCCGCAAGCAATCCTTTTCTTGCGGGCCGGGCGTGAGAGAGAATTCTTCGATTCGTTTGCATCTTCAGTGAAGAGCGTAAGGTCGGTGTATCGGTTTCCGGACAAAACGGCGGGCGCGAGCAGGAAAGCGGCGCTGTCGCGCCCGCACTCCAAGACCTGTCGGCACCCCGGCTATCCGCCCTGAACGCGAAGCGTCTTGGAGTGCGGAACGCCAGTTCCGCTTTGGCCTGGATACAGGCGTTGTCGCCCAATTTGAAGAATGTTGTTTCACACCCGGGCGGCTTGGTCCCGGCGGCTTGGTCCGGGATGGAGGAGAGGAACGAATTATGATTTGATTTGTCGAAAAGCTGAAAGGGCATCACTTGCCGCTGGAATGCAACTGACAAGCAAGCCCTTTCTTTTCGCCTGGGCCGACGACGGCTGCTGGCCTGGCCTGGCCGAGATGGAGGTGTTTGGCAACGGCCAGGCGCCGCTGGGCGAACAATACACCCCTTTCCGCTCCAGCTTCGGTTCCGGCAAGCCGGAGCAAAGGGAAAAGTAAAAGTTCAGCTCTCGATTCTGTCAATGCGGCGCGGGGTTATTTTCCGCCGTGAGGATGCGGACGCAGAAAATTCGGGTGGTGAGGCCCCGTGGACGCGGCCGGAATTTCAGGGTGACATGCTCCAGGCCCTGCGTCATCTCTTCCGGAATGCGATATTCCTTGCTGCGGAATTGCGCGGGCTTGTCCAGGAGCGGCGCTGGTTGGAGTGTTTCCGTGGCGATCTTTTGGCCGTTGACCAGGAGGTCGAAGTTTCCTGGAAACTTGAAGTCGCCCGGGTAGGTGCAAACCACCACCATCGGTTTGTCGGGCAGCACCTTGACCTCGTAGGAGAACCAGCCGCCCAGCAAGGCGGCTCGAAATTCATGCTTCTGAAAACTGCCGGTTTGTGTTTTCACGTCATGGAAACCATGATTGGTCTCGGACTGCTCCTCTCCGGGGTTGACGACATCAACGGCATTCGTGGCCACGAAGAGCGAGGCTTCCTTTTGCGCGTCCGTTTGGGCTTCCTTTTCGGCTAAAATTTTGCGCGCCTCCGCGATCCGTTGCAACAATGGGTCGCCGCCGTCCACCAGCCGTTCGGCCTGCTCCAGCGATTCCGCGGTGTTCTCTTTGATTCGATTCTGGACATAATCAGGCACGGTTTGCCTGGAAAAAGGCGAAATGGTGCGCGTGAACGGATCCGCCAAAAACCATCGTCCCCAAACCACCCAATCGTCCTGGTCCGGTTCGTGGCTCAATTCCTGCCGCAGCCGGTTGATAATCTCAACGCGGTTGAGCGGGGTCGGTTCCAACACGCCCTGCCTGTTCAGCGCCTGACCGGAAATGACTTCGGCCAGTTGCGGCAACCAAGCGGGGTGGTTTTCGGCGGGAGGCGCCACGTCCCAGATGCGGGCGATCCCGTCATAGGACCAGGTGAGGATGCGCCTGCCATCCGGACTGAATAGGGCTGAGATGGGCATGGCTTGGGATGAAACAGAATAAAGCGAATCGTTGCCTTCCTGTCGCAAAGGGTCGGTCAACGGCTGGCCGCTTTGCGCATCCCACACCTGGGTTAAGAAGCGTATCGAAAAACGATTGGGGGCGGTTCCCCCCGCCGCGGTCTCCGCCGCCGCCCCCATCAACCGGGCAAAGTCAATCGCCGAAGTCAGGATGCGCTTGCCATCGCGGCTGAATTGCATTCCGAAAAATCCGAAGTCGCTATGCACAGGGGAGGCCAGCAGCTTGCCAGTCTGCGCATCCCAGACGCGCGCGGACCCGCCGAAGTTCCCCGCAGAGGATTCGGTCATAAAGGACGCCGTAAAAATCCGCTTCCCATCCGGACTGAATTGCGCTGAAGTGACGTTAGTGCCATAGAGGAACGGCTCGGTCAGCGGCCGGCCGCTCTGCGCATCCCAGCGCCGCGCCGCGAAGATCCTGTGCTCGCCGGATACTGTGAGGATTTGCTTCCCATCCGGGCTGAATTGCGCTGAAGTCGCCTGGCCCCCGGGTAGCAAAGGCTCGGTCAGGGGCTGGCCGCTTTGCGCATCCCACACCCGCACGGCAAGGTCCGACACCGTAACGATCCGCTTGCCATCCGGACTGAATTGGGCTGAATTGACTTTGCTGTCGTGTTTAAGAGACTGGGTCAAGCGTCCGCTCTGAGCATCCCACACCCGCGCGGTGTTGCTGGAGCAAACCGTGACGATCCGCTTCCCGTCCGGGCTGAATTGCGCTGACATCACCGCCCCGTCGTGTTCGAGCGGCTCCGTCAGCGGCTGGCCGCTCTGCGCATCCCAGACCCGCGCGGTCTTGTCCGCCGAAGCCGTGACGATCTGCTTCCCATCCGGACTGAATTGCGCTGAATTCAGTTTGTTGCCGTCCCGCAAAGGCCCGGTCAGCGGCTGGCCGGTCTGCGCGTCCCACAACTGCGCGGTGTTATGCGCGCCATCCCCCGACACGGTGACGATCCGCTTCCCATCGGGGCTGAATTGCGCCGAAGTGAAAGACCCGCCGAGTTTCAAAGTCTCAGTCAGAGGCTGGCCGCTCTGCGCATCCCACTCCCGCACAGGGCCATCCGCCGACGCCGTGGCGGGCTGCTTTCCATCCGGACCGGAAGGCGGGGCATTGGGCGGTTGCAACGACCCCGCGGAAGCCACCCAGTAATGAGAGGCCAACAAGCTTGCCAGTCTGGTTGAAGCCGCCTCGTTGGTCGGATTATCGGATAAACTCCGCGCCAGATAAGCCAGGCCATCGCTGCCGTATCCTTCGGAGAGCAGGCGGGAACCCTGGACGAATTCGGAGGCAGACAAGGTCGTCTTCAATTCGAGGGACGCCGCTTCCGCCCGGGCGGCGTCGGCCTGGGCCTGCTTTTTGGCGTCTTCGGCTTGGCGGCGGGCATCCTTCTCGCGAACAAACATCGTGGCCTCGCTGGCGCGGGCTGCTTTCTCGCGGATAAAGAGGAACGAGGAAATCCCCAAACCCAGAATCAATGAAACGGCCACCGCGGCGACCGCCCCGACCGCCAGTTTGTTGCGGCGCACCAGCTTCTGAAAGCGGTAGAGGTTGCTTGGCGGGCGGGCGACAACCGGTTCGTTGTCCAGGTGGCGCTTGAGATCCATCGCCAGACCGTTGGCCGTCTCGTAGCGATGGGTGCGATCCTTCTCCAGGCATTTCATCACAATCCAGTCCAGATCGCCCTTGAGCAAATGAATCAGCTTGGGCGCATCGGAGGAGCGGCGTCTGGCCGCGGTCGTCAACTCTTCGCCCTTGAGCGTGGCCAGGCGTGTGCTGGGGCGGACCGGCTCCTTCTCGCGGATGGTCTTGCGCATCGCATCAAGGCCGGAGGCCATCAATTCCTTCGCGTCGAAAGGCGTGCTGCCGGCCAGCAGTTCGTAGAGCAGCACCCCAAGGCTGTAGATGTCGCTGCGCGTATCAATGTCCAGCCCGCTCATTTCCGCCTGTTCGGGACTCATGTAGGCCGGGGTGCCGATGAATTGGTGCAACTGGGTGTAAACGGTCGCGTCGGTCAGCCGGCCCTCCGTGGCCTTGGCGATGCCGAAGTCAATCACCTTGGGCACCGGCACGCCGTCGTGCAGCGTGACCATGATATTGGAGGGCTTGATGTCGCGGTGGATGATGCCCTTCTGGTGGGCGTGCTGGATGGCCTGGCAGATCTTGATGAAAAGATCGAGCCGCTCCTTCGTGCTCAGGTTGGCCTGATCGCAGTATTCGGTGATCTTGATGCCCCGCACCAGTTCCATGACAAAGAAAGGACGCCCTGTTTCGGTCGTGCCGGCATCGAACACCTTGGCGATGTTGGGATGATCCATCATCGCCAGCGCCTGCCGTTCCGCCTCGAAGCGCGCGACGACCGCCTTGGTGTCCATGCCCAGCTTGATGACCTTGAGCGCGACGCGGCGGCGGACCGGCGCGGCCTGCTCGGCGACATAAACCACGCCGCAGCCGCCTTCCCCGACTTTCTCCAGCAACTTGTAGCGGCCCACCATCATGCCGACCGCGTCGTCGGGCGCGCTGTCCGCGCCGTCAACGTTGACGGTGGGGCGGGCCGGTGGTGATTCTTCGGGCAGGAACCCGGGCGGCGCTTCATGGGCGCGCAGCAAGGCTTCGACCCGCTGGCGCAGGGCGAGGTTGTCCCGGCAAGCCCCGGCCAGGTAAGCCGCGCGCTCGGCGGCGCTGAAGGCCAGGGCGGCGTTGAAAATCGTCTCCGCCTCGCCGGCGTTTGGATTTGCGGATTCGTCTTTCATACTCTCGTTCTACCAGTAGTGGCGTTTTTTTGAGTCAAATTGGTTCAGGTAACAATAATGCGGCGGCGCGTTATTCTGCGGCCTTGAGGATGTGGATGTCTAATAACTGGCCGGTGAACTGCCCTGGACGCGCCCGGAATTTCAAGGTTACGTGCCCCAGGCCCTGCGTCATATCTTCCGGAATGCGATATTCCCTGTAAAAGAACCCGGCGGGCCTGTTATCGAGGGTGGTGAAGGATTCGGTCGCGATCCTTTGGCCGTTGACCAGGATGTCGAATTTCTCTGGCGCGCTGGTCACGTCCCGGTAAGTGCAAACCACCAGCGCCGCTTTATCCGGCAGCACCTTGACCTTATAGCAAAACCAGCCTCCTTGCATGCTGCCTCGATGGGAGCGGCCCGGAGCAAAGCCGCTTTGAGCAAAGCCGGCTTCCACATTCTCGCCAATAAAGCCATGGTTCGTCTCGGACTGTTCCTCCCCTGGATTCACCACATCAACGAGATTCACAACATCAGCGAGACGGACAGCCATTTCCTTTTCCCCGGCCAACTGGGCGGCTTCCTTCTGCAAAGCCTCTTCCGTTGCTATCCTGCGGGCCTCCGCGACCCTCCCCAACAATTCCTCATTGTCCCCCGCCATCCGTTCGGCCTCCTCCAACGACTCCGCCGTTTTCTCCTGCATTCGATCATCAATGTACTCCGGAACCGTTTTCCTGGAAAACGGCGAAACCGTGCGCGCGGTCGGATCGGCCAGAAACCAGCGTCCCCAAACCACCCAGCCGTCCTGGTCCGGCGCCTGGTTCAATTCCTGCCGTATCTGGTTGATGACATCAGCGCGGTTTAGCCGGGTTGGCACCAGCAGGCCCTGTTGATTGAGCGCCTGGCCGGAAATCGCCTCCGCCAGTTGCGGCAGCCAGTCAGGGTGGTTTTCGGGCGATGGCGCAACGTCCCAGACCCGCGCGGTCCCATCCACCGCCGCGGTGACGACCCGCTTCCCATCCGGACTGAATTGC
The DNA here is from genome assembly GCA_049513975.1 of Verrucomicrobiota bacterium. GTDB lineage: Bacteria > Verrucomicrobiota > Verrucomicrobiia > Limisphaerales > Palsa-1400 > JBEKOF01. The sequence continues at coordinate 12,806 of JBEKVM010000046.1, read as the reverse complement.
GCTGAATTCACGCCCCAGCGCATTTCCGTAACCAGCATCTTGGTGCCGTCCGCATTGATGTGCTCTTCATTCACGGCACGCCCGTGGACCAAAGGCTCCGCCAGCGGCTGGCCGGTCTGAGAGTCCCAAATCCGCGCCGTCCCATCCGCCGACGCGGTGGCAATCCACTTCCCGTCCGGACTGAATTGCGCTGAAGCGATGTCGCCTCCGTGTCGCATTGGGCCGGTCAGAGGCTGGCCGCTCCGCGCATTCCAGACCCGGGCCGTGCTTCCCCACGCCGTGATGATTCGCTCCCCGTCAGGACTGAATTGCGCCGAAGTCACCGGGGAGTTGTGTCTCAGCAGCGCGGCCACGGGCTGGCCGCTCTGTGCATCCAACACCCGCGCCGTCCCGTCGTGCGACGCCGTGAGGATGCGCTTTCCATCCGGACTGAATTGCGCTGAATTGACGGTGCTGCCGTGTTGCAGAAGCTCGGTCAGCGGCTGGCCGCTCTGCGCATCCCACACCCGCGCATTCGCGTCAGCCGACCCTGTGACGATCCATTTGCCATCCGGACTGAATTGCGCTGAAACCACAGGGAAAATGTGTTGCAGAGGCCCGGTCAGCGGCTGGCCGCTCTGCCCATCCCACAGCCGCGCCGTCCCGTCGTGCGACGCCGTGACGATCCGCTTGCCATCCGGACTGAAGTGTGCTGCATTCACGCCACTGGCGTGTTGCAAAGGTCCGGTCAGCGGCTGGCCGGTCTGCGCGTCCCAGACCCGCGCCGTACCGTCCCCCGACGCCGTCACGATTCGTTTGCCATCCGGACTGAATTCCGCTGCAATCACCGGACCGCTGTGTTTCAAAGGCCCGGTCATCGGCTGGCCGCTCTGCGCATCCCACACCCGGGCGGTCTGGTCCGCCGAGGCCGTCACGATCCGCCTGCCGTCCGGACTGAATTGCGCTGAATTGGCGGAGGCGCGGTGCTTCAAGGACTCCGTCAGCGGCGTCCGGCCGTTCCGGGCATCCCACAGCCGCGCGATCCCGTCAAGTGACAGCGTCACAATCCGCTTCCCATCCGGACTGAATTGGGCCGAAGTTACCTCGCTGCCATGTTGCAAAGGCTCGGTCAGTGGCTTGCCGCTCTGCGCATCCCAGACCCGCGCCGTCCCGTCGTGCGACGCCGTGACGATTCGCTTGCCATCCGGACTGAATTGCGCTGCGGTCACGGTATTGTCGTGTTGCAGGGGCCCGTTCAGTTGCTGGCCGGTCTGCGCGTCCCACACTCGCGCGGTCTTGTCCTCCGAGGCCGTGACGACGCGCTGGCCATCCGGGCTGAATTGCGCTGAATTCACCATGGCGCCATGTCGCAAAGGCCCGGCCAACGGCTTGCCGCTCTGCGCATCCCACACCCGCGCCGTCGCGTCACGCGAGGCCGTGACGATCCGGTTCCCATCCGGGCTGAATTGTGCCGAGGTCACGGCATTGTAATGTTGCAAAGGCCCGGTCAGCGGCCGGCCGCTCTGCGCGTCCCATACCCACGCAGTATTGTTGAAGCACGCCGTGACGATGCGCCGGCCATCCGGACTGAATTGCGCCGAAGTCACGGCATTGTCGTGTTGCAGCGGCCCGTTCAGTTGCTGGCCGGTCTGCGCGTCCCACACTCGCGCCGTCTTGTCCCCGGAGGCCGTGACGATGCGCCGGCCATCCGGGCTGAATTGCGCTGTATTTACCCAATTGCTGTGTTGCAAAGGCTCCGTCAGCGGCTGGCCCGTCTGCGCGTCCCACACTCGCGCGGTATTGTCCCCCGAGGCCGTCACAATGCGCCGGCCATCCGGACTGAATTGCGCCCAGGCCACCGGACCACTGTGTTTCAAAGACCCGGTCAGCGGCTGGCCGGTCTGCGCATCCCACACTTGCGCCGTCATGTCCCCCGAGGCCGTGACGAGCCGCTTGCCATCCGGGCTGAATTGCGCCGAATAGATGAGGGGCAGGCCGCTCTGCGTATTCCACACCCGCCCCATTTTTTCCCATGAGGGCGTGACGGTCCGCTTCCCATCCGCGTCGAGTTGCGCCGAATAGAGCAGGCCGTGTTTCAACAACAGGGTGGGAACCATCCAGGAATGAGATGCTAATATGGTCGCCAGCCGGGTTGAAGCGGCCTCGTTGGCGGGATTATCGGACAAACTCCGCTCCAGATATGCCAGGGCATCGCTGGGGTACCCTTCGGCCAGCAGCCGGGATCCCTGCATGAATTCCGAGGCGGACAAGGTCGTCTTCGCTTCACTTTCCTTCTCCTTCGCTTTCAGTTCCGACGACTTCGCGTCGAGCGAGGCCGCTTCCGCCCGGACGGCTTCGGCCTGGGCCTGCTGCCTGGCTTTTTCGGCTTGTCCGCGCATCGTGGCTTCGTTGGCACGGGCCTCCTTCTCCCGGATAAAGAGGAACGAGGAAATCGCCAAACCCAGAATCAACGACACGGCCACGGCGGCGGCCGCCGCAAACGCCAGCTTGTTCCGGCGCGCCATTTTCTGAAAGCGGTAAAGGTTGCTGGGAGGGCGCGCCACCACCGGCTCATTGTGCAGATGCCTTTGAATGTCCATCGCCAGCCCGTTGGCCGTTTCGTAGCGCCGCCCCCGGTCCTTCTCCAGCGCCTTCATCACGATCCAGTCCAGGTCCCCGCTGATCAGATGCGCCAGTTTCGGCGGCTCGGACTGGCGGTGTTTGGCCACCGTCGTCTGCTCCGCCGCGTCCAGCGTGTGCAGCCTGGTGGATGGCCGCGGCGGCTCCTCTTCCCGGATGATGCGGCGAATTTCATCCAACCCCGCTTCGTGCAAACGGCCTGCTTCAAACGGAGTCTTGCCTGTCAACAATTCATACAGCAGCACCCCCAGCGAGTAGATGTCGCTGCGCGTATCAATGTCCAGCCCGCTCAACCTGGCTTGCTCGGGACTCATGTAGGCCGGCGTGCCGATGAACTGCTCGAAGGCCGTGAACAAAGTCTTGTCCGTCAGCGCCTGATCGGTCGTCGCCTTGGCGATGCCAAAATCAATGATCTTGGGCACCGGCACCCCGTCGTGGTCGGCCACCAGAATGTTGGAAGGCTTGATGTCCCGATGAATGATTCCCTTCTGGTGGGCATGCTGAATGGCCTGGCAGACTTGCACGAACAGGCCCAGCCGCCTCACCGTGCTCAGGTTGTTTTCGTCGCAATAGCGGGTGATGGGAATCCCTTTGACTAATTCCATCACGAAGTAAGGCCGGCCAGTTTCAGTCGCGCCCGCGTCAAAGACCTTGGCGATGTTCGGATGGTCCATCAGGGCCAGCGCCTGGCGCTCGGCCTCAAACCGCGCGATGACCTGTTTGGTGTCCATGCCCAGCTTGATGACCTTGAGCGCCACCCGCCGCCGCACCGGCTCCTGCTGTTCGGCCATATAGACCACTCCGCAGCCGCCCTCGCCGATCTGTTGCAGCAATTTGTAGCGGCCGATCACAGTTCCGGCAGCTTCCTCAATGGGTGTGACGACCATCGTCGGTCTGGGCGCAACGGCTGGTTCCTCGGGCAGGAACCCGGGCGGCGCTTCATGGGCGCGCAGCAAGGCTTCGACCCGCTGGCGCAGGGCGAGGTTGTCCCGGCAAGCGCCGGCCAGGTAAGCCGCGCGCTCGGCCGCGTTGAAGGCCAGCGCGGCGTTGAAAATGGTTTCCGCCTCGCCGGCGTTTGGATTTGCGGATTCTGCTTTCATAATCTCGTTCTACCTGTAGTGGCGCTTTTTTTAGCCATATTGGTTCAGGTCGAGATAAATACTTTTTGGCTTAGGTGGAATCGCTCTTGAGTTCCTCATAAAGCCAGGCCCGGGCGTATGCCCAATAGCGCTTGGCGGTGGACTCGGACAAGCCCAGGGCCTGGCCGGCCTCGGCGATGCTCAGGCCGATAAAAAAACGAAGCGTGACCAACTGGGCTTTGACCCGGTCCTCCTGCGCCAGCTTCTGCAAGGCCTCATCCACACGGAGGAGGGTGTCGTCGTCGGAGAGAATCGCCACATCCACCCGGTCCAGGTCCACACGGGCCAGCCCCTGGCCGTGGCGGAGGCGGTGCTTGCGCCGGGCGTTATCAATGAGGATGCGGCGCATGGCTTCGGCGGCGGCGGCGAAGAAATGTCCCCGGCTGTTCCAATGCTGATCGTGCGGGCCGGCCAGCCGCAGCCAGGCCTCGTGGACCAGGGCGGTGGGTTGCAGCGTTTGGCCGGGGGCCTCGTGGGCCATCTTTTGGGCCGCGAGTCTGCGCAGTTCCTCATAGACCAGCGGCAATAATTCCCCGGCGGCCCTGGGGTCGCCTTGCTCAATGGCGCCGAGCAGGCGCGTGACCTCGTTCATATCCAATGGATCGCATCGCGTCGCCGGGCCGGGCCGCCATCAGCGGTTTGATGGCTGCAAAGGCGGAATCGTTCTCAGGCCTGCGACTGCGCTGAAAATCAGGAGTTATTCTATCAAGTAAAAGCCGGTTTGTAAAGCGGTAAGTTCCGGGCCTCGCGCCCTTCACCGGAACTGCCAACGACTCGAAGAATTTTCTCCCGCGCGGCCCGGCTACCGCGCCGCCGTCAGCTTGTAAAGCATAACGCCGTGCGCGGGAATCGTCATGGGCCACGTCCCTTTGGCGGGGTCCGCCTCCGGCAAATCCTTCTGCCGCCACAAGTCGCGGACGTGTTGCCGGCCCGTCAAGCCCAGTTGCGCCAGCTTGTCGAAATCCAGGCTCACCGGCAACAAACCCACATTGAAAAAGCCCAGGGCACGTCCGCCGTCTTCCAAATCCTTTTCATAAACGCGGACAAAGCCGTTGGTCAGAACGCAGGTGGCTTGTTTGCCCAGGGCGTCCTGATCCAGCGCCAGCACTTCGTCGTTGTTCAACAGGCTCAGGGTGAAGTCATCCAGCTTCTCCATGTCGCAGCCGATGAGCAGGGGCGCGGAGAGCAGGCACCAGAGGCTGATGTGGGTGTATTGTTCATCCGGTCTGAGGCGGGTTGGATGCGGATTGCCCCAGCCGACCTGGCCGACAATCAGCATATCCGGATCATTCCAATTTCCCGGCTTGGCATAAGGGGCGGCCTTGTCCTGGTTGAAACCGATGCCGCTCATGCTGCCCCAGCTTTCCCCGATGTCCCCGGTCGTGCGCCAGCAACTGCCCTGCACCGAGCCGCCCCATTCCCACACCCTGGCCATGCCGTATTGGCAAAGGCTGAAAACTATGTCCCGGTTCTGTTGACGTAAAAAATCACCCATGACCTTGTAAGGATAAATGGCCCCCGCGTCACCGGCGGAGCTTCCGTTCCAGCGCGGCACGCTCTTCCCGTTGGCGCCGCCGGCCGAGGCGATGTCGCCGTAAGAACACCAGTCATATTTCAAATAATCAAAACCCCACTGCGCGTACGTCTGCGCGTCCTGTTCCTCGTGCTGCCAACTGGCCGCGCAGCCCCCGCACGTCCACGGCCCGGGCGAGGAGTATAAGCCGGCCTTCAAGCCCAGCCCGTGAATGTAATCGGCCAGCCCTTTCATGTCGGGAAACCGCAGGTTCGGCACGATCTGGCCCTGGGCGTCGCGAAACTCGCCGTGCAACGTTGGGTCTTTCGAGTCGCGATGATTTTGCCAGAAATCGTCCACGTTGATGTAGCTCCAGCCGTGGTTGATCAGCCCGCTCTTGACCATGGCCTCCGCCGCCGCTTTGACCCGCGCCTCCGTCACCTCCCCGGCAAAGCAATTCCAACTGTTCCAGCCCATCGGCGGGGTCAGCGCGATCTGCCCGCCGCAGACAATGCGGAGTTTCTTCTCCGCGGCGCCGCGCCCATTCTTCGCCCGCAATGTCACCAGGAATTCACCCGGGCTTTTCAAGGCCCCGGTGATTTGTCCCGTCCTGGCGTCCAGTTTCAAACCGGACGGCAGATTTTGGGCGGCGAATTCCATGGGGCGCTGGCCCGTGGCCGGAATGGTGAATAAAAACGGCGAGCCGGGCCGCACGCCGAAGACGCTGGCCCCGTTGATGCGCGGGGCGGCGGGCGGGGCCGGCGTGAGAAGGTATGGCTCCGCCGGAAGCATGGACCCGGCGACGGCGGCCAGGCGCTTGCTCCCGTCCGTTTCAAATTTTGCCTCCGCCCAATCGGCGTGATCGAAGTCAATGCCCTCCCCGGCGTTCTCCACTTCCAGCACCAGTGATTTTACCCCGGTCAGCGCAACCTCGCATTCTTTGGCCGCGTTGCCCGCGTGCATCACCCCGCTTTGCCACAACGTCTTGCCGTCGCCGATCACGATGAATTCCACGCTCGCCGCCGGATTCCGGTTCACCTCATCGTCCACGCCAACGCGGGCCGAGAATTTCGTGGCGGCGCCGTCCAGATTGACGCTGAGAACGCTTTCCGCATGAGTGCCAAAACCCCGCGCGAAGGTCTTTCCGGCGATGGTCAAAGCATGGCCCTCCACCGACTGATTTTTGTGCGGCTCGCCCCAGCCCTGCGAGGCATTGGCCAGGTTCAATTCGTCCAGCCAGACCGTTTGTGCCGGAACCGTTTGCGCCGTCAGGAGCAGCATCCCCATCAGCCCCCCTTTCCAGGCCAATCCATGTTTTGCGCAAATATCAGTTCTCACTTTTTCATCTTTCTTGTTTTCTCCTCGCCCGTGCAGATTCGCCGCCCGATTGGGGAGCCTGCGCGCAGCCTGCCAGAAAACCCGTCGCCGTCAACCGGATTAAAACGTGAGACCTGAGACTTGCACCGTGGAACGGGTGGGGAGGTTTCTTTCTGCGGTCGGAATTACTCGGAATTACTCGGAAATAGTCGGAATTAGTCGGGGTGGTGTTGATGGACTGTGGCGGAACTTTAACGATACAGTTGCTTTGCTCTCGAAGTGAGGCAAACGAAAGAATTACGAACGTTTCAGCCGGGGGTTTCTCCCCACCCTCCGCGCGTTCGGTGGCCGCACCTTCCCGGATGCGACGTTGGACTGTTCCTCCGTTTCTCACGCAGACCATTCAACCATAGGTTCTAATTTTTGTCAAGCCCCCTTTGCGGGAAATGCATAATGCATCCTCCTTCGCCGAGGCTTTCCGGGCTTGAACCCTGTTATCTTTCAAGTTTAAAAAGTGAGGACACTTGCACTTGCACTTGCATAATAGCTCCGCGATTTATGGTTGATTGGTGTTCGGAAAGCGGGTTTGATGTCGAAAGTATGCGACTATGATCACTGTTTCATGTGAGGTGACGAAGGCGGACGTTCTTGCCTTCGCTTGCCATTATTATGCCAAGTCCCCCACAGTCCGACGCCAATTACGAACCAGTCAAATAATGTCCTCCCTCGTTTCTGGGGCCGTAACAGGTTTGATGATCTGGCATACCAGCGGATTTGCCGCAGGCGTAGTGATGTTCTTTTTAATTGGTGTTGCTACCGCTGCCATGCTCCCGAGTTACTTTCGGTCCCGTATGCGCGCGTCAGCCGAAAAGATGATCGCTGAAACGTCATATCATAAGGCATTTGGCAAATATACCCTCGTTTTTACTGGCCAGGGTATCGCCTCCAGTTCTCCGACTGGCGAAAGCAACAGTGTATGGGATGGGGTGGATCATGTGGCAATCACCCCCGAATACCTGTTCATTTTTCTTGCTGGCCCGCAAGGATTCATTATTCCAAGGGCGCAGGTTCAGGAATCCACGATTGCGCAAGTGAAGGCGTATGTTGAAGCCCACATTCCGACCAAACCAACAGCCGCGGTTTAAGTGTGAGCGTCGAATTGTGCAAGTGCAAGTGTCACTTTTTAAACTCCATTATTTTGCCCGCCGCCCCTTTCCCAATTCACAGCCATCACACAGGAAATTCAAGAAATGGGCCGGCTCGACCGTGTAATCCTGCCACACGGCAGGGATGAAAAACAAGCACCACACAGCGGTAAATGCTGGCCATCGGGCCGGCGGCGGGCTAGATTGCGGGCATGGTTTGGATCATTGCTCTGGTCTGCATGGGGGTGGTCGGACTGGCCGGTTATTGGCGCGGCCCGATCTGCGCGGCTTTTTCCCTGCTCGGTCTGTTGTTTGGCCTGCTCCTGGCCCGGCCCCTGTCTCCCCTGGCCGCCCATCTCCTGCCCCTCCTGGGTCTGCATCATCCCCTCTGGCAGCTCTTCGTGCCCGGCGCCCTGGCCTTCGTGGGGGTCCTCGTCATTTTCAAACTCGTGGGCAACGCTCTCCATCAGAAAACAATCATCCATTTTAAATATAATCAAAAGGACGAACACCTCTTTTTCCGCTGGGAACGTCTTTACAACCGCCTGGGCTTCTGCGTCGGCGTGCTCAACGGCGCCGTTTATTTCCTCATTCTGATGATGCCCGTTTACGTCGCCGGCTACTTCACCGCCGAAATGGCCGACCCCGATGCTCCCCCCGGCCTGCGCCTGCTCACCACGCTGCGCGCCCAATTGCATGATTCCGGCCTGGATCGCGTCCTGGCCGCCTACGACCCGATCCCGCCCGCCATCTACCAGGCGGCCGACCTCATTGACCTGGTGCTGCACAACCCCCTGCTGGAAAGCCGCCTGGCCCATTATCCCGCGTTCCTCACGCTCAGCCAGCAGAAGGAAATCCAGGCCATCGCTTCCGACGTGGCCTTGCAACAAATGATCCAAACCCAGGCCAAAGTGCGCGACATCCTCAACTACCCCAAAATTCAAGCCATGGTCACCAACCCCGCTGTCCCCCAACAGATTTACAGCCTGCTGGACAACGACCTGGCGGATTTGCAGATGTTCCTCAACTCGGGCAAATCGCCCAAATTCGACAGCGAGAAAATTCTCGGCATTTGGAACATTGATGTCCACGCCACCCTGGCCGAAGAGCGCCGGCTGCATCCGGACATGAACCGCCCGCAGATTGCCGCCCTGCACACCACTTTGGTCCCCCTCATTACCGGCTTTTCCCTGAAGGCCACCCCCGATAATCAGATCATTTTGCGAAAGCAAAATCCCAACAGCGCCCTGCCCACCCCGGTGGGCGAGGGAACCTGGAAGAAAGCCGACAATGCCTACGAGGTCACCCTTCCCGGCAACCGGCCCGACACCGTGCCCGTGACTCCCGCCGGGGATGGCACGCTGCAATTTCCCAGAGGCGGCCACGTTTTGATCTTCAACAAAGAAATGTAACCATTGCTTCTCCGTGCAAATCCAATCTTGCCCGCGACGGCCTGATGGGCTAGGTTGCGCGCGTTATGGATGAGCACACACCATCGCCGGGGCCGGAAAGTTACCGCCCCAGCCTCCCGCCGCCACCGCCGCGACCGGCCGCGCCCCCCGTCATTCCATCCCACGCCGGAATAAACATGCCGCCGCCCCAGCCGCCCAAGGGCGGTTCCGGTTGGAAGATTCTGTCGTTCATTTTGATGGGACTGATTGTTCTGTGGGTCCTGGGCCGGGTTATGATCCACGGCGTGCTCGGTGCGGCCTCACACGCCCGCGTCGGCGCCGATGTGATGCAGAACCTGGAAGAGGTCGCTCTCGAACGCACCAACACGGACAACAAAATCGCCGTGGTCGAGGTCACGGGCATCATCTCCGGCGGCGAAGTCTCCCACTCCGACATGGACTTCGTCACCTACATCAAGGAGCAATTCAAGGCCGCGGAAAGGGACCCGGACGTCAAGGCCGTGATCCTCAAAGTCAATTCTCCCGGCGGGGAAGTGATGGCGTCGGATGATGTCCATAATATCATCCGAAAATTCCAGGACAAATCCGGAAAACCAGTGGTGGTTTCCATGGGCTCGCTGGCGGCCAGCGGCGGTTACTACATCTCCGCCCCGTGCCGCTGGATTGTGGCCAACGAACTCACCATCACCGGCAGCATCGGCGTCATCATGGAGAATTTCAATTTTCGCCTCCTCTTTGACAAAATCGGCGTCCGCCCCCGCGTCATCAAGAGCGGCCGCTTCAAGGACATGTTGAGCCCGTTTAATGAACCTGACAACGACAAGCTCACCCCGCAGGAAATCAAGGACCGCGACGAGGAGGAGAGCATGGCGCAATCCCTCATTGATGAAACCTTCAATAAATTCAAGGACGTCGTCAAAACCGGCCGCGAATGGGCCGCCAAGCAAAACGGCCCCGGCGAAGGCAGGACCCTGGCGGCCAACTGGGCGGATTACGCCGATGGCCGCATCCTCTCCGGCAAAAGCGCGCTGGAGTACGGTTTCGTGGACGAACTGGGCAATTTCGACACCGCCGTCAAGCGCGCCAAAATCCTGACCCGCATTCCGAGCGCCAATTTGGTCGAGTATCGTCTGCCTTTTGATCTCGGCTCGGTACTCGCCCGCATCCTCGGCAAAACCGAAGTCCCCGCCCTCAAAGTGGATGTGGGCTTCGATCTCCCCAAACTCCAGGCCGGCCTGCTTTATTTCATCACCCCGACCGTCATTCCCCATTGAGAGTGACAGAAACGAACCTTCATTCCGCAGGATTTCCGTTGCGGCCGGCGTGGGTCGAGATTGACCTGGCCCGCCTCCGCCAAAATCTCCGGCTCATCCGCCGCGACCTTCCCTCCGCCGTCAAGTTGCTCGCCGTCGTCAAGGACGAAGCCTACGGGCACGGCGCCCTGGAGGTGGTGCAAACCGCCCTGGAAGAAGGCGCGGCGGGCTTCGGCCTGAGCACCCTGGAAGAGGCCATGGCCTTGCGCGACGCCGGCATCACCGCGCCATTGTTGCTGCTGGGCGAACGCCAGGAGCCGGAATTGCCCTGGTGCGTGGAGCATGACCTGACGGTGTGTGTCAACCAGCCGCACACCATCCGCCAACTGGCCCGCGCCGCCGCCGCCGCCGGCAAGCGCGTCCCGGTCCACCTCAAAATCCACACCGGCATGAGCCGCTACGGCGTGCGCTGGGACGAGGCCCTGCCTTTGTTGGAATTGATTGACGCGCAGAAATCGTTGCGGCTGGACGGCGCGATGACGCACTTCGCCCAATCCGATGAAGCGGACAAAAGCTTCGCCCTCCTGCAAATCGCGCGTTTCGACAAAGTGATGGGCGCGTGGCAGCGCGCCGGCGGGCGCGTGCCCTGCCAGCATCTTTGCAACAGCGGCGGATTTCTGGATTTGCCGCAGGCCCATCGCGACATGGTGCGCGTGGGCATCCTCCTCTACGGCGTTTTTCCCTCGTCCGTCTGCCGGCGCATTCCCGGCATCCAGCCCGTCATGTCCGTCAAGGCGCGCATCGCCGCCATCCAGCAGCTCAAGCCCGGCGAAGTCGCGGGTTACGGCATGCGCTACACCGCGCCCGCCCCGCGCCGCATTGCCGTGCTGCCCATCGGTTACGGCGACGGCTTCCCGCGGGTGCGCAACACGGGCGGCGCCCTTATTCGCGGGCGGCGCGCTCCGCTGGTCGGCGGCGTGGCCATGGACGCCATTACCGTTGACATCACCGACATTCCCGAGGCGCAAATGTGGGATGAAGCGGTCATCATGGGCCGCCAGGGCGGCGAGGAAATCAGCGTCCATGACATGGCCCGGCTGAAGAACACCGTCTCCTACGACGTCCTCACCAACTGGCGCCTGCGCCTGCGCCGCAAAACGGTCAACGGCCACGTCCAGCCGCGGCCCCTGGAGATGGCGCCGGGCCTGGCATAAATCCGCGCGAGGCGATGGCCTGCCGTTGCCAACCCCTTTTCCCGCATGAAACTTCTTTTTTCCGAACACAAATCCAATTACGACCGCTACCAGTTTCCTTACGCCATCTGGGCCGTGCCCGAAGCCGGCGAAACGCCCGCCGACCTTTTCCAGGCCGGCTTCCTCCCCTCCTCGCGCAATCTGGACCGCTTCTATCTCTGCCGCCAGGTCCGGGTCAATCTCCCCGCCTTCAAACCCTCCTCGGAAAACCGCCGCATTCTCCGCAAAGGCGCGGGCCTGGAGACGCGCCTGGTGCCGCGCGCGGAATTTGATTACACCCCCGAACGCCGCCAGTTCTACAAAACTTACGCCGACATCAAATTCGGCAAGGACGTGATGACTTACGAACGGCTCGATTCCCTTTTCGCCTCCCCGGTCATTTCCCACCTGCTGGTCTTCACCGACACGGCCAAAGGGGCGGAAGTGGGCGTCTCCACCCTCTTCCTGGAAGGCCGGGAGCTGGCCTATTATTACTACGCCTTTTACGACCTCAATTACTACGCGCGCAACCTGGGCATGTTCATGATGACCTCGGCGGCGGTGCTTTTCAGCGAGCGCCGCTGCCGCCGGCTTTATCTGGGCACCTGCTATTCGCACAACGCCCTCTACAAAACCCAGTTTGCCGGCGCCGAGTTCTTCAACGGCTTCCGCTGGAGCGATGACCTGGCCGAACTCAAATTCATTCTGCGCCGCGACGCCGGGGAACTTACCGAACACCTCCTCGAAGCCGAGGATTACCGCCGCCTGTTCCACGACGGCAGCCTTGAGGACATCGTGGCCGCCAGCGTCTTCCGCCTCAAACCCGGCTGACCCGTGGGTGGTTCCAGCCTGTCGCCGTCAACGAAACAGCCTTCAAAAATACTCAAAACCGGTGGGGCGAGACTCCGTCGAGCCGTGACTTGAACGGCGGGCAATGCTCGCCTAACAGCCCGTTAAAAAACGCCCGGTGAGGCACCGGGCCTACAGGAGCCGCCGGACGTGTTTGTAGGCCGCGTGCCCTCACGCGGCGGGAGTGGAGCCTTTTTTAACGGCCTGTTAGTAATACTCGGTTAAGTATTGCTTGACCCTTTAGGCTGCTTGTGCGAAGATTGCGGGCATGACATCGCAAGCCCTCAAACAGCTGGACGGACGACTGAATGACTTTTTAGGTGAACT
>JBEKVM010000045.1:0-37744 GCA_049513975.1 Verrucomicrobiota bacterium | reverse complement strand
TTGTAAAGCTCGCGCTGCCAGGCTTGCAGAAAGCGCAGTGTTTTCATCGAAATACAATTGATTTTGGTCAGCTTGACCGGGGCCGGCGGAGGGGGGTCACGATGTACCAGGGCCACGCCGCACTTTCCACACTTTTGCAACGTAAGGAGGGAGCAAAAGCGGGTCCCGCATAATCCCATATCCTCCTTCTGCACCCGCAAAGCGCCGACAGCTCGCCCAGGAATGGCCAAAGGTTTTCTCTTTGCGATCTTTGTGCGCTTTGTGGTTAATTCGTCTTTGGTTGCGGCTTTGCCGCACGGCGCTCCTTTGCGGGCCAATTCACCCGGTTTCGGCTGGCCGCTCTTGGCGTCCTGGGCCCTCATTCCATTTATACTTTATCATTTATTATTTATTATCTCCCCAACATAAGCGGCTGATGCTCAGAGCCTTGCAATAATCCGCGTTTTTCCCCCTTTTCCCGTTGACAAAACTGCCTTAAATGCTAAAATGCCAACAGTGAGGAGGGCGCAGGCCAAAGTGGAATCGGAACGCGACGGGACCAGAACGGGAATCCCCCATTTATTCTGTGCCCTGCGCCGCGCCGCTCCACCACGCTTGCCGCGCCGACCCGTCCCGCCAAAGCCCTTTGGCGCCGGCGCAAACCAGGCCATCTGGAATGTCTCCATGCCACCCAACCTTGTCATTATCGCCCTCCTCGCCATTCTGCATTTTGCATTCTGCATTCTGCATTTTGCATTCTCCATTTCTTCCACCACTCCACCACCCGATTCCAGTAAAGGCAAATAAAGCCAAATAAAGCCAAATAAACCCAAAAAATAGATTTTTATGACGCGAAAAGGAAAGTTAGCACGGCTGCCGCAAACCATCCGCGAGCAGATCAACCTCCGCCTGCAGGACGGCGCGGAAGCCAAACAAATCGCCGCTTGGCTCAACACCCTGCCCGAGGTCAGGTCCCTTCTGGCGAAGGAATTTGACGGCCAGCCCATCAACGAAGTCAACCTGTCCAATTGGAAGCTCGGCGGATACCGGGACTGGGAGGCCCAACAGGAGGCCCTGGAAGCCGTCCGCCAGTTCAGTTCCGACGCCGCCGAACTCAGCCGCGCCGTGCCCGGCGGCCAACCCGGCCGGGCCGCTCCCGGCGCCCCGTTCGCCGATCAATTGGCCCTTTGCCTGACCGCACGCATTGCCGTCGCCTTGAAAAAGCTGCCTTCCGGCGAGGCTGATCCCGCCACGCAACTCGAACGTTTGCGGCAACTGTGCATGCGCCTCGTCGCCCTGCGCAAGGGCGATCACCACGCCCAATGGCTCCAAATCGAGCGCGGAAAGCTGGATTTGCAAATAAAAAAATACAAGGAGGAGGCCGCCGACCGCAAACGCGCCAACGATCCGCTCAAACACCGCAAAAAAGGCGGCATCCCCAAAAAGGTCCTCGATTACATCGAAAAGGAGCTGAAATTCCTCTGATCCAAGCCATCGCAACAAAATGACTCAGCCGCCCAGGACAAAATTCTTCACAAGCCGATGCTTGCAGAGGAGCGAGTATATGCGTCTCCATATACCCATCGCGCGCGCTTCCCCTCTCTCTCCCCGCTCGCGGGGAGAGAGCCGGAGAGAGGGGTCCCCTTAATCGTCGAACTCCTGCCGCGAAGAATTTTGTCCTGCGCCCTGTGTGGAACTTTTCCGTGGAAAGTTCTTGCGCGCGGGATGGGATTGGGGTTATCAATACCGTGTTCTTTGATAGTTCATGGATGGCTTTGCCATCCCGCCGTAGCCAGCGCTGGGAAGCTCGTGAAATTCGAGCACGGTTGCGCCACTGTGACGGGTTACAATCTTCCAGGGCCACTGGTTCCGCCAAGCGGAGCCGGGAAGGCGGGAGTGAGGTCTGAAACCCGAAAGTCAGGACATCAGCGTGGCTATACGCTCGTCGGGTCCCGCCCTCGCGCGACCGCTTCTCCGTCAAAGAGAAGGATGAGGCCAGCCCGCTGCAACTGTTTTTCAGCGGATCGTGAATGCCTTCATTCTCTGTTTTGCCGGAGCCTGAAGGTTTTTTGCTTTCCGGCTCCGGCACTGGTCTCCAAACCGTTCCCTCCGACCGGGACATTGTTGAAAGACCAGTTATGAAAATGAAGTTTCTGTTGGCGCCGGCTGCGGCCGGCTTCGCTCTCGTTTCCACCCTTTGCGCCGGCACGCTGGCGGAAGATTTTTCCCACGACCCGGCGCTGGACGGCTGGCAGGTGCATGGGAATTCCAACCTGTTCCATTGGGATGCCGTCAATCATAATCTACAGGTGACCTGGGACTCCTCGCAGTCCAACAGCTATTTCTATCATCCGCTGGGCACGATTCTGGGCACGAACGACGATTTTTCCATGGCGTTTGATTTGGTGCTCAACGATTACGCCATCGGGGTCAATCCGAGCCAGCCGGACAACTTTGAACTGGCGAGTGGCTTCATGAATTTTTCCGAAGCGACCGGCACGAATTTTCAGCGCGGCGGCTACTCTCCAACCCAGCCGATTCTCCAGCCGGACCTGGCCGAATTTGACTTCTTCCAATGGGACGACGTCCCACCATATCCGGCCACGAATACTGTCTGGCCGAGCTTTATAGACAGCCAGAATGACTTTTATTGGGACGGCGCCAGTTCATTCGGCGTGGTGGAACTGCCGACGAATATCGTCATGCACGTCGCCATGAACTACACGGCGTCCAATCAAACGTGTGTGCTGAGCATCACCACTAACGGAGTGGCGCTCCTGGTCCCCGTGGTTGCCGTTCTCAACGCCCCGGGAGTGTTCTTCGGCGATTATCACCTGGATACTTTCGCGGTGGAAAGTTACTCGGATGTTGACTCCGGCGGCTCGCTGCTGGCGCACGGCACGATCGGCAACGTGGTCCTGGTGGTGCCGCCGCCTCCGGTCACTTACTTGCAGCCTGGGCTGGTTGATGGAGTCGGGCGGGTGCAGTTCGCCAGCCGGACGGCCTGGAATTATGAGCTGCAAAGCAGCGCCGATCTTCTGACCTGGCTGCCGGCGGGGCCGCTGGCCGCCGGGACGGGCGCCAATTTGATTTTGCAGGACACCAATTCGGCGCAGCCACATCAGTTTTATCGCGTCAACGCCGTGCGAGCGGACTAAAAATCATGACGGAACACAAAATCTGCCCGCGTTGCGGGGCGCCGTTTGCCTGCGGCGCGCCCAAGGCCTGCTGGTGCGGGGAGTTTCCCCCGCTGGCCGGCCTGGAGGCGGAATCCGACTGCCTCTGCCCGGAATGCCTGGGCCGGGCGACGGCGGCGGAACGCGCCGCGGCGCGCGGTGACCGGAACCGCCCCGCCCCGAAACGCGCGCCCGGTTTCACGCTCATCGAACTGCTGGTGACCATTGCGGTCATTGGCATCCTGGCGTCCATTTTGTTGCCGGCATTAAGCCGCGGCAAATTGCCGGCACAGACGGCCAAGTGCGGGAGCAATCTGCGCCAGTTCGTGGCGGCGGCGCAGATGTATTGGGATGACAACAACGGAAACACCTTCCCCTACGCCGGGGCCAGCACCGCCAACGGCACTTACTATTGGTTTGGTTTGCTGGGGCAGGGTGCGGAGGAGACACGCACTTTCGATCCCACCGCCAGCCCGCTCTACCCCTGGCTCGGCACCGGGGTGGACTTCTGCCCCGCCTTCGACTATTCCTCCCCGCAATTCAAGTTGAAGGCCTCGGTGCCGACTTGCGATTACGGCTACAACTCCTCCATCTACGGGCCTCCCCTGAACATGAACAAACTGGCCGCGCCGGCCCGTCTGGCCTTCCTGGCGGACTCGGCCCAGGTCAACACCTTTGAAGCGCCCGCCTCGCCTAAAAACCCCATGTTCGAGGAATGGTATTATATTGACAACGAGGCCGGGCAGCCCAGCCCCCAACCCAACGGCCAATTCCGCCATCAACAAAGGGCCGGCGTGGTGTTTGTGGACGGCCATCTGGGCCTGGAGCAAATGGTCCCCGGCTCGCTGGACCAGCGCCTGCCCGCGCAGTGGATCGGCTGGCTGCGGGCGGAAATCCTGGAGCCGGGGAAATGACATCTTGCTTTACATCGGGCGGCGGCCGGGCGAGGCTGAAGTTTTATGACAGATACGAATTTAGCGTATTGGGGATTGTGGCTCGTGCCGCTGGGCGTGGCGATTTGCTTCGGCCCGGCCCTGATCGTCTGGCTGCGCGGGGAGATCAAGGCGGCCAAAGACAAGAAGAATTAGGGCCGCCCGGATCCTCCTTATTATTTGCCATTCAGGGCTGGAGGATGAGCGCGCCCGCGTTGGTGGCGGTGAGGAAGAATCCGCCGGCGCTGTTGGAAGTTTGCAGAACGGCCCCCAGTCCCTGGGTGGTGGCGGCGCCGTTGCCGTTGCCGAAGGTCACCTTCAACCAGCCTGTCGTGGGAACGATGGAACCCGCCAAGGAGTTGGGCGGGGCGCCGCCCAGCTTGGCCAAATTATTGTTGGCAAGGACAGCCACTGTGAAATCAAGGTCAAGGCTGGCGTTGGTGATGAACAGATCTCCCTTGGGAAAGGAAATGGCCGGGGTGTTGGCGGGCGGGTTGGTCCAAAGCGCGCCTTGCAGGGCCAGCAGATTGGTGAACCCGGCGGGATAGAGAGCCGTCGCGCTGGAGGGCTTTTTAATCCAGGTGAGGAGATTGGCGGGCGGGGCAGCCGACAGATTGGTCAGATTGATCCAACCGAAGAGGAGGCCGGTGTTCTGGTAAAGGCTGGCATAGACGGGCACGTCGCCGGATCGGGAGGCGGGCACGGTCTGGCTAAAATTGGTTCCGTCCGCCACCGCGCCGGTGAGAGTAACCTGGCCGGCGTGGTTGGTGACTAGGGCATAGCCATCGCCGGGCGGGGCGTTGGCCGGGGCATTGAATGGGGAAAAGAGCATGGTGTACTCGGCCGATGACAGGTTGTTGCCGGCCAGTTCGGCGGTTAAACTGGCGACCCACAAATCGCCGGAAACAGTCCCCACAATTTGATTGGTCGGGGCTTTCTGCAAGGTCAGGTCCAGCCGCAAGGGCCCGCCGGGAGCGTTGGAAGGCCCGACGCTGGGCGCGGCATGGCCGGAGGCGTCGAAGCTGCCCGCGAGGGGATAATTGGTTCCCGCGATGAAAAGCTTGCCGCTGTAAAGGCCGTTTGTTTTCAAGGCCAGGTTATAGAGCATCCCGGCGGTTTCTTCGGTGACGCCGCCGGCGGCGGAGAACAAACCGTTGTAAATTCCAGCGGCGGGAAGGAAGAAATTGGTGACGAAATTGGCCGTCAACGTCATGTTTGACACCATGAGAAAGGTCAGCGGATTCGTCGTGCTGGCAATCGTCCCCGTCCAGTTGGAGAACAAATTGCCGGGACCGGGCACGGCGGTGACGGTGTAGTTCCGGCCTACCACCAGGGAGTTGCCGGTGAAGCCATGGGTGATGATGCCAAGGCCGGAGGTGTGCAAGGTGAGCGTGCTTTGAGTCAAGTAAAATATAGAGGCGATTTGGGCCGCGGAGTGATTGCCCAGGGGATCCAGGCTTCGGGCGCTGAAAAGGTTGGTTCCCGGCTGCAAAATCAGCGGGGCGGACCAATTGCTCCATTGCGTCGCGGTCGTTGCGGAGGTCCAGGGTCCGCCATTGAGCTGGTATTGCACGCCGGCCACGCCAAATTTTCCCGAGGCCGTTCCCTGCACGGTCAGGCCCGGCGCGGTCACGCTGGACAGGAGCGGTTTTAGGGTCAGGGTTGGCGGGGGAACGGCCAGGACGGCAACGGAACTGGTGGCCGAGCCGTAGGAGTTGGAAACCACCACGGAATAACTCCCGGCGTCCTGCAGCACGGCGGCAGTGATGCTCAACTGGCTGGTGGCGGAGCCGGAAATATTCCCGCCGTCGGCCAGAGGGGTTCCCTCCAAGCTCCATTGATAAAGCAAGGCGGGCGAACCGAGGGCGCGGACGGAAAACTGCACGCTGACGCCGGGGGCGAAGTTCCGGACGGCCGGCTGCTGGAAAATGATCGGGGCCAGGGCGTAAAGGTTGGTCTGGAGGGTGATCAATCCCGCGCCGTTTGTGGTGACAAAAAATCCCGCGGCGCTGTTGGAAGTTTGCAGGACGGCTCCGGCCGCGGTTGTGGCCGCCGTGCGATTGCCGTTGCCGAAGGTGACGCTGAGAAGGCCGGTCTTCGGATTGATGGAACCGGTCAACGAATTGGTCGGATTGCCGCCCAGCTTGGCCAAGGTATTGTTATTGCTGACGGCCACGTTGAAGGTAAGGGCAAGGCTGGAGTTGGAGACGACCAACAATCCACTGGCGAATGGAATGGCCGGGATGTTGGCGGGCGGGTTGGTCCAAGGCGCGCCTTGCAGGGCCAACCTATTGGTGAACCCGGCGGGATAGAGAGCCGCGGCGCTGGACGGTTTTTTAATCCAAGTGAGGAGATTGGTGGGCGGGGCCGCTTCCCCATTGGCCAGATTAATCCAACCGAAGAGCAGGCCGGTGTTCTTGTAAAGGCTGGCATAGACCGGGATATCGCCGGTGGCCGAAGCGGGCACAGTCTGGTTAAAAGCGGTTCCGTCGGCCAGGGCGCCGCTGAGCGTGACCATGCCGGCATGGTTGGTGACCAGGGCGTAACCATCGCCCGGCGGAGTATTGGCGGAGGCGCCGCCGGGCGGGGGAAGCAGCAGGGTGTACTCCGCCGATGGCAGGCCCGTGCCAGCCAACTCGGCGAGCAAATTCGCGGTCCAAAGAGAGTTGGCAACCGTGCCCAGGATTTGGTTGGCCGGCGCTGGTTGCAGGAATAATTCAACCTGCAGTTGGCCGCCGGGTGCGGTGGCCGGCCCGACACTGACAGCGGCATGGCCAAGGATGTCGAAGCCGCCCGCGAGAGTGTAGTTCGTGCCCGCAACCGCCAGTTTGCCGCTGAAAACGCCGTTGGTTTTCAGGATCAGGCCGCTGATCATTCCGGCGGTTTCTTCGGTGACGCCGTTGCTGGTGGAGAACAGGCCGTTGTAAGTTCCGGCGGCGGGGAGGAAGAAATTGGTGACGAAATTAGCCTGCCAGGCGGTATCCGACTCGAGAAGGAACGTCAGGGGATTGTTGGTGGTGGTGACAGGCCCCGTCCAGTTGGAAAACAAATTGCCGGGATTGGGCACGGCGGTGAGGGTATAGTTGCGGCCTTCCACCAGGGAGTTGTTGGTGAAATTACGGGTGATTCTTCCAAAGCCGCTGGTCGTCAACGTCAGGACGCCGAAGTTGGTGTAAAAAATGGTGACACTGTTGGTGCGGGAGGTTTGGCCGAGGAGATCAACGCTGAAGGCGCTGAAAAGATTTGTTCCCGGCTGCAAGGTTACCGGGGCGGACCAGTTGGTCTGAGTGAGGAGGGTCGCGTCCGCCCAGGCCGCGCCGTTGAGTTGGTACTGCACATTGGTCACGCCGAATTCGCCGGCGGCGGTTCCCATCACGGTGAGGTCGGGATTCAACACGCCGGACAGGGTTGGCAGAATGGTGAGAGTCGGCGGCGGGATCGTCAAAGTCACAATGGAACTGGTGACCGAGCCGTAGGAGTTGGAAACGACCACGGAATAAAATCCGGCATTATCGGGCGCCAGAGGGTAGATGGTCAGGTTGGAGGTCGAGGAGCCGGTGATTTCCGGGCCGTCGGTCAAAGCATTCGTTTCGTTGACGAACCATTGGAAGGACAAAGGCGCAGCGCCGGTGGCCGTCACGGCCAAATTAAGCGGCATTCCTGGCACCGGTTTGACGGTCTTGGGAGGCTCGGTCTGGATGGTCACGGGCACAAACACCGTCAAAGTGTGGGTATCGCTGGTGATAACGCCGCCCGGCGCCAGGGTGGAAACGCCCACCAGGACGGAATAACTGCCCATGTCATTGGTCGAAACATTGGTGATGGTCAGAATATTGCTCCAAGCGCCGGAAATGCGGCCGCCGTCAATGAGATTGGTGCCATTGAACTGCCACTGGTACCCGAGCGGAGCGGAATTGGCGTCGGCAGCCACCTGGAACGCGGCCGTGCCGCCGGCGTTGTTCGTGACATCGGACGGTTGCTGGAGAATCGTCGGCGGCGTGGCGCTGGCCAAATCAAGAGGAATGGCTTCATACGCCCCCATGGTGGTGGGGGAAGATCGAGGCTGGAAAACCTGGTCGTAGGCCGGAAAGGTGAGACCCGGGATGCCGGGGATGACGCCGATGGCCGGGCTGCCGAAAAGAACCGCCAGGGTCTGACCCGGAGAGCCGCCGAGCAAGCCCACCACGGTGTTGCCCGGAGTGCTCAGGCCGGTGTCCAGATAGGGATTCGTATTGACAATGCTGCCCAAGGCGAGGCGCAGCGCGACGCTGGTGTCGGAACTGAAGTTGTAACCCAGGTCGGTGACGCCGCCGGCGTCGTTGGGGGTGGTGTTGGTGATGTAGGTGGTGAAGTTCAGGGCGGCGGAGTTTGTGGCGAGCGCATTGGTGCCGCCGGAAAGAATGGAGTCGGCCATTTTCAAAGTGCCCGCGACGCGGGCCAGATCAAAACCCAGTTGGAGGCCAACCAGGCCATTAGACTCGGTGGTGCTGCTGACTCCGGCGGCGCCGCCCGTCAAGGTATTGGTGGCCATGGTGCAGTTGCGCACCATGGTGAGAGCCGCCGCGCTGGCCAGACCGCCGCCGGTGGCGGAACCGCCATTGCCGGCGGGCTTGAAGACCAGGCCGGAATTGCCGCCGCCGGCACCGCCCTGGCAGGAGTTCTCATTGAAGGTGGTGTTTTCGATAATAGCGGTATTGGTGGAACTGGTGAGACCAAGACCGCCACCAAAGGCGTAACCGCCAGCCTGACTGAAGCTGCTGGTGCTGCCGCCGACAGCCGTGTTTTGGAAGAACAGGCAGTTGGTCATGAAAAGCGGACCGGAAGCCAGGAGAGCGCCGCCGACACTGCTGGCGCCAATTCCACCCGAACCGGGATTGCCGGAGAATGCGCCGGCAGCCGGGGTCCCGGCAGAGCCGCCATTGCCCGCCGTGCAGTGGTTTCCCGTAAAATCCGTGGCGACAAAAATATTGGTCGGACCGGTGCAGACAATGGCACCACCCACCGCGTCGCCACCGTTGCCGCCATTGCCGGCGTTGCCGCCGAAAATACCTCCACTCTGGACGCCGTTGCCGCCGTCGCCGCCGTTGCCGCCTTCGACGCTGTTGTTGTCGAAAATGCTGTAAAAGACTTCCAGCGTGCCTTGGCTCACGATGGCTCCGCCGGAGGCGTTTAAGCCGTCGCCGCCGTTGCCTCCATTGTTGTTGCCCGGGAAGGTGCCGTTCTGCCCGAAGACTCCGGCGAAGTTGGTGGCGCTGTTGCCGGTGAACAGGCAGTTGCTGATGATGAGGGTTCCAGTTACGTCATTCAAAATGGCGCCGCCAGCGGTGCTGACGCCGCCTGAGAGGGTCAGGTTGACCAGCGTCAGCGAACCGCGGTTGTGAATATAGAACATCTGTCCGCTGCCGTTGGCGCGGTTGATGGTTGCGGTATTGGTAGTGCCATCGAGATTGGTGGCGCCATTGAGAACGACCGCGGTCGTGACGTCCAAAGTCTCCGCGCTGCCCGAGAAAGTGACAGTGGCATTGCTGGCGAAGATGCTCATGCCGCCCCGGTTCACCGCAGCACGAAGGTCGTTGTAATTGGTAATGACAGGGGGCTGCGCGGAAGCAGTTTGCGCGAAGGCAAGCCCCAAGGCAATGCAGGGGAGCAGGGCCTTGGCGCGGGCGAAAAAGTGCTTCACCTTCGTTCTCAAGCGGCGCTATTGATAACAGACTCTGAAGAGTTAAACAATGAGACTCTGAAAAGTTTCGCGGATTGGGGCGATTTTTGCGCCAGGAGGCTGTTTTGAATTTGCTTTAAAATTCGCATTTAGCGGTTAGGTTTCCCTTTATGTTCGAGAACATCAAAGCGCAGTTGTCCGCCGCCGGGGAGAAATTGGTCCATTTGCGGAGGTTTCTTTGACGTGCCGGGCGCGGAGAAGCGGCTGGGCGAACTGGACGGGCTGATGGCCCTGGACAATTTCTGGAACAATCGCGAGAAAGCCCAGGGGCTGATTGACGAGGCCAACAGCCTGCGCCGAAAAATCGAACCGCTGCTCAAGGCGGAGCGACAGATGGATGATTTCCGCGTCATGGTCGAACTGGCCGAAGGCGAACCGGAATTGGAGCAGGCGAAGCACCAAACCGATCTGGAGCGCGACCTGGGAAAATTCAGCAAGGACCTGGACAGCCTGGAGTTGAAGGTTTTTCTCAACGGCCCGCACGACCGCAACAATTGCATCCTCAGCATCAACTCCGGGGCTGGGGGGACGGAGGCGTGCGACTGGGCGGACATGCTGCTGCGCATGTACCAGCGCTGGTGCGAGTCGCGGGGCTGGGCGGTCGAGGTGGAAGATGTGCTGCCTGGGGAATCGGCGGGCATCAAGAGCGCGACCGTGCTGGTGCAGGGGGAATGCGCCTACGGTTATTGCAAGGCCGAGCGGGGCGTCCACCGCCTGGTGCGCATTTCGCCCTACGACGCCAACAAACGGCGGCACACCAGTTTTGCCAGCGTGGATGTGATCGCGGAAATAGCGGAGACCAATGCGGACATTGTGCTGCCGCCGGCGGAGCTGCAGGTGGACACGTATCGGTCGGGGGGCAAAGGCGGACAGAACGTGAACAAGGTGGAAACGGCGGTGCGCATCACTCATCTGCCCACCGGATTGATCGCGGCCTCGCAAAGCCAGCGTTCCCAGCACCAGAACCGGGCCACGGCCATGCGCATGCTGGTTTCCAAAATCTACGCCAAGCGGCTGGACGAGCAAAAGGCGGAGATGGAACGTTTCTACGGCGAAAAGGGCGCCATCGGCTGGGGCCAGCAGATTCGCAGCTATGTCTTCCAGCCCTACCGCATGGTCAAGGATTTGCGCACCGGCGCGGAAACCAGCAATGTCCAGGCCGTGATGGACGGCGATTTGGACCTCTTCGTCAACGCCTGGCTGCGCGCCGGCTGCCCGGTCAAGCGGATGGCGGGGGTGAAGGAAGAACTGGAGTGATGAAGTAATGGAGTGATGGAGTGATGAAAAATGCGCCACCTCATGCCCCGCCACTCCACCACTCCATCACTCCGTTTGCCCCGTTTCCCGCATGAACATTCTTGACACCATTGTCGCCCAGAAAAGGCTCGAAGCCGCCCGGCTGCCGGCGCGTACGATCACGGCTGGCGGCCTGAAAGCGGCGCTGGAAAAGCGCGGCGGGCAGCGTGATTTTTTTGGCGCGCTCCAACCCCGCGGGCGGGGCGCGATGGCCCTCATCGCCGAAGTCAAAAAGGCCTCTCCCTCGGCCGGCGTGATCTGTCCGGATTTCGATCCGGTGCGGCTGGCGCGGGAATACGAGGCGGCGGGGGCCAACTGCGTTTCGGTGCTGACGGATGAAAGGTTTTTCCAGGGTTCGCTGGAAGATTTGCGGCGGATTCGCGCCGGGGTGAAACTGCCGCTCCTGCGCAAGGACTTCATCATAGATGCCCGGCAGATTCTGGAAGCGATTGAGGCGGGGGCGGACGCCATCCTGTTGATTGCGCGCATTCTGACGGCCGCCGAGTTGAAGGAGTTGCACGGGCTGGCCTGCGCCGCCGGACTGGCCGCGCTGGTGGAGGTGCATGACGAGGCGGAGATGGACCAGGCCCTGGCGCTGGGGGCGAACCTGATTGGCGTCAATAATCGCAATCTGGACACCTTCACCGTGGATTTGGCCCTGACCGGACGGCTGGCGGCCCGAATCCCGGCCGCCGGGCGGGAGGGCCGGGTGCTGGTGGCGGAGAGCGGGATTCACGAGCGGTCCGATGTGGAAGGGCTGCGCCGAGCCGGGGCCGGGGCCATTCTGGTTGGCGAATCGCTGATGAGGAACCCGGCCGGCATCGCCGCCAAAATCTCGGAGTTGCTTATTCGTTGATGTCCTGCAGCGTGGCCAGGCCGGATTCGACGGCCTTTTTGATCTGGGTGGCGCGGGCCACAGCGGTGTCGGTCGTTTCGCCCCGGAAGGTGGCCATGGTGGTTTTGAGGGCGGCGAAGACCTCTCCATTGCGGTCGCGCAAGGGCTGGGTCACCTCCACGGAGGACGTCTGCTTGAGATAGAAAATCCGGCCGTTGGCGATGACATCCGCCTCGGTTTTGCCGCCGGGGGTTCCCAGGTCGTCGTCCTTGCCATCGGCCACCACCACGGGCACGGGGGAGTTCTTCAGGGCATAGACTTTCAAGCCGAGGAGGCGGGAATTTTTTTTCATCACGTCCGCAATGATTGTCTGGATCAACGGCACGCGCGCGGTGTACTCAATCCGGGTATCGGCAAAGTAAGCCACCGTGTCGCCGGCGATCCAAAAGCCGGTTTTGCCGGCGGCAAAAGTGCTGTCGTTGATGGCGACATCGTTGGTGGGGTCGCCGGCCCGGACCGGAGGAATCATGAGTTTTCCATTCAAAAAGCCGCGGATGCTGTTGCCGGCGCATTCCAGGCGCAAATCCTGCCAGCCATCCTGGGGAATGGGGACTTGCACGCCGATGCCCTGGGTATCGTAGCGGGTGCCGCCCACCACGCGGTACCAGAGGAGGTTCCCCCGGGTGCTGGCGCGGAGGACGTAATAATTACTGACGTCCTGAAGGCGAAAGGCGATGCCGGCCTCGGGAGCGGTGGCGCCGCTGACGATCTTGAAGCGGGTGGTCAAGGTGAAATTGGCGAAGGTTTCATTGGTGAAAAGCAGGATGGGGCAATGGCCGGGGGAGGCGTCCGGGGAAGAGGCCGCCAAAACGGTGAGTTTGGCGGTGGCCACCATGGCGTTGGGCAGGTTGGTCAGGAGGGGCGCCAGGACCGGGGCCACCGCGACGTCCATGACCTTCCAGGCGCCCGGCCGGCCGGGTCCGGAAACCAGGCTGGCGAAGCCCGGGGGAATGCGGCCGGACGGGAATTGGCCGAAATCAAACTTGATTTCGGCGGCGGACGCCAAGAGGGCGGCCCCGGCCAGGAAGGAGGGGAGGATGAATTTGCGGATCCGGGCGGCGCGGCTCATTCAGTAAACCATGTCCGCCACGGTGCGGTTGGCCGGGATGAAGGGGATGACATGCTCGGTGTAGGGACAAATGACGTCCAGCAGGAAGGGCTGGTCGGAATCGAGCATGCGCTGGATGGCGGGGCGGAGGTCTTTTTTATACATGACGCGCTCGGAGGGAATGTTGAAGCTGTGAGCCATGGCCACGTAATCGGGGTAAATCTGGCGGCGGCGTTCGGGATCGCCCAGGTAGGTGTGGCCGCGGTTGCCCTGGTAAAAACTGTCCTCCCATTGCACGACCATGCCGAGGTGCTGGTTGTTGAGGATCATGACCTTGGCGGCGATTTTCTCGATGTGGGCGGTGGCCAGTTCCTGCACGTTCATGAGGAAGGAGCCGTCGCCGTCAATGTCAACGACCTGCTGATCCGGGAAGGCGACCTTGGCGCCCAGGGCGGCGGGATAGCCAAAGCCCATCGAGCCTAGGCCGGCGCTGGTGAGGAACTGGCGCGGGCGGGTGAATTTGTAGTACTGGCCGGCCCACATTTGATGCTGGCCCACGCCGGTGGTGATGATGGCTTCGCCGCGGGTCAATTGGTAAAGCTCCTCAATGGCCATTTGCGGCAGGATGACTTCGCCTTCCCGGCCCTGCAAATGGTCGCGCATGTGCTCGGATTGGGCCACCTCGGCGGTGATGCCGTAGTGAAAGGGGGCGCGTTTTTTCCATTCGGCGATTTGGGCGTGCCAGGGGGAAAAATTCTTTTTGATGGAGCGCTGGCGGATCATGGCGTTCAAGCGCGCGAGGGCGTCCTTGATGTCGCTCTGCACGGCGAGGTGGACCTTGCGGTTTTTCTGGTGCTCGGATTGGTCAATGTCAATGTGGACGATGGTTCCGTGCTTGCAGAACTCGTCCACCTTGCCGGTGACGCGGTCGTCGAAGCGGACGCCAAAGGCGAGGAGCAAATCGGCGCCCGGTTTGAGCTGGACCAGGGGCTGGTCGAGGCTTTTGCGGGGCTGGAATTCGCCGCTGACGGCCCAATTGGCGAAGGCGGCGCCATGCATGCCGAGCCAGCGCAGGGAGAGTTCATGGGTTTCGGGAAAGGCGCCGCAGCCCATGATGGTGGTGGTGACGGGAATTTGGGTGGCTTCGACAAACTGCCGCAGTTCGGCGGAGGCGTTGCCGGTGATGATGCCGCCGCCGCAATAAAGCACGGGACGCTCCGCCTTTTCAATCAAACCGATGATCTCGTTGAGGGCGAGGTCGTCGGCCCGCTGGACGGGATCATAGCCGCGGAGATGGATGGCGGCGGGCCAGACGGGCTGGGTTTTGGCCTGCTGCAAATTTTTGGGGAAATCAATCAGCACCGGGCCGGGCCGGCCGGTGCGGGCGATGTAGAAGGCCTCCTGGACGATGCGGGGAATGTCGTTGACATCGGTGATGAGATAACTGTGTTTGACGACGGGGAGCGTCATGCCGAAGATGTCGGTTTCCTGGAAGGCGCCCTTGCCAATCATGGCCTGGGTGACCTGGCCGGTGATGGCGACGAGCGGGACGGAATCCATGTAAGCGTCGGCGATGCCGGTGACGAGGTTGGTGGCGCCGGGCCCGCTGGTGGCCATGCAGACGCCGGGCCGGCCGGTGGCGCGGGCGTAACCGCCGGCGGCGAAGGCCCCGCCCTGCTCATGGCGCGGCAAAACGGTGCGGATGGCGGAGCGGGTGAGGGCTTGATGGATTTCCATGCTGGCCCCGCCGGGATAGGCGAAAACACACTCCACCCCTTCGCGTTCCAAGGCCCTGACTAGGATGTCGCTGCCGGGCATGACCTGGCCGAGTTCAGGGCGGGGCGCGGCCTTTTTTGGGGGGGTTCGTTTCGCGTTGGCGATTTTTGTGCTCATATATTTAAAAGTGACTGGCGGTCGCGGCTAATGACCAAAAAACCCACGACCGTTGCCAGCCGTGGGTTTTTGTCGAAAATTGCTTCAGGCGCGACAAGTCCCCGCGGCATGGCCGTCGTTTACGACGACCACCACGGAACCAATATCGCCCAGCAGCGCATTCATTAACATACTGCCAAGGATAAGGGGAGTGGCCGGGGAGGTCAAGCGCGGATTTTGGAGCTTTTGGGGTCATGATTTGGGGGCGGAGCCTCAATCTTGACATACTACCGCGAGACGATGACATTCCTCTTGAAAAATGTTATGAGCAAAAGCAAAGACCGACTCGACCCGGTGCATCCGGGTGACGTGCTCCGCGAGGATTTTATGAAGCCGCTGGGCCTGTCCGCCTACGCGGTGGCCAAGGCCATCGGGAGCACGCCCATTGCCATCAGCGAAATCATCCGGCGCAAGCGCGCTGTGAGCGCGGAAATGGCCCTGAAGCTGGGACGGCTGTTCAACGTCTCGCCTGAAGTGTGGATGGGCATTCAGGCCGACTACGATCTGGAAATCGCCCGCCAGCGCAGCGAAGCCGACATTTTCCGGCGGGTGCATCCGCTCAAGCCGGGCGAACCGGTTCTGGCGTGAAGGCGGCAGGGCAAGTCAGGCCGCGCACGGCAGGATGACTACTTGGAAGTGGATGGCCAAAGGGTTGAATAGAGGTTTGGCTGGTTGCAAGGCAAACCGGCTCCGTGGACGCGGGAAGAAAGCGTGGATATGCGAATAGGTGGCAGCCGTTTCCTGAACTTGCAACTCAAAGTCGATTGGCAGAACTTCCATTGGAATTGAAATCATGAGCAAACCACACAAAGGCGACGCTGGCGTTTGGGAAGACAGAGTGGCGGCGATCTTCAAGGCTTCCGAAGCCATCAACGGCAAACTGCAAGTGGGCGGCCGAGAGAGTGGCGTGATCAATTGCCCTTTTTGCAAGACACGAAAATTGCGCTATTCTCGTTCTGCTGACAGCGTCAATTATGACGGACGCTGCACGAATCCTGGTTGTGGCTTCTCATGGCGCTTCTGATGAGGCAACCGGAAAAATGACGATCCTGAACGGGTTGAACTGATTTCAGAAGGGCCTGATATTGAACCCCTTCAGGGTTGCGGAACCGAAGCAGCCACCCAGGGTAGGCCCTCTGAATCGGGCCAACCCTGGGCTGAATGATCCAATGCCTTTGGGATTGAAGAACAGGCCTTCGCGCGGTGTTGGTCGAGCATGTGTTGGTTGCCGCGGCGCGCACGGAGGGCGCGCCCTGCCAAACAAGACGTGAGGGGCACTCTTTTGGCGGCGCGTCTTATTCTTTCATGCGCTTGGCCACGATTTCGGTGGTGGCGAAATCGCCGACTTTGCGGGTGAGCTTGATTTCGTCGCCGGCGATTTTGCCGGTGTAGTCAATCTCAATGTCCTGGTCCTGAATCTTCAGCGGTTCGGTGAAGGAAATATCATTGCCGGTCACTTTGCCTTTGATGTCGGTGGTGGTCTTTTGGTCTTCCACTTCGCGGGTGGCTTTGCCGGTAAGGGTGGCGCCGTCGAGCTTGAATTCGTAGGTGTATTTTTGGTGGCCGACCTGGCTGTCGAATTCGGACTGCCACTTGCCGGTCACGGCGACGGCGGCGGACGGGGCGGCTTCCTTCTCGCGTTTGGCGACAATTTCATTGCTGCCGAAGTCGCCCACTTTGCGGGTGAATTTGATTTCATCGCCGGCGACCTTGCCGGTGTATTCGATGCGGAGTTCCTGGTCCTGGCCGGGGTTCTTGACGATTTCGACGAAGGAGATTTCGTCGCCGTTGATTTTGCCGTCCTGGACGGCATTGGTGGCTTTTTCGCCGTCGCGGTCGCGGAAGCATTTGCCGGTGAGCTTGGGGCCGTCGGCCTTGAATTCGTAGGTGTATTTCATCGGGCTGTCCTGGACTTGGAATTCGGCCTTCCACCGGCCGTTGACATCGGCGGCGCGAAGGGAGGCGGGCAGGGCAAGGAGCAGGGTGGCGGCGAGGATTGTTCTGGAGAAGTTGATTGATTTCATAGGCATATTTGGTTGAGCTGCGTTGGGGGATTGTGCGCGGGCAAGGCCGAAAATGTCAATCATCGAATGGCCGTCGGCGTTCGAGCAGAATCCAGCCGCCGGGGTGGGCGGGATCCGGGTAGCGCACGCGGCAGGTGAGGAGACGGCGGCCCAGACGGCCCGCCTCCTCCAACCACTGCAGTTTCTCACGAAAGGAGAGGGCGTTTCCTGCACGCAGGGCTTGACGTTCGGCTTCTTCCCAACTCACCCCCGGTTGATCGTGGGATTGAGTTGTCATAAAAGCTTCAGGCGGCGAATATTCTCCAAGTCTTGGGGTCTGGCCGCGTCTTGTTTCATATGGAGAAGGGTATCTTTGCTGACAAACGGAGCCCAAAGACCGGGCGCCACTTCAAACTGGGGCGCATGGGAGTATTCGGCCTCAAAGGGAAAAGGTTCGGCAAGGAAGACGTCCACCGGCGTGGCCTGATGCTCCTGGCTGAACAACTGCAAAACCAGCATGGCCTTTTCCCGGCCCCACCGCGCCCGGTTCTCCGGCACGGCAAACTCTTCGGGCGAAATGGGCACACGCGGCCGGTAACCCATGGTTTCCAGGGCGCGCAGTCCCTTGAGGATGTTGGGCGGTTGCAGCGCGATCACCAAATCAACATCGTTGGTAAGGCGCAAGAATCCATGTGCATTGACCGCCAGCCCGCCTACGATCAGGTATTTGACCTGCGCCTCATTCATAGTTTTGACGATGGCTTCAACGCTGTGGAGTTGCATGGATCAAGCGGCGTTCGAGATGGGCGGCGCCGCCTGTCAGGGCGGCGAAGCGCCGGCCAATTTCAAGAAATCATTGTAGGAGCGGGCCAGGCCGGTTTCCAGGTCAATTTTGGGTTTCCAACCGAGGGCAAAGATGCGCGAACTGTCCAGGAGTTTGCGCGGGGTGCCGTCGGGTTTGGAGGTGTCCCAAACGATTTGGCCCTGGAAGCCGGTGACGCGCTGGACCAGTTGGGCCAATTGGCGGATGGTGAGGTCGCTGCCAAAGCCGACGTTGATGGGCAGTTCGTCGCTGTAGTTCTGCATGAGAAAAACCAAGGCGGCGGCCAGATCGTCGGCGTGGAGGAACTCGCGCCAGGGGGCGCCGGTTCCCCAGCAGGTGACGAAGGAGGCGCGGGAGATTTTGGCTTCGTGAAACTTGCGGAGCAAGGCGGGCAGGACATGGGAGGTCTGCAAATCGTAGTCATCGTTGGGGCCGTAAAGATTGGTGGGCATGGCGCAGATGAAATCGGAGCCGTGCTGGCGGCGGCAGGCCTGGCAAAGTTTGAGGCCGGCAATTTTGGCGAGGGCATACCATTGGTTGGTCGGCTCCAGCGGGCCGGTCAGCAGATATTCCTCCTTGAGCGGTTGGGGGGCGAGCTTGGGATAAATGCAGGAACTGCCCAGGAAGAGCAGTTTGGCGACGCCGGACCGCCGGGCATTTTCGATGAGGTTGTTTTGAATCTGGAGGTTTTCCAAAAGAAAATCGGCGGGCTGATTGTGGTTGGCGAGAATGCCGCCCACCTTGGCGGCGGCGATGAAGACATATTGCGGTTTCTCGGCGGCGAAGAATTTTTGGACGGCGGCGGCATCGAGCAAGTCCAGCTCGCGCCGGGTTTTGCCGAGCAAGCGCTTAAAGCCCTGGCGTTGCAGCTCGCGCCATAAGGCGCTTCCGACCAGCCCGCGGTGGCCGGCGACATAGATTGGCGCATCCTGATTCATAGGCTCAGATTAAGATTATGATTAAGATTAAGGTTAAAAACAGGAGACCGCCACCCCAAAAAGCGATCTGCGCCTTGGGCGGGAAAAAGGGGAAAGGAGGGCTGGACATTGCGGGGCCGGTGTGGTAGTGATTTCAGTTCCGTTGGAAAAGAACGGTTATTAAGGGCGGGCCGCTGGCTCGCTGCAACCAAACGCAATTACAAATGAAATTCAGACATATCTCTTTTATGATGGCCGGGCTGCTGTCATGCGGGGCCATGGCCCAGGATAAAACGCCGGCGACCAATACGCCCGCAGTCGCCTCTCCCACCAATGCGCCGCCCGCCGCGGCCAAGCCGGCGGAACCGCCGGAGAAGGGGCAGCTCAGTTATGCGGTGGGAGTTTATTACGCCAATTATCTGACCAACGACCTCATGCGCCAACTTGGCCTGGAGCCGAAGCTGGATCTGGACGTGCAGGGGCTTTTGGCCGCGTATACGAATGTGATTGCGGGGATTCCAACGACGATGAATACACAGGAAGCGATCAAGATTCTACAGCAGCAGTCGGCGTATCAGAGGGAAAGGGTTCAGGAGGAGGTCAAGAAGTTAACGGCGACGGGGCCGGAGAACAAAGCCAAAGGGGAAAAATTCATGGAAGACATGGAAAAGGCGCCGGGGGTGACGAAGCTGGCCAGCGGGGTGATTTACAAGGTGATCAAGGAGGGGGAGGGGGAGAAGCCCGGCACCAACGACATTGCGACACTGAGTTTTCGCGCAACGCTGATTGACGGCACGGAAGTGGCGAGCGCCGAGCACAAAGCCATGTCCGTCTCCCCGCTTTCACTTCCGCCAGGTCTGTCGGAGGCGGTGACCCTGATGACCGTCGGCTCGCATTGGACGGTCTATCTTCCCTACCCACAGGCTTTTGGGGAAAAGCCGGGTATTCAGGATCCAAAACACGGGTACAAGGTTGGCCCGTATTCGGTCCTGATTTTCGACGTGTCGGTGGAATCGTTCCAGCACAGGCCAGCCCCGCCAACAGGGCCAGCGCAGGGGATGCGGGCCGGGGGGCCGATGACGATGCCGCCGGGCACCGCCGTGACTGCGCCGGGCGCCACCGTCCCGCCGCCGGTGACCAGTTCTTCCATTGTGCGCGTGCCTTCCGCCGAAGAGATGCAGAAGGGGGAGAAACCGCGGGTCATGAGCGACGCCGAGATAGAGGCGGCGAAGAAGGCGACGCAGACCAACGCGACCCAGACCAACGCTCCCAGTCCGAAGTGAGGGGCGGGAGCTTGCGTCCTGGGCCGAGACTAATCCAACGGGGCTGCGCCGCAAGAGCGTTCGGCGGGACGCCGAACGCGGCGGGCGAGACGCCCGCGCTCCCCAAACACCCGCCGAGCGGCGATGCAAGACAACGAGGATAAGACGCAAAGAGGCGGCCGGCGAGGGCGCCGACCACCACACGCGGGGGCGCGTGTGCTCCCCGGATAATTACAATCCCCGTCTTCGGCGAGGATTTGGGTTCCGTGCGGGCGTTCAACACTTCGCGTCCGGGTTGTTGATTCCCTTTGCCTGCCGTCGGGCATTGGCAGAGGAATCAACGTCGCATTACCGTCGTGCGGCGGGCAGGGGACTGCCCGCCCTGCCAACCATGACTTGAGGCAATGCCTCTCCCGCTATTTCGGCGGGGCGGCGGGCGGGGTGTTGGTGGCGGGCGGCACGTCCAAAAGGCCGGGCATTTCCACGTCCGGCTTGGGCTGGCCGGCAGGCTCCGCGCCGGTTTTTGCGGCGGGAGTTTCCTCTTTTTTGTCAACAAGAAGTTGAGAGCGGTCGCGGAGGAGGGGGTCCACCAGGCTGGGGGTGACCAGGTAAACCCACTGGCCGAAGGACTTTTCCCTGGCGAGCTTGTCCTGGAGTTGCTTGGTGTTGTCCTGGAATTCCTTGTCCAATTTCTGTTTGTCCTCGGGTTTTTCATCCTTGGCGGCGGCGCGCTGGGCGGGGATTTCAGCGGCGACGGCAACTGTCAAATATAAATTGTTCTCCGGCGTTTTGCCGCCGATCCTGAGGTCGTAGGTGAAATGGTCGAAGGTGGCGAGGGTCAGGACCTGGGGTTTGTCCAGGCCGGTGACGGCGGGGGCGGTGTTGGAGGCGACGTCCACGAAGCTGGCGTAGCTGAGGGTGCCGGCGAGGGAGGAAACCTTGTTGGAATCGAGCACCTCGGCGGGGCCGGCGCCGGCCAGGACCCAGGGGGCGGACTCGGTATCGCGGGTGAGTTTCCAGGAATTGGTGGCGTTGGTGGAGAGGAGGGAGACGGATTGGAGTTTTTCAATTTTGAAGAAGTCGTGGTCGAGCCAGGATTCGGGGTTGACCTCGATGGACTCCAAGGGGTCGGAAACCAGGAGGAGGTCTTTGGTGTCATTGGAGAGGAGGAGGTAGCGGCCGTCGGCAAATTCGCCGCCGCCAAAAGGGGAGGGGCGGGTGGATTGTTCAGTGTGTTTTTTGCCGAGGAGAAGGGATTGGAGGGTTTTGCCCTGTTTGTCGAGGAATTCGACGCGGGTGCCGGAGTTGGTGCCCTGGCCGGGGGGCAGCAGCTCCATGCGGGCCAGTTGGGAGGGGCCGATCGGCTCGGACTGGGAGATTTTGAGATCGGCCATTTTCATGAGCAAGTCGCGGATTTCGGAGAAGTTGGCGGGATAATCGGCGCGTTCGCGCACGCGCCAGGTGCCGTCTTTGGTGGCGAGGCGGAGGTCGGAGGCGGTTTTGACGTGGATGGTGGCGACATCGTTGAGAGGGAAGCCGGGGAAGAGCTTCCGGCCCATTTTGCCCTGGGGCTTGGCCCAGGAGCTGTCCTGGTGGTTGATCAAAAGCAAACCAGCGCCGCCCAGAATGGCGAGCGCGAGGAAAATAAGGAACAATTGTTTGCGATTCATTTGGCCGCGGTTCTTTTGCGTTTAACAATGGAAAGGACAATGCCGGTGAGGGCGACCAGGGCGGGCATGGCGCCGATGTTGAGGACCCTGATCCTGGTTTCGAGAGAGTCGGTGTCTTTGCGCAAGTTTTTCTGGACTTGGCGCAATTGCTTGCCGTAGTCGGATTCGGCGGCCTGGTATTTTTGCAGTTCGGCGCGCTGTTCGGGCGAGAGAATAAACTGCTGCTGGGCGGCGCCTTGCTTGCTGGCCTGAAGCTCGCTGATTTTTTGCTGGGTGGCGTTGCGCAGGGTCTCCAGTTCCTTGAGTTTGTCCTGCCATTGCTTGCCGGCGTTGGCCTCCAGTTCCTGAAGGCGGGTGAAGGGGCGGTTGAGGCCGCCCCGGCTGCGGACGGCGATCAAATCGCTGTCCCCGGCCAGTTGCTCGACGGCATTGAGGAGGAAGTTGACGTTGCCATTGAGAGGTTGGGCGATGCGCAGGCCGCCAAGGTTCCCGACACTGAAGGCGACGTTGTCGGCCAGGAGGTCGGTGTCGGCCACGAGAACGACGGCGGTGTTGGTGGATTCCTTAAGCTGGTTCGTATCCGTGGCGGCCGGCTTGGGTTCGTCCTTGCCGGGCGGGGTTTCGGCGGGTTTGCCTTCGGGAAAGGCGGTTTTGAATTTGCCGGTGAGCCGCAGGGCGAGGACATAATGGATGCCGGTGCCTTTGAAGTCTTTGAGAATTTGTTCGCCGTTCATGCCGGCGGTAATGCTTTCCACCAATTCCGCATTGGTGGAACTTTGCGCCAGAACGGTCTCGGTCAAGCCGTCGGCCGGCTTGCCGGTGAAGGCGCCGGGGAAGGGAAATTCGAGGGTGTCAATCTGGCTGGTGACGGGGTCGTCTTCGTTGACGCCTTTGCGGCTGACGAGGGGAACGGTGGGCATGGCGCCTTGGGGAAAGCGCACGCAGGAATTGGCGTCGGCGACCACTTTGTTGATGTCCATGTCCAGGCCCCAGGCTTTGAGAAGCCTGGGGAGGGAGGATTGCCCGGAGCTTTCGCCGAGGACCTGGGCCATTTGGTCGTGTTTTTGATCGAAGAAGGCGTGGGGGTCGAGAAAGGCGATCATTTTGCCGCCGCGCATGATGAATTGATCAATGGCGTATTGGGCGGCCTCGCTGATGTCGCGCGGATGATCCACGATAAGCACCTTGATATCGGCGTCAATCTGGGTGGCGGTCATGGGAACTTCGTCCACCTTGAAATCCTTCTTAAGTTCGGAGACAAAGACGGCGGGCTGCTGGGCCTGCTGGCCCATGCGCATGAGCATGGGATTGGGCATTTCGCCCATGACGGGCAAGGCGGACATGATGCCGATGGTGGCGGGTTCCGGATTGATGACGCGGCTGATGGCGCGGGAGATTTCGTATTCGAGGAGCCGTTCGCGGGAAGGATTGCGCGAGAGGTCCAGCCAGGAGGGGATGGCGACTTTGTTATCGAGCTGGCTGATGGCCAGGCCGAGGTAGATGCGATCACCGCCCATTTCCACCGGCTCGCCTTGCACGCCGTTGAGGCGGGCGGAATCCTCGGCGTCGGAATCCGGTTTGGGATCGTATTTTTCGAGGAGGATCCTGCCTTTGCCGGCCTGCAGATATTCGCCGAGCAAGTCTTCGATTTCCTGGGCGTAAGGCTTGAGCTCGGGGGGCAAGCCGGCCTGGCTGCAATAGTAACGGAGGGTGACGGGGGAATCGAGTTTGGCGAGGATGTGGCGGGTGCCGGCGGAGAGGGTGTAGGCCTTTTCGGCGGTCAGATCCACCCGCGCCTTGAAGGAGCTGGTGACGACATAGAAGGCGATGAGGAGGACGAACATCGCCGCAACGCCGGCGGTGGAGTAAAGAATGGCTTCAACGTTTTTTTCCTTCATGGCTTTGGCAAATTTCAGCCGGAGCGGTGGCTGCGGAGAATGACCCCCGTGGTGAAAAGAGAGAATCCGATGAGGGAGAGGAAGAAAATGACATCGCGGGAATCCAGCAGGCCTTTGCTGAAGGTATTGAAATGGGTCATCACGCTAAAGGAGGCGACGAGGTTGACCAGCCAGGGCTTGTCCAGGAGGGAGAGGAACTGGATGACAGGACGGAAGCCGCACAGGACGAGAAAGAGGCAGATGACGACGGAGACGATGAAGCTGACGACCTGGTTGCGGGTCATGGCCGAGGTCATGCAACTGATGGCCAGGTAGGCGCCGGCCATGAGGAAACTGCCGACGTAGGCGGTGAAGATGACGCCGTTGTCGGGCGAGCCGAGGTAGTTGACGGTGAGGACGACCGGGAAGGTCAGGAGCAGGGCCAGGGCGAGAAAGAGCCAGGAGGCGAGGAATTTGCCGACGATGGCCTGCCAGGCGGTCACGGGCATGGTCAATAATAATTCGAGCGTGCCGACGCGGCGTTCCTCGGCCCACAGGCGCATGCCCACCGCCGGCACCAGGAACAGGTAGAACCAGGGATGCCACAAAAAGAAGGAGCCGTCCAGGCTGGCCTGGCCGCGCTCGAAAAATCCGCCGAGGTAGAAGGTGAAAAAGCCGGTCAAGAGCAGAAAAATGACAATGAAGACATAGGCGACGGGCGAGCCGAAATAGCCGCTGAGCTCGCGCTTGGCGATGGTCTTGATGTTGGCGAAGGAGTTCATTGGGCGGCCTCCTTGGTGGTGTCGGGAAGGGTGATGCTGCGGAAGACTTCGTCCAGACGGCCTTCGTCGGTGCGGACTTCCTCCAACTGCCAGCCGGAGGCGGCGGCGGCGACCTGGCGGGCCAGTTCGCCGTTTAGCTCGGGGGTTTTGGGATAGACCCGGGCGCAGACTTTGCCTTTTTCCTCTTTGACAATGGTGGTTTTGCGGGCGCCTGGGAGGCTGGAGAGGCGTTCGACCACGAGGTGGCCCGGCACGCCGCGGGCGATGAGCAGGACGGTTCCGGCCATTTCGGACTTGGCTTTCAATTGCTGGGGCGTGCCGTTGGCGACGATCTGGCCGCGGTCAATGATAATGGCCCGGGTGCAGGCGGCTTCGACCTCTTCCAGGATATGAGTGGAAAAAATGATGGCCTTGCGCTCGCCCATGCGGCGGATCAAGCCGCGCACCTCGTGTTTTTGGTTGGGGTCCAGTCCGTCGGTCGGCTCATCCATCACCAGGATGGGGGGGTCATGGATGATGGATTGGGCGAAGCAGGTGCGGTGACGGTAGCCTTTGGAGAGGGTGTCCACACTTTGGTAGCGGACGGATTCGAGGAAGCACATTTCGACGACGTTGTTGACGGCCTTGGTTCTGGCGTCGCCCCGGAAGCCGCGCAGTTCGGCGCAGAAATTGAGGAAGCCCTCGACGGTCATGTCGGTGTAAGCCGGGGCATTTTCCGGGAGGTAGCCGATAAGGCGTTTGGCGGGGAGCGGATTGTTGGCGATGTCAAACCCGCCGACGGTGACCTTGCCGGCGGAGGGGGGGATGAAGCCGGTAATCATCCGCATGGTGGTGGATTTGCCGGCGCCGTTGGGGCCGAGGAATCCGAGCACTTCGCCCCGCTCCACGGTGAAGGAAATATCATTGACGGCCAGTTTAGGGCCGAACGACTTGCTCAAATTTTCAACTTTAATCATTCCAAATTCTCCAAGCTTGGCCGGGTTGGGCCCGCATTAATCCGACTAATTAGCGGCGGCGGCGTTCAATAGCAAGGTTTAACCGGCCAACGGAAATTTGACAAAATGGCGGAAAAATGTTCAATAATTTTTTTGGTTTTAGGTAAGAAGCAGGCGGGGGAACTATTTAGGAGAGCGAGCCGATAAGGAGGATGAGAACAACGGCGGCAACAGCGGACCAAAACACCGTCTTGGGCGGGCCGGAAATCGGGATGAGAGCGCCGGCTTGGTTGCGATAGACCGGGTATTCATCGGCAAATTCCGCCGCCAGCAAACGTTCCTCGTCCCGGCTTTTGCGATAATAGATGGCGATTAACAGGGCTGCCCCCAGGAAGGCGCGGAGTTGTCCCACGGCCACCGCGGTGCCGGCGAAGGCCGTCAGGAGGCCCGAGTAGATGGGATGCCGGACGAACCGGTAGGGCCCGGTCCGGATCAAGCGATGGCCTTCCTTCACGGCCACCATCGCGCTCCAATAGGCTCCGAGGTGGAGGCGGGCCCAGACGGCGAAACCGAGGCCCGCCAGAAGCATGGCGGCTCCGGTGAAGAAAGTGGTTTTGTCTTGCGGCAGAATCCGCCAACTGAGCGGGGCGGGGCCAGACTTGGGTGAGAACAAGAGGGCTCCTGCCAAGGCCGCCAGCATGAAACGAATGATTCGTTGCCGGCGAGACTCGCCGCTCTTGATCTTCTTCGCCCAGAGAGCGGAGCCGAGCCAATAGATGGCGAAAGCGCCCCAGACAACGGAAAAGAGCCAATGGTAAATCAGGTTCATGCCCCGTCTTTTGGGGCGGCTTGCCGGACGAGGCGAACCCCCTGGGGAGACGGGGGCGGACCCGGGGCGATGAAGGTGGCCCAAGTTTTGCCGGACTCCATCTCAAATTGAGCGGTGCGGCCCGGGATGGGCGGAATGTGGAGGAGGACATGGCAACTGGGACATTGAATCTGCCGGCCGGAGAATTGTTCGTCACACATGAGGTGTTGCTGGCATTTGGGGCATTCGAATTTGAAGTCGCTCATAGCTGTTTGATTTTGAATTCAAGGGATGCTAATGCAGAAGCGCAGATATGGCAAGCGCGCGAAATGGCGGGTAGTGTCCCAAGTTGAATTTTCTCACTTCTTTTTTGAGTGCTTGGCGAGAAAATAAGCCGCCATTAAAATCACACACAGCCAGCCAGCCAGAAAAACATCATCCGGTAATTAATAATGAGATACTGATTCCCCGAAGGGCCGAATCGGGGTGAAAAAACGTATATGCACAATCCGGCGGCCAGCAGTGCCGCAATGCAGGGGGACATTCTTTTGCTTCATTACTTCGCCCTGATGCGATTGTCGTTCTGGAGTTATGGTTTGACTTGCAAGCCTTCGCTGGCGGCGGCTTTGCGCTGGCGGTCGTCAAAGCTGAAAAATACCTTTGCTTCCAAGGCCAGGGCGGCGGCGACGTGCAACAAGTCCAGGCTGCGCGTGCCAAGCACGGGCGTATAGCGGTCGCTCAGCCTCCGGGCCGTGTCGTGGAGCGGGCCGGGAGGGACCGGCACGGGCACGAGAAAGCCGCTGGCGATGTCGGCCTCCACGTCCTGCCAGAGGGCATCGCGCTGCGCGGCGGTGAGGCGCTGGCGATGCACGGCGCGGTTGAAGGCATTGCGAAGTTCCAGCATGGCCAGCGGGGTGAGCGGCAACGAGAGTGACATGGCTTGAACCGCCGCCCGCGCTTGCGCGGAAGTGCTCTCTTTCAAATAAAGCGAAGCGATAAAGCCGGTGTCGGCAAAGGCTACCATTCGTAGCTCTCCCGTTCCTCGGCGATGATGTTGCCCGGCAGGACGCGGTCACCAAAGATGCGTTTTTGTCGCGCCGCGAAGTCAGGCAGTTTGAATTTCTTCGGTTTCTGGGCCGGCGGCGGAGACAACAGGGCAATGACTTTGCCCTTTTTGACGATTTCCACCTGCTCGCCTTGGGCGATGAGGTTCATGACCTCGCCGAAGGCGTGTCGAAGCTGTCTGACATTGGCCGTTTTCATGTTTAACAATTGTGTTATACATCATGCCCGATCGCCTGTCAAACGGGTTTGAGGAAAAAAAGTAATACGTGGACAAGGCGGAGCACAACCAAACCTCGACAAATTCTCCTTTTTGGATACACTTCCAACATGAGTCGAAGTTTTGCCGAAATTGAGGATGAAGCGCTGCGTCTGCCTCAGCAGGAGCAATTGCGCTTGGCGCGCACGCTCTTGGAGCAATCCGAAGCGGTTGGGGATGTGGCCGTGGAAGCGGCATGGGAGGACGAAATTGAGAAGCGGATCAAGTTGGTGGACTGCGGACTGGCCAAAGGACGCCCGTTTGCCGAGGTGTTGCGGGACATTGACCGTCAGCTTGGGCGATGACATTAATCATCCTTGAGCAGGCAGAGCAAGAGTTCGCCAAGTCGGCAGCCTATTATGAGTCCAAGGAGCCTGGGCTGGGCATGCGATTTCGAGATGAGGTTGCGACGGTCGTGGATTGGATTCTGGCGCATCCCGCAATCCCGCGGTTGAGGTCTCGCGGCTACCGTCGGGTAAACCTTCGTGTTTTTTCCCATTATGTCGCCTATGTGATTCGTGGAAACATTCTCTGGGTTGTGGCGATCGCCCATGCCCACCAGCGCCCCGAGTTTTGGATCAGGCGGATTGCAGCACGATGAAATGAGTTGTGGAATTTTTTTTCAAGGAGTGCGGCGGAAAACGCCCATGTTTCGCCGGTTCAATGCCAGGTGCCTAATGTGCAAAGAAGCGGTCGGCGGGGGCGCCGACCGCCACACGCGAGGGCGCGCCGCCTCCCCGGAACGGTTCGCGCCCGGCCTGAGGCGGAGATATTAGAAAAAAGGCAGAACTAAAACTGGCGAAGCTGGCCATAATTTGCTATTTTAAAAGCAAATGAATCCCTTAAGCCGTCTGCTTTTTTTGCCCTGGCTGGCGGGAGTGATCATTTTCGCATGGGAAAGCCCGCCCGCGGGCGCGGCGGAGACGGAGACGGCGGGAGCGGCGCAATTTCACCGGAAGATCCAACCCCTTTTGCAGGAGTATTGCTACGAGTGCCACGGGGACGGGATGAACAAGGGCAACGTGGCGTTTGACGAGCTGAAATCCAACCAGGAGATCCTCAACCCCGAGCTGTGGAGCAAGGTGATGAAGAACCTGCGCGCCGGGATCATGCCACCGCAGAAAGCGCCGCGCCCCGGCGTCGCGGAACGAAAAGTGCTGGAGGATTGGGTCAAATACGAGGCGTTCGGGATTGACCCGAAGAATCCCGATCCCGGCCGGGTGACGCTGCGGCGGCTGAACCGGGCGGAGTATCGCAACACGGTGCGGGATTTGACGGGGGTGGATTTCAACACCGATGTGGAGTTTCCGCCGGACGACACGGGCTACGGTTTCGACGACATTGGGGATGTGCTGACGGTGTCGCCGCTGTTGCTGGAAAAATACATGATGGCGGCGGCGGCCATTGTGGAGGAAGCGGTGCCCAAGGTGGCGAGGGTGATGCCGCAAGTCACGCTGGCCGGGAGCCGGTTCCGCGCGGGCGGGGCCGAGACAGGCCCCGGCAACCGGGGCGGGAACCGGCGGGACACCCTGCTGGGTTTGTCGTATTACGAGCCGGCGACGGTCTCCGCATCGTTCAACGCGGAGCAGGCCGGGAGTTACCGGCTGGGGCTGGAGTTGTCGGTGCGGGGCACGTTTGATTTCGATCCGGGCAAGTGCCGGGTCATTTTTAAAGTGGACGGGCGGGAGTTGCTGACAAGGGAGTTTTCCTGGGAGGACAACAAGACGTTTCCCCCATTTAATTTCCAGGAGCAATGGCAGCCGGGCGGGCATCGGATGAGCCTTGAGCTTGTCCCTTTGACGCCGGCGGAACAGAAGCTGAACTCGCTGGAAATGCGCATCAACTCCGTCACCATTCAAGGCCCGATGGAGGAGAAGTATTGGAGCCGGCCAAAAAACTACGAGCGGTTTTTCACCGGGGATGCGCCCGAGGACCTTTCCGGGCGGCGGCAATATGCGCGGGAAGTGCTGGGCAAATTCGCGCAGAGAGCCTGGCGGCGTCCGGTGGATGGCAGGACGCTGGATCGTTTGGTGACGCTGGCGGGGGGTGTTTATGAACAGCCGGGCAAGACGTTCGAGGCGGGAGTGGCACACGCCATGGTGGCGGTGCTGGCGTCGCCGCGGTTTCTGTTCCGGAGCGAGGAAGGCGGGCGGACCTCCTCCAGGGAAGCTTATCCGTTGGTGGATGAATACGCGCTGGCCTCGCGGCTGTCCTATTTTCTCTGGTCCACCATGCCGGACGACGAGTTGTTTGGCCTGGCGGCGCGGGGAGAATTGCGCAAGAACCTGGGGGCGCAGGTGAAGCGGATGCTGGCGGACCCGCGCTCCGAAGCGCTGGTGAAGAATTTCACCGGCCAATGGCTGCAGGCGCGTGACGTGGAGGGGATGACGATTGACGCGGGGGCGGTGCTGGCCAGGGAAAAGGGCAACAGCCAGGGGGGCTTGAACCGCGGCGGAAGACCGGCCAAACCCATCCTGGAGCTGGATGGCGAACTGCGGCACGCCATGGAACGGGAGACGGAAATGGTCTTTTCCAGCATCCTGCATGAAGACCGCAGCGTCCTGGAGTTTATTGACAGCGGCTACACGTTTCTCAACCAGAAACTGGCCGGGGCTTACGGTCTGACCAACCTGGGCGTGACCGGAGCCGACATGCGCCGCGTCACCCTGCCCCCGGACAGTCCACGGGGAGGAGTGCTGACGGAGGGAACGGTGCTGGTGGTCACGTCGAACCCGGATCGAACCTCGCCGGTCAAGCGCGGGCTGTTCGTGCTGAACAACATTTTAGGTTCTCCGCCGCCGCCCCCGCCGCCAAACGTCCCGGCGCTGGAGGCGGCGGAGAAAGATTTTCACGACCACGAGCCGACGTTGCGGGAGACGCTGACGGCGCACCGGGACAAGCCGGAATGCGCGGCCTGCCACTCGCGGCTGGACCCGGTGGGGCTGGCGTTCGAGAATTTCAACGCGCTGGGTTTGTGGCGCGATGAGGAGCGCAGCCAGAGGATTGAGCCAGGGGGCCGTTTGATCACCGGCGAAACTTTCCAGAACGTGCGCGAGTTGAAGCAGATTCTGGCCCGCAACCATCAGGCGGAGTTTTACCGTTGTCTGACAGAGAAGATGCTCACCTATGCCACGGGCCGGGGGATGGAGTACTATGACACGGAGACGGTGGA
Source organism: Verrucomicrobiota bacterium (assembly GCA_049513975.1). GTDB lineage: Bacteria > Verrucomicrobiota > Verrucomicrobiia > Limisphaerales > Palsa-1400 > JBEKOF01. The sequence goes on along the minus strand of JBEKVM010000045.1, from coordinate 7,197 downwards.
TGAAATCGTCCAGCGGTTGGAGGTGGAGAACGGCCGCTTTTCCGCGCTTTTGACGGGCGTCATCGAGTCGGCTCCTTTCCAAAAAGAGCGGCGCCAGGCTAACGCCACTTTTTCCGGTGCGTCCGAGCCTGCCACAAAGAGTCCTGCCAGCGCGATGGGCAAGAAACGATCCACACCATGAAAACACCAAAGAATCAAAACATGGCCGCCGAACGGCGGATGAGCCTGAGCCGGCGCCGGTTTCTGCGCGGGCTGGGAGCCTGCATCGCCCTGCCGGCTTTCGAGTCCCTTGTCCCGATGCGCCTGCTGGCCGGGCCGAGGGCGGCGGCGGCGGGAGTGGCGGGCGAAGCGGCCCCGGTGCGGATGGCATTTCTCTATGTGCCCAACGGGATTATCCCGTCCGGGTGGTGGCCGGAAGGGGATGGCGGAACGGATTTTGAACTGGCGCGGACGTTGCAGCCGTTGCAAAAGGTCAAACAAGAGGTGCAACTCATTTCCGGATTGGAAGACCTGAGCGCCAATCCCGGCATGGACGGGGGCGGGGACCATGCGCGCGCGGGCGGCACTTTCCTGACGGGAGTGCGCATCAAAAAGACGGCGGGGTCGGACATATTTGCGGGGGTTTCCTTCGACCAGTTGATGGCGGAGCGGATCGGCCACCTGACGCGGTTTGCTTCCCTGGAATTGAGTTGCGATGCGATTCGCAAGGCGGGAGATTGTGATTCCGGGTATTCCTGCGCCTACGAATACAATCTGGCCTGGCGCTCGCCCACCCAGCCGGTGACCCCGGATCCTAATCCGCGTCTGGTCTTCGAGCGGTTGTTCGGGGAGGGTCCCGCCAACCAGCGGACGATCAACCTGCAACGGCGGCAAAAAGAGCAACAATCCATTCTGGACTTTGTGCTGACGGACGCCAAGGCGATGGAGGGAAACATGAACGGACGGGACCGGCAGAAGCTGGATCAATATCTGACCAGCGTGCGGGAGATTGAGCAGCGCATCGAAAGGGCGGAGCGGATGCCCGTGGTCAACCCGGGCGGAGACGCGCCGGCAGGCATCCCTCCCAACTTCGGCGAGCACGTCCAGTTGATGTTGGACATGCTGCTGCTGGCCTTCCAGACCGATTCCACCCGGGTGGCGACCATGCTGCTGGCCGGGGAAGGGAGCAACCGCTCATTTTCTGAGATCGGGATTTCCGAAGGCCACCATAATCTGACCCACCACCGGGACCAGCCGGACATGATCGCCAAGGTGAAGCAGATTGATTTGTGGTATGCAACGCAGCTTGGAAAATTCCTGGAAAAGATGGATCAGACGCAGGACGCGGACGGTCAATCTTTGCTGCACAACTCGATGATACTTTACGGCTCAGGCAATGCGGACGGCAACCGGCATACCCACACCAACCTGCCGATTCTACTGGCTGGCTCCGCCGGCGGCAGGCTGAAGACCGGCCGGTATCTCAAAACCCAGCCGGCGCCCCTGACCAACTTGTTTCTGAGCATGGCGGACCGGATGGGTGTTGAGGGAATCGAACGACATGGTGATTCCACCGGACGGCTGGCTGGCGTCTGATTTGCAACGTCAAGGCGGGGAAGATTAAAATTAGCCTCCACGCCAAAATCTTGGCGTGCATTGGGACCATGAACCTGCCGCTGCTCGACAGACCTCCGTGGAACAATTCGTGTCCGTCCGCTGTTCCCTCTCCGCTCCCATCCGATGGGAGGGGAGAGGGTTAGGGTGAGGTGAGGGTTCATGAAAAGGATGAGCGTTGGGCCGCAGTTTTAAACTTCCCGGATGGGATCTCCGAGGCGAATCCGCCCGGACCGGACCACCTCCGCCATGACCCCTTGGCGTCCGTCGCTCATCAAGCGTTGCAAACCCGGCGCGACCGCGTCCATTTTGTGGCACGGTTTGCGGGTTTCATAAAAAAACAAAATCGCCTCCCCGACCTCGATCTTGCGCCCCACCAACTGGGTCAGATTCACTCCGCAAGTTTCGATATTGGCCCGGATGGCGCCGGGAGGGATCGCCCCCGCCGCCAAGCCCAGCGCCGCCTCGTGGTCCGCAATCTGCTCCCGGGCGATGAGGCTGATTTGACGCCGGCTGGGCGTGCCATCGCGCCGTTTGCGGTCGAAATAGCGCGGATTGCCGGCAATGCCCTGGCCGGCCTGGACCTGGATTTCCGCGACCGGCTCAAGCGCTTCGCCGCTCCGGGCCGGATGCAGGTGGAGGGAAGCGACGGTGCCAAGCGTTGTCATGCCGGCAAAATTGGCGCATTATTGCATGAAATTCAAGAATCTGAAGATGTGTGCGCGGTCATGAGCGGGCATCGGTTTCCAGGCCCCTCCGCCATGCGCCACCCCCGCGCCACGCATGTTACAAATGCGCGGCTTTGCCCAAGTGTTTGTGAATCAAACACATCGGATTTTTGAAGTTTTGTCCCAAGGCTCCCTGGATTTTGTGGACATGGATGCCGTGAGCAACACCGTCCGTTTCTACCACGCCATCCCCCGGCTCAATCCGCCGACGCAGTAGCCTTCCCATCGGCACGGCGGGCAATCCTCTGTCCGCCTAACCGTTACAAAAGGCCCGGTGAGGGCACCGGGCCTACAACAGATGCGTGCTTTGCGAGGGAAATGTAGGCCGCGTGCCCTCACGCGGCGGGACTGGAGCCTTTTTTTAACGGGCAGCTAAAGAGCGCCCATCGCGTTACCGACGGCGAAAGAAATGCGGACGTGCCGCATATACCCCCAGCCGGACCGGCGGATAATAGTATGGATAAACCACCGGAGCCGGGATGCAACAGACTGGAGCCGTCGCCACGATCACGGGAGCCGGGGCGCACCAGGGCGCCACATAAACCCTGGGCGAATAGACGCAATAGGCCGGCGGCGGACAGTACGCCACCGCCCTGCCGACCATGGTGCCGACGGCAAATCCGCCAACGACGCCTGCCGCCACCGGCCAGCCTCCGGCACGGGCGCTGGAAAAGCCCGTCGTGGCCAGGCTGAGAATGACCGCCGCAACCGCCGGGATTTTGATAAGCTTTTTCATATTGATCTTTCTATCAAACGTTTCTTATTTTCGCGGATCCGATGCTTTCGCATCCGGCCCTTTTCAATCCGCGGTCCTCTGCCTCCTATACGGTAGGATTCGGGCCATCTTGCACGCGATGGCGCCGGGAAATGGATTGATTTGCGAAGGGTTAACCACTCTGGAGGTGATGCCTCGCTGTTGTCGGGTCAAGTGGCCGCAGGTTCACTGAGCATGTCACGAACCGAGGAACCGCCCGCAAAAAAAAACCGCATTGCCGTTGCGCCCGCCTTGCTCCAACATCAGGGCTATGTTTGCCCTGGTTTCGTCCGCTGCTCTCAATAGAATCGAAGCCTTCCCCGTGGAAGCGGAGGTCAATTGCGCCCTGGGCGATGCGGGCATCGTGAGGGTCGGGTCCATTTCGCCTGATCAAACAACTGGGGGTCGCCCGCCGCGTCGCCGCCGGCGCATTCGGGCTTTTCAATTGCCGCCGCGGCTTGCCCGGCTGTCGCTTTTGTGCGCCCTTTGTTTCTTCCCCTTATTCTCGCCGGCGGCGTCAACCAATGAAATGATTTCGCGGGCCATGTCGGCGCTCGAGGCGGCCGCCCCGCGCGCCCAGTCCGATCCGGCGCGCCCCATTTTCCATATCACCGCTCCAGCCCAATGGATGAATGATCCCAACGGGCCGATTTATCACAACGGCCTCTATCATGTTTTTTATCAGTTGCATCCGTTCAGCGACGGCGATGGTCCCAAGTACTGGGGGCATGTCCGCAGCCGCGATTTGGTGAAATGGGAAGCCCTGCCCATCGCTCTCTGGCCTTCTACTGAGATGGGCGAAGCCGGCGTGTGGTCCGGCTGCTGCGCCCTCAACGGCCAGGGCGAGCCGATGATATTTTATACCAGCGTTGCCGCCGGACAATCCGCCCAGACGCACGCGGAACAGTGGGCCGCGATCGGCGATAAAGATTTGATCACCTGGCGCAAATCTCCGGCCAATCCCCTGCTTTCTGAATCTTTGCACGGCAGCACCAAAATTTACGATTGGCGCGATCCCTTCATCTTCCGCGACCAGATGCGGACATTTTTGGTGGCCGGCGGCAACTTGAACAAGGCGCAGGGCGGACAGGCTGTCGTCAATATTTATGAGTCGGAAAACTCCGGGCTGACCCAGTGGAAATATCGCGGCGTTCTTTTTCAAATTCCTGACGCGGAGGCGCGCACCGCCGAATGCCCCAACTTCTTCAAGGTCGGCGATCATTGGGTCCTCCTGGTGTCCCCATACGGCAAAGTGCAATACTACGTCGGCGACTTTGACGCGGCAACGTGCCGCTTTCAGGCGCGCGCGCGGGGGCTGCTGGATTGCGGGCCGAATTTCTACGCGCCAAACACCATGCAACTTTCCGATGGCCGCCGCATCGTGTGGGGCTGGGTGAATGGTTTTCCGGACGGCCACGGGTGGAAGGGCTGTCTGTCCCTCCCGCGCGTTCTGAGCTTGTCGAGCGATGGACAATTGCGCCAAAACCCCGCGCCGCAACTCCGCAAGCTGCGCGGCGCGGCCGTGGTATGGCGAAACACCGTTCTTCACGGTGAAGGCGCCGCGTTTCGGTTGCCGCACACCAACACGCTGGAAATCCAGGCTGAAATTCTTTTGCGGACTTCAGACAGCGTTATCCTTTCGTTAAAGAATGCCGCGGCCAACCCTGCGCCCGTTCTCATGAAGTTCAGCGGCTCGGAATTTAAAATGGGAGACGCGTCCGGCCCGCTTTCCTTGGCCGGATCGGAACGAAAACTCGACTTGCGCATTTTTATTGACCGCTCCGTGCTGGAGATCTTCGCCAATGACACCTTGTGCGCCACCAAAATAATTTCTCCGCTCGATGCCGGCGCCACGCTGCAGCTCAGTTCCCCGGACGGCTCCGCCCAGGCAAAGCTGATCGAGGCCTGGCCCATGAAAACAATCTGGTGATTCTGCGCGCTCCATTCTCTGTTGAAGAAAACCGCATTGCGTCTCCCACAAATTCAATCACAATCCATCAACAGGAGACTGTATGAAGAGGTTCAGAGGCGCGGTGGCTCTTCGCCGCGCTCGGCAAACCATTGGCGGAGAAAAACCAGGTCGCCCGCGTCTTTTTCACGATGCGTCACCGCTTTCATTCGCCACAGCAAACGCGGTGAGGCGAACGGAATCGGCACCCCGTCCACTTCGCGCACGACCACATCTTTCGCCGCCCCGGCATAATCAATTCCACCTGCCGAGCGCATCAAGTCCACGAGGATTTCATCAGCCACGCGGATGACGTTGTATTGTTGCAGTTCGCCCGGGCGCAGTTCGCGAACCGCATTGTCGGGCAAGGTGGAAAGAGCGGAAAAAACCCTCGACTCGTTTTCCGCATCGGCGGCGACGAGCAAATCCACAGCCATGGTCCGGCGGTTGTAATTGGCCGCCCGCACGGCAACCCCCCCCACGACCACATATTTTGCGCCACGCTGGTTGAGTTCGCGGCACAAATTCCGCAAATCTTCCACGGTCGGTTCGCGCGATTCCAGCTCCTCTAACGGGCGATCATCCGCCATAGCCATTGGTCCGCTTCCTCATGGGTTTTGAAACGATGCACGCCGCGCGGCACCCGCATCCCGCCAAGCGCCTTGCGCCAGGCGATGGCATCGGCCTTGTTGCTGGTCGCGGTCGAGAGAGCATCGGGCGTTTTGGTGCGCCGGCCGACGCAGCGGTCAATCTTTTCCTCGACGTTGATGGACGGTGGTTTCACGGCGTTTTTTGGAAAAACAGTTTCTCATTTCAATGCAATTCTGTCAAACTTCAAAAACTTCTTGAAAACGGCGTATCCCGCCTTTCACCGATGGGACCAAAAACCGCATTGCCCTTGCGCCTGTGTTGGCCCAACATCCTTCCATGCTGGCCCGCGTTTTGTCCGCCGCCGTCAATGGAATCGAAGCCTTCCCCGTCGAAGTGGAGGTCAATTGCGGCTGGGGCGATACCGTCATCGTCATCGTGGGATTGCCCGATGCCGCCGTCAAAGAGTCGCGCGACCGCGTCAGCACGGCCCTGACCAATTCCGGTTTCAAATTTCCCATGGGCCGGACCACCATCAATCTGGCGCCGGCGGACGTGAAGAAGGAAGGGCCGAGCTTTGACCTGCCCATCGCCATCGGCATGCTTGGGGCCAGCGAGCAGTTGAACAGCGACCAACTGGATAACTTCGTGATGGTGGGGGAACTGGCTCTGGATGGCGCCGTCCGCCCGGTCAAAGGCGTCTTGCCGGTCGCCTGGCGGGCGCGCGCGGAAGGCAGGGCCGGGCTGCTGGTTCCGGCGGAGAACGCGGCGGAGGCGGCGGTGGTCCAGGGATTAACGGTGATCCCGGTGCAGAATCTCCGCGAAGCCGCCGGCTTTTTGGAGGGCGAAATCAAAATCGTGCCAACGAAAATTGATCTGAGCACCATCTTTGAGCAGGCTTACACCGAAGAGAACGACATGGCCGAAGTCAAGGGGCAGGAATCGGTCAAACGCGCCCTGGAGATTGCCGCCGCGGGCGGTCACAACATTCTGCTGATCGGTCCGCCGGGCACCGGAAAATCCATGCTGGCCAAACGGCTCACCACCATTCTGCCGCCATTGACTTTGGAGGAGGCCCTGGAGACCACCAAGATTCACAGCATCGTCGGACTGCTCAAGCCCGGACAGGCGCTGGTCACGCGCCGTCCGTTCCGCACGCCCCACCACACCGCCAGCGACGCCGGTTTGCTGGGCGGCAATGTCAATCCCACCCCCGGCGAAATTTCCCTGGCGCACCACGGTGTTTTGTTCCTCGACGAACTGCCGGAATTCAAACGCGGCGTTTTGGAAACGATGCGCCAGCCGCTGGAGGAGGGCTGGGTCACCATCTCCCGCGCGGCCGGCAGCATGACCTTTCCGGCGCAATTCATGCTGGTGGCGGCCATGAATCCGACGCCGGACGGAAAAATGCCCGGCGAATCGCGCAGTTCCCCGCGCGAGATTCAAAATTATCTCGGCCGCATCTCCGGCCCTTTGCTTGACAGAATTGATTTGCATGTCGAAGTGCCGCAAGTGAAATTCCGCGAAATCAGCAGCGAGCGGACGGGCGAGGATTCGGCGACGATCCGCGAGCGCGTCGTCAAAGC
>JBEKVM010000044.1:0-49274 GCA_049513975.1 Verrucomicrobiota bacterium | reverse complement strand
GTGTCGTAATCGATGTTGACGAAGCGTGCAGCCATATATTTGCATTGACTGACCGCTTGGCCCCTCGCCCTGTTCAAATCATTTCAAAAAATCTTCGCCCAAAGTCCGACAGGCTGCTAGGGGCAAAGGCAGGGTGCAGAGTGCATACAAGTTGGCAGGACAAGCCGGCGGGACCAGGGCGGTGGACGGGGTGGACGGCGTGGACGCGGTGGACCGGCGCGGACACCCACGGACGTTGAGGGAGGACGGCCCAACCGCCTCCATCCGACACCTCGACTCTGCGTGCCTTGCCCTCATCACTCAGGCAAGAATAGCATTTAAGTACGGGTTGTCAACGGGAAAATGCGGGAAAAGGGGGATTCTTGCAAGGGCTTAATCTTCAGCCACTTGCACAGCTTGTTCTCCCCATAGTCGTGGACAAAGCGCGCCCGGGGGCCAGGGGCAAAGCAAGGGATTGAACCCCGGATGGCAGGAAACTTTCCGCTTGCATTCGTTTGGGAGACCAGCTACCTTTTAACAGAAAGGTAGCTTGTTTGATATTTAACAATGAGCGTGAACGAAAAATTTTCGGCGATCCGGAAGGGCCTGCTCGAGTTGCTGCTGCTGCAGATCATCGCGGCGGAAAAGGTCTATGTGGCGGACATCTTGAGGGAGTTGAGCGCGACGGAATTCGCGACGCAGGAAGGAACGCTGTATCCGTTGTTGAGCAAGATGCGGCGGGAAGGGCTGCTGGATTACGAATGGAAGGAATCCGAGGCAGGGCCGCCGCGCAAATACTACGAGCTGACCGCGAAAGGGCGGGAGCAGTTGCGCGAGACGCTGGAGTATTGGGCCAAGATCAACGGGACGGTAAAAAAACTGGGACAAAAATAAAAGGAGACAATCCCCACCATGAACAAGGTTATCACGATCAATCTGGACGGCACGGCCTATCAGCTTGAAGAAGGCGGCTATGATGCCCTGCGCAGTTATCTGGAATCCGCCAGCGCGCGGCTGCAGGGCAACCCGGACCGGGATGAAATTCTTTCCGACATCGAACGGGCGATGGCGGAGAAGTTCCGCGGGCTTTTGGGCAGCCACAAGACGGTGGTGGAAACGAAGGAGGTGGCGGCGGTGGTGGCGGAGATGGGGCCGATCGAGGCGGACCCGGGCGAAGGGGCGGAGCCGGGCGCGAGCGGCACCGGCGCCCCGGCCAGCGGGAGCGGAGCCGGAGCGGCGGGAGAAAAACAAGCGGCCGGGCACGGCGGGACACCCAGGCGGCTGTACAGGATCCACGAAGGCGCGATGATCGCCGGCGTGTGCAACGGGATCGCCGCCTATGTCAACATTGATCCGACCCTGGTGCGGCTTGGCTTCGTGGCTTTGGCGATTCTTTGGGGTTCCGGCTTGCTGGTGTATTTGGTGATGGCCATCGTGGTGCCCGCAGCGCGTTCGCCGGAAGAAAAGGCGGCGGCGTCCGGCGCCCCATCCACGGCGCAGGAATTCATCCGGCGGGCGAAAGAAGGGTATTACGAGGCGACGAAAGGCTTCCCGGACCGGCAGGCGCGGCGGGAATGGAAGCGCCGGTTCAAGCGGGAAATGCGCGCGAACGCGGACCGGTGGCGGCAAAATTGGCACAGCTATTGGGCGGAGCATGCCGCCTTTCACCCCGGGCTGGGCATCGCGCTGCCCTTGCTCTCGATGCTGCACGGCTTGACGACGTTGCTGTGGATTTGCGCCTTGATCTCGCTGCTGGCGACCAGCACGGTGTTTGGGCTGGCGCTGCCGGCGAACGTGCCCGTGTGGGCCGCGGCGCTGCTGCTGTTCCTCGTCTATGTCATTCTGGTGTCGCCGCTGAAAGCGGCGCGACGCGCCTGCTATTGGGGTTTTGCCAGGCCGAGATGGGCGTGGTCATTCGTGTTTCTGGTGGATGCGGTGGTCTGGCTGGCGGTGGTGGCCGCCCTCCTGGGGCTGGCGGTGCATTTTTATCCGGAATTGCGCGAAGCGGTTCGGAGCCTGCCGGCGCACGCACATCAAGCCGCGGACGACATCCGGACATGGTGGAACGGGAAGTGAAGCGGGGGCGAGGACGGCGGGTCGCACGGAGCACACGCATTTAGGCGGCGGGGAAATGCAAAATGAAGAATGCAGAATTAAGAAGAGGGTTTTAACAGCAGGGACGGAGAGAACGGAGACTGGAAAAGGAAAACCCCGATCATTATGGGGAAAGCTTGTAGAGGTGGACGGCGTAGGGGGCGAAGTCGTCGGCGAAGGTTTGTCCTTGAACGGGAATGAGGCGGGATTCGCCCAGGGCCTGGGCTTGCCGGGCCGGATCGGGATCGCGCAAGGTGAAAGTGGCGCGAGTGGGCTGGTTGGCCAGATTGACGGCAAAGACGTAGGCCGCCCCGTCATAGTGTTTGAGCATCACGGCCGCGCGCGCGCCGGAGTTGGAGGATTGAACGGTGAGGCCACCGGGCAGGGCGGGGCTGTTGAGCACGGGAGCCAGGTCGCGGATTTGGCGGTTGATTTCCGTCACGGCCGCAAGCATGAGCGGGTCATCAAGGAGGGCGGCCTCGCGGAAGGAAGGCTTGAATTGATGGACGAAATAAATGAGGCCGCGCGCGCCGCCAACGAGCGCCATCCAAACTTCGGCGCGAACCTGTTGGGGTGTCGGTTTTACGTTCGGGTTGTTAATGTGGGTGCATTCGATGGCGCACCACACGGGCTTCTGGCCACGGGTCCAGGTGGCGAGGCGCTCGACCCCTCGGGCGACGAATTCCAGTTTGCCGGCCACTTGGGGCGAGTCGTGGACGGCGGGATAAATGTCAAAGGAGGCGATGTCGCAACCTTCGATGTATTTGGGATAATCCTCGGGATGGCGGGTCCGAACCCCGCGGCCAACCCAATCGTCCCAGGCGACGCCCTGGCCGAGATTGAGCATGACCGGACGCGACGGATCAATGGAGCGGATGCGCTGGTAATCTGTGACAATGCGTTCCGGGGGAATCGGCGGGCCGTAGCCTTTGCCGGCGCCGAGGGACTGGGCGTTGTCCGGTTCATCTTCGTGCATCCAGCCGGCGATGATCGGGTTGTCTTTGTTCTCCAGCGCCAGTGGAGTCTGACTGCATATAACCGGCATGTGGGCGCTTTGCAGTTCGTTGAGTTGCGCGGCGGTTGGCCCCTCCCAAAGGGCGAGGTAAAGGTTTATTCCGGCGGCCTGAAACCGTTTGGCATTGACGGGGTTTTGACACCAGACGGCAATGGGGAAAAACTTGGCGTCGGCTGGCTGGCCGTCGCTGGCAAAGATGCGGTTGGAAGAACCGGTGAAAAGGGCGGCGGGCTGGGCCAGGAGCGGGAAGGCGGCAAGAAGAACTATGAGAACGGTGGAAACGAAGACTGACCGGCGAGGGCGCCGGTCAGCACACGCGAGGGCGCGCATGCTCCCCCTGCACTCCCGTTTGCGAGAACAGCGCCGAGATGCTCCCGCCGAAAGCCGGCGAAATTCTCCAGTCGTCATCATGAGTAATTTGAGCCGAACCATTTTCGGTCGCGGTTTTGAGTCGTTTTCAGAACCGCATTGGCGACGGCGACGTCCTCGGCGATCTGAAAGTCGAACATGCCAACGGCGGCGAAATCGGCGCCGTTTTCAAAAGCATGGTTGAAACCGGCCTTGGGATTGATGGCGCCGGCGGCCAGGACTTTGTAGGCGATCCAGGGGCGCTGGACTTCGGACATGAAAGCGATGGTTTCCTTGGGTTCTCTGCACCAGTAATTGTCCACGGCGTAATTATCAATCACCTCCTGGAGCTGGTCGGGCCGGCGTTTGGACCAATAGTTGGTATCGTGCAGGGTTTTCATGTAAAAGTCCGGGGCCAGACCGGCCTTTTCGACGGCCTGGACACTGCGCAGTTCGTGGGCGGCCATGCCTGCGATGAGGCCCTGGGCCTTGATATTGGAGAGCAACTGGCCAATCAACTTGAGGCCGTCTTGGCGCGTCCACTCATCGCCCAGATTGCCCACGAGAAAGGCGCCGACCGCCCCGGCGTCCCTGGCCCGCAGGACCTCGGTTTGGAGATCGTTCTTGTCGGGGGCGATTTGAGCGATGTACTGAATGCGGCCGCCCTGGGCGCGATATTTCTGGTAAAGGCTGACGGCCTGAGGATCGCCCGGAAAGAGAATCATGGTATTGATGCCGTGCTGCTCGCAGAGGGACCAGGTTTCGAGGATCTTCTCATCTGTGAAATAGTGCTTGAGCAAAGTGGAGACGTAAACGAGGTCGCGGCTATGAGCGTAGCCGTTGATGAGGTTGCCGCCGCAGATGAGCCGGCTGATCTTGATTTTGCCAATGGCGCCGAGGGGCAGAGTGGCCTTGGAGGAAGGCGCGGCCGGGGGCGAGGCGGCGGCGGCGCCCTGGCCGGCGAGGGCGTATTCTTCGAGGCTCATAATAAGCGGGGCGGACAAAGCGGCGGCGGCGGATTTCTTCAGGAAACTTCTGCGATTGGATTTAGTGTTCATAAACAAGGTTGCAATTTGGATCAGAGTTTGGCGGCGGGAGCGCCGATGACCAGGGCGGGGGTGTTGGGGGCGATGCTCACGCCACCGCTGAAGCTGCGGCCCTGGACGACGGGATTCCAGCCGTCAACCACGATGAGGGGATTGTCCCCGCCCAGATCCTTGGAGGCGGCTTCGACCCGGATGGTTCTGCGCTCGCCCGGCAGGAGCGACACGTAGTTGTCGTCGTAATAGACGGGCAGGACGCGCTCATTGGAGCTTTGTTTGCGGAGTTGGATGTGAGTCATCAGGGCCACGACTTTGGAGGGGTTGGAGAGGGTGACGTCGAGGAGACATTTGCCGGCGGCATCGAGACGGCGGATGCTGGCTTCGAGGTTGGCGGGCGGAAGACTGTTGAGCGCGGTCAGATCGTTGGGGCTGAGGCCGCGCCAGTAGAAGTTGTCTGAAAGCAGTTGGCCTTGCGCGTCGTGGAGTTCGGTTTTGACGAAATGCACGGGGGAGAGGCCGGAGGGAAAGGCAATGGGACCGAGGTTGGCGGCGCAACTGGGTTGGGCGGAGACGGGGGTTGTTTTGTCGGAGAGGACGGAGCCGTCCATATTGATGACGCGGACGCGGGCTTGCAAGCCGTGGAGAGGTTTGGGTGTTTGGTTGATGACCATGAGGTCGAAAGTGGCTTGATTCATCATGACGTGGACTTGTTCGCAAGCTTTGCGGGCGCCGAAGAAGGAGGCGAAAGGCTCCAGGTCATAGCTGTAAATCTGCCAGCAAGTGCTGGGTTGGGCGGGGTTGCTCATCCAAGTCAGGGCGGCGGTGCTGCCGGTGAATAATTTGGCGTCGCGACCTTCATAGAGGGCGCGGTAGGCCTCGTAGTCGGCCATTTGCGCCTCATGGACGAATTTGACGAGGGAGAAGTTGGAGCCGGAAAGGGTGCCATAGCGGGCGCCAATGGTGTTGACGTAGGTGTCGCCGTTGTTGTTGCCGCGGGCCAGGTCATGCTCGGCCCAATCGTCGTTGGGAAAGCTTTCCGTGTCCTTCTCCGGCATCCAGGCCAAAATGGACTCGCGGGTGGGAATGGAGACGCAGCCGATCTCGGTCTTGAAGACTTCCACGCCGCGTCCGGAAGTGGGGTAGGTGTAGAAGGCGGCGGGCGGGCGCCAGGAATAAGGCCCGCCGGAATGGACGCCGTGGCCTTCGTCGGAGTTGGCATGGTAAATCCGGGACGGCTCCAGTTCCTTCATGAGGTTGGAAATGCCCGCGGCGAGCGGGGGCGGGGCCGGATCGCTCTCATTGCGTCCGCACCAGAGGGCGATGCAGGGATGGTTGCGATAGCGCAGGACTTTTTCACGGACGTTGGCCAGATAGAGGTCCACGTCGGTGGCGGCCGGGCCATCGCTTCTGTTGGCCTCGAAGAATTCGTCCCAGACCATCAAGCCGGAGCGGTCGCAGAGGTCATAGAAATCGTCGCTGGTGCTTTGGCCGACCCAGTTGCGGAGCATGACGTAATGGGCTTCCTTCTGGAAGCGGATTTGGGCTTCGAGGCGCTGGCGCGGAATGCGTTTCAGGGCCTCGTCCATGCCCCAGCATCCGCCCTTGCAGAAGACGCGGACGCCGTTGACGGAGAGGGTGAGGAACTGGGAGTCGGGCACTTCATATTGGATTTTGCGAATGCCAAAGTTGAAATCATTCCGGTCGGAAATCGCGCCGCCAACCTCAAAGCTCAAGTGCATGGCGTATAGATTGGGATCGCCATAACCGTTGGGCCACCAGAGGCGCGGGTTGAGGATGCGCAACTGCGGGGTGTCCTGGGGCGTCAACTTGACGAGCTTGGATTCGTTGGGCGCGAGGGAGACGGGCACCTGGAAGGAGGCGTCGCCGAAGGAGCCGCGCAGCAGGCCGGATTGGGGGGCGCCGGTGAGGTTTTTGACGGTGGTTTCAAGAGTCAAATCCGCCGAATCGCTGCGCGGCAAGGGCAAATCGGAGGTGACCAGCGGATTGCGCAGCACCACCGGGCCGCTGGAGGCGAGGGTGACTTTCTGCCAAAGGCCCATGTTCCGGTCGCGAATGGCCGGAATCCAATCCCAGCCCACCGAGCAGACAAAAGTCGGTCCGTCCTGCGTCAACTCGCCGCCATTGGGACCAAGACCCAGTTGGACGGTTTGTTCCTGCGGCTCGCCCGGATGCAGGGGAGGCAGGATACGGACGGCCAGCGCGGCGGTCTCACCGGGCTTGACGAAGGGGGTCACATCAAAAATGCCGCGGACAAACGCGCCTTTGATGTCGCCCGCCTTGTGGCCGTTGACGAAGACTTCGGCCATGTAGTTGATGCCGTGGAAATTCAGCCAGGTCCGCCGGCCGGCATGGCTGGCCGGGACGGTGAATTGGACGCGGTACCAGTAAGCAGTGCGGCAAAGAGTCTCGGGAATGAGGTTGGGCCGGTTGTTTTCGCCCCAAAGCGGTTCCGGATAGACTTTGTTGTTGACCAAGGTGGTCAGGACCGTCCCCGGCACGGTGGCGGGATACCAATTGCCGGGCGCGTAGCCGGGTTGGGAGATGGCTTCGCCAGTGGTTTCCGCCACCTTGCCTGCTTCCTGCATCTGCCAGCCTGATGCGAGGGTCGCTTCGTCCAGGCCCGCGGTTTGGGCTGCCGGGGCGGCGGTGCTGCCGCCTTTGGGCCCCATGCACCCTGCCAACAGTGCGGCGGCCAGAGGGGCGGTCAAAAGAGCCAGTAGGCGTCGCCATAATGAGGAGACTTGAATGCAGGCAGAATATGGCCGGATTTCAGCGTGCGGGTTCATAGAAAAGGGCTTTTGTGGCGGTGGCAAGGGTCATTAGGAATCATCATGGTTCATCGTCGATTTTTTGCAAGGCAAAAGCACAGGCAAAAGGGGAGGAAAACGCGGCAGCAGGCTGTGGAAGGCTTTGACAGGCAAAAATGGGCTGCTTAAAGTCCACTGTCAGCCATCTTGGCCGCCGGAGCCATACATGCATAACATACGACGATGAAGCCACAACTCCACCTTGCCTTGTTCAAACTGGCGCTGCTCTGCCTGGCCCTGGGCGCGGCGGCCAAGGCGCGCTCCCAAGAACCGGTCCCCGCCCCGGTGGAAATCACGATTGACGCCTCCCAAACCGGCGCACCGATCAACCCGTATATTTACGGACAGTTCATCGAGCACATGGGCCGGTGCATCAATGGCGGCATCTGGGCGGAGATGCTGGAAGACCGCAAATTCTATTTTCCGGTGCCCGCGCCCGGAGCGATATGGAAGCAGAACAGCGGACAGGCCACCGTGCTGGCGGCGTCGCCCTGGAAAGCCATCGGCCCGGCGGGGACGGTGCAAATGGTGGAAAAAGGGGCCTACGTTGGCCGGCAGACGCCGCAGATCATCGCGCCCGGCGGCGGCGCGACGGTGGGGATTTATCAGGAGGAACTGGGATTGGTCACCAACAAGAGTTACACCGGCTATATTGTCCTGGCGGGGGAAGGCGAGGTGGCGCCCGTGACGGTCAGCCTGGCCTGGGGCGAGGGCAGCGGGAACCAGGCGGAGCAGAGGATTCCGCATGTCGGCGCCAAATTTGCCCGGGTGCCTTTCCGCTTTACCGCGGGCGCGGAAAGCGACCACGGGCGGCTGGCCATCACCACTTCCGGCAAAGGCAGGCTCAAGATCGGGTGCGTCTCGCTCATGCCGGGCGACAATGTGGAAGGCTTCCGCAAGGACACGCTGGAACTGCTCAAGCAACTGGGCGGCACGATTTATCGCTGGCCGGGCGGCAATTTTGTCAGCGGTTATGACTGGCGCGACGGCGTGGGCGAGCGCGACAAACGGCCCCCCCGCGCCAACCCAGCCTGGACGGGCCTGGAGCCAAACGACATGGGCCTGGCCGAATTCGCGCGCTTTTGCGAGCTGGCGGGCGCCGAGCCGATGATCGCTGTCAATACTGGTTTTGGCGACGCCGATTCGGCGGCGGCGGAAGTTGAATACGTCAACGGCCCCGCGGCGACGCCCATGGGAAAATGGCGCGCCAAAAACGGGCATCCCAAGCCTTTCGCCGTCAAATGGTGGTGCGTGGGCAATGAAATGTTTGGATCGTGGCAACTGGGCTGCATGGCCTCCTCCCAATACGTCCTCAAACACAACTGGGTGGAGGAAAAGATGCGGGAGGCGGACCCGGCCATCCAGACCATCGCCAGCGGCAATGTGGGGGCGTGGAGCCGGGCCATGCTGAGCAATTGCGCCGGGCAGATGAATTTGATCAGCGAACATTTTTATGTCAACACGAGCCTCCCCGACGTGGCGGCGCATGTCCAGCAAGTGCCGGCCCGCATCAAAGGCATCGCCGAGGCCCACCGCCAATACCGCCGGGAAATCCCGTCGCTGCAGGGCAGGGACATCCGTGTCGCGGTGGATGAATGGAATTATTCCTACGGCCCGCAGGTCTTCGGGGAGGGAGGGCGGCGCAGCTTTCTAAAAGACGCCCTGGGCATCGCCGCCGGGCTGCACGAGTTTTTCCGCAACAGCGATATTATTGACATGGCCACTTACGCCCAGACGGTCAATGTCCTCGGCTGCATTAAAACCACCAAAACGCGCGCCGAATTTGAGGCCAGCGCTTTTCCCCTGATGCTCTATCGCGCCCAATTCGGCACCCTGCCGGTGGCGGTGGAACATCCGGGCGCGCCCGTGGACATCGCCGCGGCGCTGACCCGCGACAAAAAGATCCTGACCATCGGGGTGGTCAATCCCAAGGGCGAATCCGTGGCGCTGACCTTGAACTTGAAATCGGCGCGGATGACCGGTTACGGGAAGGCCTGGCTGATTCTGGGGCCCAATCCGCCCGACCCGCTGGCTTGCAACCAGCCGGGGGAGAAGCGCAGAGTGGACATGCATGAGTATCCGTCGAACCTGATCTGGCCGGTGACTGTTCCCGCCTACAGCATCGCCCTGTTCCGCTTCCCGGTGGCGCAGGATTCCGCGAAATGAAGCTGCCCAACTACCAGTCGGCGACTGTGCCGAAACGGAAGGTGACAGATTATCTGCTGAACCCGGCGCATCCTGCCGGCGGAAGCAAGGCGTCCTTTTTTTTGCGCTTCGGTTTCACCGTCGCACAGTCGCAGCGGCTGGCGGATGCGTTGGCTCGTCACGCCCATGAGAACGACGTGGTGGAGTCGGAGCAAACACGCCACGGAACCCGCCATGTCGTGGATGGCCCGTTGACCGCGCCCGACGGCACGCGCTTGAATATTCGCAGCGCATGGTATATTGATGCGGGTGGTGGCGCGCCGCGATTCGTGACGGCACACCCGTTGCCGAAATTATGAAGACGATCAATGAACTGGACGCCGTGGCGCTGACCTGCAACCTGCCCAAACACGGGCTGGTGCGCGGGGACGTCGGCACGGTGGTTTTGGTTCATGGCAACGGCGCCGGTTTTGAAGTGGAGTTTGTTGGCTATGATGGCCACACGGTGGCGCTGCTGACGTTGGAGCGCGGCCAAGTGCGCCCGCTTGATACGCGCGACATGCCGCACGCGCGTGAACTGGAACACGCTTGAGCAAAGCACCTGGGCGAATATGCCGCCCCTGCACGGGGCTTGAGGATTTTTGGGTTCCGGGGTTCTACAAGGATGTCGCGCCTACGGCGCTGGGCGGCGGGCTTGCAAATGGATTGGGCGGCATTCCACCGCCCGCCCTGCCCGCCATGAGAGAGGCGTTGCGAAAAAAGCGAAATAATTCCTTGACGAAACACTATCTGTATGGCTGCTTCTGAGCATGGCAGCGTGCGTGCGGCAGGAAAGCCGGTCTTTCCTGCAGCGGGTTTTTGGCGGGGAACCGGCCCCGATGATTCTGTATCTGGTGAAGGAATCGAAACTTTCCAATGAAGAAATCAAGGAACTAAAACGTTTGCTAACCCAAAAGGAAAAATGAACGCATTTCTCCCATCCTTTTCCGCCCGGCTGCTGCGCGCCTCGTGGCAGGCCGCCATCCTCACGGTGATGGACAAGACCCAGATGCGGCGGCGCATCCGGCTGATTGCCAATTTCAAGCAGCGGCCCCGGCGGTCGGCGCTGGCGGGACTGCTGGTGCTGGCGACGGGCATGGTGACGCTGACGGACGCGCAAACGGAAAAGCCCGGCGCCGTCCCGGCCCAGCAAGACCTCAGCGGGGTGAAAACCAATGGCAACGTGGAGCAGGCCATGCTGGCCTATCAGGCGACCATCGCCGCCTACGAGAAAGACCGGCAACAAGCCGCCAACGCCGTTTTCCACTTGGGCGAATGCCTTCGGCAACTGGGAAGGACCGATGAGGCCAACGCGCAATACCAGCGGATTTTGCGCGAATTCCCGGAACAAACCGAGTTCACGGGGCTGAGCCAGCAGTATGTGCTGGGGCTGCCGAATCCTCCGCCCGGTTACGTGCTCTCGATTGGCGATGTGGAGTATCCCGGCGGGGTGGCGGTGGATTCCGCCGGCAACGTGTATATATCAGACACGCGCAACAATCGCATTAAGAAGTTCACGGCGCAGGGGGTTGCCGTGGCCGAATGGGGTGGCGGCGGGAGCGATGTCGGATCCTTCAATTATCCCCAGGGCCTGGCCACCGATGGCAGCAATAATCTCTATGTCGCGGACGTGCATAATCACCGCGTTCAAAAGTTCCTGGGCGATGGAACTTTTGTCCGGGAGTGGGGCGAACTGGGTTCCAATCCCGGGCAATTCAATGAACCCTATAACGTGGCGGTGGACAAGGCCGGGAACGTCTATGTGGTGGATAGCGAGAACAATCGCGTGCAAAAATTCACCAGCGACGGTGTCTATCTCAAGACGATTGGCACATTGGGACGAGGCCCCGGCCAACTGCAACATCCCCAGGGCGTGGCGGTGGATGCCAGCGGCAACGTCTATGTGGGGGATGGCGGCAATGGGCGCGTGCAGAAGTTCAGTGCCGGGGGCGCCGCCGTCCTGCAGTGGGAATGCTCCAACCATGATGTGGCGGTGGACGCACAAGGCCATGTTTATGTGGTGGCCTTCGATTGCATTAAGATGTTTTCGGGCGACGGCACTCAGCTCGCGCAGTGGGGGAGCCAGGGCAGCGGTCCCGGGCAGTTCGACTTCGCCGCCCGCGTGGCCGTTGACCGCGCCGGATCAAAAGTTTTCGTGACCGACGCCAAAAACAATCGCGTGCAGATTTTCGCCTATCCGCCGCCAGCGAAAGGCCAGTGAGCGGGCGGTCCATTGCCCGGCGGTTTCATCTCCAAATCCAGCCCGAATTAGGGCAGTATGGAGGTTTCCGGTTGTCCGATGCCGGGTTATGGTCTATATTAGAGAAGTGAGGTTCCGTTGTTCAAACTGTTTGCCGGGCGCGACCGCCATCGTGCGGGGGATTGTCTTTGCCATCCGTTCATCCAGCCAGACCAACCAGACCGAATTCATCCGCCTGCGCAATGAAACGATCGCCACGCAGCACACGGAAAAAACGGCTCCGTCCGCGCCCGGCTTGAAGAACAACCTGGCGGCCACGGCAGCCTCCGCCGGCAGCCACGACGCCTTGAAGAGTGTTGGAGAGCCTGTTGGTTTACAAAAATGCGAGAGAGATTTTTTATGAGGCCTGGCAAGTTCCATTTCCCCCTGGCGGCCTTTCCGCTGAGCGTTGCCCGAAGGGCAGAGTCAAGCGAATTTCCGGCCGGCCTCCCGGCCGGGGCGCATCTTGCGGCAACCACCATTGGATGGATGGAACCCCTCTCCCTAACCCTCTCCCCACTTCGTGGGGCGAGGGAATTCTGTCGAGCCGCAGGCTCGAGGCTACACTTCCATGGCCATCTTCGTGGGGCGAGGGAATTGGCAAATCGCATAGCGGTGGCAGCACGATGCGCCCTCCCGGCCGCCACGGCGCTGGTGGCGGCGTGCTGGCTTGGGTTTTCGCTGCCGGCCCAGGCGGGGCAACAGGTTCTCAAAGGCCATGTGCCGGCGATCACCAAACGGCTCGCGTCCATCGGCCCGCTGGAGGGCAGCGCGCGCCTGGACCTGGCCATCGGCTTGCCGTTGCGCAACCGCGAGAAACTGACCAACCTGCTGCAAGAGCTTTATCAGCCGTCTCATCCGAGTTTCCGCCACTATTTGACCGCCGACCAGTTCGCCGCCTCCTTTGGCCCCAGCCAGGGGGACTACCAGGCGGTGGCTGATTTCGCGAAGTCCCACGGGCTGATTGTCAAGAGGACCCATCCGAACCGCACTTTGCTGGATGTCAGCGGGTCGGTCGCCGATATTGAGAAGGCCTTTCACGTCAAGATGCGCCTCTATCAACACCCGGTCGAGGCGCGCACTTTTTTCGCGCCGGATGCGGAACCGACGCTGGACCTGGGCACGCCCGTGCTGGCGATCAGCGGGCTGGACAATTATGTGCGTCCGCGTCCGCCGAAACACCGGACGGGCGCGTCGGTCCGGCCGGCGATCCGTCCGTTGGGCGGGGGAGGCGGAGGAGGCGGGGGAGGCGGGTCGGGGAACACAGGCCCCTTCATGGGCTATGACTTCCGCGCCGCGTATGCCGCCGGTGTTTCGCAGGACGGCACCGGGCAGTCGCTGGGGCTTTTTGAATTGTACGGTTTCTCTGCCCAGGACATCATGGACTACGAAGACGAAGCCGGCATCTATCCCTACGTCAGCGTGCAACCTGTTCTGATTGACGGTTTTGACGGCGATGACTCGAACCTTGATTATTATGAGTATGCCGTCGAGGTCACGGGAGACATTGAAATGGCGATTTCCATGGCGCCGGGGTTGAGCAGCGTGTTGGTCTATGAAGGCCCGATACCGCTCTATGAGGCGCCGCTGGAAACCAACTACGTCCAATATGCCACCACGACGGCGCAGATCAATGACGTGCTCAATCGCATGGCCACGGACGACCTGGCCAATCAACTGAGCTGTTCCTACCAGATGGATATCAACATTTCGACCGTGCAGATTTTCCAGCAGTATGCCGCCCAGGGCCAGAGCTTCTTTCAAGGCAGCGGCGACTTCGGGGCCTATGCCGGGGCGATTGACGAGCCGTCCGACAATCCCTATCTCACGGTTGTAGGAGGAACGACGTTGACCAGCTCGAGTTCGGATGGCTCATGGGTGTCGGAAACGGCCTGGCTTACGCCTGCCACGGTTGATCCTCTTTTGGGCAATACTCCAGAGCAGGCGACCGGCGGTGGCGTGAGTCTGACTTACGGCATCCCAGCCTGGCAGCAGGGCATCAGCATGACGGCCAACCAAGGCTCCACCATCAGGCGCAACCTGCCGGACATCGCCCTGGTGGCCAACAATATTGATCTCGTGTGGGGCAACGATGTATTGGGCGAGTCTATGGACCTCACGGAGGGGGGCACCAGCCTGGCCACCCCGCTGTGGGCGGGTTTCATGGCGCTGGTCAACCAGCAGGCCGCGGCCAATGGCCAGCCTCCCATCGGCTTTGCCAATCCCGCACTTTACGCCATTGGAAACAGCACCAACTACAATGCCTGCTTTCACGACATCACGACTGGAAACAACTTCACTCCCACCAGTCCAAGCAAGTACTCCGCGACGGCCGGTTATGACCTCTGCACCGGCTGGGGCACGATGATCGGAAGCAATCTCATGCAGGCGCTGTTGGCCCCGCCGGCGGAAAACCTGGTCGTCGCGCCCCCCCTGGGTTTCACCTCCAGCGGACCTGGCGGCGGGCCTTTTACGGTGGCTTCCCAAACTTACACCCTGACCAATATCGGCTCGACCCCGTTGAAGTGGAGCCTCGTCAACACCACTCTTTGGCTCACCGTTTCCTCGACCGCCGGCACACTGAAGCCTGGCGCCGCCTCGACATTCACGGTCAGCCTCAATTCGGCGGCCAGCAATTTTTTGATCGGAAACTACAGCGGCAATGTTTCCATTCTCGACCTGACCGACGGCATGGCGCAGAACCGGCAATTTGATTTGTACGTGGGCAATGGCGGCTTTGAAAGCGGCGACTTCACCCTCTGGAACTTAGCCGCCGACACCAACTATACGTTTGTTTTGGCCGGCGATGACACGGACGTGGGTGGAACCAACGCGTTGCCGGGCGTATCCGACTGGCTATTCGTACATTCGGGGCTTTATGGCGCGTATCTCGGACAGTATCCGACCGATGGTTCCCTCTCCCAGGCCGTGGCCACCAAGCCCAGTCAGGAATACTTGGTATCCTTTTGGTTGACGAGCGTTGCCGACAACGAGGGAGCGACGACCCCGAACGACTTCGCCGCGCGCTGGAACGGCTCGACGATCTACGCTCTAACCAACGCGCCCGCTTTCGGCTGGACCAACCTGCAATTCGTCCTCCCTGCCACAGCCACCAGCACCACACTCGCATTTGATTTCGAGAATGTCCCGGCGGCATTTGGGTTGGACGACGTCAGAGTGGAGACCGCGCCCGCGCCGGTTTTGCAGTCTGTCACCCTGACCGGCGGCACCATCGCGTTGACCTGGAGTGGTATTGCCAACCTTTCCTATCAGGTTCAGTCTGCCAGCAATTTGATCAATCCCAACTGGACGAACGTCCCCCCTGCCATAATCGCCCCCGGCAATTTGGTGAGCGCATCTGAACCTGTGGGCAACGCCTCGCAGCAGTTTTATCGAGTGGTACTGCTGCCGGCTCACTAATGCCGTGGCAAAATGCGGTGATGGGTTGAGGAGGACGACGGACTGATTTTGCCCGCTCTTAATTTTTTCGATGAACCCTCACCTCACTCTAACCCTCTCCCCTCCCATCGGATGGGAGCGGAGAGGGAACAGAACAGGGCTCCGAATTGTTCCACGGGCGTCCGCCGAGCAGAGGCAGGTTCATGGTCCCGACGCATGCTCTAAGGAGAAAGAAGGCCAATCGTAATCTCCTCCTTTGTCATGAGAGATTAAGATCAGGATAAAGATTAAGAGCGGGAATGGGCGCGCCGCCGTCGAAACTTGGGGGCCGATTTTTCGCTCAAAAATCTGTTGACATATAGACAATAATGGGGTAAACAATCCCCATGAAGAAAAATTCCGACGCTCCCGGCCCGCGCTACCGGGCCCTGCTGCAGATGCTGCGCACGGCGGAAAACCTCTGGAACAGCAGCCGCGTTTTCTTTGACCGCTGGAACCTCAGCCCCAGCCAGTTCAACGTCCTCAACCTCTTGAGCGGGGCACCGGACGGGCTGAGCCAGATCGAGATCAGCCGGCTGCTCATCATGCACCGCTCCAACGCCACCGGGCTGATTGACCGCCTGGAGGAGAGGGGCCTGCTCCACCGCCGCGCCACGCCCGGCGACCGCCGCGCCTACCGGGTGGTTTTGACGCCGGCGGCCCGGCAGTTGCTGGAGCGGATTCTGCCCGACTATTACCGGCTGGCGGAAGAGGTTTGGGGCAACCTGCCCGTGGCGCGGGTGAGCCAACTGCTGGCCGACTTGTCCCACCTGGACGCCAATCTGGCCCGACTCAAACCCAGCCTGCGCCAATGAACCGGGGACGCAACTATTTACTGCTCCTGGCCAGCCAGTTTTGGAGCGCGTTTGGGGACAATTTCATCCTGGTGGTGATCCTTGGGCCGATCATGCGCCAATTCCAGGCGCACCAAATCACCGCCCAAGCGCAGAGCCTGGCCAACATCTATTACACTTGTCTGCTCTTCGTGCCCTACGTTCTGTTCGCGCCGCTGGCCGGCTACCTGAACGATCGCTTCGCCAAAAACCGCTGGTTGCTGGGCGGCAACGCCATCAAATTGCTCGGCACGGGCCTGGTGGCGCTGGGCGTCTCCCGGGCGCCGGTCTGGCAGGGCCTGGGTTATTTCGTCGTCGGGATCGGTTCCTGCGTTTATTCGCCGGCCAAGTACGGGATTTTGCCGGAAATCCTCCCCGCGGAACGCCTGGTCAAAGCCAATGGCACCATGGAATTCCTGACCTTGATCGGCATCCTCACCGGCAGCTTTTTCGGCTCGGTCGCCTTTGACGATTTGCCGTTGTCCGCCTGCTACGGCATCGTGGGCGGCGTTTACGGCCTGTCCCTGGCGCTGAATACGCTCATGTCGAGGACCCCGTCCTATCCGGAGGTGCAATTTCGCCGCAGCCTGGCCGGTTTTTTTCAAAATCTCAGCCAGCTCTTCTCCCAAAAGCGGCTGGCCCGCGTGCTCACCGGCACCGCCGTGTTTTGGATTTGCGGCGCCAGCCTGAAGATGAACTTCCAGCCCTGGGGCCAGCAAGTCCTTCATCTGACCACCATGACCCGGATCAACTTCCTGGGCCTGGGGTTGAGCCTCGGCGTCATGGCCGGGAGCATTTTGGCCGGACAACTCTACCGCGTGGGGGATCTGCACGCCACCCGGCGCCACGGGTGGTTTCTGGCGGCGGCGATCGGCGCGCTGGGAGCGGTGGGGAGCTTGAGGGAGGCCGGGTTCGCGCATGCCGAGCTTTTCTCCATGGTTATATTAGTATTGACGGGTCTGGCGGCGGGGCTTTTTCTGATCCCCTTGAACGCGGCGTTGCAGGATGAGTCGCACAAGGACAAGCTGGGCAAAACCATCGCCACCCAGAACGGTTTTGAAAATCTGGCCATGCTGGGCGGCGGCGTCACCGCCTTTTTCCAGGTCAAATCCGGATTCAACCCCTCGGAGCTTTTGCTGGCCCTGGCCCTTTTTGTTTCGATTGTGGTCGTCTGGCTGAAAATCCCGGGGCGCACCCCCGTCGGAAACAACTCGCAAAAATGAATCCGTCACCACCATGAAAGACATTCTTCGTTTTATCCTGCGGCTGTTGTTTGGTTATCGCGCCTTTAACACCGCCGCGCTGAAGGCCCCGGGGCCGCTCCTGCTCCTGCCCAACCATGTCTCGTGGCTCGACTGGCTCTTCCTGGGCTGCTGCCTGGACGAGCACTGGCGCTTTGTCGTCTCCGCCCAGGCCGCCAACATCAGTTTCGTCCACCGCTTCATCATGATCAACCGTCTGACCTTCCCGGTGGACACCGATTCGCCCTACGCTGTCAAGCGCATGGCTGAACATTTGCAGGCGGGCGGAAAACTGGTGATCTTTCCCGAGGGCCGGCTCTCCCGCAGCGGCGCCTTGATGAAGCTGTTTGACGGCACCGGCTTTTTGCTTTTCAAAACCAACGCCAAAGTCATCACCTGCTATTTGCGCGGCGCCCGCCGCCTTCCCTTCTCGCCCAATCCGAACCGGAAAATTTGCTTCGCGCGGGTCACCGCCCATTTCAGCGGTCTGTTGACGCCGCCGCACCTGACGGGCATGAGCACGGCGCGCGCCCGGCAAAAACTGACCCGCTGGCTCCATGACACGATGGTCCAGCAACAATTCGACATTGAGCTGGCCGCCGCGCCCAAGAATGTTCTGGCCGCCATCGTTCAAACCGCGCGGCAGTTTCCCGGCGTGGTTGCGCTGGAAGATGTCACGCATAAGAAGCTGACTTACCGGCGGCTGCTGGCCGGGGCGGAAGCGCTGGCCGGGCAGTGGCGGCGGCAATGGCCCGGCGACACCCCCGCGCGGGTGGGCGTGATGCTGCCCAGTTCCGTGGCCATGCCGGTGACCTTGCTCAGCCTATGGCGGGCGGAAAAAATCCCGGCCATTCTCAATTTTTCCACCGGGGTTTCCACCATGCTCGCCTGCGCCCAACTGGCCGGGCTTAAACAAATCATCACCTCGAAGACATTTCTGGAGCGGGCCAGATTAAACATTCAAGTGCTGCGGGAGGCCGGCATCGAGTTCATTTATCTGGAAGACGTCCGCGCGAAAATCTCGCGGGCCGATCAATTCCGCTCCCTGCTGCGAGTGGCCTTCAATGCGCAATCCTTAATCCCCAATCCGCCATCCGAAGTCGCCCTGGTTCTTTTCACCAGCGGCTCGGAAGGCACGCCCAAGGGAGTGGAACTGACCCATGCCAACATCGTGGCCAATGTCCGCCAGTTGCTGGCGGTGTTCGATGTGACGGATGCCGACCGCATATTCAATTGCCTGCCGCTCTTTCACAGCTTTGGCATCATCGCCACCGTCCTGCCGTTGATCCACGGCTGCTATGTTTTCCTGTATCCATCCCCGCTGCACTACCGGGTGATACCGACTTTGATCTACAACCTGGATTGCACCATTTTCATCGGCACCAACACCTTTCTCAACGGTTACGCCCGCAAGGCCAACCCGTTTGATTTCCGCAGTCTGCGCCTGCTGCTGGCCGCCGCGGAAAAACTGCAGGAAGCGACCGCCAACTCCTGGGCGCGCCAGTTCGGCGTGCGCGTTTTGGAAGGTTACGGCGCGACCGAATGCAGCCCCACCATCACGGTCAATACCCCGACGCACCCGCGCTTTGGCACGGCCGGCCGGTTCCTGCCGGGCATCGAATATAGATTCGAGCCGGTGGAAGGCGTGGCCCAGGGCGGCCGTTTATGGGTGCGCGGCCCCAACCTCATGCGGGGCTATTTGAACCCGGAAGCCAATGAAAAATTCCTGGCCGGCAACGGCTGGTACGACACGGGCGACATCGCCAGCGTGGACGAAGACGGGTTCCTGCAAATCCTGGGCCGCCTCAAACGCTTCGCCAAAGTCAGCGGCGAAATGGTCAGTCTCACGGCCGCCGAAGAAGCCCTGGCCGGCGCCTTTCCGCAATATGGTTTGCGTTTTCAAGTTGCCGTCCTGGCGCGTCCCGACCCCGACCGGGGCGAATGCCTCGTGGCGGTAGCCAACGACCCGAGAGTGACCCTGGAGGAACTGCGCGCCGCCATCAGAGCCAGGGGCTTGAGCAACCTCTATGTGCCGCGCGAAATCAAATACACCCGCGAAATTCCCAAGCTGGGAACCGGCAAATTGGACCATCGCGCCCTGCAAGAGCTTGTCAAATAAAATTATGAACCAATGAGAGACGCGCGGTGACGCGATTCCTAATCGGGCGAGACTCTGTCGAGCCGTAACTCGATTTCGCGGGATTCAGTCACGGCTCGACAGAGTTGCCCTGCCACCTATGACTAACGCATCACTTTTCCTCGCTTTTTTCCTGTGCGCCGCCCTGGCCGAAGCGGTGAAAGCATCCCCCGTTCCCGCCCAAAAATCGCGGAGCGCCCCGGCGGCGCAGCGGGATTGTGTCATCCTGATGCATGGCCTGGGCCGGACTCCTCTCAGCATGAAGTGGCTGGAATGGACGCTGGAGCGGGCCGGTTATCAAGTCGTCAACTTCGGCTATCCGTCACGCCGGTTCAACGTCGAACGGTTGGCGGAGGATTATCTGGACAAGGCGGTCGTGGCCCGGAGCCAGGTTGGGCGGATTCATTTTGTCACCCATTCCTTGGGGGGCATCGTTTTGCGGGACTATTTGGCCGGTCATGCGATGACCAACCTCGGGCGCGTCGTCATGCTGGCGCCGCCCAATCACGGCAGCGAACTGGCGGACCGCCTCAAGCAAAGCGCCGTGGGCCGGTGGATTCTTGGTCCGGCCGGCTGCGAACTCGGCACGGGCGCGTCGGAACTGCCCGAACGGCTGGGGCCGGCCCGGTTCCAAGCCGGCGTAATCGCGGCGGATGGCCTGGTTCATCCGTGGTTTTATCGTGTCTTCTCCGGGCCGAACGACGGCAAAGTTTCCGTGCAGAGCGCCAAACTGGAAGGCATGGCTGATTTTCTGGTGGTGCCGGGCAGCCATACCTGGATTATGTGGCGCGGGGACACGTCACGCCAGGTTTTGGCCTTTTTGCAACACGGCCATTTCGCGCGGGACCCGCAACGGTAAGTCTTAATTGGTGCGAATGGTTGAATGTCAAAGACAAACTAGCCATTTTCCCCAAGCTCCCACAACTCGATGGGGTTTCCTTCCGGATCATGCAATCGGGCAAACCGGCCATTGGGATGGATTTCAGGATCAATGGCAACCTCGATACCCGAAGAACGGAGCTGTGCCGCCATGGCCTCGAGGTTCCGGACGCGAAAATTTATCATCCATTTCTGATGGCTGTTCCCGAAGTATTCGGTATCTCCGGGGAACGCGGCAAAAACGGTCGGGCCCGCTTCCTGGCGCCACGGTTGCTGATGGTAGTCCGACGGTGCGGGATCAACGCCGAGGTTTTCCTTATACCAGCGGCTCATGGCCAGTGGATCCTTCGCCCGGAAGAAGACGCCTCCGATTCCTGTGACTCGTTCCATATCCATTCCTCAAATAATAATCAACTGTGTCAAGCACACATTTAAATTCTATATTTGGGACTGACCGATCTCGGGGGAGGCTCGATGCGCGGGGGAACGGGGACGCGCCGGCGCAGTTCCACCGGAGGCGGGACCGGGGGCGGAGTCGGTATTTTCGGCGGCGTCTGGGCGGGAGGGGGCGCGGGCTTTGGTTCTGAAGCCCACTGGCTGACGCGGCTGGCGGTGTCGCCGATTTTTTCCGCGGCCATTTTCAATCCGCCGCTCAATTGGGCGCTGGCCCGGGTCAGCAGTTCCTCCGCCTCCACACCGATGGCGGGCATGGGCACCGACGCCGGGATAGGCACGGAGGCCCGGTCCAGCGCGTCGTAGCCGTTGACAATCCAATCCAGCTTGCCGGTGGCCGTGTCCACCATCAGCCCATGCACCGGAATTTTCGGTCCAATGAGCGGGCTGCGGCGCGCAAAATCCACGCCGCGGATGACGTTCTGCTGTTCGCTGGCAAACACCCCGAAGTAATCCGTCAAGTTTTCCGGCAAGGCGTGCCGCTCAATTCCCAACGCCTTGAAACGATCAATCAACTGGCTGACCGTGGTTTCGCGTACTTTGCAGTCGGTATGGCCGATGATGGCGATTTCGCGTCCGCCCTTGAGCGCGCAAGCCAGGGCCACGGAGCGCATGGTGCTGCTCACGGGGCTGGTGATGATGTTGCCGGCATTGCGCAGCCAGATGAAATACTCTTCCGGCAGGCCGAGGACGCCGGGAAAGAAGCGGTTCAGGCGCACGTCAATGCAAGTGAGCGCGACCACCGGGAGTTCCTCGGGGAAATCAGCGACGTGGACGCCGGCGCGGTTGTCGCCGGCGATGGCGCGATGATTGGCATCGAGAATGGCATCAAAGAGACGCATAACATCTTTTCCAACTCCTGAGGCACGGTCAGGCCAGAAACCGGGCCAGCGCCTGGCGGTGCGCCGGCAACGCCTCGCCGTGCCAGGTGTGCCAGGAGTCGCGCAAGGTCCCCAGAAAGGCTTCCACTTGTTCCATCAAGCCGGAAAGATCCGTTGCATTCAGGCCGCTGTTTTGCTCCAGGCACAAGGCAAGATATTCGCCCTGGGCCATGAGCTGAAAGAGAAGGTAGCGGTGCTGGCGCAACCGCAAAGGCGACGGAGGGTCGTCGCAGACGATCTGGTTCTGCTCCATCTGCTGAAATTCCGCGCAGGCCGTCTGCCATTCCTCAAACTCAAAACGCCATTCAGCCAAGGGATCGGCGGGACGGGCCAGCCGCGCGTTGGCCGCGCGAATCTCCCGGCTGGAAACTCCCGAATCCAAGGATGAAGCCTGGGACAGTTTCATACAGTCAAAACTAAGTCAAATAGACGCCAAACGCAAACCCCTTTACGCCGCTTCCTTGGGCGGCGCCGGCTTTTCGCCGCCTCCCATCGCGTTGCGCAACGCCGGCACTTGCTGGAGGAGCTTTTCAAATTTGATGCCTGTCAGGCTCTCGATCACCGGCGGCAACTGGGCGATGATCTGGGTGATGTCGCCGGTCAGTTTGCTGGCCCCGCCGCCCGTGCCGCCACCGCTGTTGATGATGACGATCTTCTCGGTCTTGGCCAGCGGCTCGCTCACTTTGCCGGCCACTTCGGGCAGGATGCGCACGATCATTTCGATGACGGCGGCCTCGTTGTATTGCTTGAAGGAATCGGCCTTGAGCTTCATGGCTTCGGCGGTGGCGGCGCCTTGCGCCTGGATGATGGCCGCCTCGGCCAGGCCGCGCGCCTTGTTGGCATCGGCCTCGGCCAAGCCGGTCGCCTTGACCACGTCGGCGGCGGCAAAGCCCTTGGCCTTGGCCGCGGTGGCCGCGCCCGCCGCCTCGGTTTCGAGTTGAAATTTGGTGGCGGCGGCCAGGGTTTCCACGCGGTAGCGCTCGGCGTCGGCGGGTTTTTGCACGCCGGCTTCCAGCTCGCGTTGCCGGCGCTGGATTTCCTGCTGTTGCAACTCGATTTGCTTCTGCTTCTCAATGATGCTGACCTGAACCTCCTCGGCCTTGACCAATTGGTTGGTCTTGAACTTCTGCAAATCGTAAGCCAGGTCGGCTTCGGCTTTCTTCTGATTGACTGCGGCCTGATAGACCTGCACGTTGCTTTGATAATCCCGCTGCGCCTCGGCAATCTTGGTGTCGGCGAGGAACTTGGCTTCCTGCCCGGCCTGGGTCGCTTGCGAGGACCGGATCATGGTGTCCCGGCTGGCTTCGGCCTGGGCGATGTCGGCGTCGCGTTTGACCTGGGCGATGCGGGGCTTGCCCAAGGCGTCCAGATAGCCCTGCGTGTCGCGAATATCGCGGATGGTAAAGCTGACAATGCCCAGGCCCATGTTGGCCATGTCGCCGGCGGCGACTTCCTGCACTTTGGAGGCGAAGGCGTCGCGGTTCTGGTAAATATCCTCCACCGTCATGGTGCCGAGAATGGCGCGGAGATGGCCTTCCAAAGTTTGGGTGGACACGTTTTTGATTTCGTCAATGGTCTTGCTCAGGACCTGCTCGGCGGCGGTGGCGATGGAAATGTCGTCGCCCTTGATCTTGATCTGGGCCACCCCATCCACCTTGACGGGCACCCCTTTGCTCGTATAAACCTCGGGCGTCTGCACATCTATGGTGAGCAACTCCAGCGACAGCCGGTCCACTTTCTCCAGCACCGGGATGACGAAGGTGCCGCCGCCCTTGACAATGCGGAAGCCCCGGTCGCGCATGGTCCCGTCCGGATCGGCGTAGCGATGTTTGCGTCCGGAAACGATCAGCACCTCGTTGGGGCCGACCTTGGAATAGCGGCTGGCCCAAATGGCGGCGAAGACGAAAATGACGACGACAATTCCGACCGCCGCCATCACCTTGGAACCGAGGCTGGGAATTTGCGCAAGCAGGAGAGCATTTATAATCATAATTTTGGGCGGAGTATTGGCCGAAGCCGTGGTTTAAAGGGGCGTGACGTAAAACTGGGAGCCGGTGATGCGGTTGATTTTCACAGTCTGCCCGCTCCCCACCGCGCAACCGGACTCGGTGCGGGCGGGGGCGGTGTAACGGGAGCCACCCTGCACATAGGCGATTTCCCCGACCCCTTGTTGCGGGATGGGGGAGATGACCGTGGCATCCTGGCCCACCAGCAGCCCGATGTGCCCTTCGCTGGTGCTTTGCATCTTGTGAAAGATATAGCCGAAGACCCACAATACCGCGCCGGCAACAACCA
Organism: Verrucomicrobiota bacterium; assembly: GCA_049513975.1. Taxonomy (GTDB): domain Bacteria; phylum Verrucomicrobiota; class Verrucomicrobiia; order Limisphaerales; family Palsa-1400; genus JBEKOF01. The sequence goes on along the minus strand of JBEKVM010000044.1, from coordinate 25,387 downwards.
CCCCGCCCAAAAGAGACAGCGGCAGGCTGACCCAGACGCTGCGGGTGGCTTCGATGCCGGAAAAGATCATCCCGAATCCACCGAAGGCGGTGATGAAGGAGCAAATCGTCGTCGGGCTGAACGGCGACAACCCCGGCATGCCGGTATCGTTGAACCCGGCCTCGGCATGGCCCCCCGTTCCGATTTCCGCATGAGCGTCATGCCCTCCGCCCAACAGATGGCCGAAGAGCGCGCTGAAAATCGTGAATACCAGGCCCACAAAAAAACAAATTGTATAAACGACAGGTTCCATAAGTTTTTCTCCAGTCAGGTCACGGGTTATCTTACGCGCCCTTATCATTAGCAGGTCCCTTTCCCGAAATCACCTACAAAATGACACCCTGATTGTAATGGTCCCAAACACCGCGATGGCCGGGACCGCCAGAAACCCGGCGCGGCCCGCCGCCACCCCATCCGGCATGGGCCGCCGGGCACATGGAAACGGCTGAAGAGAAGCCAGGCCGGAATGGATTGGAGGGGTTTATGGCCGCGGGTCAAAAACAGACCGGGGGTTCAAGCCGGTTTCAGCAGCCTCCGCGGAGGCGGAGCCATCAGGGGGCCTTGCTGTCGAACAAATTCTCCGCCAATTTCGCCTCCTGCGCCAGGGCTTCTCCCATCATTTGCCGGGCTTCCGCATCGTAGCTGTCGCGCCGCAGAATCAGCCGGCACGCGTTCTGCGCCGCCTCGTGTTGTCCGGCGTCCAGATGAATTCTCGCCAGGACTTTCAGGGCGGTCGGGTCGGTTGGATCCAGGGCGATGGCCCGGAGGGCGGCCTGCGCCGCCTCGGTGGATCGTCCCAGCTTTTGGCAGGCCAGGGCCAGGCTGGAATGCGCCGCGGCCGATTTTGGCAGGAGCGAGGTGGCGCTGGCATAAGCCGCGTGCGCCGCCTCAAAATTCCCCAGACTCATCTCCACATGCCCCAGGGCCAGGGGCAATTCGCCGTTGTCGGGCGAATCTTGCATTGCCCTGGCCAGCCGCTCGCGCGCTTCGGCGATGTTCTGGCAGGGCCGGGCCTCAGCCGCGTCGGCGGCGCCATCGGATTCCATGACGTTTTCCGGGCGGCTGGCGGTGGCAACAGCATTCATATTATTGCAGGAGGTTGAAGACAGACTCCGGGCTTAGATTGGCCTGCGCTGCCAGGGCGGGCGCAGACAGGGAAGGAAGGTTGGCGCGGAAAAACTCGGTGACTTGATCGGCGTCGGCCGTGTCGGCGATTGCCGAAACGCCATCCTCATCCAAAGGAACGAGTCCCTGCAGCCGCCCAAAGGCCGGATCGAACCCGGGTGTTTTTGGGGCGGTGATGGCGGCCGGCGCTGGGGAAGAACCGGCTGCCCGGCTGTTCCGCAAATCCTGGGCCGTCGTGTCGGGCGAAAGACTGGTGTTGATGAACATGGAATTATTGGCCCATTAAAGCAGGGGCCGGTTTGGCTGGCGCAGGGGCCGGTGGTTTGGCCAGGAAATGGGAAAGTGGCGGGCGGTTGTCCCGCAACGCTTCCTTATTATTGCGTTGGATTTCATCATAAACCTCCTGCCGATGCACCGGCACCTCCCGCGCCGCCTCAATGCCGACTTTGACCGTATCGCCCTCCAAGCGGACAATCTTCACGACGATGCGGCCGTCAATCACGATGCTTTCGCCCGGTTTGCGAGATAGAATGAGCATAACATTGCGCCCGGAAGCTTCAGGAGGCGGCCAGTGGATGGTGGAGCGAGTATTGGGCGGCGTTGTTCAAAATCACCTGCTTGCCGATGAGGGTGCGCCGGTTGATCACCACCGGGCCTTTCAAATTCACCGTCGCCTGGCCGTTGCCGCGCAGCGTCACAATGTTGAGCAGAAAGGCGTCGGAGGGATCGGTCAATTCCAGAAAATCAACCTCCTCATCGCTGATGTCGGGCTGATAATCGGCCACCAGGCGCGAGGGCGGGGCGACCAGAAACGCCCGCTTGGTGTCGTCCAGCATCTGGAACCACATGAATGGCTCCTCCGCCGGGTTGGCCAAAAGAACGTACTGTTTGACATGCTCGAAGCCCAACAATCCAAACGGCAGCCGGATGATGTCTCTTCCGTCGCTTTGGCGCGTCTTCGGTTCCGTCAATTCAGCGGTAATCATGTTCGTGTATAGTCGTTGTGTCCAATGAGCAAAGGGTATGCCACGCCTGTCACCATGCGGAAAATGAGTCAAAAAGTCCCAAAGCAGGGGTAAAACGAGCGCTCAGGGCCGGTTTTTCAACCGGGACCGGCCGGCAGTGGGCAAAAACGGCTTGGCTGGAGGCAATCCACCCGGCCATATTTTCCCCCCATCCCCCATTACGCCGCTTGTAAGGCCAGCGGATGAACCTCTTTTTCGATGCGCCTGAGCTTCTCCTGGCGCGCCAACCTGAGATCATATTCGCCTTGCAGGTTCAGCCCAAACCGGGCGATATAAACAGTATGATGCCTTTTTTGGCGGGCTGACGCAAAGCCGCTCAAGCGATGGAATTGCCAAGCCCAGCGGAATTTATCGTGCCGGTCCGGGCCGGGCTGGCGGAGTTTGCCGTCAGCCGCGATCCGCAGGCCGTCTTGTGCGCCGGGCCCCTGGGGGCGGGGCTGGGCGTCTCCGTTTATGACCCGCTGGCCGGGGCCGGCGGCTTGCTCCACACCCTGCTGCCGGATTCGCGGCTGGATCCATCCCGGGCCGCCCAACAGCCTGGAATGTTTGTTGACACCGGCCTGGCGGCCCTGCTCCAGCAGGTGCAGAAGCTGGGAGCCAGGCGGGAGGAGATTGTAGTCTGCGTCGCCGGCGGCGGGCGGATTCTGGAGGAAGGGGCTGATTTTGACGTTGGGGGACAAAACCATGCGGCCCTGGAGACTTGGCTGGCCGGCCTGGGCCTGAAAATCCATGCCGCGGCTGTGGCGGGCCAGGCCAGCCGGTTTTTGCGGCTCAACATCGCCACCGGACAGGTCCGGGTCAGGCTGGCCGGCGGGGAGAAGGACATCATTTTATGCCAACCATAAATGAATACCTCAACCGCGCCCGCAATCTGCCGCCGACCCGCGTGGTGCCGGATCTGCTGAAATTGCTCAAACGCCCAAATCTGGACAGCAGCCGAATTGTCCATCTGCTGGCGCCGGACCCGATGCTGACGGCGCAGGTGCTGCGGATTTGCAACAGCGCCTTTTACGGAGCGGTGCCGACGGAAGATTTGTCGGAAGCGGTGACGCGGATTGGTTTTCAGGAAACGTACCGCGTGGTGGCGGCGGCCAGCGGAGCGCGCCTGCTTGGCCCGGCGCTGGCGGGCTACGGCATGGGGCCGGGGGAGCTTTGGCGGCACTGCTTCGTCGCGGCGACGGCGGCGCAAATCATCGCCCGCGAACTGGGCGAAGAGGAGAATCCGGTTTTCACCGCGGCGCTGGTGCATGACGTGGGCAAAGTGATCCTGGCCCCGGCGCTGGAGGCGGCCGGCGCCAATCTGTCCCAGGAAAAGCTTGTGCCGATGACGCTGGTGGAAGCGGAGAGGAAATTATTGGGGGTGGAGCACGCGGAGATGGGCGGCCGTTTGTTGGAGCGATGGAATTTCCCGCCGGAGATCGTTTCGGCGGTCTGGTTTCATCATACCCCCAAAGGCGCGCGGTCGGACCGAAGGCTGGCGGCGCTGGTCTATCTGGGCAATGTCACAGCCTGTCTGATGGGCCACGCCCACGGCCATCAGGCCCTGGCGATGCGGGGGCGGAGCGAAGTATTTTCCATACTTGGTCTTGCGCCCGAAGCGCTGCCCCGCTTGATGCTGGCCACCTTTGACCATTTGCAGACCCCGGAGGCGCAATCCGCCCTGGCGGCCGCATGAGACTTTGCGCCGACACAGGGGTCACATTGTGGTCAGTTAATGGTGTTGTAATATAATGCTTGGCGATGACATCCCGCCTTGGCATTCCGCCAAGGCAGCCGCGGTTATCTGACTTGACTGCTGTGTCGGCAGGGCGAGAAACTGTAGAATGTGACAATACCTTTAAGTGACCCCGTTAAAGGCACATGGTACCCGGTGCCACGCCCGCCCGGAGCGCCTCCGCCAAATCATCCCAATTGGTAACCCAAGGCAACTATTAGCAAGGAGTCAAAAAAAGTGAAGCTAAAAATGGAGTGGTTCGTTGGGCGGTGGCAAGCTCGCGAAGAACAAATCGGCGTACTTTTCGTCATCGCCAAAACCGCCAATGGCTTTCGCATTCAAGCCTTTGACCAAAGCGATGGCGAAGAACTTGTCGTTTCAAAAGTGAAGTAGGATGGAAAGGCTTTAAATTTTGAAACACAAACCCCTTCAAATAAATGGCGCACAAGAAACCGTCTCAAGTTGACTTCCAAGACCAAGGCGATCCACGAACTTACGTTCTGGGAACCTTGGGAGAAAGTTCTGGCGCATAAGAAAAGGTCAAAGGTTCAGTCCTAGAAAACAGACGGGAACCAATGGCGCGTGCTTTCTATCCTCCAAATCCCCCTCCGGCGTTGCCTGCGATGTTGTGGCAGCATTGCGGCTTAAGGCGGCGTGGTGTTGATGTAATCCAGAATGGAGAGGCCCATTATCATCTGGCTGCTTTGCAGGGCGGCTTGATAGGCGGTCTGGGTCTGGTCCAGTTTCGTCAGGGTGGTGGCCAGGTCCGCGCTGGTGAGGTTGGAGGTCTGTGTCGTGATGTTGGTGCCCATTTGTGTCGCCGCGGTGCTGGCGCTCTCCAGGGCGGATTGCATGACTCCATTTTGCGCAATGCCGGAAACAATGTTGTTCTCGTCCTTGGTCAAGTTGGGGCTGTCAGTGGAGGCGATGGCCGTGGTGTTGCCGGCAGTCAGGTCCTGTTGCAGCGAAATCAAATCGCGGAACAAATCCGTGCCGGAACGGCTGTCGGCGAGCAGTCCGGTTGGGCCGGTGCCGGTGGTGTTGGCGCCGGGAACCTCGGCCGAAATGGTCTGACCGGCGCCGATCTGGCTTTGAGACAGGGCGGTGTTGCCCTGGTAAGTGACGGCGGTGACGTTGCCATTGGCATCGGTGGTGGCGGCGAAGGGCGGCTGATTGTTAATGGTCCCGCCAAAAATGTAATTGCCCTGCGCGTCCGTGGTGTTGGCCGCCTGGAGCGCCTCCTGGATCAAATCTGCGACTTGGGTGGCATAATTGGCCATTTGAGTGGGGGAGTTGACGCCGTTGGCCTCGGTGGCGATTGCGCCGGCCTGCTCGGTGATGGTTTGCAGGCTGTTCATGGCGGAGGCGGCGGTGGTGGCGGTGGCCTGAAGCTGGGTGATGTTGCTTTGGTATTGGGCGCCGGCCTCGGCCTGGGTTTGCAGGTTGAGCACCTGGTCCATGGTGGCAGGGTCGTCCTGCGGCAAAGTGACTTTCAAACCGGTGGAGACCTCGTTTTGCAGTTGAACCTGCTGGCTTTGCAATTGATTGCTCTGCGCGAGGAAATCGTTGGCGAATAAAGCGTTGGAGATGCGCATGGGTTTTAATCCGGTTGGCGGAATTGCTATTGAGTCTTCATGTTAATCACAGTCTCCATCATGGCGTTCAAGGTGGTGACCAGTTGGGCCGAAACCTCGTAGGCCTTTTGGAACTGCATCAGATCGGTCATCTCCTGGTCTATGGACACCCCGCTTTCCGAACTGCGCTGATTGGTCAGGGTGGTGCTGATGGCCTGGCTGGTGTTGAGCTGTTCGGTGGCCGTGTCTATGGCATTGCCCAGGTTGGAGACGGTCTGGGCGTAGTTCTGAGTCAAGGACTGGTTGCCGAGGGCGGGGTTGTTTTGCGTGGCCAAGTCCGCCAGGGAAAGCGCAATCTGAGTGTCGCCGCCGGCCCCGGCGGTGCTGCTGCCCTGGAACTGGGAGGGGTCCGCAGCCAGGGCGTTGTTGACGCCGATGGTGGCAGCGTTGGTTCCGGTGAAAAAATTCTGGCCGGTGCCGCCGCCGGCATCATAGCCGGCCGAATATATATTATTGACTTGTGTAATGAGTTGCGAAGCCAGGGTGTCGAGGCTGGTTTGCAGGCCGGCCAGGCCGCCGTCGCGGGCGGTGATGTTGCCGCCGATGCTCCCGCCGCTCACGGCCAGGGGCGTGGCGGAATTGGCGTCCTGAATCAGGAGTTGTCCGCCGCCGGAGTCGTAGGTTTGCAGGCTGTCAACGGCATTGTTGCCCGTCACCATCTGCACGCCGCCGATGCTGATGTTGATGCTGCCATCGGGCTGGGCGGAGGTGGAAATGTTGACCATGCCGGCCAGGTTCTCGATGGTTTGCTGGCGCGTATCCACCAAATCATTGGCGGTGCGGCCGCCGGCTTCGGCCACAACGATCTGTTGGTTCAGGGCGGCGATCTGGCTCAAGTCCTGGTTGCTGGACGCCACGTCGTTTTGGATGGACGTGTTTAAATTGCCGCGGACCTGGCTGAGACTGGCGGAAACCTGGTTGAATTGGCTGGTGACCTCCTGAGCGGCCTGCACCACCGCGGACGGGTCGCCCGTGCCGGTGGTCATGCTGGAAAAGGAATTGAAAAGATTTGAGAGCATGGCGGCCAGGCCATCGGGGCTGGAGGCGGCGGCGCCGGAGGTGGAGGCGCTGGTGAGTTGTTCGCCCAGGTAGGCCTCGGCATTTTGCAGGGCGGTTTGCTGGGCGGTGAAGGAGCCGGTGACGCTGTTTTCTGCCACAACCTGGTTGTCCAGCAGGCTGTCGCGCACTTCGGTGATGGAGGCGACATCGGCGCCGGTGCCTTCCTCCCCGGCGGGGGTTTCCAGCGTGTCGGAGGTTTGGATGACCGCCCGCTCGTCGGCGTAGGCCGGATTATTGACATTGGCCATGTTTTGGCCGGCCACGGCCATGGCCTCCTGCTGGGCGGCAAGAGAGCGGGAGGCCAGATCGAGCGTGCCAAAGAGTCCGAGCATAAGTTGGGTTGGTGTCAGCCGACGGCGTTGTAAAGCGGGCGGGGGTTGAGGAGCTGGCCGCGCTTGTGGCCGTTGCCGTTATAGAGGGAGGTTTGACGGGCGGGAAAGAGCGTGCGCAACAATTCCTGCATCAATTCCACCGAGCGGCGCAACAGGACATGATTTTGCCGCGCCCGCTGGCGGACGCGTCCCAGCAACTGGTTGTTTTCATCCACTAACGCCAAAAGTAGCGGCCGGTAATCGGGCGGCAGGAGGGGGATCAAATGGCTGAACGGCGTGTTTTCCGGCTGGTGGCAGGCCAGGGCGGCGGCGCCGCGGCATTGCTCGCGATGTTGCCGCGCGCCCTGAATGGCGGCGGCCTGCGCCTGAATGAGGCTGATGGACTGGAAGATCTCCCCGGCGGAGCGCGCTTTGACCTGCTCCTGCTGACGGTCCAGCAGGGCGAGCATTTCGCCATACTGCTGCAATTCCTCGCGCAAGGCGGCGATGAGCGGTTCAATGCTGTCGGTGGAGTCATTCATGGATTACGTGCCTGGTTTTTTACTCAAGGGAGCGGCCAGCGGCGTCAGGGTGGGCGGCGTGGCCGGGGCGTTGGGCAATACCTGACGGGCCAGTTCGCCCTGCAAACTCTTGCCCAGCCCGAAGGAGCCGGAGCGGCTGATGCTGTCGGCCAGTTGGTTGTTGATCATGTCATCATAAATCCCCGAGGTGGTGGCGTCCGCCGACGAAGAGGGGGTGACGGAGGACTTGCGCGCTTCCTGCAAGATTTGCCGGAGCAGAACCGCTTCAAACTGGCGCGAAACTTCCGCCACTTTTTCCTGGTCGGAAATATGTTTGTTGGCCGCCAGATCGCGCAGCGGCAGGTCGGAAGCCTTGATGTGGGGATGGAGGGCCTGGACGTTCATGTTAGCGCAGGATTAATTCCGCCTGCAAGGCGCCGGCCTGCTTCATGGCTTCGAACATGGACATCATGTCGCGCGGGGTGACGCCGAGGGAATTGAGGGCGGAGGCGACCTTTTCCACCGTCGGCAATTCCGGCAGCGCCACCAGGGATCCCTTGTCCTCCTTGATTTTGGCGTCGGTGCGGGTGGTGACGGCAGTGGTGCCGCCCTGGCTGAAAGCGGTCGGCTGCGACACGTCCTGGGTGGAGGCGATGCTGATGGTGACGTTGCCGTGGGAGACGGCGCAACAGGCGATGTGAATGCGCGCCGTCGCCACGATGGTGCCGGTGCGTTCGTTGATCACGATCCGGGCCGGAACGTCGGGCGTCATTTCCAACATTTCCAACTGGGCAATAAAATCAATGGGCGATCCCCCCCAATTGGTGGGCATTTGCACCTGCACCGTCGTCCCGTCCAGGGCCGTGGCGGAATCGGCAAATTTCTCATTGACGGCGGTGGCCATGCGCGCGGCGGAAGTAAAATCCGGCTCGCGCAAGACCAGTTCCAAATGACGGTCGCTGATGATGGTGGCGGGGATTTCCCGCTCGACCAGCGCGCCGTTGATGATCGTTCCCACCGTGGGATGGTTCTTTTGCACGGTGGCCCCGCCCGCTCCCGCCGCGCCCGCGCTTAGCCCGCCAATGGACAGCGTCCCCTGCCCCACCGCGTAAACATTGCCGTCGGCGCCGTACAAGGGGGTTTGAATCAACACGCCGCCTTGCAGGCTCTTGGCGTCGCCCATGGAAGAAACCACCACGTCCAGCCGGCTGCCGGGTTTGGCAAAGGCGGGGATGTCCGCCGTCACCATCACCGCCGCCACGTTTTTGGCGGAGAGCGTGGTAATCGGCACGGTCAGCCCGTAGCGTTGCAGGAGGTTGGCCAGGGTTTGCAGCGTGTCCACAGGATTCATATCGCCGTCGCCGGCCAGCCCGGTCACCAGTCCGAAGCCGGACAACTGGTTGTCGCGCGCGCCGGAGATCATGGCGATGTCCTTGATGCGCGAACCCGCGGCGGCGGCGGCGCCGGGCAGGGCGAGCCAGGCGCCCAACAACAAAACCAGCAAACAAAAGGCGCGGCGCATGGCAAACCTCAGAACGGGTTGATCTTGTCCCAAATCCGGTTGAACCAGCCTTTGTTCTGGCTGTCGGTGATGGTGCCGTGTGAGACGAACTGGATGGAGGCGTCGGCGATGTTGTAGCTGAACACGGTGTTGTTGGCGGCGATGTCGTCGTAGCGAATGGTGCCGCGCAGGATGGCGTCCTGTTTTTCACCGGAGAAGGCGGTGTGGCGGCGGCCTTCCACCACGAGGTTGCCGTTGGGCAGCACGTCAATGACCCGCACCGCCACCTGGTCGGTGATGGTTTCAGCATTGTTGATCTGGCCGCCGCCGGAATAGGAGTTCTTGTCGGAGAAATTCATCGCCGGATACGCTCCCCCCTTGGTCAGCAATCCGCTGGCGGCGGGGCCGTAAAGAAAACTGGCGATGCTCGCGTTCACCGACGTCTGCTTGGCGGTGGTGGTGTTGTTATTGCGCGTGGCGGCGTTGTTTTGCTGCACGACGATGGTCACGATGTCGCCCACCCGCCGCGCCTTTTTATCGGCGAACATGGAACTGGGCGAGGTGTCGGTTTTCCAAAGCGAGTCGGCCACCACGCTGGTCACCTGAAAAGTGACCAGCAGGGCGATGAGGTGGGCGGGGTCAAAGAGTAATGCGGACAGTTTCTTCATTTTGCACCTTTCCAATTAGTTCACGCCTGGTTTTGGGATTGCGCACCCGGATGGTTTGCCCGGGCAATCCGTCTTCGAGGATTTCTACTTTCAGGGAAATGGTCAAACTGCCCTGCTCAAAAACCCCGTCCACCAGTTGGCCGCGCTTGAGGAGCGGGCGCGGGCGCACCACGCGGTTGAGCACCGGCAGGCCGGCGGCGACGTTTTCCACCAGGGCCAGCGAGTTGTCGTCCTTGGAAATGTTCACGATGGCGTCGCGCACCGTCAGCACGTCGCGGCGCTCCATCACGATGTCGGCGTCGCGCAGCAACTGGCCGCGGGTCAGCGCGGAATGGGCCACCGCCGCCTCCCGCCAAACCCGGGCCTGCAAGACCGCCTGCCAGTGGCCGACCCGTTCCGGGCCGTTCCACAAATCAAATCCGGCCACAAAAGTAGGATTGACACCCGCCGCCGGCATCTCCCCGAGGGTGAGGCGGAGCGGTTCGTCCGGCACCGTCACCGCCGTCCAGGGACGGGCAAAAGCCAGTTCCAATTCGCCCAGATCTTTGACGTAATCCCGCTGCAGGGCGGCGGTGAGCAGGCCGGTCGTTTCCAGCTCGCCCAGTTCGCGGGTGCGGCGCAGGACCCGCACGCGGGCAGGGCCGGTCCAGTTGGTGGCGCTCAGGTCCGCCAGGTTGGTCCGGGCCAGGGCGAGAATCTGATCGCGGGACAAAAAGATCGTTTGGCCCAGGGAGGGAGCCGGGGCCAAACGAATGTGTGGGAGGGCCACAGGCGGGTTTGCGTTGACGATCTGATTGAGGAAAATACCGGAACTGTCCACCCGCGCCTCGGAGGGCAACTGCCAGGAAACCGCGGTCGCCGCCGCCGCCGCGGCGCCGGTTGCAGCGGCGGTCTGTGAGCGCGGCGATTCTGGAACATCATCCGCCAGAATGGGCCGGCAGAGCATCACCAGCCCCAAGGCCAGCCCGGCCACGCGCAAAATGGTTTTAAAGGGATTCATGCGGATCAGCGGCGCAGGTTGTTGCTCTCCTGCATCATTTCGTCGGCGGATTGCACGGACTTGGAGTTCACCTCGTAAGCGCGTTGCGCCACGATCATGTTGACCATTTCCTGGACGACTTTCACATTGGACATTTCCAAGTAGCCTTGCTGGAGGGTGCCATATCCCTGTTCGCCCGGCGTCCCGGTTTCCGGTGTCCCGGAGGCCAGGCTTTCCGTGTATAAATTGCCGCCAATGGAGTTCAGGCCCGCCGGATTGGTGAAGCGGGTCAACTGCACCTGGAAATTCTGCGTGCCGCTCGACGAGGTGATGGTGAACTGGCCGTTGGACGAAATGGTGATGCCGGTCGTCCCCGCGGGAATGGGCTGAAAGCCGCCCTGCAAGGGCAATCCGTCGCTGGTCGTGATTTGCCCGGTGGAGGATCGTTTCAGACCGCCGTCCCGCGTGTAGGCGAGCGAGCCGTCGGGCATTTGCACCTGGAAGAATCCATCGCCATTGATGGCCAGGTCCAGTTGTTCGCCCGTCGGGGACAGTTCGCCTTCCGTAAAAACCTTGGCGGTCGCGACCACCCGGCTGCCATGACCTATCTGGATGCCCGTGGGCAATTGCGTGCTGCTGCTCTGCTCGGCCCCCGGCGCGCGGGTCGTCTCGTAGAGCAAGTCTTGGAACTCGATCTTGCTTCTTTTAAATCCGGTCGTGTTGACGTTGGCCAGGTTGTTGGCGATGACGTCCAGGTTGGCTTGCTGGGCTTCCATGCCCGAGGCGGATGAATAAAGAGATCGCACCATAAATTAAATCAGACCGGGTTGCCCAAGTCCGCAATTGTTTTGCTCAAACGGTCATCCTGAATTTGGATGACGTGCTGGTTGGCCTCGAAGCCGCGCATGGCCGTCATCAGGCTGGCCATTTCCATCACCGTCGAGCTGTTGGAGGTTTCCAGATAGCCCTGGCGCACCTTGGAGGTGGCCGGCTGGGGCTGAAGGCCGGGATTTTGGGCCACAAAATAACTGGCGCTGATCTGGGTGAGCAGCTCCGGCTTCTTGAACTCCGCCACCGCCAGTTTGCCCTTCGAGGTGGCCCCCTGGCTGATTGCGCCGTCGGTGGCGACGGTCACCGGCGTCGGGTCGGTTGGATTCAGTTGGATCGGGCCCGCCTGGCCCAACACGGGATAACCCTCCTTGGTGGCCAGTTGGCCCTTGGAATTTATCTGAAATTCCCCGTCCCGCGTATAGCCGGTCTTCCCGCCGGGCAGTTGCACTTCAAAAAACCCCTTGCCCTCAATGGCCAGATCGGTGGGGCCGCCGGTGGGTTTGAGTTCCCCGCCGGTAAAATTGGTGGTGGACGTGGCCCTGGGGAGAACGAACATTTGCGGCGAATTGCCCGTGCTCAAGCCGCTGGCCGGCATCAGTCCCGCCTGCACCGCCGCCAGCGACAACTGCTGTCTTTTATAGCCGGGCACGGAACTGGACGCCAGATTGTCTGCAATGATCTCCTGCCAACGGCTGTTGGCATTCAGAGCGGCGCCTGCCTGGAACAAACTGACATTCACGAGCTTCAGCGGAGCAACGACTATGCCACCGAAAGAAGCCATTGATTTGCAGAGACTTACGCGTTGTCATTCCGGCGCCAGAGGCAAAACTTGCCATGAGCGCCGGGCTAAAATTGCCCCCCTTCCCACCGCTTCAGTCTTCGGTGATTGTAGCGGCGCTCTGTGAGCGCCGGTGCTAAAATTGGGGACTTATCCATAAAACTAGCCAAAAAGCTCTCCGGGTGGTTTTTCGCCGTCTCGCTTTGCCGTCAAGAACAGTTCGCTGGACGGTTCTTGGGGGAACGCCGGAAGCCGCACTTGATCCACAGGCCCCAGACCATGATCAAGGCTTCCCAGACGATGTTGCCGGACATCTTGGAGCAGCCTTGCATCCGCTCGGTAAAAATGATCGGCACTTCCGCCACGCGCATGCCGCTCATCCAAATGCGATGGGTCATCTCGATTTGAAAACTGTATTCTTTGGAACGGATCGCGTCTAGTTTGATGGATTGCAACGCGCGCCGACGAAAGCATTTGAACCCGCCGGTCGGATCGGTGAACGGCATTCCGGTGATGATGCGCACATACCGCGCCGCGCTGGTGCTGAGCAGCAACCGTTTCAGCGGCCAGTTGATGACGCGGATTCCCCCGCAATAACGCGAGCCTAACACCAGATCCGCGTTTTGCGCCGCCTCAAGAAACTTGGGAATATCATCCGGGTTATGGGAGGAATCTGCGTCCATCTCCATGATGAACTCAAAATCGCGCTCCAGCGCCCAGGCAAACCCGGCCAAATAAGCGCGCGCCAGGCCGTTTCGCTCCGGCTGGTGCAGCACATGGATGGCGGGGCTTTTCGCGGCCAGTTCATCGGCGATCCGTCCGGTGCCATCAGGCGAATTGCCGTCCACGATCAGGACGTCCACGGGGACGAGCAATTGCAACAGACGCTCCGCCACTTTGGGAAGGCTTTCCTTCTCATTGTACGTCGGAACAATGACCAGCGTTTTGCTCATTTCTAATTTTGACACACCAAACCCGCCCAAGGCCGCAGGCCTTGCGCCCTTTAGAGAAGCTAATGTCCGGGAAAAACTCAAGGCGCAAATCGCCAAGTGTCTCCATATACCCATCGCGCGCGCTTCCCCTCTCTCTCCCCGCTCGCGGGGAGAGAGCCGGAGAGAGGGGTTCCCTTAATCGTCGAACTCCTGCCGCGAAGAATTCTGTCCTGCGCCCCCGCCGGATTCTGCGTGGCAAAAGCGGCGGAAGGGGATACAGTCGGCCCGCATTTGCGGTGCAAGCATAAAATGCCTTTGAATCTCGAATACTATTGGTATCTGGCCCTGCACAGTCCGTGGTCCCTGGTGCTGGTCGCTTTGCATATCTGGCTGCTGATTGACGCGTTCCGGCGGGGGGAGTGGCTTTGGGTCTGGTTTATGTTTTTGGTTCCCGGCCTGGCCGACGTGATTTATTTTTTTTACGTGATGCGCGCCGCGCCGTCGGCGACGATGGGCTTTGAGCTGCCGGGGGCGCACAGCCGGCGGCGCATCAAGGAGTTGCGGGCGCAGATCCACAACCTGGACAAGCCGCATCACTATCTGGAGTTGGGCGACATCTATTTCCAGAAGGGCAATTTGAAACAGGCCGAAGCGTGCTATCGCGCCTCGCTGGAACGGGATCCGCAGGACATTGACGCGCGCGCCCACATGGGCCAGTGCCTGTTGCGCGCCCAAAATGCGGCGGCGGCCCGCCCGCTCCTGGAACAGGTTTGCCGCGAAAAACCGATGCACGACTACGGGCATTCCTTGATGGCTTACGCGGAAACGCTGGCGGCTTTGGGCGAGACGGATGCGGCGATAGAGGTCTGGCAGCGGGTCTTGGAAAGCCACAGTTACGCCCGGGCCCGGGTGCAGTTGGCGGAATTACATCTGGCCAAAAATCAGCAGGACCTCGCCCAGGCCGGATTGCGCGAGGCCATCAGTGATGACGCGCACGCCCCGAATTTCCAACGCAAACGCGACCGGGTGTGGATTCGCAAGGCCCGGCGGTTGTTACGGGCCTCCTTGCGCCCGGCGGTTAATGCTCAATCGCGGCATTGAGGATAACGCCGCTGGAGGCTTGATGGACGCAGCACTGCCCAGAAAACGAACAGCGCCACGACATCCTTGGACAAGCGATGCACGCGGCCGGGAGCTTTTTGCCGTCCGGAGCCGGCAGCCGATGCGGGAAAGCCGCGGGTGGAATCCTCATTTTTGACTTCGCGAAAGGGCTGGCATCGCTTTTGCTGTGTTGTATAGTTGTCGTGCATATAAAAACGACAGGCTGGCGGCATTGGAATAATCGAGCAATGCAATCATATTAACCCGCCGCTGGCCGTCATGAACACAGTCACAACAGAAAGGCCAATCAAACTATGAAGATGAAGACTCAGAAACAGAGTGGGTTCACGCTGGTCGAAATAATGATCGTCGTCGCCATTATCGGCCTCCTCGCCGCCATCGCGATTCCGAACTTCGTTCGCGCCCGCACCACCTCCCAGACCAACGCCTGCATCAGCAATCTCCGCATCATTGACGGAGGCAAGGGCCAGTGGGCCTTGGAAATGCACAAGCAGACCACCGACGTTCCCGGTGACACGGACCTGCAGCCTTACATGGGCCGGGGTTCCGCCGGCGAGTTGCCCGTTTGCCCGAATGATTCGGCGCAGACCTTCGACACCAGTTACAGCCCCAACAATGTTGGCACCAAACCGACGTGCAACATTGTCCCCGCGACGCACAGTTTGCCGTAGTTCAAATCTTTTGTCTGGATCGCTGAGATCAAAACACCACAAAAAAGCCCGGAAGAAATTCCGGGCTTTTCTTATGCGCCGGTCACAGCCAGCGGAGCGGGGGCCTCGGCCGGCTGCTCCACTTGCGGCAGGTAAATCTTGAAGGTCGTGCCTTGTCCCGGCCCGGTGCGGACGCTGATATGGCCGCCGCATTGTTTGATGATGCCGTGGCAGGTGGCCAGCCCCAAGCCCGTCCCCTGCCCCACATCCTTGGTGGAAAAAAACGGCTCAAACAGGCGCGCTTTGACTTCTTCGCTCATCCCCGTGCCGGTATCCGTGATCGCCAGCATGACATAGCCGCCCGGTTTCAACTCGGGGAATCCGCCGCCGCCCGGCTCGTCCAGGGTCACGTTCGCCGTTTCCAGCGTCAGTTGGCCGCCGCCGGGCATGGCTTGGTGGGCGTTGATGGCCAGGTTCATGATCACCAGTTCGATCTGCCCCGCGTCCGCCTTCACCGCGCGCAGGCCGTCCCCCGCCAGGACGCGCACCTCCACCCCCGCGCCCATGACGAGGCGGAAGGAGTCGGCCATGCTGGCGATGAGCTGGTTGAGGTCGAGCCTTTCGAAGCGCAGGAATTGCTTGCGGCCGTAGGCCAGCAATTGCCGGGTCAGCGCGGCGGCCCGTTCGGCGGCACGAATGATGTCCCTCACCTCGTTGCGCAAGGGACTGGCCGGGGGCAGCTCGCTGAGCAGGAATTCACCCTGGCCCAGAATGACGGTCAGGATGCTGTTGAACTCGTGGGCCACCCCGCCGGCCAGCTTGCCGACGATTTCCAGTTTTTGGGATTGCAACCCATGGGCCTCCAGCCGTTTGCGCTCGGTGATGTCGCGGAACGTCCAGATTCTCCCGTAGTATTTTCCGTCCCTGCCAATGACCGGCGCCGAGTAGCGGTCCAGCACCGTCCCGTTGTTGAGTTCGATCTCATCCTTGCTGATCTGGTCCGGGTGGGAATAAAGAAAAGCGACTTTTTCCACAAAGGGCGCCGGGTTTTTGACCCGGCTGGCAATCCACTGCACCAGTTTCTTGTCGTCCGGGTCGTCGGCCACGGGCTGGGGAATTTCCCACACCTGGTTGAGCCGCTGGTTTTGCAGGATCTTCCTTCCCTCCTTGTCCACCACCAGGATTCCGTCGCTGGAGCAATTGACCTGGGCCTCCAGAAAGGCGGTCTTCCACAGCAACTCCTCTTCCGCCCGCTTGCGCTGGGTGATGTCTTGAATTTGGGAGATGAAATAGAGGGGGCGGCCCCCGGCATCGCGCACCAGGGTAACACTCAACAAAACCCTGACCAGGTGGCCGCGCAGGTGGAAATACCGTTTCTCCGTCTGGAAGGAAGCGATTTCCCCCGCCACCAGCTTGCGTTTGTATTCCAGGTCGGTTTCCAGGTCGTCCGGATGGGTGATGTCCTGGAAGGTGCGCATGAGCAAGCCGGCTTCCGAGTAGCCCACCAACTCGCAGAGCGCGCGGTTGACTTTGAGCCACCTCCCATCCAGTCCCACCAGAGCCATGCCGATGGCCGCGGACTCAAACGCGCTGGAGAAGCGTTCCTCGCTGGCCCGCAAGGATTCTTCTACCCGCCGGCGTTCGGTGATGTCTTCGTGAATGGCAAAAAAGTGAGGTTGGCCGTCCACCTCGAAAATACTGGCCCGCGTTCGCGCGCGAAAAGTGGTTCCGTCCTTGCGGCGCCGGCTGACTTCTTCCAGCCATTTGGAACCGCCTTGGGTCGAAGCCAGCATTTCCGCCACGGCGGGCCGGCCTTCCCCCTCATCGGCCTGGCACAGCACCGAGATATGCCGCCCGATCAACTCCCCGCGCTCGTAACCGAACATCTGGTCCGTCGCCGGATTGGTCGTGACGATCCGCCACTGCCCGTCCACCACGATCACGCTCTCCGTCATCTTCTCAATGACGCGGGCCTGCAGTTGCAGTTTTTCCTCCGACCGCTTGCGCGCGGTCCTGTCGCGCGTGACCTTGGCAAAGCCGCGCAACGCGCCCTTTTCATCGCGCAACGCCGTGATGACCATGCTGGCCCAAAAGGGCGCCCCCCCCTTGCCCAGCCGCCAGCCCTCCTCCACAAAGCGCCCCTCCGCCGCCGCCACTTGCAACGCCATCGCCGGCTGGCCGCCCTCCACGCCGGCCGGGGGGTAAAAGCAGGAAAAATGCCGCCCGATAATCTCTGTCCGGGCATAGCCGTGGATTTGTTCGGCCCCGTCATTCCAACTGACGATGTATCCGCCGGTGTCAAGCATGAGGATGGCATAATCCTTCACGCTGCCGATCATCATCTGGAAGCGTTCCAAGTCGGCCCGCAAGGCTTCTTCCACCCGGCTGCGATAGGCGATTTCGCGGCGCAATTCTTCGTTGGCCTTGGCCAGCGCGGCGGCGCGCTCCTCCTCCTCCTTGGGCAATTCCTCAAGGGCGGCCTTCAATGCGCCGGCTTGCTGCCACGGCGCCGGATTCCCCTTCCCGGCCCGCTTGTCGTTGCTTTCGTCCATGAGTAAACCTAACTCACTTTATCATCAGAATCAATTTCAACTTCGCCTGCTGGCAGGACGCCCGTTTTCAGAGTTGACTGCGCCGGAAATGTTGGGAGACTGGCGGCGTCACGCACACAAATTTATGACCGAAAACAATCCAGACTCATCGCCCGCCGCCGTCAAAACCGGCCTCTTCCGCACCGCCGACGGACAAAACTACCTGCTTCCGTTTATCCTGGTCACCTCGCTCTTCCTGCTGTGGGGCTTTTGCAACGGCATGATTGACATCCTCAACAAACATTTTCAGGACTCGCTCAACATTAACAAGGAGCAGTCGGGCCTGGTGCAATTTGCCAATTACCTGGCTTACTTTCTGATGGCGATTCCCGCCGGCTTGATCGCGCGGAAATTCGGATACAAGGGCGGCATCCTCGTCGGGCTGGTGTTCATTGGGGCGGGGGCATTTTGGTTTGTTCGGGCGACCGACATCGGCGCCTACTGGGCGTTTCTGCTGGGCTTGTTCATCATTGCGTTGGGCATGACCTGTTTGGAAACCATTGCCAACCCTTACACGACGGTTCTGGGTCCGCCGGAAAGCGGGGCGACGCGCATCAACATTGCGCAGACCATTAACGGCGGCGGCTGGGTTCTCGGCCCGATTGTCGGCGGACAGTTTGTCTCCGCCGCAAAGGAGGGGGCCAACTCCAACGCCAGTCTGCACATTCCCTATCTGGGCATCGGTCTGTTTGTCACCATTCTGCTGGTGGTCTTCATTTTTTCCAAGATTCCGGATTTGCGCACCCAGGATGAGAGCCAGAAATCCGGGCAGCAAACCGTCCGCATCAAACCTTCCTCCGGGCAGTTGGCCGGCATTGGTATCGTTCTGTTACTTGTTTGGGGAGTGCTCTATTTCTTCATTTCGCCGATCCTGGGGTTGGTTTGGACCTTGCTTAATTTGAACCAGGACTTGTTTCTACCGACGAAATACGGGCTGCTGATTATCGCCTACATTGCCTCCTTTATTGTAGTTGCCAAAAACTGGGACCTGTTCCGGCGCAGACATTTCACACTGGGCATCGCCACCCAATTCCTCTACGTCGCAGCCCAGACGGGCATTTTCAGTTTCTTCGTCAATTACGTCCTGGAAGTCAACCCGAGTGTGACCAAAGCGCAAGCCGCTACGATGCTGGGGGCGATTGGTTTTGTCCTGTTTGCCTGCGGACGCCTGTTCGGCAGCGCAGCGATCAGCAAGTTAAAACCGCAGTTGGTGCTCGCGGCTTACGCCGCCGTCAACGTGGTCCTCTGTGCCGTGGTCATGGGCGGCGGCAAGCCGGGCTTGTTTGCGTTGTACGGAACTTTCTTCTTCATGTCCGTCATGTTCCCCACCATTTTCGCCCTCGGCATCCGCGGACTGGGCGATTACACAAAGCTCGGCTCATCCCTCATCGTCATGTCCATCGTGGGCGGGGCCATTGCCGCGCCGTACATGGGCGGCATCGCGGATCGTCAAACCATGCGCTGTGGGCCGGTTTCAGCAAACGACATTAAGAGTTTGCCAGCGATTATTGATCAATGGAACGGACGGTCCAATGCCGTATCCTCTTTTGTGTTGCAGAGTCTGTCGGAAGAGGATCACTCGGTTCTGGCGGGCTATCAACACTCGGCGGCGAACTCAAACCAAGCTCAAGGTGTAATTGTACAGTCTCTTAACAAGATAATCATCGGACCGAGCATTTATGAAACGAACCGATTCAAAGAAATCACGTTGCGGTCTGAAACGGTCAACCTGTTGCAGCAAAATCTGACCGGCACGAATGCGGCCCCACTAAACCGATTGCTTCTGGAAGATGCTTATCCACTGGAATTGTCGCGGATCCAATCCATGCGCGTTGGTTTCGTCGTCCCGCTCGTCTGCTTCGTCTTGGTCGCCATCTACGGTCTGTTCTGGCAGAAATTGGAAGACAAGGACGCTGTGGCCTGAAGGGCCGCTCCGGCCCATCGCGTTGTTCAGGCCGATTCCAAGATCAGGTTGGCATACTGAATGGTGTCGCCGGTGCGGATCAGGCCAATCGCCGCCGGAACGCGCTTTTTGAACTGGAGGTGCGGTTCCTGCACCACGGGAATGCCGCGCAAGGCCTCGGCAAAGGCGGCCCGCACCGCCTTGTCGTTATGCTGGACAAATTCCCGCGCCATCCAGGCCCGCCCCGCCTTGAAATTGGCGCGGACGGCCGCCAGCACCTGCAAGACGGTGGGGATGCCGTCCACCAGCGAGAGGTCCACCGTTTCAATTTGCGGCCAGAAGGGAAAACCGCGGTCGGCAATCACCAGCGTGTTGGTGTGGCGCACCCGGCTCAACAGATCGTTGAGGCGGGGATTGAGAATTCCAGTCTTTAGCATAAGGCCCTCAGCATGGCGGATTTCGCGCGAACGGTCAACTCACGGGCACATTTTTTGGGTTCCCTTCTTAATCTTAATCCTAATCTTAATCTTAATCTTCAAACGCAGGAGTGGGGATTAAGATTAAGATTAAGAAATCGGAATTGTCTGTCCGCCCTGCCTTTGTCCAGGCTGGCATTAAAACCCCCTCAAGTCCGTGCTCGACCGCCGGGGCAATCCGGGCGCGGGCATGCGCACGAACACCAGGTATTCGATGCCGTGTTCCCGGCAGTATTCGCGTTTGCCGCCCCGGTCCCCGTCGTCGTTGACGGCATAAATGTCCGGCTTGAGGCGCTCGATTTCCGGCGCGGCGTCCAGCCATCCCTCGCCCGTTGAAATCAGGGCCTCGGTCACGAAGCGGATGGATTGAACCAGGTACTGCCGTTCCTGCTGCGGGAAGAGCGGATGGCCCGCCCCCTTGAGCAGACGGATGTTCGCGTCGTGCCCCACCACCACATAAAGGTCGCCGTAGCTGCTGGCCTCCTCAAAAAAACGCACATGCCCGGAGTGGAGCCAGTCATACGTGCCGGTCACGACTACCTTCTTGCGCGCCGCGCCGGCCGGGAGCGGCGCTTTGGCCGCCGGCGGAAATCCGCGCAACTGTTGGCCGCCCAACTCCCGATAGGGCAGCCGCTGCTGCTCGCAAAAGGCCCGTTGCGCCGGACCGGCCCGCGCCTCCTCCACCACCCAAAGATCGGGCGTGAATCCGGGCGCGCGCGGGAGCGCATGGGCCGCGACTTCTCCGGTCACCGGAAGGACCTGTTTCACATAACGAAGCGCCTGCAAAAAATAGGCCCGCTCCGCCAGGGGAAATTTCAGCGGCTTCCAGTCCAGCGCGCGCGCCGTGTCATCCGGCCAAAGCAGCACGGTCACTTCCCCCAGCCGGGCCGCCTCCTGCAAAAAGCGCAGCGTGCGGGAGCCTTGGTCATCGAACGGGCCGGTCACGGCCACCTGCGGCGGGGCGCTCATGTCAAACTATTTTAGGCGGGAACAGCGGCGAAGCCAGCACGCCCCATTTCGCCAGGCGGAAGCGCAGCCCGGTGGCCAGGCAGCCGAAACCATAAGTCACGCTGCGCCGGAAATTGATGGAGGAGGCCTCTTCGGCGTACCGGGTCGGGCAGCTGATTTCCGCAATGGTGAAGCCCGCCCACAAAATCTGGGCCAGCATTTGATTGTCAAATACAAAATCATCCGAATTGGCCGCCAGGGGCAGCCGTTCCAGCATGGGCCGCGAAAAGGCCCGGTAACCGGTGTGGTATTCGGACAGCTTGGCCCCCAGCAGCAGATTCTCCGCCGCCGTCAGAAACCGGTTGGCCGCGTACTTCCACCACGGCATCCCCCCGCGCAGCGCGTGCCCGCCCAGGATCCGGCTGCCCAGCACGCAGGGATACAGCCCGGCCGCAATCAGCGAGACCATCGCCGGAATGAGTTTGGGCGTGTACTGGGAATCCGGATGAACCATGATGATAATATCCGCCCCCTCCTCCAGCGCCAGCCGGTAGCAGC
Source organism: Verrucomicrobiota bacterium (assembly GCA_049513975.1). GTDB lineage: Bacteria > Verrucomicrobiota > Verrucomicrobiia > Limisphaerales > Palsa-1400 > JBEKOF01. The sequence continues at coordinate 4,022 of JBEKVM010000044.1, read as the reverse complement.
TCTTTTGATTTCCACCGTAACCCAGGTTCCGCGCGTGCGAGAACACGACCGTGTTGGGCAGGCTCTTCGCCACCGCCACCGTCTCGTCCCGGCTGGCGTCATCCACAATGATCACCCGGTCAACCATCCCCTGCGCCATCACCTCGTTGTAGGTTTGGAGGAGCGTCTTGGCCGCGTTGTAAGCGGGCATGACGACGACCACTTTCTTATCTCGAAACATATTGAAAAACGCGCGCCTGCATCACCCCTGTCGCAGGCCAGACCGCCTGGCCGCTGAATGGAAATGAGTCATCGTCTTAAGCGCTCCTTCGCTCGCTGGTGCGGGCTGCGGCGGGCAGCCTCTGCTCTTCCAATCGGCGATGAAACCGTTCGCAATCATCATTTGATGGCTGGCTTGCCAGCCGCGGCGCGCAGCGCGAGGCTGGAGCCAGTTGTCCGAATCGAACTCTGTTTCCAATTCAGCTACGAGGAGAATATCGGTTTTCCCTCTGAGGATCAAGAAGAATTTGGCGTAACCCGCCACTATTTTTCAGTACTCTGTCAGTATTTTCACTGACAGTTTCACTGACAGTCCCCGCCTGTCTCCTGAATGCGTGCGGCGGCTACCGGGTCACTATTCCGTCACAATTCGGCTTAACTCTCCCACTACTCCTTAACGCCTCGCTCCCGATTTCACTCATGCTTGCGGGTGAGTGAAAAATAGTAGGACACAAAGCAGCACGGTAGAACGAGCAGAACCGGACAGCGAGCACCACTGCTCGCCGGTTCTGCGGTCAAGTGTGGTTCCAACCGGCACGGCGCAAGGGCCGGGGGCGGAGCGGCCCTTCAGGGCCGCCCGCCCCGGCCTTCCCCTTCCTTGTCTATTCGTAACAACTGCAACGGATGAGAATGAAGCCCCTCTGCCTGGCCCCTTGAAAAAGCAGATGGAAGCATGGACGCAGAACATAAAATGGATGGCTGAAACATTTGGAGCGTGGATGATCGGCTTCCTGACATTGACGGTGGGCGATTTGGATTGCGGCGGGCGGTATCGCAACCTGAGAGACAGGAAAGAGGCACAGCGGCGCATTCACTCGCTGATGGCGGGCGTCATTGCGAAGCGTTACCAGTGCGGCGGCACGATCACGGAGAGACACGACAATATGGGCATTCACTTCCACCTGGCGGTTGTCTGCAAACGCGACATTCGAGGCCAGATTGATTTTGAGGCGTGTTTTCCACCCAAAGACGGCAGGGGCAAGTATGTCCGGCCACCGGATTACTCGACGGCAAACCGGGCCTTGCGCGAAGAATGGGCCTTCTGGCGGCGAACGGCCAAGCTGTATGGCTTCGGTCGCTGCCAGATGCAGCCCGTCAAAAGCACCGGGGAAGCAGTGGGCCGATACCTGGCGGGCTACATGATGAAAGATCACGGCGCCCGGTTGCCAGAGGATAAAGGCGCCCGGTGTGTGCGGATGTTCGGACACTGGCACAAGGAGCCGCGCAAGCCGGGGACGCGGGCGATAAAGCCGCCGTTCAATTCACGGATGGGTTGGAACACGATACCGGCGCGGGTCTGGCGCGAGATCGTCAAACAGGTCGTTATCGTCCTGATTTACAAGGGGGCAAAGATCACCGAGCAAAACATCAAGGACGTAGTCGGGCCGAAATGGGCCTGGCGCATTGGCAAGCTCGCTCCGTTTGTCTGGTTCGCGGATGATGAATGGCAGGCCCCGGACTTGCGGGATGGGATTCTCATGCACAACCTGGAGGTGGCAGCGGCGCACAGAGCGGCTTTTGGTGAGACGGCGCGGGCGTGCTGGTGGCACGTCACCGAATTGACTTTGGAACATCTGCGCGGCTGGACGCCGTTGCAGAAGCTGCTGGCAGAGGTGCAGTGGGATTTCTGGAAAGGAGGTGAGCAAGATGGAAGTATGGCGAATAACAAAAGGCGGGGTTCTCGACGAGTGCATGATCGAGTTTCCGCCACTGACGGATGGGAACGCCCGGTGGTTGTGGCCGATGCGTAAAGGAATGGAGAAATGGCTGACGGTTCGGGGGTATCAGATTCACAAGTTTCCTGATGCGCGTCGTTGGGACAGGCCGCAATCGAAAGCGGCGGCTGATGCAGGTTAGTTCCTGCGCGTCAGGCTTGAGCGGATTGCAAGTTGAACGTGCATGGATTGCCGTATTCATTTGGTCGTTGCAAGACAGGGACAGGCTGCTGTATATTGATGATCAGCAACGTATGGACGCCCCGCTCGCCAAAAAAACGTGCAAGATGTGCTGCCTGGAGATTCCGGAGCAGGCGCGGAAGTGTCCCCATTGCCATCATTTTCAGAATCGCTGGACGATGATGATGTTCCATCCTGGTTTTGCGGTCCTCTTTTTTTCGCTGCCTCTCGTAGCCATGATGATTGTATTCTCCACCGTTTTCGATCCGGGCGAGAAATTCGAGACGTATAAAGACCAGATTGTCATCAGCGACTGCCGGATTGCTTTAGGTGACACGAAGTCCGCGGCCACCGTGGCCGTGATCGGCACCATTAAGAATACCAGCAAGGTTTCCTGGAAGGACATCAAGTTCCACGTTGATATTTTTGATGCGGCGGGCAAACTGGCCGATGTCGGACAGAGGGAGGAATATAGCTATGGTCTGGCGGCGGGTGAGACATCCGGGTTCAAGGTGTCGTTTACCAGAGAGTTTCCGGAGACGAATTACGTGAAGCCGGTCGTTCACATTGTTGGAGCGACGGACATGAGATCGCGATGGTAAAATTGTGACAACGATGCCCAACCTTTGTCTCAGCAGCAACCCGCCGGTTGACCGGATATTCTCAAGCAACTGCCGCTGGCATCGGCAGGATTTTTGCCTCGTATTCCTCCAATGAGGGAACGATCACCTTTGCATTTTTGGAATACGCGCGCGCAAATGCCTTGGAACTGTGGCCAAGGGCCTGTTGGGCAAATCGCTCCGGCATTCCCGCCACCTTGGCCCGCTCCGCCCATGCGTAGCGATATGAATGCAGCGACACCCCGGCAATGCCCAGGCTCGCAAGACGCTTGATAAAATGCTTCGCCCGGTGTTTTTCGTGCAATCCTGAGAGCCAGGGAAACAATGGGCCAAATCTCGGCAAGGTCTGGAGAACTGCCGCCGCCTCTTCCCCGAATGTGATGACAACCGGGACTTTGGTCTTGCAGCGTTGAAACGAGATGGTGCGGTTGGGCCATTGAACGTCCCCGGCTGTCAGGTTCGCAACGTCGGACTGTGAGCCGCCCAAATGCCAGAGCAATTCATAAAAGGCGCGGAGTTCGGGGTTCTTCTCGCGGTCAATGATTCTGGCGTGTTCCTCAATCGTGATGGCCCGCTTTGCTTTGAATTTGACGGGCGGCCATTGCAACTTGGGCAGAACCGGCCACGGCAACCAGTGCATTCCGATGGCGAAATTGTGGGCGCGGCGCAAATAGACGTTCGTTGAAACCGAGCCGGAATTGAGAACGGCCAGGAAGTGCTCTGCCCCGGTTTCCATGAGCTTGCGGTTGCGGATGAGGTTAAAGGCTTTGTCGGCTGCGGCATGTTTCCACCGCTCCTGCGTCGGCCCGGTCTTGAGGGAGACAATTTGCTCCATGACGTGCTGCCAGGTGCGGGCGGCCAAAGCGGGGTCGCCGTACTGCAAATACACTTGGGCGATTTGCAGGTTCATGGCGGGTTGCCGGGTGGCTTCGTTTTTGGTGTTTACGAGGGTGATGGCCTCGGCCTGGTCTTTGGTGCGCAGACTGGATTGTTTGCGGGTAGTCGTATCCTCGCTGTAGAAAACGCCCGCTCGCCGGAACAAGATGAATCGTTGTTTCATATCTGATTCACTGAATTGTGAATCAGTCCGATCACATCGCGTTAGCGAGTACTGGGCGAGTTTCAGCGGAGTACTGGCGAATTGTGGGCGAATAGTGGTTCCGCGCCTCAATTCACTGACACTTTCACTGACAGTGGCCCTTCCGATCTCCCCAAACCATTGCCGCACATGCGGTTAAGAATGGAGCCA
>JBEKVM010000043.1:0-40391 GCA_049513975.1 Verrucomicrobiota bacterium | reverse complement strand
GCGAAAGACCCAAAAATGCCCGACGGATCGGGGCGACGACTTCGGTTACATCTGGGCGCAAAAACAGGCGTTCAAATTGCGATCATCTCCTGACCCAAACCCTGCTTTTACTGAGGTCTGAAGTTGGGCCGGCGTCGCCACTCTGACCACCTGCACCATTGACGGAGTCGCGGTCCCCGGTCTGGAAAACCCGATCACCACAATCTACAACGTGGTGTCTCCGCCGTTCAGCTACACCACCGCAGAGAAAGGCAACATGCTGGCGGGAGTCTTTGGCGAACCCTGCATCCCCGGGGGATTGACCATTTACCCGGCGGTGGCGGATGGGGTGTACCTGATGCTTTCTCCGCTTTCGCCAGGGAGACACACGATTCACGCTGTCGGGGTGGCCGGCCCCGTCAGCGCACCCTTTGTCGTAGAGGACATCACCTACGACATCACCGTGCTGCGGGATTCTGACCACGACGGCCACTGAGCCGGGTGAGATCTGTTTCAACCCACCCTGATCCTGTGGAACACACCACGGATCAGGGCCTTCTCTTTTTCGCTGGGTCCAAGGCCCTTTAATCCCACATCCAGCAGCGGACGGATTCTCTGGCCCAACGCCGGAGAATCTGATAATAGTCGCTGGTTGAGCGACGTTACCCGCATTCTTGAGTCCATCGAGCACGGCGACCCGAAGGCCGCCGATGAACTGCTGCCGCTGGTTTATGGGGAATTGCGGAAACTGGCGGCGTCGAAAATGGCCCGCGAAGCGCCCAACCAGACATTGCAGCCCACCGCGCTGGTGCATGAGGCCTGGCAGCGTCTGGTGGGAAAGGACAATCCGCAATTTGCCAATCGCGCTCATTTCTTTTCCGCCGCAGCCGAGGCCATGCGCCGCATTCTCATTGACAAGGCCCTCCGCAAACGTGCGGTGCGTCATGGCGGCGGCCAGCAACGAGTGGACATGGAGGGTTTGGACGTTGCCGCGCCGTGTGACGACGAGGAACTCCTGGCGGTCAATGATGCCCTCGACAAGCTGGCCGCCACCCACGCCCTCCAGGCCGAGGTGGTCAAGCTGCGTTATTTTGTGGGCATGACCAACGTGGAAGCCGCCCAAGCCCTGGGCCTCTCCGAGCGCACCGTCAAGAATTACTGGGCCCACGCCCGCGCCTGGCTCTTCCGCGAGATGCAAGCGCAACGGCGTTAGCCCGGCCTGCCGCGGCTCAAATCACCCCCATTTCTTTTCTTGCAACCGCCGCCGCCCGCTCTTAGTCTGGCCGGGTGGTTTAGACCAAAGAGATGATCGAACTTATCCAATTTCCATGGAGTCCGTTCTGTCTGGTCCAGCGTCGCATCCTGGAATACTCCGGCGTGCCGTTCAAAACGACCAATATCGCCCCTTCCGACCGCTCCCGCGTCTGGCGGCTCAGCCGGCAGCGCTATTACTTCGTGCCCATCATCAAGGACGGTCACACGGTGGTTTTTGAAACCGACGAGTTTTCCCAAATCATCGCCAAGTACCTGGACGCCAAGTTCCAGCTCAATTTGTTCCCCAAGCCCTGGCAGGGCATTGACCGCATGGTCTGGCGCAACATCGAAGACCAGATCGAAGGCCCGTGCTTCCGGCTCAACGACGTTTATTTTGAGGAAATGGTTCCCCCGGCCGAACGGCTGGCCTACCGGCGGCACAAGGAGCGCAAGTTTGGCCGCGGCTGCCTGGAACAATGGCGCGCCCAGCAATTGTCCTGGATCGAGCAACTCACCCAGAACCTGGTTCCCTTTGAGTTGATGCTGGCCACCCGCCCCTTCCTCTTGCGCGAGGAACCGCACTTCGTGGATTTCGACCTCTGGGGGATGCTGGCCTGCTTCCTTTATTCCGGGCACTACCAACTGCCCGCCCCGCACGGGCGTTTGAATGAATGGTACGGGCGCATGTCCAAAGCCAGGAAAACCGTTCCGAACCTTGAAAAATTACATTCTTGACACCAATGTCCTCCTCCACGACCCCAATTCCCTCCTGCGCTTCCAGGACAACGCCGTTCTCATCCCCATTGAAGTGATCGAGGAGGTGGACCGCTTCAAGCGCGAATCCACCGAACTGGGCCAGAATGCGCGCACCGTGTCCCGCGCCCTGGACGCCCTGCGCGCCAAAGGCCACCTCAACAAGGGGGTCCGGCTGGAAAACGGCGGCAAACTCCGCATCATCTTTCACGGCCGCTCCGACGACCCCGATTCGGTCTTTGGCAATAATACGGTGGACAACCGAATCCTCAATCTCGCCCTCGCCATCCAAAAGGCCGAGCCGAAAATCCCCGCCATCCTCGTCTCCAAGGACGTCAACCTCCGCCTCAAGGCCGACATCGTCGGCCTGGAGGCCGAGGACTACGAAAGCGACCGTGTTCCCCTCACCGACCTCTACACCGGCATGTTCGATCTCAACATCCCCGCCGATAAAATGGCCCGCTTCCGCGCCGAGGGCGAACTGGACCTCAACGGCCACGGCAAATTTTCCCCCAACGAATTCTGCACCTTGACCGAGGAAACCAACCCCAAGCGCACCGCCCTGGCCAAGGTGGACCAGGCCGCCGCCAAACTCATCCCCATCCTCGATTGCCGCGAAGGCATCTGGGGCATCAAGCCGCGCAACCGCGAGCAGCATTTCGCCTTCGACGCCTTGCTCGACGACCGCATCAAGCTGGTCACCCTCATGGGCAAGGCCGGCACCGGCAAAACCCTCCTGGCCATGGCCGCCGGTCTCAAGCGCACCGTCATGGACCGCGAATTCCGCCGCTTGATCGTCGCCCGCCCCACCGTCCCCGTCGGCCGCGAAATCGGTTTCCTCCCCGGCACGCTGGAGGAAAAATTGAACCCGTGGATGCAGCCCATTCACGACGCGCTGGAATTGTTGAGCGATTTGAACATGGGCACCGACCACCGGCGCAGCACCGACCTGATGCGCTCGGGCACCATCGTGGTGGAGGCCCTGAGCTACATTCGCGGCCGCAGCATCGCCCACCAATTCATGGTCATTGACGAGGCGCAGAACCTCACGCCCCTGGAGGTCAAGACCATCATCACCCGGGTGGGCCAGGGGACCAAGATCATCTTCACCGGCGACCCTTACCAGATTGACAATCCCTACGTGGATTCCACCTCCAACGGTTTCAACTACATCGTCAGCAAATTCCGCCACCAATCCATCTCCGCTCACGTCGAACTCCAAAAAGGCGAACGCTCCGAACTGGCCGAACTGGCCGCCAATCTGCTCTAGCACCGGCCGGCTCCTGGCCAGTCCTGGCTCTGGCCGCCCAACCTCCTCGCGCCGTCAGGGCCGGGCCAACGCAACCTTTCTTGACCTTGCCTGGCAAAGTTCATGGTTCTTTTTGAAAGATTAATACCGTTTCCAGTTTGCTTTTGCACTGTAGCGGCGGTCTGCGACCGCCGCCAATCGCCTTGGCAATAGTGCAGTTACGAACTGGAAACGGTATTATTTCCACCCTGGGCAATTCGCCGTAAAAACGCAGTGGTCCGTGCTTCCATTGTTTCTGGTGCTTTTCCTTGGCGGGGTGATCCTTTGGTTCGTGATGCTGAAGCGGTATGGACTGCTTGGCAGCAAGGCAAAATAGGGGCGCGCCGGGCGACCCGGAAACCATGCACCCTGGGTTCACAATTCATGATTTTCTGGATTTACAGCTTTCTGGGGCTGCTGGCAGCATCCGGGGACAGAGCGAATCGCCCAGCCTCTCAAAAAACAATCGCCTTTCGTTGCAGACCCCGCCATCATTCTTCCCATGAAAAATCTCTTGTGCAAAGTGCCGATCTTTGCCGGCCTGGATGACAAAGCCCTCAAGATCTTCTTGGAGAACGCCGAAAGAATGGAAGTCCCGGCTGATGAAGTGATCGCCCGGGAAGGAGAAGACAACAACTGCATGTATCTGATTGAGACCGGGGAAGTGTGCATCATCAAGAATTTCAACACGCCGAACGCCGTCAAACTGGCCGTGCTTGGCCCCGGAGAGTTCTTTGGGGAAATGTGCATCTTGGAAACGCTGCCCCGTGCCGCAACGGGAAAAGCCGTCGGTCCGGCCACAGTAGTCAGCGTGGCTTCGACCGCTTTCTACTATCTTTTCGAGAAGATGCCCAAGCAACACAGCATCCTGCTCCTGAACCTGGCCCGCGACTTGTCCCGTCGGCTGCGCCATTTGGACGAAGTCTTTGCTGCTCGTCAATAGCGGTCTGAGAAATGGAGGCGGTCGTTTCTTGGGCCTCCTGGACGGTTTCCGGCATCAACCGCCAGTTCTTATGCGATTATTTATGGAAATTGGCCGGAAGCAGCAAAGGCGGCCATCATTGCAGAGATATGAGCACCCGGGAGGACCTTACGGAGCGAAGCGCGGAGGGATTGGCCGAGGAACAAACGTCGCACTACCGTCGTGCGGCGGGCAGGGGACTGCCCGCCCTGCCACCCAAGACTGAGGCGTTGCTTTAATTTTGCATTTATCATTTTGCATTTTACATTTCCCGCCAAGATGCACCGCTTCTACCTGCCCGCCGGGCAATGCCGGCCGCCCCTCCTCGAATTGACCGGGCGCGAAGCCCATCATGCCCGGGATGTGCTCCGCCTGGAGCAGGGCGGCCGGGTCACCGTGCTCGACGGGGCCGGCCGGCAATTCCTCTGCGAGGTCCGCGATTGGGACCGCCAGCGTGTCCGCCTGGCTGTCACCGGCACGACCACCGCGGCCGCGCCGTCCACCCGGATCACCCTCATCCAGGCCGTGCCCAAAGGAAAGCTGATGGAGTCCATCATCGAGAAAGCCACCGAGCTGGGCGTGGCCCGCGTCGTGCCCCTCCTCTCGGAACGGGTGGCCACGCGGTTGGACGGGGCCGCGGCGAAGGACAAGGCGGAAAAATGGCGCCAGTGTGCCATCGAAGCCATCAAACAGTGCGGCCAGCCCTGGCTGCCCGAAGTGGAGGAACCGCTCGCCCTGCCCGCGCTGCTGGCGCAAGGGGTGTCCTTCGACCTGGCCCTGGTTGGTTCCCTGCAGGGCGATGGCCGCCATCCCCGTGGCTACTTTCAAGAATACGAGGCGCAACACCGGCGCCGTCCGCAATCCGTCGGGGCGTGGATTGGCCCCGAGGGCGACTTCAGCGGGGAAGAATTGCGGCTGATTGGCGCCAGCGGCGCCCGCCCCATAGATTTAGGCCCGCTGGTGTTGCGCAGCGAAACGGCCGCCGTCTGCACCCTGGCGGTGATTGCCTACGAACTGCGTGCGCCGTAATGACATTCCTCATCCTATCCTAATCTTCGGGCTGCATTGAGATTGAGATTAAGATTAGCCCTCTTTCTCCTTAAAGCACGCATCGGGACCATGAACCTGCCGCTGCTCGACAGACCTCCGTGGAACAATTCGTGTCCGTCCGCTGTTCCCTCTCCGCTCCCATCCGATGGGAGGGGAGAGGGTTAGGGTGAGGTGAGGGTTCATGGAAAGGATTAAGACTAGAGCGGTTTAAATAAAGTCGTGGCCACTGAAATTGACCTGGTAGGGACGGCTCGACAGACCTCCGTGGAACAATTCGTGTCCGTCCGCTGTTCCCTCTCCGCTCCCATCCGATGGGAGGGGAGAGGGTTAGGGTGAGGTGAGGGTTCATGGAAAGGATTAAGATTAAGAGTAAGATTAAGAGTAAGATTAAGATCAAGTAGGATTAAGATTAAGAGGACGCTTAATTGGTCCCCATTGCCGCGCGAAACTCCGCTGTTAGCCGGATGTTGTTGAAATAAGGATTGGTGCGGGCGTTCTCCCGCAAATCTATCATGCGCGGATCGGCCGCCCGTTCCCTGGCATTGGCCTCGAAGGCCTTCTTGACGGACTCAGCGGCGTCGGCGGCGCGGCCCTGAAAGGCCTGGACAATGGCGAGGTTGTACCAGGACTGGGAGGCGTTGGGCTCGACCTGGGTGGCCCGGCGCATCGCCTCCTCGGCCTTGGCGATGTTGCCCATCTTGGCGTAGAAGTCCGCGACTTGCGACAAGATAGGCCCGTTGGCCTGCTTGCTGTGGAGCAATTGATCGAGCATGGCGGCGGCTTGGTTGGTTTGATTGGCCTTGAGCGCGGTGGCAATGTCGTTATATATATCCTGGATAGGGACGGCGGACGGCCCCGGCTGGTTCTTATCCAATTGATTCACCAGATCTTGAAGTCCCGGGTTGTTGGGTTCCAGTTTCAGGAAATCCCTGGCGGCGAGAAGGGCTTCATGCTGCTGGCCGGTTTGGAGGTATAACTGCACCACCATGTTCTGCATCTGGCGGTTGTAGGGGTCCAGTTTCTGGAACGTGCGCGCCACCAGCACGGCCTCCTCCGGGCGTCTGGTCTCCAGGAGCAACTCGGCGTACTTGTAGGCGCCCTCGCTGTAGGGACAATAAACAAAGGCCTGCTTGAAGGCGAACTCCGCCTCCTTGAGCAGGCGGGCGCGCTGCGTCTCATTGCGGCTGTGGTCGGCCCGCCACTGGTAAATGCTCGCCCCAATGGCGGAGCGCAGCTTGGAAAAGCCTTTCTGCGCGTCATCGTCCCGGATGAATTTGGGATCGCCCTTGAATCCGGTGTAATCGTGCCGCAGATAAATCCTCTCGGCAAAATCGCACAATTCCTTGGGAGTCGTGTCATAGGTGATCCAGTTTCCCACCAGGCGGTCGGAATACTGGCTCCAAAAAAGGTGGTCGCGGGCGATGGTTTGATCGCTCAGCTCCAAGGGCTGGCGGTTGACTTGCATGATGATGCCGAAGGGCGTCAGATACGGGAACATCCAATCCATCGGATAACTCTCCTCGACATAGAACTCATGGTCGGGATTGGCGTCGAACATCACCTTGGTGACATAGGAATTGATGCCCATGACGACCAAGACCCCGCCAAAGGACAGCCGGCCCTGGTCATCCACGTTGATGTCTTCGCCCGGTTTTATCTGGCGCGGCTCGGTGGGATGCTCCCGGTCGTGGGTGAACCTCTGCACGGCATCCTTCTCGTAGGCCTCCTCACACGCCCGCAAGTCATTGGTCGAGGCCGTGCGGATTTCGGTGTCCGGATAGACGCCACCCAGAGTTTTGGCGATGGCTTGAGGATAAGCCTCCTCCAGCATGCGGCGGTTGAGCCGCACCGTCGTGTTGGTCAACTGCTCCGTCTGCGCCGCCTTCTGGATCAGCGGCGGCAGGGGGATGTCTTTGAAACGCTCGGGCGAATAAAGCGAAGGCCACTCCAGGAGGCGGTTAAAGTCCTGGGCCAGGGCGCGGCGCAACGGCTGGCTGTCCGCCCCGGCTGTCACCAAAGCCTGCGTCTCCTGGCTCAGCCTTGTGTAAAGGTATTTCGACAATTCATCCTGCCCCTCATGCGGCCGCAATCGCGCCGCCAGTTTGGAGACATCCTTGAAATGGTCCTCCTTGAACCAGGAGGTCCCGGTGCGGCGCTGCCGTTCGATCGTCGCCCCCAAGGTCTCGAAATAGTTGTCCAGCCAGGCCAGCGATTGGGTGGGGCCGTGGAAAACCTGCGGCAGTTCGGTCGGGAGGAATTCCTGGAAAAACGGCGGGTCCTGCTGCGCGCTCCGGTTATACTGCGCGCGGATGTAGTCCAAATAGGTCGGGTCCGCCAGGGCGTTCTGCGTGATGAGATAGCAATCCCGCCGGTCAAAGTTCGTGTCCTGCTCCGGCTGGCAGGAGTGCGGAATGAAACTTTCGCAGAAGATCATGTAAGTCGGGCAAAACCGCCCCGGGTCGGTGCCTCCATAGACGACGGCGTCGCGCGCCATTTCGGGATAAACCAAGTTGGCGTTGGTGCCCTTCATCGCCTGCGCCCGCAAGGCGGGATCGTAAGTCAGTTTTCCATCCGGCCCGGCAAAGGGCGGCGTGAACATGTCATGTCCGTACCAGTAGCCGAACCAGTGCCCCCGCTGTTCGCTGTGAAACCAATGAGACAAGCCCGAACAGACCGGCATCACCGCAAACAAGGCCAGCGTCACCAGCAATGGCGCCCGGGTGCGGTAAAGCGCCAGGACCACGAGGAAGATCACCGGCAAGGCCAGCAAAATGAGGTTGGCGTAAATCGGCAGGCCGTATTGGCCCGGGGCAAAGGCCTGCGCGACCCAGTGGGGCAAATCTCCCAAAGGCACCTCCGCTCCCTGGCCAATATAAAGCTCGCCGGCGGCCTCGAACAGGCAATAGCAGGCCAGCACCAGCGCCATCCCGCCGCCCATCCATCCCCACAGGCGGAATCTCTGGTAATTGGTCGCCATGTACGCCGCCGTCAGCGCCAGGCCGTAGCCGATCAAGATCGCCACCACCGTGTGCGAGGCGGCAAAAAACACCCGCAACAATTCCACCGACTGCCGGTCCTTCTGCGGATTGAGGAAGATGGTCAGCAACACCCCCAGAAACGGATAGATCGCCGCCACCGTAATCAGCCAGTTCCGCTCGCGCCTCTTCATCTTGAGGAAAAAGAGAAACGGCAGGAGCGCAAAAAACATATAGACCCAGTTGAACGCCGCCGCCACGCCCTTGGCCAGCAGCCACAGTTGGACCAGAAACATCTTCGGATCAGCGATGATGTTAGTCGGGTTGATCTTGTCGTACTGGCCGCGGGTCAGCGCGTGGAAGAAACCGGCCACAGTGCGCGGATAGCCCCATTCCATCGGCGGATTGGTCATGCCCGCGATCGCCTCGTAAAAGTAAAAGGACGCCCCCGCCGTCCATAACAGCCCCATGACCAAACAGGCCGGCCATTCGCTCAACAACCGCAGCGCCCAGATCACCAGCACCAAACCGGCGGTGGCCCAGAAGGTGGCCGCAAAGGAAGGGCCGCCGTGGTACCTGGCGACAAACCAGAAGGTGAAGATCAACAGCGCCAGCAAGCCGGCGCCGCACCACGACAAGACCGCGTCCTTCTTCGTCCTAGGTGGAGAAGAGCGCAGCTTAATTGCCAAGCCGGCACAGGCCAGGAACGCGCAGACGTCCACCGCGTTGAAAATATTCATTACCGTCGGGCTTACTTGCGCGAAGCCGGTCCAAACGCCCGAGATCGCCGCCGTCCTGCCAGCCAGCCACAGAAGGCTGCTGTAAAAAAACAAATCCAGCCCAAACCTGGGTTGCATCCACGCAATCCCGCTCCCTGTCACCAGCGCCAGCCCCGCGGTGATCCAGAAGGCGCCCGCAAAGGAAGATCCGCCTTGATCCTTCGCGACAAACCAGAACGTCAGGATACTCGCCACCAGCAAACCGACGCCACACCACGCCAACACCGCGTCTTTCTTTGAAACCGTCTCTTTCCCTGTCCAGAGTGAAGCAAAGCGCAGCTTAATCGCCAGCCCGAGACAGGCGATGACGGAGCCGATGCCCACGGTGTTGAACATACTCATCACCGTTGGGTTGACCTGGGCGAAGCTGGTCCAAACGCCGGAGGTGGCGGCCGCGCGAAGAACAACCCACGCCAGGCCATTGAAGAAAACCAAATCCCGCCCCAATTTGGGTTGTGTGCAGGCGATGCCAATCTCTATCCCCATCGCCGCCACGATCAACGTCTGGTGAATGGTGGCGCAAATTCCGAAGAAGAACATCGCGCAATACAAATAGCGGCGCTGGTGCGGCGCATAAATCCACCGCAACAGGCACAACAAGACCATGATCATCCACGGCACCCCGAACTCGGACGCGCGGTTGATCGCCACCGATTCGTACCACATCGAATTATCCAGCGCCATGAGCAATCCCGCCGTGACCCCGCACACCAGGCAAATGGCATTCTCCCACTTTCCCACCAGGCCTTTCAGTTCCTCGATGCCTTCCATTAACATGCTGCTGCCCCGCGACACCATAAACGCGATGAGCGAGCAGCCCATGCCCATGGCCGCCGCCTGCCCCAACTCGACCCGCCAGGCCACGTTGCCGAAGGGCACCAACCGCGTCCACAGCCACGAATAGATTGCCCAAAAGGGATAGCCCGGCGGATGTGGAATCCCGGCGTAAAACGACCCCGTCAACAGTTCTCCCGAGTCCTCCAGCGTGACCTGCGGCGCCAGCGTCAGGAAGTAAATCGTCTCCACCACCGCAAAACAAATCAGCAGCGCCAGCCAGTCCACCCGCCGGAACAGCGGCGGCACCCTGACCGGCGGGGAGGGAGGGGGAGGCGACGCGGGCGGGACGGGCCGCTGCGGCTTGGGGGCGGGGAATTTTGGCGACGGTTGCGGCTTCATCATTCAAACATCCCGGTTTCCTGTAGCGGCGGTCTGTGACCGCCGCCAACTGCTGCCGCGACCACTCCGGTCACCGAATCTTCTCCTTCCCGCAAACCCGCTCTCAGCTTGTTCAGCCCATAGCGGTAACGTCCTGCCACCGTATTGGGGGACAACTCAAAGAGCCGGCCAATCGCCTCAAAAGTCAGGCCGTTCCAAATCTTCAAAACAATGACCTCGCGTTGTTCGCGGGGCAGGGCGGCCAGGGCCTTCATGGCCTGCCGCTCCGCATCACTCTCATCCGTTTCCCGTTCGAACCAGCGCCACGATTCCAATTCCCGGGTCCAGCGCCGCCAGCAGCTCCGCCGATAATTCAAGGCGCGATTGCGAAAAGTGCGCAGCGCATAATGCTCCGGCTCATCCGGCCGCCGCTCCAGTTGCAAAAGGGACAGGAACGATTCTTGCAAAACATCCTCCGCCTCGCCATGGCTGAGTCCCAAGGCCCGTCCGTACAAAATCAGCCCCGCCGCCTTCTTCTCATAAACCGGCTGGCACCAATGACCATGGACCACATCAATTTTCACATTCCCAATTCCTAATCTTAATCTTAATCTTAATCTTAATCTTGCTTCTAATTCTTCACTGTCTTTTGATAATCGGGCGTCTGGCGAATCGCGTCAAAACTCTTGTCCTGGCGCACAAATTCGTGCAAATTGGTGAGCGCTTGATTGGTCAGGCGGTCGGAAGAATTGAGGGCAAAGGCCTTGCCCAGGGCGGCTGCGGCCTCGCTGGCTTTGCCAGCCAGGGCTTGCATCCGGGCCAGATGAAACCAGAACTCCCAATCGTCCGGGTTGCTGTCGGTCAGGCGATGCATGAGCGCCGCGCCTTTGCCCGGTTTGCCCAATTTCACATAGGCCACCGCCATCTTGAGGAGGGTGTCCGCGTCGGCGCGCGGGTCCGGTGAGATGGCATCCAGCAACGTCTCCGCCTCGCCGGTCTTGCCCGCATCCATGAACTGTTGCACCCGGCCCAGGTGTTGCCCCGTCAGCGCCTGCCGGTCCGCAATGGCCTTTTCCACCCCCTCCAGCCAGTTGTTAATCAGGTCGCTGTGCGGATCCAGCTTCTGCGCCGTCTTGAGGATGAGCCGGATGTCCTCGTATCGGTTCTGCCTTTCAAATAACATCATCAAATGCACGATCGGTTCCTGGCTGAACGGACAATAGGCAAAGGACTGCTTCAAGGCGAATTCCGCCTCCTTGTTCAGGCGCGCCTTCAGCACCGGGTTTCGGCGCCCCTCCTCCGAATTGTCGGCCCGCCACTGGTAAATGCTGGTCCCGATGGCGTTGCGCAATTTGGAAAACGACTTCTGCGCGTCCTCGTCCCGCACGAATTTGGGATCGCCTTTAAAACCGCTGTAATCATGCGTGACATACACCTTCTCGCAAAAATCACAAATCTCCTTCACCGAGGTGTCGTAGGTGATCCAGTTCCCAATCGTGCGCTCCGAATAATCGCTCCAGAACTGGTGGTCCCGGGCGATCATCTCCGGGGTGATTTCAGCCACCGGCTGGCGGTTGACTTTCATGATGATTCCGAAGGGCGTCAAATACGGATACATCCAATCCAGCGGAAAACTTTCTTCCACGTAAAACTCGTGGTCCGGGTTCCGGTCGAAGATCAACTTGGTCAGCGTGCCGTTGATCCTGAACACCCCCCCCGACCCGCTCAGTTGCATCTGTCCGTCCTTGGTGATGACCATGTTTTCGTCCGGCCGCACCTGCTTGGGCTCGTTTGGAAACTTCGTGTCATGCTCCATCCGCCGGTGCGCGTCGTCCTGGTATTCGCGAAAGGCCTGCTCCGAGTCCTCCTTGGAGGGCTCCTGGATTTCCGTGTCCGGATACACCCCGCCTAAACTCTTCACAATTTCCTCCGGGTAAGCCTCCTCCAGCATCCGCCGGTTCAGGCGCACCCGGGTGAAGGCCTTTTGCTCCCCCCCGTCTTTCGCCGCCTTCTCGATCAACGGCGGCAGTTTGAGGTTGTGGAACCGCTCCGGCGCATAAAGGGTCGGTCCGTCCGCGGTGTTGGTCAAAATGCGGTTGAAATCCCGTGCCAGTGCCCGCGCCAGTGCCGCCTGGTCCGGCTGGCCGGTCACCAATCCCTGCGTCTGCTGGCTCAACTTCCCAAAAAGATATTTGGACAAGTCATCCTGCCCGTCGTGGGGACGCAACCGCGCCGCCAGTTTGGCAACATCCTTGAATTGGTCCGCCTGGAACCAGGAAGTGCCGGTGCGCCGGCGCCATTCGATCTTCGCGCCGATGCTCTCAAAAACATCGTCCAGCCAGGACACCGGCCGGCCGGTCGGCTCGGTAAAGTACTTCGGAAACAACGTCGGCAGGAGCTTTTGGAAGAACGGCGGATCAAACGACGTGCTCCGGTTGTATTGGGCGCGGATGTAGTCCAGATAGGTCGGGTCCGCCACCGCGTTCTGCGTGATCAAATACACATCCCGCCGGCTGAACTTCTGGTCCTGCTCCGGCTGGCAGGACGGCGGAATGAAGCTTTCGCAGTAGATCATATAAGTCGGGCAAAAGCGCCCCGGGTCCGTCCCCCCGTACAACACCGTGTCCGGCGCCATTTCCGGATAGATCAGGTTTCCGTTGGTCCCCTTCATGGCCTGCTCGCGCGCCGCCGGGTCGTAACTCAGCTTCCCGTCCGGCCCCTTGAACGGCGGGGTGAACATGTCGTGCCCGAACCAATAACCGAACCAGTGGCCCCGCTGCTCGCTGTGATACCAATGGGACAACCCGGAACAGACCGGCATCACCGCAAACAAGGCCAGCGTCACCAGCAAGGGCGCGCGCGTGCGGTAGATCGCCAGCGCGCCAAGAAAGATCAGCGGCAGCGCCAGCAAAATCAGGCCGGCGTAAATCGGCAGGCCGTATTGCTGCGGCTCGAACGCCTTGGCCACCCAGCCCGGGAGATCTTTGAGGTTGACCACCCCGGCCAGCCCCAAATAAAGTTTCCCCGCCGTGTCCCACAGGCAGAGACACCCCAGCACCAATGCCACCGCCCCGCCCACCCATCCCCACCGGCGGAATCTGCCGTAATGGGTCGCCATATACGCGGCCGTCAACGCCAGCCCGTAGCCGATAAAGATCGCCACCAACGCGTGCGAGGCCGCAAAAAACACCCGCAGCAATTCCACCGACTGCCGGTCCTGCTTGGGATTGAGGAATATCGTCAGCAACACCCCCAGAAACGGATAGATCGCCGCCACCGTAATCAGCCAGTTCCGTTCCCGCCTCGCCATCTTGAGGAAGAACAAAAACGGGAGCAGCGCAAAAAACATATAAACCCAGTTGAAGGCGTCCGCCACGCCCTGGACCAGCAACTTCAGTTGTACCAGGAACTTCACCGGATCCGCCAGGATGTTGGTCGGATCCAGCTTCTCATACTGCCCGCGCTTGAGGGCGTGGATAAACCCCTCCACCGTGCGCGGATAGCCCCATTCCATCGGCGGATTGGTCATGCCCGCGATGGCCTCGTAAAAGTAAAACGACGCCCCCGCCAGAGTCAGCAAAATGATGAACGAACACGCCTTCCATTCCGTCAACAGCCCCATCGTGGACACCGTCATCCACACGCACGCAATGAGCGACCCGATGCCGATGACGTTGAAAATGCCTTCCACCACGGGATTGGAAAAATCGAAGAGCATCAACCCGGTCAGCCAGGCCAGGGTATTGACCAGAAACAAATCGCGCCCCAATTTGGGCTGGGTAAAGGCAATGCCAATCTCTAATCCCATCACCGCCATGGTCAGCGTTTGATGAATCGTGGAGAGAATTCCCATCAAAAAAAATGCGCAATACAAATAACCCCTTTGCTGCGGCGCATAAATCCACCGCATCAGGCACAACAAGAGCAGAATCAGCCACGGCACCCCGAACTCCGAAATCCGGTTGATCGCGACCGACTCGTACCACATCGAATTATCCAGCGCCATCAGCAATCCCGCCGTCACCCCGCACACCAAACAGATCGCGTTCTCCCATTTCCCCACCATCCCCTTCAATTCCTCGATGCCCTCTATCAGCATGCTGCTCCCCCGCGACACCATCAGCGCAACCAACGAACAACCCAGGCCCATCGCCGCCGCCTGCCCCAGCTCCACCCGCCACGCCACATTGCCGAACGGCACCACTTGCGTCCAGAGCCAGGAATAAATCGCCCAAAACGGATAGCCGGGCGGATGCGGAATGCCGGCCCAGAACGCCCCCGTCACCAGCTCGCCGGAGTCCTCCAGCGTCACTTCCGGCGACAGCGTGGAAAGGTAAATGGCTTCCACCACCGCAAAGCAAATCAGCAGCGCCAGCCAGTCAATCCGCCGGAACAAGGGCGGCACCTTCACCGGCGCGGGCGCGGGCGCTCCTTTGGACAAAGGCTTGGCCGCCGGCTTGGCGGCGGCCGCCGGCCGGGCCGCAGGCGCTTTGTTAGGGGTCGCGCCCGGCTTGGGCGAAGCCGGCTTTTGCGGCGGTTCAGGATTCATTCTCTAAAAATTCCGGTTCAAATTCGTGGCCGCCGCCCGCCGCGCTCCGGCCGTCGCAGAGGATTCCCCAATGTGGGTCCCTGCCGGCGGAGCCAGCTTCGGATACACATTCCATTGCACATTCTCATCCATTTCGCTCAACAGCACCCCCTGCGGCAGATTGGACGCGCCGGGGTCAAGAATCCACCCGGCAAAAACCACCCCCCCGCCTTCCCCAACATCATGTTTATCGCGATAATTCGCGCTCCCCACCGCCACCAAAACCGTCAGCGCGCAAGCCGCCGCCGGCGTCAACCAGTTCCAGAACTCCGTCCGGCGCCGCGTCCCCGGCGCCAGTTCGGCCCGGCCGAACAACCGCCACGCCAGCCGCTCCGACGGTTGCCGCGGCCGCCACTGCCTCATGTCCTGCTCCAATGAATCCATCTCTTTCATAATCAGATTCTCTCCTGTGCATGAAACTTGACATTACCGGCTCTGCGCCGGCACCGCCAGCTTCGTTTTTCATTATATAGACACCGCCCACCCCCCTATTTGTATCCTCCATTATGATTGGCAGGGCGGGCAGTCCCCTGGCCGCCGTCGGACAATGTGAGGAGGAATTAACGCCGCGTTACCGTCATGCGGCGGGCAGGGGACTGCCCGCCCTGCCTTGCCAGGCCCAACCAAGACTGAGGCATCCCTTTCAGCCGGGCTTTTCCAATTCCCGCAGGAGGTGATGGACGAAGGCCACATTGTCGCATTGCAAATAGGCCATGGCGCCGCCCATCCGGGAGTAGCTTTTGCAGAAGCGCAAATAGTAGGCCGGATTGTCCTTGGCCGGTTCGCCTTGGGTCCAGTCCCACTGGCCGCCGTCCTGTAAATCCACCACATAGATGGTGTGGCCCCGGATCATCGGGCGTGCGGCTTGCAAGCGCAAATTGTTCACGCAACTCAGGCTTTTTTCAAAGACCTGGGGGCCCATGATGGCCGAGCCGACGGAAAGCACCACTCCGTCATCCAGCCTGTCCACGGAGGTGACAAATGAGCGGAAATCAATATCGGCGGCCCGTCCGATGGCGGCGCCGTTGAACATGGGATGGTTGGCGAGAATGTCGTAGCCGATGCCGGGATGAACGGTGAGGGGAATGTTTTGCGTGAAGCATTGCGCAAGGACGCAGGTTTGTTTCCAGGGATGTTTGACTTCGTGCCGTCCGGCGGCCAGGCGGTGAACGCGCATGGCCTGGAGCAAGTCGGCGCGGGCGGCGGCGAGGGGATGGGACGGTTCGGAGCGCAGGGCGGCTTCCAGCCAATCGAGGGAGGGAAGGGTGAGGCCGTCCTGGGCGGCGAATTGGCCAACGGAAGCGCCAAAACCGCGCGCCTCCAGCGCGCCGCCGAGGAGGGCGAGGTGAAGGTTGCGGCCCGTTTCCTGCCAGGCGCCAAAAGTGCCGGCCGCGACGTTTTTTTTGACGCTCTCGGTAGAAAGCCCGAGAAAGGAAAATTCCCAGTCGTGGATGACGCCGGCGCCGTTGGTGGCCAGGTGGGTGATCCAGCCGCCGTGCAAAAGGCGGATCAAAATGTTGGCGGCCCCGTTTTTGATGAGGTGCGCGCCGTAGATAAGCAGGACGGCGGCCTGGCGTTGGCGGGCTTGCGCGATGTGCCGGGCGCATTGCCGGATGAGAAGCTGATTCCGGGGAGAGCAGGGCGGGGGATTTGAATCCGGCGACACCAATATATCCTCCAGCCGCGCCTCGCTGGCGCGTTGGGCCAGGGGGAAAACTTTTAATTTCGTCAAATCAAGCGGCGGTTTCATCAGTCACTGGGAAAACATTTCCCCGCCAGTAGAATTGGTTTTGGCTGAAAGTCAATGCCGGCTCAAGCAAATCAAACAAGCGCAGGAGGCTTTCAAATTCAACGTCTCCATCAAGCCGTGGGCCAAGCTGGGGGATGTGGGTTGGGCCACCAGCGAATTGAATGCGGCGATTCTCGAACGTTTTCGCGCCAGCCAGATAGAGATTCCATTGCCGCAGCGGGAAATTCGCATTCTGAAGGAAGGCTGAATAGCGAAGGAAGAAGGGTGAAACCGGAAGGGCCGGCCGGGGTGGGCCGGATGTCAGGGAATCCCCTACACCGGAGGGGCGATTATTCTGTTTGAATTAAGCATTGACAAATCGCGGCGAAGTTCTAAGATGATTTAGGATTTGGTTCGGGTAGCGGTACGTTTCTTCAGCGGGGTTCCCCACCCCCACCTCCTTGGCGTCTGCTGCCCGAACTTTTTTTTCTTCGGTTGGACGTTGACGAAGAGGGGGAGAATCACTAATTTCACGCATCCCCTTCGGGGGTGTAGCTCAATTGGTTAGAGCGCTGCCCTGTCACGGCAGAGGTTACGGGTTCGAGCCCCGCCACTCCCGCCATTTTCCCCCAGGGCGGATTTTCAGAATTGCGGATTGCGGATTTTATCATTCCCAGCCGATGGGGCGGCCTTTGTTTTGGTCCTGCAGCCAGGACAGGAGGGGTTGGAAGTACTCGACCATGGCGCGGGTGGAGAGGTCTTCGCCGGTGGCTTCGCGCAGGACTTTGCGCCAATCCTCAGTGCCGCCTTTGACGAGGAATTTGCGGAGAAAGTCGCCCACTTCGCGGCTGTTGGCGTAGTTGCAGGCCTGGGGCGGCTGATGGAGAATGTGGCGCGCGATGTAGTCGTGCAGTTGGAACTTCAAGACGGTGGCGATGGCATAGGAGTAGTAATAGCAGGGGGTGTCGTTGATGTGGGTCTTGGTGGCGGCGTCGCAAAACTCCTCCCCGCGGGGCGAAGGCGGTTCGATGCCCTGGAATTTTTTGACGTATTCCCACCAGCGGGCGTTCCATTGGCCGGGGTCCAAATTTTTGGCGTAAACGTCGGCCTCCCAATGGGTCATGGTGCCGGAGCTCCAGAAGATAAAGGGGACGGCGCGTTCCAGGGCATCGTCAAGAAGAAAGGCGGTCTGGTCGGCCTGGAAACCGGCGGGCAGGACGGCGGCGGATTGGAGGTAGGGCACCTGGCTGGAGGCCAGGGCGATCAACTCGCCGATGCCTTCGTGAAAGGCCGGGTTGGCGCCGATGCGCAGCAGGGGCGGCACTTCGGGCCGGCTGTAGCTCATAAAATAATAGCCGTGCCCCAGCTCGTGATGCGCGGTGTAAAACCATTCCGAGTTGGCTTCCACGCTCATCAAGGAGCGGATGTCGTGGTCCAGGTCCATGTGCCAGCAGGAGGCATGGGTGTTTTTCTTGCGCGGATCGCCGGGCTTGACGGGATACAAATCGGACAAGGCCCAGAAACTGTCGGGCAATTTGGCAAAGCCCAGGCCGGTGTAGAACTGCTCGGCCGTTTTGACGATCCACTCGGGGGATTTGTCCTTGAAGCGATCATCCAGGTTGGCGGCTTCGACGATGCCGGACCATTCCTGGCTCCAGCGGTTGTTGATCCAATGGGCGGGGATGAGTTTTGGCACGGGCTGGTGGTATCTTTTGGCCAGCTCGTATTTGACCCAGGTGTGCAACTGCAAATAGAGCGGGCGCAGTTCGCGCATGAAATTGTCCTGCAGGGCGACCATTTCCTCCGTGGTCATGCCGTAGCCGGCGACTTGCAGGGTGAAGTAATCGGGATAATTGAGTTCCTGGGCGACGCCGTTGCGCAACTTTTGCAGTTTGACCAGGCCGGGTTTGAGGGCCGGGCCGGACAGTTTGGAGGCTTCCCAGACGGAGCGGCGCTCGGAGAGATTGCGGTTGGTGGCCAGGCAGTCGTCAATGTCGTTGGCGGTGATGACCTTGCTGTCAAGATGAAACACGAACGAATTCAGGGTGGAGGCCTGTTGCGTCTCGGCGGCGACGCGGTCGGCGACCAGTTTGGGATTGGTCATGGGGCCTTCGGCGGCGTTGAGGATGACGCGATCCAATTGGAGGGCGGTGAGGGGCTTCAATTCGGCGCGGTGTTGGAGGAGGGCCTTGGCCTCGTTGATGAGAGCGGGGTTGCCGGTGAAGGCGGCCATGGCCTGGCCGGCGGTGTCGGAAGCGGCGTCGTGGGCCGGGGTGACGTCGGTGGCGGCGTTCCATTGGGCGATGCTCTGGACCCGATAGAGGGCCTGGTAGCCGGCATTGACCAGGTCGAGGAAGCGGTCGGCGCGATCCTGCAAACTGGAAGCGGTTTGGGCGGAGGCGGCGGTCATCAGGCAGCAAAGGACGGCGGCGCTGGCGAGCGGGAGAAGGACAGGTTTCATAGGCATGATGTTTGTGCGAGGGGGAACATTGCCGTCAAGGCAGAAGAGGGGATTACATTTTCAAGGCGCGCTGGCGGTAGGCCTCGTCGGGGCGGCCGGCGATGCGCGCGATGTTTTCTTGGGAGAAAAAGACGGGGCCGCCAAGGGCGGCGGCGCCCATGAAGATTTTGGCCGCTTTCTCGGCCATGAGCATGGCGGCGAGAACGGATTGCCAGGTGCCGCCAAGGGTGATGAGGCCGTGGTTTTGCATGAGGATGACCCGGGGCTGGGACTGTTCCTTTTGAATGAACGCTTCGGTCAGGCGGCGGATGGCCTGGGCCAGTTTCAGGCCGGGATCGGTCAAGGGGACGAAGACCGAGGCGGTGCCGCAACAAACGATTTCGTCGGGAAACATGCGGTGTTCGCTGAAATCCCGCGCGCGGGGCGAACAGAGGATTTGATTGACAGTAGTGGCATGGGTGTGGCCGACGAATTTGACGCCGGGCAGGGAAAGCAGCCAGGCATGGAAGACGGCCTCGACGGACGGTTTTTTCGCCTTGGAGTCAACGCGGGCGGCAAGCAGGGCGTCATCCACCTGCTGGTCGGCCAGGCTTTCTTCTTCCAGCATGGGCAGCAGGGCGGAGAAACGGCACTCGACGAGGTCGTCGTCTTTGAGAGTGCCGAGGCAGGTGCCGCTGGCTTTGACGAGAAAGGTTTTGTCGCCCAGACGGGCGGAGGTGTTGCCTTCGCCGAGGATGGCCAGAGCGCGGTCTTCGCGGCCAAGTTCGTGGGAAAGGGCGAGGAGTTCTTGACGGATGGTATTTTGCATTTGGGTTAGTTCATTTCCTGGCCGCCGGTCACGCTCAAGGCGATGCCGGTGATGTAGGAGGACTGGTCGGAGGCGAGAAAGACAACGGCGTTGCAGACGTCTTCGTAAGCGCAGCCCCGTTTCATGGGGACTTGATTGACGTAGGCCTGGCGGACATCGGCGACGTTTTTGGCGCCGGGGACTTTGCCGGCGCGAAGGTACTGGGCAAAGAGGCCCTTTTCAGGATCGGTCCAAAGCGGGGAGTCGAGGAGGTTGCCGGGGCAAATGGCGTTGCAGCGGACATGGAAGGGGGCCATTTCCAGCGCGACGCTCTGGGTGTGGCCGATGCCGCCAAACTTGCTGGCGGCGTAGGCGGAGTTGGCGGCGCTGCCCTTCTTGCCGGATTTGGAATTGATATTGATAATGGAACCGCTCCCCTGGCTCTTCATGACACGGCAGGCGTATTTGGTGACCAGGAAATAACCGAAGAGGTTCACCTCCATGACCGCGCGCCATTTCCCGGCATCGGCCTCGGCAATGGGTTCGGCAATGAGGATGGCGGCGTTGGCCACGACGATGTCCACGCGGCCGAACTCCCGCGTGGCGCGATCGAAGAGCATTTTGACATCGGCTTCCTGGGTGACGTCCACTTTGATTCCGAGGACGCAACCGGCGGTTTGGGCGGCGATGGCGGCGGCGGTTTCGGCCACGCCCTTCTCGTTGACGTCGGCAATGAGGACCTTGCAGCCTTCGCGGACGAGGCGGAGGGAGATGGCCTGGCCCAAACCCTGGGCGCCGCCGGTGACGATGGCGATCTTGTTTTTCAAATCCGCGCTCATGTTTTTGGGAATTGTTGCAACAGAGCTTCTTCCGCCTCCCGGATGCCGTCCACAATGTGATCGTAGCTATTGGGGAATTGTTTCAAGAGAGCTTCTTCGGCCTGTTTGTTCCAGTGGCCGTCGGAAAGCGGAAGCGAGCCGGCGAGTTCGGTCAGCGGGGTAAGCTTTAATCCGCGGCAGGAGGGGTAAACGAGGATTTTGCCGGGCATGAGGTTCTTTTCCACGGCGCGGATGCCGTCTATCGCGCCGTCCAATCCGGCGACGGCGGCCACGGACAGATTGGTGTCGAGGCGGCGGGAGATGACTTTGGCCAGGACCTGCTTCATGTCCTCGAGCACCGAACCGCTGGTGCCGATGAAGTAAAGTTGCTTTTCGATGTAGGCGTCCAGATCCAGGGCGGCGGTCTTGTCGGCGGGAATGCCGGCGAAGATGTTGACGAGGCCGCCGGGGGCGGCGTCCAGGACGGCCTGGGCGACCAGAGCGGGGACGGGGGCCATGAGGACGATGTAGTTGAACTGGCCGGGAAGCTTGTCTTTGGACGGATTGTAGGGGCGGAGGGTGAGTTGGTTCTTGGCGGCCAATGGTTCAGCCAGCTTTTGCAGCACGGCCAAACGGTCGTCGCTGAGGTCGCCGGCGAAGACGGTCACGCCGGGCACGCCCTGGCAGAGGTCGCGGATGACGTGCATGGTGCCCATCGGACCGGCGGCGCCGATGATGTTGATTTTGTCGTTGGGCCGGATTTCGGCCGTGGCGGGAATGGCGGACAGGGCCGCGGCGGCGTCCCTGCCGGTGGTGCCGACCAGGCGGATGCCGCCGTAGTGAACGCGGCCGACTTGGGAGACGACCGGGCGGCCAAATTTGCCGCCGGCTTGAACGATGTTGAACAAGCCGCCGGCGGCGACTTTGGGGAAAAGTTTTTCCACCGTGGCGGGGTTTGAGCCGAAGTAGATGACGTCGTCAAAAGCCGCGTTGTCCAGTTCGGCAATTTTGTCGGCGGTGGTGAAGGTGGTGGATTTGGGCTTGCCCGGCAGGCTCCAGACGCGGCTTTTGTCCACCAGCCTCTCGCCGACGACGATCATGCGGCCGCCGTCCTTGAGGGTCTGGCGTTGTTTTTCGACATAGGAATCTTCGACGCAGGCCCACGGTTCCACCAGGGCGAGGGCGGAGGAGGACAAATCTTCGGGGACGGGAATGAGCATGGATTCGCCCTCCGGGGCGGTGATGACGCGCTGGTCCAGAAGAACATACTCCTGGAGGGCGCCTTCAAAGTTGTAGCCGAAGGCAGAGTTGGAGTTGGCGGTGGGCAGCCAGCGGTAATCGGTTTGCACGAGGTAGCGGCCGCCCACCTTGAGGCGCCGGACATTGGCGCCGACCTGGACGAGGCGGATGACCGTCTCATGGCCGGGCACGGTCGGTTGGGCGCCGGGCACGTAGTTGGGCATTTGGCGCAAAAAATCCTGATCAATGCCGGCGGTGATGGAAGATTTGCGGGCGTGGGCGGAGAATTGTTTGAGGAGCTTGAGGTCGGAGAAGCACAAGCCGACGACTTCCACGCGCCCCAGAACCTGATCGGGTCCCGGCTCGAAGACGGGCTTGGTTTGGTTGATCTGCAACTGGTCGGGTCCGACCAATTGCACGGCGCGCTGTTGTTTTGGAATGGGGTCGGCTGACATAAATTAACTCACTGAATTCTCTCGAAAATATGGCCGGGCGCAACCGTGGCGGTCAAGCCGCGCAACTGATTCTCTTTTTCAGGCTTCAGTTCACGTCCCAGCTTCTCAAAAAAAACGTTTTTGGCGGGGAGCGTTCTGAAAGTTTGCGCGGCCCACGGGCCAAGGTAGCCCAGGCCGCTCTGGCGTTGCAAGACCGAGTGGGCATAAAAAATATGCGCGCCGCGCAGGAAGACCGGGGCCAGCGGCTTGAGTTCCGCCGTTTCAAACGAATCCACGAACTTGTTGCCCGGCGAATTCATCTCGGTGCCGACGATAATGGGGAAGTAATGCTTCTCCGCCAAGGCGACGACATCATGGAGATTTTGCAATCTCTGGTCCCGGAGGCCGGGGGTGTAGTTGCGGTCCGGGATGATGTTCAGCGCCGCCGTGCCGGAGGCCATGCCAACCTCGAACAACTCCTCGATGCACTTCTCACCTTCGCTGCCGCCGTCAAGCCAGGTCAGGGTAGGAATGGCGCCGGACTCGAGGACAAAACGGTTCATGTCGGCCATTAAAGGGAAGGAGCCTTCGCCCGGCTGCACGTAGCCCACGCCGCCTTGCTTCATCGTCCTGGCGCGAATGAGGTTCTGGAGTTTTGGGCCGGGGGAGGGGGCGTCGCCGAGTTTCTGTTTCCAAAACGCGGCGCGGAGGGCGGGGTCAGGAAACACCCGGGCGGCCTTGCGCTCGAAGGCTTCACAGAGGTGGCGCTCGGTGGCATTGCCCTGGGGGGTGATGGCCAGCACGTCCTTCTCGTAATCCAGTTCGACCGGCTGCATGAACCGGTTGACGCGAAGCAGCAGATCGCGGGTGCGCTGGGCCGCAGCCCGGCGCATTTGGGTCAGAAATGGATGCGGCGCGGCGCTGGTGAAGCCCACGCCCATGTGATAGGCGATGCCCGGTTCTCCGGGAGAATTGATGACGCGCGCGGCAAACTCGGGGACAAAGGCGCGCGATTCCAGGCTGACGCAGGTTTTCAGGCCCAGGAGACGCCCGGCTTGCAGAAATTCTTCCAAGCCGTCGAGCACATCGAAGTCAACAATTCCCGCCGCCGCCAACCCCGCCTTGCGCGCCAGCCAGGCAAACTTGGAGGGAGAATAGCCACAGGCGTTGTAGGAGAAGAAAGTGTGCGCGTGGAGATTCACGGCGGTTCCCGGCTCCGGCAGTGTCACCAGCCCGTCCCCGGCCTGCCGCCAGAGAGCGGCCAGGGCGCGATGGCGCTGCGCCGCATCAAAACTATCAAGTTTTTGTTCCAGTGAATCGGTCATTGGCAAAATGCTCAAACAAGATGAGGGCGGCAGGTTAGCGCGGAAAGCGTCGAGAGCAATCCCAAAAGGCCGGGAGGGCAGCGGGCTACGGCGAAGGTCTGTGTGTTTTTTGCCGAAAAGGTGATGCAGGAAGTTCAGGGGCTGCCGGGTTGATCTCCTCTTTCGCCTCCAGGCTCCAAGGTCAGGCCTTTTCCGATTTGCTTGCCAGGAGTCTGCATCTGGTGACAGAATAAAGCCGTGGTGATGAGCAATTTGAAGACAGAATTTAGCGCCCGTTTTCACCCCAGGCTCCTGGTTGACCGGGTGCCCGCCGGGTGCATCAGGGGTAATTCGACTTTTGCAAGTCGGTCGGAATCCACATTTTCTCGACGCATCCGTAGCTCAATTGGATAGAGCTTCTGACTTCGGATCAGAAGGTTGCAGGTTCAAGTCCTGCCGGATGCGCCACATTATCAACGACTTACGTAAATGGCCAGTACCCCAAAACACTCGAGTAGTATAAAAAGTAGTATAGCGTGCCTCCGTGTTTCAGCCGGTTTCAGCGCGATGCATGGCTCAGAACCCTGACCTTCACGGCCCCCTCCGGTGGCGTGGTCAGTATAAGGATATCGGCGTATTTCCTGTCGGCGCGCAAATGGTCGCGCAGGTTCCTCCCAACGGCAGGATCTGTGCTCACACTGGGCTCAAACATGCGAAACTCTAATCACTCCTGAACGGGCGTCGACAGGTGATGAACTGTTCCATCTCGAAGCCCGGCATCGTACCATATCGTAAACAAAAGCGAGTCGGCAGATGCGCCGCACGCAGGCGGGTTTTCCAGTACCGGGCGGGCGGTTGCTGGGTTGCTGATGCAATCCGAGTCCAACAAAAAGCATGCAAGCAAACGCATGCAATAATCACGGGCCGCACGAATCAGGCAGTTCACTTCCGACTGCTCTTCAATTAGTGTCGGCGCTAACGGAAGCACAACGACAACAACTCAGACACTTCACTGCGAAACGAATGCGACGGATCGCCGGCGCACCGGGGATGGATCGGTTTCTCGCGGGCAGGATGCCGGACGAGATCGTCCACTCCGCTCTGGAAAGGGTGCTGTTGGGCGACACACATCCGAAAAAAGGGCGCAAACTCTCGGTGAAAAACCGGCAAAGCACAGCAGCATTTGCCCTGTGCGTGATGGGCATCATCAACAGCCAATTATCCAATGCAATCGATGCGGCGGAAGCTTCTTTTTCGCACCTGCCGTTGGGCGATGCGGAAACCGAACCGGGTGTTGTGGAAGTGCCCGAACCAATCGATCAAGCGCAGTTCCTGGAGCGACGCGATGTGCAGCGAGAGCTGTTCGCGCGCTTGCGGGAACAGGCCGCACCTGAACTGCGACCAGTCATTGACTACTGGGAGCCGAACTATCTCGCCGATGATTGCATCGCGCGGGGTGAGTTCGACCGGCGGCTGGTTCACCGAGTTCGCCTGTTGGCGCGCGCGATCCTCGCGGATTTGGCCAGAGAGATTCAGCCGCGAGCCCCCACCGGAATGGAAATGCTGATGTAAATCGGCGATCCGGGAATTGTCCGAAAAAAGATCGAAATTCTTTCCCGGACAATTCACCCGCCCGCCAGCTTATATAGGGTGGAGGGAAGTGAGTTGCGGCCAGAGGATGGGAAATGAAACAGCCACCCTCCGGTCCGCGCCTTGGCGCCTCCTATGATGAACAACGAATCGAACCTGCAACCTGATCCACTCTATGTGCAGGCCCGGCAAATCCTGCAAGCTCAGCCCGAAATCGGAAAGGCCCACTTGGCGGCTTTGCTGGGGGTGAAAACTCCGACCTCTCGCAGGCTGCGCGAGCGGTGGCGGGGGGAAACACAAGGCCACAGCACCCACCCCGACTACGTGCGAGTGCAACAACTCAAGCAAATACACCCCGATTGGGGCGCGGTCAAAGTGGCGCAGGCGTTGGGCTTGACGCTCGACCATGCAAAGGTCCATCTGGCGCACTGGATCGGAGCGCAAAGTTATGCGGGAGCCAACCAGCCCCAGGCGATCGCTCCCACGGGAGCAACCGCAGAGATCCCGCCAACGCGCGAGAATGAATTGCAGGACAATGTGCATGACGGGGAGCGGGACCTATCCTATCGCGGTACCCGCATCCAGACCTTGGCGGACCTGCTGGTTTACGCGCAAGTCGACACGCGCATTTGGGAGGTTGAAAGGCATGTCATCAACAAATACGAGGTCGCGGCCAAGACGTTGGAAGGCATGACGACCACGATGCTGTTTCAGATCAAGGCGTGGCTGAGAAGGCGGGTGGCGGAAGAAAAACTGCAAAATCTGATGCAGGGCATTCTGGAACAATTCCGTCAGGCGGCGCCGATCCAGCCGCCGATCGTTCATCGCGCGGGCCCCAAGGGGTTGCTCGAAATCTCCATCATGGACCATCATCTCGGAAAATACTGTTGCGAGTTGGAAACCGGCCGGGCTTACGACCCTGAAATTTCCGAGCGCATGTTCATCATCGCGTTGGAGGATCTGCTTGCCAAATCGGCGTCGCTGCCGGTGGAAAAAGTCTTGTTTGTTTGCGGGAATGATTTTCTGAACACCGATCACCTCGGTCGGACGACCACGGCGGGCACGCCGCAGGACGAGGCGATCCGTTACCAGGAATCATTCCTGCGCGGCCGGCAGTTGCTGGTGCGCGCGATTGACCGTCTGCGCCAGATCGCTCCGGTGCAAGTGGTCATGGTCACGGGCAACCACGACACTCAACGCCTGTACTATTTAGGCGATGTGCTGCAGGCCTGGTTCCGAAGCACCGAGGACGTAGCGGTGAACAACAGCCTGCGGCAGCGAAAGTATTTTCAGTATCACAGAAACCTCATCGGGTTTACCCACGGTCACAACGAGAAGCATTTCGATTTGCCCCTGCTGCTGGCGACAGAACAACCCGAAGGCTGGGCCGCGAGCAGGCATCGGGAATTTCATCTCGGCCATTTCCACAGCCGCAAACATAAGATGTTCGTGCCATCGTTCGATCGGGCTGGTGTATTGGTCCGGATTTTACCCTCACTTTGCCCGCCGGATGCCTGGCATTCGGCGATGGGATATAACGCGCGGTTGGCAGCCGAGGCACTCTATTTCGATCCCGAGGAAGGCTGTGTCGCGAATTTCGCTCACAGCCCGACCTGACGATTTATATGCCTCACTCCATGCCCCATCTGCCCACTGATTTTCCGTTGACCGTCTGGCCGTGCTATGAACCGGCCGGTCATCGGGTCGAACTCACCGAGGCCGATTTAGTGCAACACATCTTGCTCATCGGGTCCACCGGCTCCGGCAAAAGCATGGGATGAACCCAAATATCTTCCCGACTTTCTGATGCCGCATTCAGAAAAGCAGAAATAAAAGCACTATCCTCTTGAGGCCCCTGTGCGATCAGATTTCCACATTCCCGCCATCTCGCCTGAAACTCATCTCCACAAGGCTTCCCGCAGTCCCGACCTGTGGCTGATTTTCCGCTGAATCATTGTCCGGAAGGGTTTCTCGTCCGTCCACAACTCGACCTGTTTGCTTGCGCGAGTCAGACCGGTGTAAACAAGTTCGCGCGTCAGGATCGCACTGTCGTCAGCGGGAAGAATCAGCAACACGCGCTCGAATTCCGACCCCTGGCTCTTGTGGACCGTCATCACACAATTCTTTCTTGCAGGTCCCCATGCACCTCCCCATATTTGGGCCAATCCGCTTTTTTGATGCAATTTCCCGCAATTTCACCCATAATCGCAGCAAATCCGAGGGAATGAAACAGGTTGTCATAGAAAATCCGGTCATAAACTCGCCCTTCGATGAACCGCGGCGCCACTTCCGGTTCAGCGACGAGGGCATCACCAATGAAATCGTCAGCGAGCGCCGCACGAGCTCATATTTCATACCCATCGCGGCCCCGAAGAAAAAGGGCAAGAAGCAGCTCTTTTTTAATACCGAATGGACGCAGGACCGGATTGAGGAGAACAAATTTATCAATCAAGTTCGCTCCCGCGTAAAGCAGTGGCGCGAAAACAAACACTTTGGAGTCAGCCAGGTCACCGCCCAACTTCTTCAATACTGGACGCGCCCGGAACGCGAGCGAAAACTGTTTTTCTGCCAAATCGAAGCGCTCGAAACATTCATTTACCTCACGGAGGTTGCCAAAAATCAGGGCGACACCTGGATTGAAAATGAAATCCGCCACGCCAACGAGGACGCCAACCCAAAGCTCTACCGGGTCGCCTGCAAAATGGCGACCGGTAGTGGCAAAACCGTGGTCATGGCCATGCTTATTGCGTGGCAGACGCTCAACAAGCTGGCAAACCAACAAATCGCCAAATTCACCGACACTTTCCTAATTGTCACCCCAGGCATCACCATCCGGGACCGGCTGCGCGTCCTGATGCCCAACGACGCGGACAATTATTACCGCAAGCTCGATATTGTTCCGTCCGACCTGATGCAGGAATTGGGCAAGGCCAAAATCGTCATCACCAATTTTCATGCGTTCCTGATGCGCGAACACACCAGCGCCGGCAGGCTGACCAAAAGTTTGCTGACGGGCAGCGGTGACGCCCCAAGCCCATTCACCGAGACTCCCGACCAGATGGTTCGCCGCGTTTGTCGCGAATTGGGCACCAAGAAGAACATCATTATCCTGAATGACGAGGCGCACCATTGCTACCGACGTCGTGTCGGCGGCGAGGCGGAAAAGTTGACCGGCGATGACCGCAGGGAAGCCGAGAAACGCGAAGAAGAAGCCCGTGTATGGATCACCGGCTTGGAGGCTGTCCAATCCAAAATCGGCATTAAAACCGTTTATGATCTTTCGGCCACACCGTTCTTCCTGCGCGGCTCCGGGTATTCAGAGGGAACACTCTTTCCCTGGGTCGTTTCCGACTTTTCTCTCATTGACGCCATCGAATCCGGAATCGTCAAAGTGCCGCGGGTGCCGGTGTCGGACGACAATATGCTGCACGACGCGCCGGTATACCGAGATATCTGGCCTTTAATCCGTGAAGGACTCCCCAAAAAAGGACGCGGCACGGACGCCGTAACGGGCGAACCGAAGTTGCCCGTCCAGTTGGAAGGCGCATTGCAAAGTCTCTACAGCAATTACGAGAAATACTATCGCCGCTGGGTGCAGAACGACGAAGCGCAGGCCAGGGGGCTGACGCCGCCAGTCTTTATTGTCGTTTGCAACAATACCAACGTCTCAAAGCTCGTTTTCGATTACATCGCCGGCTGGGAAAAGCAAATCTCGGAAGACAAATCCGTGGTTGTCCCTGGCAAATTGCCGCTATTCAGCAACGAATCAGACGGGGCATGGACCGCACGGCCAAAAACGATCCTTGTGGACAGCGAGCAACTGGAATCCGGCGAGGCCATGAGCGACGATTTCAAGCAGATTGCCGCGCGCGAAATTGACGAGTTTAAAGCCGACTACCGGCTCCGTTTTCCGGGCCGCGACCCGGACCAACTTGCCGATGAAGACCTCTTGCGCGAAGTCATGAACACCGTTGGCAAGCTTGGCAAACTCGGCGAGCAAATCCGTTGCGTTGTTTCAGTATCAATGCTCACCGAAGGCTGGGACGCCAACACGGTGACGCATATTCTGGGCATCCGCGCTTTCGGCACTCAACTGCTTTGCGAACAGGTGGTGGGACGCGGCTTGCGTCGCATGACCTATTCCACCGAAGCCCGCCACTTTCCCGTCAACGGACAGGATGTGGAAATCGAAGCTTTTCCCGTTGAATATGCCGAGGTCTATGGCGTGCCGTTCTCCTTCATCCCTTGCGCCGGCAGCGGCAGCGACCCGAAGCCCGGCCCGATTCCGACGCGCGTCAGAGCATTGGAGGACAGGCTGGAACGGGAAATCACCTTCCCCCGTCTGGCTGGCTACCGATACGATTTACCCGAAGCCAAGCTTGAAGTGAAGTTCGCTAGGGAATCACGCCTCATTCTGTCTGCCGCCGACCTGCCGATGAAAACAGAAAATGCCCCGATCATCGGCGAAACGACCGTCCACGACCTAGCTGACCTCAAAAAGCGACGTCTGGCTGAAATCGCCTTCCTGCTGGCCAAGCTCACCCTTGAAAAATACTTCCGGCAGGACGGCACCCACGACACGGCGAAAACCAAGAAGCATCAGTTTGACGCCGAGGTTCAGGGGTGGCGATTCCCGCGCCTGTTGGAAATCACGCGCCAATGGCTGGGTGAATGCGTTGAGTGCAAAGACAATACTTTCCCGCAACTTCTGCTGTTGCTCCAGTTCGCCCATGACGCCGCTGACCGAATTTACAAAGCCATCGTGCAGTCCACGCCAGGGGAGAAAGCGCTCAAACCGATTCTCCGCCCGTATGACACCATCGGCACGACCCAAAACGTGGATTTTGACACCACCAGGCCCACCTATGCCACCCGCGCCGACCGCTGCCATATTTCGCATGTCGTGGCTGACACGGAGTCCTGGGAACAGAAGCTTGCGCAAACCCTGGAGGACATGGAGGAGGTTTTCGCTTACGTTAAAAATCAAAACCTTGGCTTCATTATTCCTTACACCTTGAACGGTGAGGAACACAATTATTACCCGGATTTTATCGTCTGCATCAACGACGGGGGTGGCTCGGACGATTTTCTCAATCTCATTCTGGAATGCACGGGCGAGAAAAAGAAAGACAAGGAGGCCAAAGTTTCCACCGCCAAGACTCTCTGGATTCCTGCTGTGAACAACCACGGCGAATTCGGCCGCTGGTTATTCCTCGAAATCCGCGATCCGTGGGACGCAGCCAAAAGCATCCGCCAGTTCGTTGAGAAGAACACGCAGACGGGCAGCAAACTAGGTTTACAACGATGGGCGTTCACATGAATAAGTCAGAATTCCAACTATTCTGTGATTGGGCTGCTGCCGCCATACCGAAGCGCCAATTGCATGGTGCCGTTCAATCCCGCCTGCGCCAGCTCCTCGCGAAAGAATTCCCGGACAACGCCGCGGTTGCCGAAGTGAGTGCCGTCAAAGGAGGTCGCAACGACCTCATCCATTATTGGCAGGACGGCAAACGTGCCGTGTTCGAGCTTTTCTGCTCTACCAGCCAGGTGCCGCAGGACTTGCGGCTTTTGGAACAGGCGGACGCGCACTGGAAAATAGCCATCCTGCTTGATGTCGAATTACGTTCCGACCTCGCAGAAAATTACTTTCGCAAGAAACCGGAATCGTTCCCCTTCCTCTGGTTGAGCCAGGTAATGATGCCTGGCAAGGAGAGAGACTGTCTCGCAAAGTTGCGAATGTTGCTTACCATGCCGCCGTTGCACATTGATCCGGCGTGCCCTGCCGTCGTCCAAAACGCCCAAGCAAAAGACAGCATCGTTGCTCAAACGGGACACGGCGACATCAACATCAATCAAAAAAAAGTTGTCCGGCTCCAATTCGTTCGTGAACCCGGGGACATCTCGGAGGAACAAGCGTTTGAAATTAAGAGCCGAATCGAAGACCTCGCGAAGATTGACGAACAGGCCGGACACGGAAACACCTACGGCAAGTGGCAGAACTATTTCAAGAACACATTCCACCTGACATCCTACAAAAAGCTGCCTGTCGAGCAATTCGACGAAGCCGTTCAGTTTCTGAATCAACAACGTGGACGATCACTGCCAAAACTACGCCGCACAAACAACGATGAATGGCGCGACCGGATTTACCGTGCCATTTGGCCGCTCGCCCGCGAGTTGGGCATGAGCCACGAGCAGGTTCACGATTTCGCGTTCACGGAGCTTGAGTTGAAGAAACCCATTTCTTCTCTCAAAGAACTTGGCGAGCAGAACCTCGAACATCTCCGAGACAAGCTTAGGTACCTTAAACGCAAACGATCCTGATTCCGCACGATATGCCCAAAGCCCCCAGTCCAAAAGCCCGCACGCCCGTTCTTGCCAACAAGCACAAGGATAAGCGCGCCAACATCCCCACCGAGGAACTGCGCGATTTCGTGGCCGACGACGAAAAAGCGCCGAAGAAAATTCTCTACTTGCGCGACCCGTCGCTTGATCCCCAACTGGTCTGGCGCGACAAGGATGAACAGGACAGCCATCCGTTGGAAGTCCCCGCAGTTCCGATTTACATCCAGGAAAAAATCCATCCCCAGGTCATCATCGAAAACTTGCGCGAATCGGCCAAGGATGGGGAAAAGGAGCAAACACCCGAATTATTCAGCGATTTCAACGGCATCAAGTTCGAGCAACTCATTGAATTCTATCAGCACAAGGACGGCGTCAACTGGGCCAACCGCATGATTCTGGGCGATTCCCTGCTCGTGATGACATCCCTGGCCGAAAAGGAGGGGCTCAAAGGCCAGGTGCAGATGATTTACATTGATCCGCCGTACGGCATCAAATTCGGCTCGAACTGGCAGGTCAGCACCCGCAAGCGCGACGTGAAAGACGGCAAGGCCGAGGACGCCACCCGGCAGCCTGAACAAATCCGTGCCTTTCGCGACACCTGGAAACTCGGCATCCATTCCTATCTCGCATATTTGCGTGATCGCCTCTGCGTCGCCCGCGAGCTACTCACCGAAAGCGGCAGCGTCTTCGTCCAAATCGGCGTGGAGAATTCTCACCTCGTGCGTTCGCTCCTTGATGAGGTTTTCGGCAGTGAAAACTTCTGTGCCTTCATCACATTCAAGAAAACAGGGGCTTCAACGGACGATCTGCTGCCATGCAGCGATGATTACTTGATATGGTATGCACGCGACCATGCACAGGTTAAGTTTCGCCAAGTATATCGAGACCGCAAAATGGGTGATGACGGGACCGAAGAATATAAGTTCGTTCAGTGTGAAGACGGAGCGACGCGAACACTCTCTGACGCTGAACTGCTCGGGGTGGAACCAATCGCCAATGGCGCCCACCCGTTTCGATATGTCACCTGCACGTCAAGTCACCATTACGCCTTGGGAGAAGCCCCGTTTGAATTTCAGGGCAGAACCTTCACGCCCGGAGGCCGTTATTGGTCCACGAGTCCAACAGGCATGACCCGGTTGGCATTTTCAGACCGCCTGGTTGGACGTGATAAGGAACTCGCCTATCGCCGTTACTTGGAGGATTTCTCCGTGATTCCCTTCTCGACAACTTGGACAGATACCATGATGTCGAGCAGATCAGAAAATAAGCTATATGTGGTACAGTCTTCAGCCAAAGTAATTCAGCGCTGCATGTTGTTGACGACCGACCCCGGCGACCTAGTGTTCGACCCAACCTGCGGCAGCGGGACGACGGCTTATGTTGCGGAACAGTGGGGACGGCGCTGGATTACTTGCGACACCAGCCGCGTCGCCGTTGCTCTGGCGCGCACTAGGTTGATGGCCGCAAGGTTCCCGTATTATCTGCTCGCAGATTCACCTGATGGTTTGACGAAGGAATCTGAATTGATCGGCAAATTGCCGCCGCACATTAAAACCGGAGGCGACATCAAACGTGGTTTCATCTACAAGCGCGTGCCACACGTTACTCTCAAATCCATCGCCAACAACGAGGAGATTGATGTCATATACGAAAAGTGGCGAAAAAGACTGGGGCCGATTTCCTCGACGTTAAACACCCTGCTCAAAAAGACCTGGCAGGAATGGGAAATTCCGCGCGAGGCCGAGGCCAAGTGGCCGGTCCCAGCGAAAGTAGTCCACGCCGACTGGTGGCAGGCCCGCCTCGCACGGCAGCAGGAGATGAACGCCGCCATCGCCCGCCACGCCGACACGGAGTTGCTATACGACCAACCTTACGAAGACAACAAACGTATTCGCGTCACCGGTCCATTCACCGTGGAGAGCCTTTCCCCGCATCGTTTCCTTTCGGCGGACGAAAACGGTGATGGCACGGTTTCCGAGCAGGAAGCCCGCGAGCACCACGATTTCGCCACGTTGATTCTGGACAACCTCAAGAAATCAGGCGTCCAGAACACGCGCAAAGAGGAGCGGCTCAGATTCGATAGGCTTGAACCGTTCGCCGGCACTTGGCTGCACGCTACCGGAGATTACATGGATAAGGACGGCAAGACGCGTCGCGCTGCGATGTGCATCGGCCCGGAACACGGCACCGTCGGCCCCGACCTGGTGAAGGAAGCAGCCAAGGAAGCCGTGCAAGGCGTGGGTTTTGATCTGCTCATCGTCTGCGGCTTCGCCTTTGACCCTCATGTATCCGAGGAAGTGAAACGCTACGGCAAGCTCGCCGTCATGCCCGCCCGCATGAATCCCGACCTTGCGATGGGAGATGAACTCTTGAAAAAAACCGGCGCTGGCAACCTCTTCATGGTTTTCGGCGAGCCGGATGTGGAAATCAAAAAGCAACCCGACGGCAAGCTCACCGCCGAAATCAAGGGTGTGGACATCTACGACCCCACGACCGGCCAAATTCGCAACAGCAGCACCGACGACATCGCCTGCTGGTTCATTGATACCGATTACAACGGCGAAAGCTTTTTCGTCCGCCACGCCTATTTCACTGGGGCCGGCGATCCCTACGAAAAGCTAAAACGCGCCCTTCACGCCGACATTGGCGAATCCGCATGGTCGTCCCTTTACTCGACCGTAAGCCGGCCTTTCGACAAACCCAAAACCGGCAAAATCGCCATCAAAGTCATAAACCACTATGGGGATGAGGTGCTAAAGGTGTTTGAAGCATGAAAGGATAAAAACCATGCCAGGAGAAACAGCTTTAACCAATGTAAGAAAATACGACTTTTTTGCGATCCTTGGATCGGGAACTTATGTTGTGGGCAGCTATGGGCTTTTGGCGGCAGCCGTGTTCAACCACAGGCAAAAGCTTTCCGCACCCGAAACACTGAGATGGATCAGCGGCATACTCGAACGGCACTGGCCCGTGGCCGTGGCATCCTTGTTTCTGGCCTTCCTCATTGGTAATGTGCTGCGCGCTCTGCCGATTTCTCGAATGGATGATTTATCGAAGAAGTGGTTCCACGATAAATCAGGTATTCGAAAGTGGTTCCACGATAAATCACATGTTGGATTGAAAAAGGTGGATCTCTTCTTGAAGAAGTGGTCCCGCGATAAATTACATATTCCATTTAAAGATCCAGTCTCGGCATACGAACTCGCGCTTTGGACAGGTTCGTTTCCGTATCCCGATAGAGTTAAAGTGGAACTAGAGGCATTGACAAAAGGTATGCTTGGAAGGGAACGGTCGCTGTTGGAAGAAGTTCTTCACGATTTAGTTGTTTTCTCCGAGAAAAATCAGCAGCACACCATTACTACCCATTCGGTTCCGCAAGAAAATCCTCCAGCACCAGTTGTTTCCCTCTCAGCCTGCGAGGTTTGGCATTCGGCATATAATTTTTGGAAAGCGGAGCTTTGTCGTGAAAGTACCACCGCGTTTGAATATACCCAGGAACTAGAGGGACGCGTGAGGCTGTTTGCGACGATGATCTGGGGGTCATTTCTAGGTTTGCTTGCTGGAGTAATGGGTTTATTGCTAAACGCAAAAGGCCTGCTGGGTCCCGATTGGGCCGTGGTCATGGTCATAATGGTAATCCTGTCCGCGGTGATCTGTTACATTTTCGGATCATACCTGCGTCGTGTTCGAGGCCAGGAGGTCGCAAGTGTATTCCTCGCCTACGTGTCGCTGATTTTAGATAGGTCACGAAACAAGAGTGCATCCTCGAAATGAGCCACCCTTTTGACAAACCCAAAACCGGTAAAATCGCTATCAATGTCATCAATTACAACGGCGATGCGGTTTTGAAAGTGTTCGGTCCGTAGCCTGAAACAGTTGGGGGGATCCGCGCCGGGCACTACTGCTCTGGGAATACGGTTTTGAGCGCAACAAGGAGTTGGTCTTTGAGGCGCTTGGCTGTGTGCTCGCGGACTTCCATCAGGCGGGGGTGCCAGGCGATTACGATCTTGCGCGAAAGCGCTTCAAGGGCGGTGTCCTCCACGACATGGCAGCGGATTTGTGAATCCGGGCTCCAGGCTTGGAGCGGTACGAGGGCAGCGTAGTAGCCGGTCCGGACGGCTGCGATGCACTGTGCCAGGGAATCACAGACCAACTCAGGGCGATATTGTCCGTTGAGTTGGCGGGCGAGTTCCTGAACCCGTTGATTCATTTGTCCGTCACTTCCTGGGGCGGCATGTGGGCAATCGAGGAGTGCCATTTTTAGTGTCAATAAGCCGCGCTGCGGCACAAGTCGCTCAGGGACAACCACGGCGTATTTGATAGTGCAAACGCGTTGCGATTTAACTCCTGGCGGGACGGCGTCGGCCCGGACGAGACCGAAGTCGAGCCGTTGCTCCTGCAATCTGCTGATGGTTTCGGCGGTCCGGAGGCTTTGCAGGATTAGCCGAAGGGGGTTGTCTGGGCGACGCAATGCTGCGACGGCCGGAATCACCAGCCATTGAAGGAGGCTGTCGTCTGCCCCGAGTCGGAACGAGTGGGGTTCATTCCGCGCGTTCTGCCGGAATTGGAGAAGGGACTGGAAACAATACCGGGCTATCTGCGCAAGTTCTTCGCCGGCCGGGGTAAGGCGAATCGACTTGCCTGCGCGTACGGTTAGTTCGACGCCGAAGAAGCCGGACATCTCGCGCAGGTAGTGACTGTACCGGCTCTGAAGGCCACGGTCGTCCCGGGCCGCCTTTATCAGGCTGCCGCATTCGCTGAGTTGCAAGAGCGCGTGCAGGCTGTTCAGGGAAAGGCCGCGGTCTGTAAGTATATCTCTAAACATGCGTGTTTCGCATCAATGTTGCCATCTATGACGTTGTTGGCGCAACATTAATTGCATATATTCCTTGCATGAACGAGAAATCAAATAATCCAGTGGGGTCAGGCGTCGCAGCCTCCGCCAATAATACCAACATGACACCCTCAACAGTGCTTGATCTAAATGGCGTCTTTTATCGTGGATTCAGGCAGAAGACGCGTGATGGCATGCCTGTCTATGGACCGGACGAACAGGAGTGCATCCAGCGGACTGTTGAAAAGCTGCTTTCTCAGCCGACGACCGCGAATAAGCCCGGCATGCTCTTGGGCAAAATCCAATCTGGAAAGACCAAGGTATTCCTCGGGATTATCGCCCTGGCGTTCGACAACGGCTATGACGCAGCAATTATCCTGACGAAACCGACGACGGCGCTCGCGAAACAAACGTACAAGCGTGTCAATAAGGATTTCCTGGAGTTCATTGAGAGCGACCAAACGAAGGTGTACGATATACTCGAAATTCCAGAACGTCTGACCCAGTTTGAACTGAACCAAAAGCTCATCTTCGTCGTTAAAAAGCAAACGGACAATCTGGACCGGCTGGCGGAGGCACTGCTTCGGACCTATCCACAGCTTGCGAAAAAGCGAAATCTGGTGGTGGACGACGAGGCTGACAACGCCAGCATCGGTTACGTGAATGATAAGGCATTGGGATTGCAGCTCCGCACAATCGCCGGTCAGGTGGATGATCTCCGGCACCACCTTAGTGCTGCGTCGTTTCTCCAGGTGACGGCCACGCCTTACTCGCTTTACCTTCAGCCGGAAAACTCGCCGATAGTTGGGGCCAACCTTGCGCCCGTGAGACCGCAGTTCACGGAATTGGTTCCGGTGCATAATGCTTATGTCGGCGGGAAGTTCTACTTCGAAGACAGCAAGAACCAGCAGGACCCGGCGGCGTTTATTTTCGTGCCGGTGACAAGGGAAGAATTAGCGGTGCTCCGGAGCGATGACCGGCGTCGTTTCAAGATCGAGGAATGCCTGACCAGCGAGAAGGTTGAGGGGTTACGCAGGGCGCTCGTTAGCTTCATTGTCGGGGGCTGCATTCGCCGCATTCAGGACGAGCAGGCGAAGCTTCGTCCGAAGCGGTTTGCGTTCCTGTTCCACACGGAGGCGCAAAAGGCGGCGCATTCTTGGCAGGAGAGCGTGGTTCTCCGATTTGAGGAGCGGTTGCAGGAGGAAGCTAATCTCAAGAGCAAGCTGCTGCGTGACCTGGTCCGGGCCAGTTATGATGATCTGTCTCGTTCAACGCTGGTGGCTCAGATGCCGTTGCCGGCGTTCGACGATGTGTGGGTGCGCGTCCTGTCGGCCTTGACAGCTGGGGAGTTGATGATCACAAAGGTGAATTCTGAGGCACAGGTAAGCGCGTTGCTCGACGATGACGGGCAACTGCGGCTGCGGACACCGCTGAACATTTTCATCGGAGGGCAGATTCTGGATCGGGGCATCACTATCGCAAACCTGATTGGGTTCTTCTATGGACGCGACCCGAAAAAGTTCCAGCAGGACACGGTTCTCCAGCACTCGCGCATGTATGGATTTCGTCCGCGAGAGGATCGTGCCGTAACGAGGTTTTACACGTCTCCCCATATCTACCGCGCTATGGAACGAATGCATGAAGCCGATTCCGCATTGCGTGACCGGATCCAAGCCACCGGGGGTGATCAGTCGGTGACGTTCATCGAACTCGACCAGCAGGGCGTGATTGTCCCGTGCAGCCCGGCGAAGATCCTGGCATCAAACATCACGACCTTGCAACCCCTCCGCCGCGTGCTGCCGGTCGGCTTCCAGACGGATTATAAGACCCGGTTGCTGCCGATAACCGAGGGGGTCGACCAGAAATTGAAGGCGCTCGGTCCGTTCCCTGGCGACGGTGAAAATCCAGATCCTTTTGAGGTTTCCCTAGAGGATGCCCTAGACATCATTCAGGGTCTCGGTCCGACGTTCGTGGATTTTGCCCCGGGCTACGAAGACCGATGGGACGTTGAGGAGTATAAAGGTATCCTCAGGCACCTGAGCGAATCCTGTCCCGATCCCGAGAAACGGGGGAAGGTATTGCTGCTGATCCGCACCGGTCGCAACCTGTCTCGGATAATCCGATCCACTTCACATGCGGAATTTGCGGACGCGCCGGATACGACAAAGACGGAGGGCGCAGTCGCGAGAAAGTTCGCTCAGAATTTGCCTGTGATGATGCTTATCCGACAGAATGGTGCGACCGAGCAGGATTGGCGTGATTGTCCCTTCTGGTGGCCAGTCATTGTCCCCCCGGCGAGCGCGCGGACTACACTTTTCGCACACTCCCGTTAGGCCGGCAATGGGCGACCAAGATCGGTGCGGCGGGCATCCGAACATTAACCCGGAAACTTAAACTCGGACGTCGGCAAAGCCGTAACCGATCGACACACGCCAAGCTGAAACCAGGCAAAACACAATATTCATGAAAACAATTCCACATAATGTCGAGGCCTGGAATCCAAACGCATCCCAGTGGCAGGTATGGGAACGCTTCCCGGGCCAGAATGCTGCGCGGAAAGGTGAAGCGGGTATCCAGGAAGTACTGCGACAGGAGTTGCAGATCATCCCGGCCCTCACCCGAGTGGTGCCATCACATCGCAGTCAGTCGTCACCTTTTGACAAACAGGGATTTCCACGCACGGAAGAGCGCAGACCGCAGCGCCAGAATCCCTTCGCCTACTTTTTTCATGATAACCAGGGCGTGCTGGATGAGCTAAAGAGGCTCGGAATCCGATTCTGCGCCTGTCACGTAGTTGGAGACACTTGGCCCGCGCTGGTCTTGCCAAACGGCAAGGTTCTCGCAATCGCAAGCGACCCGGAGGGCAACGGCCCTGGGGCAATCCACGTCTTCGACCAAGAGTGATCTGAGCAGACTACCAAAGCAGACAACCAAAGAATTGCCTTCACCCCCCAGATCAGGCACGATTCGAACGAAAAATCGACATGGGCCTAAATTATTATTTCAAATTCGGTGCGCCGGAGAGTAAAACAGCGGCAGAACTCATCGCGTTTCTAAAGGGTGTGGAAAAGGAAGCGCAGAAGCTGGGGTTCAAGCCGACGATGGTCTTGGACGCACTTTTTGACACGGCAGAACGGAAGCAGTTTGCTCGGCGGCTGACAACCGGGCTGCCGGTGGAAGACATCAGGCTGAAGGGTGCGGATATACCGGACGACAGCCGAATTTGGCATCATGATTCAACTTCGGCGTCCTATAGGGTTCCACCATCAAAGGGCGTGGTGTTGGTGGTGACGGATGAAATGGGGCGCGAAACCTTCTTTGGTTTTTTCCAGTTCCCTGAGGCAGTGCGGGACACCAAAGGAAGAGTGGTAGCTGAAACGGGGCTAAAGGGACGTTGGTCGTTCCGTGACTTTGTGAAGAGCCCCGACAAACGCTTCCGCGAAATAGTCCGTCTCTTCCGCGACTCCGGGTTCGTGGAGGAGGAAGTGGATGATTTCGCATGAAAGACGATCTTCATCTTCTACCGCCTCGGATGGAATCTTGAATTCTCCGGATGCAAAGGGCTGGTCGCTTGGTTAGGTCATGTTCCCATAACCGCAGAACACGCCAGCCAGCTCTCCGCAAAGCACCATTCACGAACCTGTCTCGCACCTTATTGGCTGAGAGCTTGCGCCTCCAAAAAGCGCAGTTGCTGACTGGGATTCTCGAGTGCCTCGGACAGCTATGCCAAAAGCAGCCGTCGACGAAAAGCGCCAGCCGCTCCTGGCTGAATACGAAATCTGGTCTGCCGAGAACCTGCTGATTTCGCCGCCATCCTGTGATTTTGCTCTTCCGCAAAAGGCGGGCAAGGGCAAGCTCAGTATCCCTATTCCCACGTCCGCGGATGCGAGACATGACCTCGGAGCGCTTCGCTTTGGTGAAAATATCGGCCATTTCAACTAATCACCTAGTGTAGTGTCCCTGAAATAGCTAGACATATCCCGATTTGCCGCTATAATTCGCGGCATGGCCAAAATTGCACCTGCCGTCACGCTGTCGGACGCCGACCGCGTTCAGCTTCAACAATGG
>JBEKVM010000042.1:0-45365 GCA_049513975.1 Verrucomicrobiota bacterium | reverse complement strand
GTGTCGTAATCGATGTTGACGAAGCGTGCAGCCATATATTTGCATTGACTGACCGCTTGGCCCCTCGCCCTGTTCAAATCATTTCAAAAAATCTTCGCCCAAAGTCCGACAGGCTGCTAGCGGGGCGGAGTTCGCCCTGGTAGACAATGTGCGCCGAGTGCTGATCGGTGAGCACGATGGAATCAATGTCATCTGGAATACGTCCCCATCCGACTTCGGTCTGATCGTGGCCGCCGTCGTCGCAGCTATGCACAAGGAGCGCCTTGATGGCAATCGGCGAGAGAAGCTTGCCGAAGTGCGTGCGT
Organism: Verrucomicrobiota bacterium; assembly: GCA_049513975.1. Classification (GTDB taxonomy): domain Bacteria; phylum Verrucomicrobiota; class Verrucomicrobiia; order Limisphaerales; family Palsa-1400; genus JBEKOF01. The sequence goes on along the minus strand of JBEKVM010000042.1, from coordinate 45,060 downwards.
AGAGCGATGGCAGTCCTCAACGCGGTGGGAGCGGCGAAGCTCGTGCCAGTGATTGGCATAGCCGCCCCAGGATTCTCGGCATTTAGAACCCAGTATGGTTCACGGCTGGATCCGCCGAATGCTAAACCGTCGGGCTTCATGATGCCTGGGCTGCGGCCCGGTCCGATTGCACTGTAACTGGCTCTCTTCCAACCGATACCTGACCGATCATAGCTGCCTACTGCAAGCGCGTTCACGCAATCGGCAGGAGTCTGAATGCGAGCATTGCCCGATGGCCAGTCAAGCTCGCCGTTATTGCCGACCGCGATTGTGGGTAAAGTGAGGCCATCGGAAAAGATTTGGTCAAGCACCGCAGTCCAGGCGTGAACGTCGTTGTCTTCAATGGGCAAATCTGGTCCGAGGCTCAGATTGACGAAGTCGTATTTCGCCCGTGAGTCTAATACGTCCTGAATGCGCTCCAAGACACTGTAAAGATCCTGTTGATCATCCTTGAGCGTGTTAGCGTCCAGTACGCGGTAGTGATCGACGCTTGCGTAAGGGCGTTCCGCAGTGACACCGTCATGCAGCGGCCCGAAGAGGAGAGCCGAAGTGACGGCAGTACCATGGTTTTGAAACTCCGGCACGGGGTTGCTGAGATTTTTTGTGTCCTTGCGTGAAACCCATTGATCGAGTTTGGCGTCTTCCTTAACCCCGCCGTCAAACACTGCGACTCGTATGTCGCGGTCTATTGGACCTTCCTTCGGGAGGCGGCAGGCGAAGGGAGCGAATCCTGGGGTTGCGCGGGCGACGGGGCGGAACTGCCGAAGGCGAGGCATTTCTCGCGCAAGGCGAAGAAATGAGAATTTCACGACCTCTGCCGCAACTTCTCTGGGCACACGAAGGGGTAAGAAGCAGAGACCTTCGACGAAGAAGCGACGCTTATCGAGGTTCAACGTGAGATTCAGTGTCTCCACGTACGCCTCGAAGCCCTCCAATATAAACCTATCTTCGGCGATAGGGTGTGCGTGGAGCACAACCTCCAGAAGCGGTTCCTTGTCGGCGGATTGTAGAGGCTTGAGCTTCTCCCCCGTAGGTTGGACGCGAAAATCCTCGATTTTGATCAGGTCGTTCGCGCCAGCGTCGGATTGTTGCAGGCGGTCAATATCGTTGGCAAATTGCTGGAAGCGGGGGCGTGATCCGGCAATGAATAGCTCCGACGTGACGGCGGATTCCGGCGGTTTCCTTCTAGTCCACTTTTCTGGCGACACCTCACGCGCTCGGCTTCCGACCGTTTCTAGGCCGTAAGTCTTGAGAAGATCTGCTGGATAGTAGGTCTTCGCTAGGTAGGTTGGATGCAGCGTGACGAGCGCGACGGTCTGGTCGCCGGGACAGACTTCCTGCGGCAGACTTGCTAATTGGGTTGCTGCCGCCTTTACTTTTGGTGTCAGTCGCCGGCGGGCCTCGCCGAAGCTGTATGGGTGTGACTTGGGCGCCCCGCCGAGCGGAGCGGCAATGTCGGAAGCAAGTCGCTCCCCGTATCCGATGAGAAAGTTGGTGCGTTCTGGCATGATGGTTTACTCCTTGTTCACCGTCGCTGTAGCGCCGGATTTGGTATTCTTGCGGATGGTGTCGCGGCTGACGCCAGTCATCTCATGGACTTGGCGCTGTGAGATGCCCGCCTCGGTGAGCCATAACGCGATTTGCCCCCGTTCACGGCGGGCCAACGGGTCCACTCGGCTCTTGACGACGCGGCCAAGCGCGTCTTCAAGCGGTTCGCGATGAACTACGGCTGAACGACGGGCGAGCATCAGCTCACGCTCAATATCGCTGAAAGAAAGACCGCGAAGTGTCACGGACAGCGCGTCGCGCCATTGCAACGGCGCATCGCCCGGTCCAAGAAATATATCGATGGCCTTCCGCACCGCCGCGTCCGCAGGCATCGGGAATGCAACGCGCAAATCAAAACGACGCCACACTGCCGGATCAAGGAGGTCGGAATGGTTGGTGGCGGCAATCAACAGGCCCGTTGAGGGCCAATCGTCGATCTCCTGGAGCAGGACGGTCACAAGGCGCTTAAGCTCTCCAACATCTGAGGCGTCGTCGCGACGTTTTGCAATCGAATCAAGTTCGTCGAGCAGCAGCACGCAATCGACACCCTTGGCATAATCGAGCACATGACGAACATTTGCACCAGTCCTGCCAAGGAAACTGCTCATGACAGCAGAAAGATCCAGTGTGAGTAGCGGGCGTCCCAATTCGCGGGCAATCCAGCGGGCGGCCAAGGACTTCCCCACACCCGGCGGACCGGTGAAAATCAGCGACCGTGTGGGCAACAGACCTTGTTTTGCCAGTTCTTCAACACGTTGCCGTTCAGAAACCACTTGCCTTAAGGCTGTCGAAACAGCTTGTTCCCAGATCGGCTCGACCTCAAGACTGGGATGTTGATCAATCCTTAGCAATTGTAATCGCGACTCCAAGTCGACGGGCATGGGTGCCGCAGCCTCGCGACGAAGCGGTGACTGACGGGTGGGCGATTCTTGCAGCAACGCGTTTAACTGTGCTGCCAAATCGGGGATTGAATCTCGATACCGTCGGGCCAGCCGTTGAACATACGCCTGTATATCCTGCTGGCGACCGACCAACGCGAGTCTCGCCAACTGGGCTAAATCCTCGTGTTTCATTTGCATTTCTTCCAAACTCGGCAATTGTTTGCGGTTCATGTTGGTCACAATCTATTTCAAAGTGGACTATTTGTCAACATCCAAATTGAAATTAGTCCACAAAGCCGAGAATGCGTCCTTGCGGCAGGGCGATCCGAGGCGGGGACGGAATTGAACCTCAAATGAAAAACCTCCCCGTTTGGGGAGGCGTGATTTTAATAGTCTTCCGGGAGCAAGACACACGTTGACCTCCGGTCAGCCTCGGTGATGATCCAGAATTTGACTCCTTGGGCGGAGGAATACGCCGACAGAAGGCGGAAGCCCTGTTTGAGAAGCCATCTGCCAAATACCCACGGCGGCGAAGGCCGTTCTTTGGGGCGAGTAATTCGTTGCTCGTCGGTCAAAGCGCCACTGGGGGGATTCTCCCTCCTCGCGTCTCGTCCCCGGCCCAAATCTTCAGCCTCGCCATCCCCGGTTATTTGAGAGGCGACTTCATGGGACAATTCATTCGCTTCCTCGACGCTTTCAGTGGATTGGGCTCTCCTCGCTCAGTCAGGCTCAAGTGTGCCCTTCACGCCTTGACCTGGGTGGAGGGGCGGAAATATCCGTGACATCCGTGACATCCGTGGTTCACGCCGTTTTTTGAAGCATGAGGAACTTATCTCCACATCACCGGTCTGGAAGCGGCCTTGCGCCTGAACTTCAAGGAATCGAAACTGACCTGGAAGCGGGTGGTGCGCGGGCAACCGGACTGACGGCCGGAAGAAGGACCACGGATTTCACGGATGACACGGATGGAGACGGAAATGAACGACGCCAGGTCTCCCCTGCGGCATTCCACTGGTAATGTCGAGGAACAATTCATTCTCCTGGCGGTCTTCGTCCGGCACGTCGCCCCAATCGCCGGACTGATGGCGGCGAATGGCGGTCAGAACGTCGTCCTGGGCAAGGCTCGTGAGGGCGCGTCTTGATAAAAGCACCATTGGATGGATAGAACCCCTGCCCATGAACCTGTTGGAATCCTCCTCTCCCCCGCCTGCGCCGGGCCTACGGCGGGCAGGCCGGCCCTCTCCTCCACAAGCTTGTGGAGGAGAGGGAGAAGAAGCGCGTGGTGGTTCAGGGGCACAATTAACCAGCTTTTTTGCTGGTTGGACTCTCACCGTAACCCTCTCCCCACTTCGTGGGGCGAGGGAATTGGCAAATCGCGTGGCGGTGGTATCAAGATGCGCCCAGACGAATCTGTCTCTTTGGAAAAGCATGGACGATGTGGACTTTGTGGACGCAGTGGACTTTGTGGACGTTGTGGACGGAGTGGACGGTGTGGACGAATTACTCATAATCGCAGGTTATTGTTTTCCTGGCGGTGGGCGGACGACTTGGAGGAGGACGACGGAGCTGCTGCAGCCCCAGGAATGACGCGGGCCGGATGGGGTCGGCGTCTGCCAGCGGCACCAGGAAAGGTTGTCGGCTGGACGGCGCACATTCCACGCCGCGTCGGCATTTTTCTGCAACCATGACTCGAAGACGGGCCGGGCATGGCGCTCGTTCATAAAACGCGCAATCCAGCGCACACATATTCCGTTGAAGCCGCCGGCATCGCCGGTCTCGCCATATTCAGGAAGGATGCCGTCGCGGCAGAGTTGGTTCATGGTGTAAGTGGCGGCGAGCATGGCTTCGTTGGTGTAGCCAAGCAGATTGGCCGCGCCCACGAAGGTGCCTTCGTTGTAGGTGAACGCGGTGTAGCCCATCCGCCCGCTGCGGCGGATGTTGTCACAGACCTGGCCGGTCGCCGGATCGAAGAGCGTAGCGCGTTCCCAAAGGAAAAGATTTGTCGCCTTGGCCAGATAAGCGGGGTCGTGGCAGGCGCGGCCCAGGAGCGCCGCCGCGATGGCGGCCGGGCCGTTGACGCAGGCGTTCTTGGACTGGTTGTCGGTCCTCCACCACAGGCCGCCGCCGAGGTTGGTGGACCAGGCGCGCGCAAAGCAGGCGTCGAAGTTGGTGCGGGCGGCGTCGCGAAAGGCCGTGTTGCCGGTCAGGAGATAGCCGCGGGCGCAGGCGATGACGATCCACATAATGTCGTCGTTGTATATGTTGCTCGTCCAGTCCGCGCCGTGGTCGGCGACGAAACCGCGGAAGAGGCTGGCGAACATGGCGAGTTGCTGCTTGTTGCCCGTCCGCTCAAAGGCGTCCAGTTCCATCTCCATCTGCTCGGCCCGCATCCAGAAGGAGACCTTTTTTTCGGCGGTCGTGGTTTCCTTGAACCAGGCGCGGCCATCCTTGACCCGGTAAAAGGCCTGGGTGTGGGCCTGCAAGAGGGCATCGGCACGCGCCGAGGTGAAAGTCCCTGTCGGCGCGGTTTTGCAGCCCGCCGCCAGGCAAACGGCGGCGAGGCACGCGATGCGCATCCACCGGGCGGCGCGCCCTGGCCCCGCTTTGATCGAGGCCCGCGTCATGGCGTTTCCAGTGTTTTCACCATCCCGGCGAAATGGACCGATTTGATTTCTGAGAACATGATGGATGGATAATGGCGTAATCAGCGGCACAGGAAAGCCGGAATTGATCCGGGCTGAGCCACGCGGATTGAGATTAAGATTAAGATTAGTGTGGTGTCACTGAAGTAATCTTAACAAATCCGTCGGCGGGACGCCGACGGAAGCGGGCGAGACGCCCGCGCTCCCCGTGCATGGGAATTCTGCAACGAACTTCGATGACACCACATTAGGATTAAGATTAAGAGTCAAGGATTGGCGAGCGCGGCCGTCCGGGTCGCTGTGGGCCACACCTCACGATGCACCGCTCCACCACTCCATTCCTCTTTCATCCTTTTGCCTTCCTTGGAGTTCATGGGAGCGGTTGAACGGTGACGGGGGCGGTCTCGGCGGGCGCGACGCGCAAGGGGTTGCGCAGGGCGCGGCCAAAGCCAGTCCACTGCACCACCATGACGTCGCCGTCCACCAATTGCAGGCCGTCGCCAAAGCTCAGGCAAACGGCGCCGAGATAATGGACATGGACATCGCCGGGCCGGCGGTGCCCCTCAAATTTGAAGTGGTGATGCTCGAGGTTGGCCAGGCTGTGGCACATCTCTGCTTCGCCGGTGGCGATTTCCCGGCTCCAGATGACCGCGCCGGCGCGCTCGATGGCAACGGTCCCCGGCACGGATTGGAAAGGGGCGTCAATAGTAATTTCAGGGCCGATGGAGCAGGTGCGGAGTTTGGAGCCGGCCAGGTTGAGGTAATTTTGTTTCTCAAATTTGTGGTCCGAGAATTCGTTGCCCGGCGCCATGCCGACGCGGTATGGATGGCCGTCGTCCCCGATGAGGTAGAGGCCGGCCATTTCGGCTTCCTCGCCGCCGTCCTCGGCGTAGGAGGGGACGAGCAACGGCTCGTTGGGGGGGCGGAGGATGTGGCCCGCGCCCTTGTAAAACCATTCGGGCGCGACCCCGATTTTTCCAGGCGCAGGCCGGCCGCCTTCGACGCCGCGGCGAAACATTTTCATGCTGTCGGTCATTTCCGACTCGGAGGCGCCGTGCATGGCCTGGCGGCTTTTGGCGCTGCCCAGATGAGTCAGGCCGGTGCCGGAAACCAGGCAGCGGGCCGGTTCGCCGGGATGATCCATGGGGGCGGTCAGACGCCAGTCGGATTGGCCGGCGTAGATGGCGTTGTAGTCGAGCAGTCCGCCGATGGCGTGGCGGTTGACCAGCGCGGTCAAGGAGGCGCCGGTGCTGATGGCGAGTTTGGCCAGGGCATAGACGGAGAGGACCTCCGGCAGCAGGCGCAGATGCGGTTCTTCGACCAGGGCGACGCAGCGCAGCGGGCCTTTTTCCAATTGAACGAGGCGGGTGCTCATGCGATGACGTTGAATTGTTTGAGTTTTTCTTCGTCCACGGTCAAGCCCAGGCCGGGGAGATTTTCGTCCAGATCAATGAAGCCGTCGCGGGCGACCGGCTCGCCTTTGAAAATGTACCAGAAAAGTTCATTGCCCACCTCGACGTCCACGAACGGAAAATACTCCGCCATGGGCGAGTTCAGGCTGGCCATGACGAGGTGATAGTTGTGCATCTGGCCGGCATGAGGGATGACCGGGATGGAATGGGCTTCCGCCAGCGCGGCAATTTTGCGCGCCTGGGTGAGGCCGCCGACGCGGCTGGTGTCGAACTGGATGTAATCCACCGCGCGGGCTTGGATCAGCTCGCGGAAACCGTAGAGGGTAAATTCATGTTCGCCGCCGGCGATGGGGACGCGGCCATAGGCTTTCAATTCGGCGTAGCCGTGGATGTCGTCGGGAATGACCGGTTCCTCCAGCCAGCGGAGGTGGAAGGGTTCCAGGAGGGGCAGCATCCGTTTGGCGTAATCCAGCGTCCAGCCCATGTAAGCGTCGGCCATGAGGTCCAGGCCGTCGCCGACCGCCTCGCGCACGGTGCGGAGGAGGGCCAGGTTGTGCTGCATTCCTTCCGCGCCGTCCACCGGTCCCCAGCCGAAGCGCAGTTTGAGGGCCTTGTAACCTTCCTTTTTGTATTTTTTGGATTCGGCGGCCAGTTGCGCCGCCGGCGTGCTGTAAAGGCGGCTGGAATAAACCGGGATGCGCGGTTTGGTGCGGCCGCCCAGCAGGCGATAGACGGGTTGTTTGGCCGATTTGCCCAGAATGTCCCAGAGCGCGATGTCCACCGCGCTGATGGCCACCATGCCAATGCCTTTGCGGCCAAAGGCCATGGTTTTGCGATACATGTGCTGCCAGAGAAACTCAATGTCCCAAGGGTCGGCGCCCAGGAGCAGCGGCTTGAGATAAAGGTCAATGACTTGCTTGGTGATCTGCGGCGACAAGGCGGCGTTGCCCAGTCCGACCAGGCCGTTGTCGGTAAAAATCTCCACAATAAGCCAGCCGTGGAAGGTGAACGTGGCCATGGTGGCGGGCGAGAGCATGGGCGAGATGACATCCATGGGATTGGTGCAGAAATGGGGCGGCAAGGCCACGGTCTGGCCGCGCCATTGCACCACGCGGGTGCGGATTTCGGTTATTTTCATCCGGGGTATTTAGCGGCAAAGCGGAGCGGTTGTAAAACGGGAATGACCAGACAAATCATAATAAAAGCCGCGATGTGCAGGGAGGCGGCGATGCAGAGGATGGGGGTATAGGTGAAGCCGTGGTCGAGCAGGTAGCCGGCAAGCTGGCCGAGCACCACCCCGCCCATCGCCCCGCCAAAGCCCACCAGCCCGGCCACTTTGCCCACCGCTTCCTTGGGCACAAGGTCGGTCGGCAGCACCATGATGAGGGTGGACCAGGACTGCTGGCCAAAGAAGGCAAGACTGAAAATCGCCAAGACCCAGCCGACATCCGGCAGGGACGGGATGAACATCACCCAGGGCATGAGCGCCGCGCTGGCGGCCAAGGCCCATTTGCGCGAGAAGTTGACGGAGCCGCCGCGCCGCAGCAGCCCGCTGGACAAGCCGCCGCCGCAGAGGCATCCCACCCCGGAGGCGGCGTAGGGTATCCAGCCGACGGCACCGGCGTGTTTGATGTCGAAGTGCCGGGCGGCGAGAAGATATTTCGGCAGCCAGAACAGATAGAAATACCAGGTGGCGTCGCTGAGAAATTTCGCGCCGGCCACGGCCCAAATCTCGCGGAACCGCAGCAGCTCGCGCAACTGGATGACCGGTTTTTTCCAGGCCTCCGACCCAGCGCCGCCGGCGTCTTCCCGGGGCGGGGAATAAACGGCCCACCACCAGAAAGCCCAGCCCAGGCCAAAGCTTCCAGTCAAGAAGAACACCCAGCGCCAGGGGGCCAGGCCCAGCCAATGGACTTGCGTCAGGACCAGGGCGATGAGCGGCGGGGCGGCGACCGCGCCCACGGCCGTGCCGCCGTTGATGATGCCCATGGCGGTGGCGCGTTCGCGGACGGGAAACCATTCCGCCACGGCCCGGGTGGCGGCGGGAAAGCCGCCGCCTTCACCCATGCCGAGCAGCAAGCGGCAGGCCCCCAGCGCCAGCAACCCACCCGCCAGCCCGTGGGCGGCGCAGGCCAGCGACCAGAAAATCATGACGAGCAGAAATCCGCGCCGCGTGCCCAGGCGATCGAGCAGCCAGCCCCCGCCCAGATACATGAAGCCGTAGGTGGCGAGGAAGGCCGAATCGAGTGTTGCCTTGGCTTGGTTGGAGATGGGGATGTCCGCATTGATGGCCTCAATGGCCCAGGGCAGGGTCTGCCGGTCCAGGTAGCTGATGGCGATGGCGGCGCTGATCAGGAAGGCGATGCCCCAGCGCAAAGCGGACAACGGCGTCTCCGCGGCGGGATGGGAAGTGCGGCTGGGGATCATGGCCGGGCAAAGCAAACTATAAGCGGGCAAGCCGTGTCAATCCTCCTTCGCTTCCCGACCGGGCGTCGGCTTCATGCCACTTGCTTGGCCAGCCCCTTTTAATCTTAATCCTAATCTTAATCTTAATCCTAATCCTTATCCTAATCTTAATCCTCTCCATGAACCCTCACCTCACCCTAACCCTCTCCCCTCCCATCGGATGGGGGCGGAGAGGGAACAGCAGACGGACCCGAATTGTTCCACGGAGGTCGGTCGAGCAGCGGCGGGTTCATGGTCCCAATGACCGCCAAAATTTTGGCGTGAAGGCTAATCTTAATCTCCTTCGTTCGGATTCAGATAAGGGGAAAGATTAAGATTAAGATTAGGATTAAGATTAAGATTAAGATTAGGATTAAGATTAAGATTAGGATTAGGAGAGGACCCGGAAACTGCCGCCCAAAAAATGAGCCGCCCCCGGCGCGAAAGGAGCTTGCCAAAGGAAGCGGTTAAACGTAGTATAACACCGTGATAAAGACCATCACCAAGATCGGCAACTCGCAGGGAATCATTTTTGACTCGACCCTGATGGACCTGGCCCATCTGAAAGTCGGCGACCAGGTGAACATTACGATTCATGATGGCGGCACCATCTCCATCACACCGTTGAATTTGGTGATTGCGGCAAAGAAGGCTTCCGCCACCTCCCGCCGGATTATCCGCGCCAACTCGGAACTCTTCCGCCGGCTTTCATGAGCCAGGCGCTGGCGCATCTTACCCTGGAGGCGGTCAAAGCCATTCACGCCGAAGTGCTGGCCGCGCACGGAGGCGCCGAAGGACTGCGGGACCAGGCCTTGCTGGAATCGGCCCTCGGAGCGCCGCAGGCGACAATGATGGGTCAACCGGTGCTCAAGGACGGCGTCGAAATGGCCGCGGCCTATCTCTTTTACCTTTGCTGCAACCATCCATTCATGGATGGAAACAAGCGGACCGCGCTGGCGGCTTGCCTGGTGTTTCTCAGCGAAAACGGCCTGTTGCCGGACGAGAAGCTGGATACAGACGCCTGGGAAGAATTAACGCTGGAGGTGGCGGCGGGCCGGATGGATCGCGAGGCCGCCACCAAACGCCTGCGCAAGCTGCTGCGCCAGGCCAGGGGCTGAGCTTTAAAACTTGAATGCCGCCCGCCGGCGGCGTACTTACTCCGCCATGCGATTTATCGCGACAATCATTGAAAAATTGCAGCGCCACCCCAAACGGATGGTGTTCCCGGAAGGAACCGAGCCGCGCGTTTTGCAGGCCGCCCGGCAATACCATTCCCTGCGGTTGGGCGCGCCCATTTTGCTGGGGGACCGCACCAAAATCAAGGAGGCCGCCGCCCAGTTGAACGTCTCGCTCGAAGGGGTCCGCATCATTAACCCGGAGCAGAGCGAAGACCTGGACATGTTCATCAAGCGCTTTGAGTTGCTGCGGCGCATCAAGGGGGTGCAGGGCCGGGAGGCCCGCGAGGCCATGCTCAATCCCAATTTCTTCGGGGCGATGATGCTGGCCTTGCACCAGGCCGACGGATTTGTTTCCGGGGCCAATCAAAGCTCGGGCAGCGTGCTCCGCCCCCTGTTTCAAATTGTCAAGGTGGCCCCGGAAGCCACCACCGCTTCCAGTTGCATGGTCATGGAGGTCGAGGACACGCGCTTCGGACACAACGGCGTGCTCTTCATGGCCGATTGCGGGGTCATCCCCGAACCGACGGTGGAGCAACTTTCCGACATCGCCATCTCCACCGCGCAATTGGCCCGCCTGCTCCTGGGGACCCGCCCGCGCGTGGCCTTGCTCTCCTACTCGACCAAAGGCAGCGCCACGCATCCTTCCATCGGCAAAGTGCAGGCCGCCACCGCCCTGGCGCAGCAAAAAGCGCGCGCGCTGGCTTTGGACGCCGATTTCGACGGGGAATTGCAGGTGGATGCGGCGCTGGTCCCGGAAATCGCAGTGCGCAAGCTGCCGGAAAGCACGGTGGCCGGGCGCGCCAATGTCTTGATATTTCCCGACCTGAACGCGGGCAATATCGGCAGCAAGCTTCTCCAACATGTGGCCAAGGCTCATGCCTACGGACAAATCCTGCTGGGGCTGGATCGCCCCGCCGCCGATGTTTCCCGCGGTTCCAACGCCCATGACGTTCTCGGCGTCGCCGCCATCGTCGGCGTCCAGTCCATCCGCTACGACGACCTGCATCCCGAAACACCCCAGGCCGCCGGCCAAAACAAGAGCGCCGAATGAAGAGTCCAAATCCGTCGCCGGAAGGGCGGCAAGCGGGGGCGGAAAGGAGCGCATGAACACGGTTACTCCGCGCGTTTTTATTGCCGCCACGCGGCAGAATGACGGGAAGACCACCGTTTCCCTGGGCCTGCTGGCGGCCTTGCAGAGCGCTTATCCGCGCATCGGCTACATCAAACCGGTCGGGCAGCGCTTTGTCGAAATTGAGGAGCAGAAGATTGACGAAGACACCGTGTTGATGAACCAGGTTTACCAGCTCAATTGTCCGCTGGTGGATATGAGCCCCATCGCGGTCGAGCCGGATTTCACCCGCAAGTATCTGCAATCGTCCAACAACGAGGCCCTCGTCAAGAAAATCACCAAGGCCTTCGACCGGGTGGCGTGGGAAAAGGACTTTGTGGTGTGCGAAGGCTCCGGCCACGGGGGGGTGGGATCGGTCTTTGATTTGTCCAACGCCCAGGTCGCCAAAATCCTGGGGGCCAAGGTGATTATTATCAGCCAGGGCGGCATCGGCAAACCCATTGACGAAGTCTATCTCAATCAGGCCGTCTTCGAGCGCGAGGGGGTGGAAATTATCGGCGTGATCTTGAACAAAGTGCTGCCCGAAAAGATGGATTTTATCTCCGAGTTCGCCCGGCGCGGCTTGAAACGCAAGGGCCTGGAACTGCTGGGCGTCGTCCCCTACCAGGGTATCTTGTCCCGCCCGACCATGGACTTGATCCGGGAGGATTTGAAGGCGGATTGTTTAAATGCCGGCGCGCCCGGTCAAAAAGTGGTGGACAGCGTCATGGTGGGGGCGATGGGGGTGCAGAATGCCATCCGGCTTTTTAAACGCGGCGTCCTGGTCATCACCCCCGGCGACCGGGTGGATATTCTCCTGGCGGCGGCCACTTCCACGGCGGAGCCGGACCAACAACTGGCCGGGGTGGTCCTGACCGGCGAGTTCAAGCCCCAGGCCGCCCTGACCAGGATCATCGAAAAGCTCCCTTTCCCGGTGCTGCGCGCCTCGGAAGAGATTTACGAAGTGGCTTCCGCCGTGCATAATCTCATTGTCAAGACGCGGGCGGCCGACACCGAAAAAATCTCGGTCATCCGCGACATCATCGCGACCCATGTGGATGTCAATAAAATTTTACGCGCCCTGCCCTGCCCCTCCCCGGATTGAACCGGGCGGCGGCAGGGTGGGACGGGTAGTCCCCTGCCCGCCGCGCGAAAGCTGTGAGACAAAATGTTTCGAGCGGTTTGCATTTGCCGGGAGGAGCGTGAAGCCGGTGTGCAGGTTCCTGGACAAAACGGCGGGTGCGAGCGGGCAAGCGGCGCTGCCGCGCCCGCACTCCAAAACCTGGCGGAGATGCGGCGGCGATTCGTGCGCGCGAAGCGTCCTGGAGTGCGGAACGCCAGTTCCGCTTTGGCACGGAAACAGCCAGGGCCGCCCCATGGGAAGAATGTTGTCTCACACCCCCGCGCGAACAGGGTGCGAAGTCGAACTGGAAGTGGCCTGAAGATTAAGATTAAGATTAAGAATAAGAATAATATGAACCTCCCTTTTTCCTTAAACCCGGCACTGGAGAATCTGCCCGTCTATCAACCCGGCCGCCCCATTGAGGAGGTGGCGCGCGAACTGAGCCTGCCCGCCCGGCGCATCATCAAGATGGCCTCCAACGAAAATCCCCTCGGCCCTTCCCCGGCGGCCCTGGCCGCCCTCAAAGCCGCGGCCAGACAGTTGCACCTTTACCCCGACGGCAACGCCTTTTATTTCAAACAAAAACTGGCCGCCAAACTGGGCGTGGACACCGCCAACCTCATCCTGGGCAACGGTTCCAACGAGATCCTGGAATTTATCGCGCACGCCTTGATGGGGCCGGGCGTGGAGGTGGTCATGTCCCAATACTGTTTTTTGGTTTATCCGCTGGTCACGCGCCTGCTTGGGGCCAATCCCATCATCGTCCCCGCCCGCGATTACGGGCACGACCTGCCCGCCCTGGGCCGGGCCATCACCCCTCGGACCAGGGTGATTTTCCTGGCCAATCCCAACAATCCCACCGGCACCCTGGCCAGGCCGGAGGATCTCCTCCAACTGCTCGACCAAACCCCGCCGCAGGTCGTCGTCGTGCTCGACGAGGCCTACCTCGAGTATTTGCCGCAGCCGCAGGACTTGGTCCCGCTCATTCGCCGGGGGGAAAAACCAAACCTGATTTTGCTCCGCACCTTTTCCAAGATTTACGGACTGGCCGGCTTGCGCCTCGGTTACGGCATCGGCCATCCAGATTTCATCGCGGCGCTGGAAAAAATCCGCCAGCCCTTCAACGTCAATTCCATGGCCCAGGCCGCCGGCCTGGCCGCACTGGACGACGAAGCGCACATGCAAAAGACCCGCCAAAACAATGCCGAGGGCCTCAAATTCTTTGAAAATTCTCTGCGCGAAATGGGCGTGGAATTTGTGCCCTCCTCCGCCAACTTCATTCTCGTGCGCGTGGGCGACGGCCGGCGCGTTTTTAGCGAACTGCAAGGCCGCGGCATCATTGTCCGTCCCATGGAAATTTACGGATTGCCCGAGTGGCTGCGCATTTCCATCGGCCTCCCCCGCCAAAATCAGCGCTGTCTCAAGGCCCTCCAAAAGATCCTCCGCAAAAAAAGTAAATAACCGGTTAATAACAATCCACACATTTTGCTCGTGAAGGCCCGCGGTCCCATCCACCATGCCAATTCACGACAGAGAAAGGTGAACAGACCAAATGGCGGCCGAAGAAAGAGTGCTTTGTTTTGAGCGGAAACTTCTCGAAGAGCTGGGCGTGTTTCAGGGCCTCAGCCTGGAAGTCGGCAAATACCTGCCCGTTGTCACCTCCGCTTCACATTTGCTTTACCTGAACCGGAGCGAGGCCGAACAGGACAAGCGTTACAAGCAGCTTATCCCTTACGTCCTCTTGATCTGCAAGGACAAGATATTGCGATACCGCCGAGGCAAGGCCGGGCAGGAAACCCGCCTGCACGGATTGTATTCCGTCGGAATTGGAGGGCACATCTCCGAGGAAGATCACGGACTGTTCTCCAGCGACCGCGGCTACCAGGAAGGCATGCGGCGCGAACTGATGGAGGAGGCCGGCCTGGATGCGGGCAAAGAGCCGGCCGTGGCCGCGATCAACGATGACAGCACCGAGGTTGGCTGCGTGCATTTTGGAGTCGTCCACATTGTCCGCGTGCCCGACGAAACCGTGGCCAGCCGCCGTAGCGGCATCGTCGGTCCTGAATTCATCCCGATTGCCGGCGCGGTGAGAGACCCGTCCGGTTATGAATCCTGGTCCCGCTTCTGCCTCGAACATCTCCCGTCCCTCCTCTCCAAATCCGCCGCTGGAGTGGCTGCGGCGTAAGGCGTCCATCCTGGATGGCAGGGCGGGATTCCGTCGAGCCGAAACCCGATTTCTTGGGAAAAAGTCACATCTCGACAAAGTTGCCATGCCTTTCCCCGCCGTCTTGTCCAGCTTGGCTTCAGCGGCGGCGGACGCGGCAATTTGCTTTATTCGCGTATTCCTTCCATGAATCATTTTGCATTCTGCATTTTGCATTTTGCATTTCCCCCGCCCCCTGCTAACAATGGCCCAATCGGAAAACTGAAATTGTGACATCTGACTTGTGAAACTGACCGATCTGCGGGAAATCCTGCAATACATACCGCGCTTCCGCGAAAAGATTTTCGTCATCAGCATTGATGGCGCCATCGTGACCAGCGAGAATTTTGCCAATATTCTCCTCGATGTCGCGGTGTTGCGCTCGCTCAATATCCGGGTGGCGCTGGTCCACGGCGCGGCGGCCCAGATCCGCGCCCTGGCCATCGAGCAAAAAATCCAGCCCTCCAATCTCGACGGCACGGGGGTTACCGACGAGGCCACCCTCAAGCTGGCCCTGACCGCGGCCAACCGGCTGACCCATGAAATTCTGGAGGGCTTGAGCGCCAACGACCTGCGCGCCGCCTCCGGCAACGCCCTGATCGCCCATCCGCTCGGCATCATTCACGGCGTGGACCATTTGTTCACGGGCAAGGTGGAACGGGTGGACGTGGAGATGTTGCAAGGGTTGCTCGCCCAGGGGATCATCCCGGTGATGCCGCCCCTGGGCTTTGACGGCGACGGCAAGACCTTTCGCGTCAATTCGGATGCGGTGGCGCTGGAACTGGCCAGGGCCTTGAACGCGGCCAAATTGATTTACATGGCCACGCAGGACGGGCTGATTTGCCAGGGCCAGTTGATCCGGCAAATGCTGGTGGCGGACCTGGACGCGCTGCTGGCCCAGCACAAAAATGATTTCGCCCCGGAACTTCTCTCCAAGGCGCAGCACGCCTCCGCCGCCTGCCGGGCCGGCGTGCCCCGGGTGCATATCATCAACGGCCGGGTGGATGAGGCCCTGCTGGCCGAGGTGTTTTCCAACGAGGGCATCGGCACGCTGATTTACGCCAACGAATACCAGCAGATCCGGCGCGCCATGAAGAAGGACGTGCGCGCCATATTATTATTGACAAAGGACTCGGTGGAGACCGAGGAACTGGTCCGGCGCAGCCGCGCCACCATCGAAAAATCGCTGGCCGATTTTTATATTTTTGAGACGGACAAAAACCCGGTGGCCTGCGTGTCGCTGCATCAACTGGACCAGGCCAAGGCGGAGCTGGCCTGC
Organism: Verrucomicrobiota bacterium; assembly: GCA_049513975.1. Classification (GTDB taxonomy): domain Bacteria; phylum Verrucomicrobiota; class Verrucomicrobiia; order Limisphaerales; family Palsa-1400; genus JBEKOF01. The sequence continues at coordinate 29,202 of JBEKVM010000042.1, read as the reverse complement.
CTCTACGTCAGTCCCTTGCATGAGAACCAGGGGATTGGCCGGAAACTGATCCAATTTGTGGAGAACAAGGCGCGCGAGCTGGGCATGACCGAGTTGCTCGTGCTTTCCACCCAGGCCTTCACCTATTTCCAGTCCAAGGCCGGTTTCGCCGAAGGGTCGCCGGAGGATTTGCCGCCGCCGCGACGGGAAAAATACGAGCAGAGCGGCCGGAACTCCAAGGTGCTGGTAAAAAAACTCGCGCCCAAATGAGTCAAGGTGAAATTATGAAATCCGCGGCCCAGGGGCGGCGCGGCTTGCCGCCGGAGGTTTTGCGCGCTTGCGCCCGGCGCGGCCTCGCCCCAAGCCGCCTTGTTTTGGTCGTCAATATCGCGCGGCAAACCACCGCGCTTTTTGAACAGGCCGCCGGCCCGCCGGGCGCGCCCCGCCGCTACACCCTGCGGAAATGTTTCCGCTGCTCCACCTCCAAATTCGGCATCGGCGAAACCGCCGGCTCCAACCGGACCCCGCGCGGTTTGCATCGCATCGCCGAAAAAATCGGCGGCGGCTGGCCGGCTGGCACGGCTTTTCAGGGACGCAAACCGGTTGGTTTTACCTGGCGGGGAAAGCCGGCGGCGACGATCACGAGCCGCATTTTTTGGCTGGAAGGGCTGGAGCCGGGGCTTAACCGCGCCGGGCCGGTGGATTCGCATTCCCGCTGCATTTACATTCACGGCACGGGCAACGAACCGGCCCTGGGCCGGCCCGATTCGCATGGCTGCGTTCATCTGGCCGCGCAGGACTTGATTCCGCTCTACGACAAACTGCCAGCCGGTTCCCTCGTCTGGCTGTCCGAAAATTAACCATTAACCACTGCCTGCATGAGCGTCCGCGTCCGATTCGCCCCCAGTCCCACCGGCTTTCTCCACATCGGCGGCGCGCGCACCGCCTTGTTCAACTGGCTTTATGCGCGGCACACCGGCGGCACTTTCATCTTGCGCATCGAGGATACCGATGCGGCCCGCAACACGCAGGAGGCGACCGAGGTGATTCTCAGCGGGTTGCGCTGGCTCGGTTTGAATTGGGACGAAGGGCCGGTGAGCGGCGATCCGTCCGGCGCGAGCCTGGGCCATTACGGCCCCTACTTTCAATCCCGGCGCGGCGAGATTTACCGCCGGCGCGTCCAGGAACTCAAGGACAAGGGGCTGGCTTATGATGCCGAAGGCGCCGTCAAATTCAAAATGAACCGGCAACCGGTCTTGATTCCTGATCTGGTGGTGGGAAATGTCCTGCGCGAGCTGACGGACCGCGAGGCGGCCGACCCGGATTTCGTCATCGTGCGCTCGGACGGCCAGCCGGTTTTTCACCTGGTCAACGTGGTGGACGATTTGGAAATGAAGATCACGCACGTCATTCGCGGCGAGGATCATCTCTCCAACACGGCCAAGCATATCGCGCTGTTCCGCGCCTTCGGCGTGGAGCCGCCGCAGTATGCGCACATCCCGCTCATTCTTAATCCGGACGGCGCCAAGATGAGCAAGCGCGACGCGGGCGCGTCGTTGCGGTCTTATATGGAAGAAGGCAGCGTGCCCGAAGCGGTGCTCAATTACCTTTGCCTGCTGGGATGGTCGCCCAAGCACAACCGCGAAAAAATGCCCGTGGACGAAACGATCCGGCTTTTCGACCTGCCGCAAATTCTCCGGCACAACGCCCGTTTCGACATCAACAAACTGCGCTGGCTGGACGCCGAATACATCCGCGAGATGGGCGAAGAGCGGTTCAGGGAATTGGGCATCGCGGCGCTGGCCCGGGCGGGCCTTCCTGTCAACAATTATTCTGCGGATTACACGTGCGCCGCCCTGGCGACCTGCCGCGGAAAGATCAAGCGCTTCGGCGACCTCGCCGCTTACGCCGGTTTCTATTTTTCCGAGGAAGTGCGGATGGACCCGGCGGCGGCGGCGCAGGAATTTACACCCGAGAACAAGGAGCGGCTGCGAAAGTTTAGCGCCGCGCTGTCGCAATTGCCCCAGTTCAACGCCGCGGCCATCGAGCAAACCCTCAAGGCCCTGGCGGCGGACCTGGGCGTGAAAGCCGGCGTTCTGGTGCATCCCACCCGCCTGGCCTGCACCGGCGCCGCCGCCGGCCCCAGCCTCTATCATCTGATGGAAGTCCTCGGCAAAGAGCGGGTCCTCAAACGCCTCGCCCTTTACGCCTGACGCTTGTGTCAATAATACGATTGGTTCTGCCGCCAAAATCCCCCGCTGCAAAGCCTGTCCGGGAACCGGCGCCAGGCATTATTCAACAGAGGCTTCCTTTCGCTGCACTTGTTTGACGACGGATTTCTTGGCCTTCGGCGCGAGATCGACAAGGTGATTCCGTCTGCGATCAATTAGAAGCACCGGCAGCAAAATCTCCCGCCAGTCTTCGAGGGCACCGTTGATGCCTCCAATCTCCAATCCGTCATCTGAATAGAATATTTCCAGCTTCTTGTCACAGCATCCGCACCGCAGCACGTAGCTTGGACTCTTCAAGCCGACGCCCTTGCGGTGCCGAAGCCGGATTTGTGGCTGGCCAAACCGCTCGGTGTCATAGAGCCGATTCGTGCGTTTGAGCATTTTCATAGTTTGAATATTTTCACAAAATCGCACGCATCATGTCACAGGGTCAAGCCAATGATACTTCATGTTCTGACAAAACTTACGGCGCGGCGGCGAGTTGGCGGAGGACGAAGGGTAGAATGCCGCCGTGCTGGTAGTAGTCTATTTCTATCGGCGTATCAATGCGGCAGCGGACGGTTACATTCTCCGTCGCACCGGCGGCGCGGGTGATGCGCAACGTGAGGTCTTGCTGGGGCTTGAGGTTGTTGGTCAGGCCGAGGACGTCGTAGGTTTCGGTGCCATCCAATTTGAGGGTTTGGGCGGAAACGTTTTCTCTGAATTGCAGGGGCAGGACGCCCATGCCGACAAGGTTGGAACGATGGATGCGCTCGAAACTTTGCGCGACGACCACTTTGACGCCCAGCAAGCGCGTCCCCTTGGCGGCCCAGTCGCGCGAACTGCCAGTGCCGTATTCCAGGCCGGCCAGGACGATGAGCGGGGTGTTTTTTTCGGCGTATTTGGCCGCGGCGTCGAAGATGCTCATCTGTTCGCCGCCGGGCTGGAATCGCGTCACGCCGCCTTCCACTCCGGGCGTCATCAGGTTCTTGATGCGGACGTTGGCGAAGGTGCCGCGCGTCATCACCCGGTCGTTGCCGCGGCGGGAACCGTAGCTGTTGAAGTCCACGAAGTTTACCCCGTGCTCGATGAGATACATGCCCGCCGGCGAAGTTTTTTTGATGCTGCCGGCAGGCGAGATGTGATCGGTGGTGACGCTGTCGCCAAAAATGCCCAGGGGCCGCGCGCCTTTGATTTCAGCAATGACGCCCGGTTGCAGGCTGAAGTTCCCGAAGAAGGGCGGTTCCTGGATGTAGGTGCTTTGCGGGTCCCACTGATAGATCTGGCCCAGGCTGGCGGGGATTTCGTTCCACTTGGGATTTTGCGCGGCGAAATCACGGTATAATTGACGGAACACTTCAGGCTTGAGGGCGGATTGCATGGCCTGGCGGACCTCGCTGGAAGCGGGCCAGATGTCCTTCAAATAAACCGGCCGTCCTCCCTGGCCCGCGCCGAGCGGCTCGGTTGTCAAATCTATTGTCACACGCCCGGCCAGGGCAAAGGCGACGACGAGCGGCGGGGACATGAGGAAGTTGGCCTTGATGTTCTGATGGACGCGCGCCTCAAAATTGCGGTTGCCGGAAAGGACGGCGGCGGCGATGACATCGTTTTTGACGACGGCCTCCTCGACCGGGGCGGCCAGCGGGCCGGAGTTGCCGATGCAGGTGGTGCAACCGTAACCGACGAGGTTGAAGCCGAGACGATCCAGGAAGGGTTGCAGGCCCGTCTTGGTCAAATAATCGGTGACGACGCGCGAACCGGGCGCGAGCGAGGCCTTGACGAGCGGATGAGGCTTCAGTCCCTTTTCCACGGCCTTCTTGGCCAGCAAACCGGCGGCGAGCATGACGGATGGATTGCTCGTGTTGGTGCAACTGGTGATGGCGGCGATCAAGACGTCGCCGTGGCGGACCTGGCTGCCGTCGCCGGATGTGGCGCGGCCATCCGCCAGGACCGGGAAAGCGCGAGGCAAATCCCCGGCCGGTTTGCCGAAGCCGTTTTCGGCGGCCGGCTTGGAGAAGGCCTTGCTGAATTCCTCTTTCAAGGCCGCCAGTTCAATTTTGTCCTGCGGCCGTTTCGGCCCGGCCACACTCGGGCGCACGCCGGCCAGATCCAGTTCCAGATAAGTGGAGTAGGCGATGTCGCCTTTTTTCGGAATCCCAAAGAGGCCCTGGGCGCGGAAATAATTTTCGTAGAGGCGGCAATGTTCCTCGCTGCGGCCCGTTTGGCGCAGGTAATCAACACACTCGGCGTCAACAGGAAAAAAGCCCATGGTCGCGCCGTATTCGGGGGCCATGTTGGCAATGGTGGCGCGGTCCACCACCGGCAGGGCCGTGGCGCCGGGGCCGTAAAACTCCACGAATTTGCCCACGACTTTGGCCTGGCGCAGCAGGGCGGTGACGGTCAGGGCCAGATCGGTGGCGGTGACGCCTTCACCCAGGGCGCCGGTCATGTGGACCCCCACCACGTCAGGCGTCAGAAAATAAACCGGCTGGCCCAGCATGCCGGCTTCCGCCTCGATGCCGCCCACGCCCCACCCGACGATGCCCAAGCCGTTGATCATGGTGGTGTGGGAATCGGTGCCGACAAGCGTGTCGGGATAATAAACGGGCGGCGCGTCCGGCGCGGCAATGTGTTCCTGGCGAACCGGATTAAGATTAGGATTAAGATTAAGATTAGAATCGGAGAGGACGCCTTTGGCCAGATATTCCAGATTGACCTGGTGAACGATGCCGATTCCGGGCGGGACGACTTTGAAAGTGTCAAAGGCTTGCATGCCCCATTTGAGGAACTGGTAGCGTTCGCGGTTGCGCTGGAATTCCATGTCCAGGTTGCGTGAGAGGGCGTCGGCCGTGCCGGCGAAATCCACCTGCACGGAGTGGTCCACCACCAGGTCCACCGGGACGAGCGGCTCGATGATTTTGGGGTTCTTTCCCAAACGCACCACGGCGGAGCGCATGGCCGCCAAGTCCACCAAAAGCGGAACGCCGGTGAAATCCTGCAGGACGATGCGGGCGACGATGAAGGGGATTTCCCGGGTGCGCGGCGCGTTGGGCTGCCAGCGCGCCAGCTCGCGGATATTGGTTTCGGTGACTTTTTTGCCATCGCAATTGCGCAGGACGGATTCGAGAACGAGACGGATGGAGACGGGCAATTGGGAAACCGGCCCGACGCCCGCTTTTTCGAGGGCGGGGAGGGAGTAAAAGGCGGCGTTCCGGCCGTTGCCGGCGTCGAATTGCTGGAGCGAATCGAAAAGATTTTGTTTTTTGTTCATGGCATTCGTGGTCCGGCCGTGGTCTTGGGCGGACGCAAGAAAATGGCGTTTGGGCGGGGCGGTGTCAATCTTCGTTCGGCGGGGGCGCCTACCGCAGTCCGGCGCCGCGGGCGCGACCTTTTTGTATTACGGGGAAGAGCCACAAACCGCCACCCAAGAGTCAAACGCCGCCATGCCAAAGCATTGCAGTTGCACAGGCGTAGTGTAGGTTGGTCCAACATCAGTGACATGATACGGACGATTCGAGTTTTTTTGCTATTGACAGCTTTGGCCCTGGCTGGCGCGCGCCTCCCGGAGGCTCGGGCGCAAGGCAATGTGATCATTTATTCCAACAGCTTGCAAAATGGGTGGGCCAATTGGAGTTGGGCGACCAATAATTTAAGCTGCACCAGTCCCGTCCTTCCGGGCTTTTCCGACTCGATCAGCGTCTCCTGCAGCAATTACACCGCCCTCTATTTGCATCAGGCCCCTTCGGATTCGACGCCCTTCACCAACCTGACCTTCTGGCTCAATGGCGGGACCTCCGGCGGACAGGTCCTGACGGTGACAGGGACGCTCGGTGGGACTCAGCAGACCCTTTATCCCCTGCCGGCCCTGGCCGCCAACACCTGGCGGCAATATACCGTTTCCCTTGCGGACATGGGCGTGGCCGGCCAGCCGAACTTTGATGGCATCTGGATCTGGAACGACAACCAATTCACCATCCCGACCTTTTATGTCGAGGACATCGTCCTGGTGGCCGGGCCGCCGCCGGGGCCGAACCCGACTAATTTTATTGGAATTGACGCCGCCGCCAGTCGCCACCCGATCAGTCCGCAGATTTACGGAACTGCCTTCGCCACCTCCAATCAACTGGCGGATTTGAATTTCACGATGAACCGGTCGGGGGGGAATGAAGAAACGACCTATAATTGGGAGATCAACGCCCACGGCAAGGGAGCCGATTATTATTTTGAAAGCTATCCCGACAGTTCCGCCACACCGGGGGAGTCGGCGGACTCGGTCGTGGCCAACAGCAAGAGCGGCGGAGCACAGCCGATGATCACCATCCCAATGATTGGCTGGTCGCCCATGCTCGGGGCCGGCCGGAGCATCCTCTACAGCTATGCCGTGACCAAATACGGCCCACAGACCGCCGTGGACCCCTACCGGACCAATGCCGGCAACGGCATCAGCATCACCAACGACACGCCCATCACCTGGAACAATCCCAACGACGCCAATTTCCCCACCAACACCGCTTTTCAGCAGGGCTATGTGCAGCATCTCCTGGGCCTGTGGGGGGCGTCCACCAACGGGGGTGTCGGCTATTACCTCATGGACAACGAGCACAGCATCTGGTTTTCCACCCACCAGGACATCCATCCCGTGGGGCCTGCGATGCAGGAAATCTGGACCAAAATGCTCGCCACTGCCAGCATGGTCAAATCCAACGACCCCAACGCGCTTGTGCTCGGTCCGGAAGAATGGGGCTGGTCCGGTTATTTCTACAGCGGCTACGACCAGCAATGGTCCGGTCAACACAAGGATTACAACCCGGCAGACTATCCCGACCGCTCCAGCAACGGCGGGTGGGATTACATGCCGTGGCTGCTCAACCAGTTTTATCAGCACAACCTGACTACCGGACAGCGCCTGCTGGATTACTTCACGCTGCATTGCTACCCGCAGGAAGGCGACGTGGGGAGCGAGGACGATGTCTCCACCACGACGGAGCTGCTGCGCAACCAGACCACGCGCCAGTTCTGGGATTCCAACTATGTGGACCCGAGCTGGATTAACAGCGTGATCATGCTCATCCCCCGGATGAAAAACTGGGTTTCGATCTATTATCCCGGCACCAAAATCGGCATCACCGAATACAACTGGGGCGCCGAGCCTTACATCAACGGCGCCACCGCCCAGGCCGATCTTCTGGGAATCTTCGGACGCCAGGGATTGGACCTTGCCACACGCTGGACGACCCCCGCCACCAATACGCCGACCTACCTGGCCATGAAAATGTATCGCAACTACGACGGCAACCGGTCCACCTTCGGCGACACCAGCGTGCTGGCGGGCGGGACCGATCCCGACAACGTCGCGGTCTTCGCGGCCCAGCGTTCCGCGGACGAAGCGCTGACGGTCATGGCGGTCAGCAAATACTTGACAGGCACGACGCCGCTGGCCGTCAACCTCACCAATTTCCTCGGCAACGGCACGGCCCAGGTGTGGCAGCTCAACGCCAGCAATGTCATCGCGCGGCTGGGCAATTTGACCTGGAGCAACGGCGCCTTGCAAACGACCGTGCCCGGCCAAAGCATCACCCTGCTGGTCTTGCCGCCCAGTTCGGTGCTGAGCCTTGCGCCCGGAGCGCCGCGGAGCGACGGGCAATTCGAATTCTGGGTGAACGGGGAAATTGGACGGAGCTTTGATTTGCAATCCTCCGCCGACCTTTTGCATTGGACCCCCGGCAGCACCGGCACCTTTGCGGCCACCAACGCCCATTTTTTGCTGCCGGGCGGCTCGCGCCCTCAATTCTACCGCGCCGTCCTCACCCATTGAAACCATTTTGCGCTGGCGGAGGGGCGGGCCGAATTACCATAATCGGCCGGATGGAATTTATCCGCGACATTCATGCGAGGAAGGCCGCGGCCGGTCAACCGGTCGTCTCCTTCGAGTTCTTCCCGCCCAAAACCGAGGAGGGCGACCGCACGCTCCTGGAAAAAACGCTCCCGGCCCTCAAGGCCGCGCAGCCGGATTATTGCTCCGTCACCTACGGCGCGGGGGGCGGCACGCGGGAAAAGACGCTCATGATCGTGGACCGAATCCAGCGCGAACACGGCCTGACCACGATGTGCCACCTGACCTGCGTCAATGCCACGGCGGAGGAATTGCGCGGGGTGCTGCTGCAGGCCAGGGGGCTGGGCATCAAGAATATCCTCGCCCTGCGCGGCGACCCGCCGGGCGGCAACGGCGTGTTCACCCGCACGGAGGGCGGATTTGAGTTTTCCTGGCAACTGGTCAAATTCATCAAGGAGATGGGCGGCTTTGGCATTGGCACGGCCGGTTTCCCGGAGGGCCACGTCGCCTGCCGGGAAGGGCGCGAGGCGGACTGGGACCACTTGAAAAGCAAGATTGATTGCGGGGTGGATTTCGTCTTGACGCAGCTTTTCTTCGCCAACGAGGATTTTTTCCGCTTTCGCGATTACCTTTGGAAGAAAGGCGTGACCGTGCCGCTCTGCCCCGGGATCATCCCGATCCTGAGCGCGCACCAGATCAAACGCTTCACCGCGCTGTGCGGGGCGGCCCTGCCCGCCCCGTTGCTGGCCAGCCTGGAAAAATACATGGATGACGACGAAGGCTGCGCGGAATTCGGCATCGAATACGCCACCAAACAATGCGCCGAACTGCTGCGCCAGGGCGTGCCGGGCCTGCACTTCTACACCTTGAACAAAGCCCGTTCCACCGCCGCGGTCGTGCGCAATCTCTCCCTGGGCCGGTGACGCCCGCGCGATTCGCAGAATCACTTTTCACTCACCACTCACCACTCTCCACTATTCCTCATGCCTCCCGATTATCACATGCATACGCCGCTGTGCCGGCACGCCACGGGCGAGCCGGGGGAATACGCGGCGCAGGCGCTGGCCGCCGGTTTGAGCGAGATCGGCTTCAGCGATCACTCGCCCATGCGGCGGGATGATTTTGACAACTGGCGGATGCGGCTCGATCAATTGGACGAGTATGTGGAAAAAGTGCGGCAGGCGCAAAAGGACCATCCCGGCCTCCAGATCAAGCTGGCGCTGGAGGTGGACTGGCTGCCGGGGCACGAAGATTGGATTCGCGAGCTGGCGGCGCGTCATCCCTGGGACTACTTCATCGGCTCGGTCCATTACGTCTCGGACACCTGGGCGGTGGACAACCCGGAGCATCTTTCCCGCTGGAAGGAGGCGGAGGCGTTCGACGTTTGGTCCGTTTATTTTGAGCGGCTGACCCAGGCGGCGGCATCGGGCCTGTTTGAGATCATCGGCCACGCCGATCTGCCGAAAAAATTCAACATCCGGCCGCGGCAGGATTGCGCCCCGCTCTACCGCCGGTTCCTTGATTCTGTCAAGAAGAACAATATCGCCATTGAACTGAACACCGCCGGCCTGCGCAAGGACTGCCGGGAAATCTATCCCAGCCGCGCCTTGCTGGAACTGGCCGCGCAAAAGAAAGTGCCGATCACTTTTGGCTCCGACGCGCACGCGCCGGGCGAAGTGGGCCACGCCTTCGGGCAGGCGGTGGCCCTGGCGCGCTCGGTGGGTTACACCCATTACCGCCGCTTCTCCCAACGGCGGCACAGCGAGGCGGCCCTCGTCTCCTAAAGCGAATCTCCGCCAGTCCCCCACTGGAAATTGTCAAACAGCGTCACGCTGTCTGCCTTGGTCCAGACGCCAGCGGCCCCGGCATTTTTGAAAGTCTCGTCGTTCCAAGTCAGCGCCTTCCTGCCGTCAAACGTCACGATGAAGTGCGGCCCGTGAAAATCCACGCGCAAATCGTGCCACTGACCGGAGGCGACATCGAAGGTGGCGCGGCCCTTCTCCGTGCGGACGCCATGGATGGTGTGATAAATGGTGACATTGTTCTCCAGAGCGTTGGCGCGCGCGACGTAGTAATTGTCGCCGTCCTGCCAGCGCCAGATCAGGCCGCCGGCCTGGTCTTCCCTGCCGGAAACCGGCTTGAACTTCACGGCCACGAAACCGTCCCGGAGCAAGAGATTGGTCTGCACACACCAGCAAAACCTGGCCTGGCCGGATTGCAGGAGGACATTCGGAGAACTTGGCGCGGTGGGGTCGGCCACCACCGTCCATTGGGCCTGGCCGCCGCCCGTGACGCCCGCCCGCCAACCAGGCGGCAGACCGCCAGGTTTGACGTCATCAAAAGTCACCGTGCCGGCGGAACGGGGCCGAGTGACACACCCCGCCAAGGCCAGGGCCGAAATGGCTGCCACCCGAATCATTAGTGATGCGCCTGGGGACTCACCAAAGAGGCACACCAGTTTCGGACGAAAGATTCCGCCGGCGAGACGCCGACGGATGCGGTCGAGACGACCGCGCTCCCCGAAGAAAGCGCTAATGATCCGGATTGCCATCACCAGGAAGGTTTTCATCTTTATATTTTGGGCATGAGGGTGTAAACTTAATTTGCTTGCGACAATGGCATTATGACCCTGACGACGGCCAACAAAGTCACTCTCGCGCGAATTATATTCGTGCCGCTTTTTGTTGCCCAGATTATCAGCTATGTCAACAGTGGAAACGAAGGCCATCGGCTGGCGGCGATCGGCTGCTTCGCCCTGGCGGCCCTGGGCGACGCGCTGGATGGGTACATCGCCCGGCGCTACAACCAGAGAAGCGAACTGGGCGCCATTCTCGATCCGCTGGCGGATAAATTGCTGCTGGTTTCGGCCCTGGTCATCCTGAGCTTGGACAGCCACCAAAGGCTGGCGCAAATTCCCTGGTGGCTGGCGGCGATTGTGGTGACGCGGGAACTGATCCTGCTGGGCGGCATGGTGGCGATCCATTGCGCCTGGGGCAAATTCACGGCCCGGCCGCGCCTCCCCGGCAAGCTGGCCACCGTGCTGCAAATGGCGGCGGTCCTCTGGACGCTGCTCAAACTTCCCGTCGCGCCGCTGCCATTTCTCACTGCGGGCGCGGGCCTCTTCACCGTCCTGTCGGGGCTGTTTTATTTGCATGACTTCACGCGGCAATGGCGGGGAGGGGATGGGGGATTGAAAATGGAGGCTGGGGCGGAAGTGGAAATTCACAGGACCCCAACTGGATCTTGACGGCGCAAGGCGCCATCCAGCCGGGCCGTTTGGCCCTTGCTGAGATTGAGAACCACCGACTTGTCGCCGAACCAGAATTTGGCGGGCCGGCCGGCCAGGCTGCGAATGGTGGCGGCGGTCAATTGGCCGTGTTGCCAGGCCAAGTCCACCTCGAATCCGCCGCGGGCGCGCAAGCCTGTGACCGAACCATCGGGCCAGGCGGCGGGCAGAGCCGGCAGCAGAATGATATCCCAATCCTGACTTTGCAGCAGCATCTCCGCGATGCCCGCTGTGACGCCGAAATTGCCGTCCAACTGGACGGGCGGGTGCAGGCCAAAAAGATTGGGAGAAGTGTTGCGGGCGGAAAATAATTGCTGGAGCATGCGGTGCGCGCTCTCCGCATCGCGCAGGCGCGCGTAGAGGGCGGTGCGCCAGGCAAAAGACCACTCGCGCACGTCGCTGCCGGGATCGGCGCCGCGCGCGTCGAGGGAAACCCTGGCCGCGGCCGCCAGGGCGGGGGTTTGGGCGAGGGTGATCTGGTCTCCGGGAAAGACGGCAAAAAGATGGGAGGTGTGGCGGTGGTGGTCGTTGGTGGTGTCCAGCTCGGGATAGCGTGGGTCCTTCTTCTCGGTCATCCATTCGAGCAACTGTCCCCAACTGCCGATGCCGGGGGCGGCCAGCTTTTGGCGCATCATTCCGATCCTGGCGCGGTAATCGTTGTCAATACTAAGTACAGCGCAGGCCCGGACATAATTGTCGAACAGGTCCCGGACAATTTCCTGGTTGTAACTGACGCCGTCCTCCTCGGGGCCGTGTTCGGGGGACCAGCCGTTGGGGACAACCAGCCGTCCGTCGGGCAGCTCTTTTAAGTGATCCTCCCAGAACTGGCAGACTTCCTTCATGATAGGATAAGCGGTGTGGCGCAGGAAGTTTTGGTCCTGGCTGAAAGCGTAATGCTCCCAGAGATGGAGGCAGTACCAGGCGTTGGCGGTTTTGTCCCATTTCCAGCCCATGCCGCCCATGATGTTGTGGGAGGTGCGCAGGGCGAAGCCGCGCGCGGTCAGGGCGCCGGCGGGAGTCTTCAAGTCGGGGGAGAGCGCGCTGGTTTTGCGCCACGATTCCAACTGGCTTTGCATCAGGTCGAAGAACGGCAAGTGACACTCGCCGAGGTTGGCGGTTTCCGCCGGCCAATAATTCATCTCGACATTGATGTTGGCATGATAATCGGAGTGCCAGGGCGGGCTGTTGTTGTCGTTCCAAAGTCCCTGCAAATTGGCCGGCAGGCCGCCGGGGCGCGAGCAGGAGATGAGAAGATAGCGCCCGTATTGGAACAGAAGCTGCTCCAGTCCGGGGTCAACCGTCTGCGCGGCGGCGAGTTTGCGCCGGTCAGTTGGCTCGGCCAGTTGCGCGGGAGTGGATTTTCCGAAGTCCGCCGCGACGCGGTTGAAGAGGCTTTGAAAATCCTTCTCCTGCGCGGCCTGGAGCGCGGCATAGCTTTGGCGCGAGGCCGCCGCCAAGGCCGCGGTCAGCCGCCCATGCGGGTCCTCGCCGCGGTAGTTTCTGGCATAGTCCATGGCATAGTCGGTGCCTGCGGCCACGAGGAGGGTGAGACTGTCGCAGTCTTGGAACTCCAGAGTTGCGCCGCGAGCCTGGAGGGAACCGCCCTCATGCAGCACCCGCGCCTGCCATTCATATTTGAGGCCGTTGTTGAGCTGGCCGGAAACGACCAGCCGGTCGCCGTCCACGACAGCCACCCCGCGGTGGGAATCGGCCAGTTCGACGGCGCCTGTGTAGCGGTGCGGTTGATCGGCGCTGAACCGGGCCACGAGCACGCCGGCGGGATGGCTGCAAAAGAACTCGCGCCGGTATTGAACGCCGCCGACCTGATAGGCGACATGCGCCCGGGCGGTGGCGAGGTCCAGGTCGCGGCGGCAGGCCCCGGCGTTGGTGTGGTCCGGCAGGTTGACATAGAGATTGCCGAAGACCTGATAGGCCCCCATGGTGTTATCGTTGCCCGACGGATTTTCGCCTCCCGTCCAAAGGCTGTCCTCGTTGATGGAGATGCGCTCCCGGGGCGGGGCGCCGAAGATCAGGCCGCCCATCCGGCCATTGCCGATGGGCAGGGCTTCGTCCATGGGTTTGTTGTTGCTGGCCGGATGGTCATACCAGAGGGTTAAATCGGCGGGACCAACCGCAGCCGGACCTCGGACGGGCTGGAGCTGGCATCCGGCAAACAAGGTCAAGAGCGCGCCGGTGGCGGCGGTAACGGACAAAGAAACGAATTTGCTCATAATGGGGCGAACAGCGCGGAGTGTATCGGCCTGAGCAAAGAGGGCAATCTGCGAATTGGGGCGAGTTGACCATTTTTTGCCATTTCGAGCCATAAAATTTATTTATTCTTTTTGGCTTAATCCAGCTTAATCCACCTTAATTGACCTTAATTGAGCTTAATTGACCTTAATTGACCTTAATTGGGTTGGGTGGCTTTAGCGTTAAAGTTGAATGCTCTTTGCCGAAAACGGCGCAGGGCGGACAGCCGCAACGGAGTCCGGAATTGACCGCAGATGGACGCAGATGGACGCAGATGTTCCTGTGGCGGCGGAGTGGTTGCGCCGTGGCTTCGCTGTGGCGCGACAAGGGAGAGGTGGAGTGGTGAAAGAAATGCAGAATGCAGAATGGGAGGAATCTGTGAATTTCCGCGAAGTGGCTCCTCCGACGCTAAAGCTATGGAGGACAGGGCGAATTTGACCGTTTTGAGGAGAGATTTTGTTGGGCGCATGGCAGGCCCCCCTGGGGCCGGGAAGTGAAAATAGGTGAAATTAGGTGAAAACAGGTGAAACCAAGTGAAACCAGGTGAAAATCTGTCGTGTCGCCTCCTTTGCCAGGGTTCGGCCTTCGCCGGGCCTTCCGCCTTCGCAAAGCCTTCGGCGGACAAGACGGAGGACGGGAAGGGGGGCCGGCGGGGTGGAGGCGGTGGACGGAGTGGACGCAGTGGACTGACCCGCACGCCCCTGGACTCCGGCCCAAACTCCGCCTGCTGAGTCTGACTCCTCGACTCTACGTTCCTTGCACTCACACGGGAAGTTTATCAATTAAGGGCGGATTGTCAACGGGAAAACGGGGAAAAATGCGGATGGTTGCAAGGTCTTAATCATTAGGGACTTAGGTCTTGGAAATTATAAAGGATAAATTAAAATGGAAGGAGGGGAGCGGATTGCGGACTGCGGAGGGTGGCGGGTGAGTTGGGGCGGCAAGCCTCAAGGGCCTGAGCGGCGAACTGGGCCAGAGGAGTCGTTTTCGGGCGGGCCTGCGCGTCTGAAAAGTGGAAAGTTATGGTTTGACCCCTACGTTCCTACGTCGCCGTGCGCCCCGAAAGGGAGGCGTCGTGGGGCAGGGAACGCCAGTTCCGCTTCGGCCAGGACACCGGCGTTGTCGCCCAAATTGACGGATTTCGTCTCACCCCTTCGGACCCCTTTCCACCGTCACACGGCGATGGGCTGCGGGAAGCGGGGGAGCAGGATGCATACCGTCGGGCCTGGGGTGAAGACCTTATAGCGGTTCCAAGGCCAACCATATATGGTTCTGAAAATAGCAATTTTGGGCTATATGCATACTCATCGAGAGCGCCAAGGAGGTGGCAGGGCCGACAGACCATGGTCACTGGACAAAAGAGGCGGGGGAAGGTTCCAGTATTGCGTCCACCCGGGCGGGCTTATGAGGCCGCCGAAAGAGAACCCGTCGGCGAATTCACGCAAAAAGAGTCATGCCTGGCAAACACTCTTTCCGACCATCGGCCCGCCGGCAGGCCCAAGAGCAGAAAGAGGGCGAGGAAGGCTGGAAGATTGGGGGGCGTCTGTATTCGGGTGATTGGAGCGATGGGGCAAATGAATGTCTTTGTATCACACTTAAAATCGCTGGCTGAAAAGATTGCCCCATTAGGACATGAAGACGCGACAGGCTTTCATTTCGGAGAACCCATGAGGAGCCAGGGTGGGTGCTCAAGGGACCTCGTTTTGGCTGTTGACATGCGACGTTGCCCGAAGCGGAAGCGAAGACGCGGAGGGCTTCCACAACAGCCAAAACACCCCTCGAAGGCACGGTAAAGTTTGCGGAGGTGAGGGAGAAGAAACGCGCGGCGGTTCATGGAGGAAACCCCTCACCCTAACCCTCTCCCCACTTCGTGGGGCGAGGGAATTCTGTCTAGGCGCAGTGTCGAGCCGCAGGCTCGAGGCTACACCCTTTTGCCTGTCTTCGTAGGGCAAGGGAAATGCGACGGCTCGACGGAGTCTCGCCCTACCGACTTGGGGGGGGAGGAACGAGATTAAGATTAAGATTAAGATTAGGATTAAGATTAAGGGAAAGGGATGGTGGTGGTGTCGAGATGCGGCCCGACTGACCGGGCTGACGGAGGGAAGGGTTGCTCATTTTGGGGCGGGGGTTATGATGGGGTTGTGCCGGCAAATAAGATGCGCATGAATGAGTCGGGATTGGTTTTTAATGTGCAGAAGTATTGCCTGCACGACGGACCGGGGATTCGGACGACGGTTTTCTTGAAGGGATGTCCTCTGTGTTGCGCGTGGTGTCATAATCCTGAAAGCCAGTCGGGCCGGCCGGAGATCGTGTTGGCAGAAAACCGCTGCACGGCGTGCGGAGAGTGCCGGCGGGCGTGTCCGTTCGGGGAGGTGGTGGCCGGCAATGGTCCCATGCCGACGGACGCGGCGGAATGCCTGGTTTGCGGGCAGTGCGCCGAGGCCTGCCCGACTGGGGCGCGTCAGATGATCGGGGAACAAAGGACGGTTGGGGAGATCATGGAAGCGGTATTGCAAGACCGGGTTTTTTACGAGGAGTCGGGCGGGGGAGTGACGTTTTCGGGTGGGGAACCGCTGACGCAGCCGGGCTTTCTCAAGGGGCTGCTGGCGGCCTGCCGCGGGGAGGGACTGAGGACGGCGTTGGACACGTGCGGATTTGCCTGCACGGATGATTTGCTGGAGGCGGCCGGGATGTCGGATTTGGTTTTGTATGATTTGAAGCTGATGGATGAGGCCCGGCACCGGCAATACACGGGAGTATCGAACGGGCCGATTTTGGCGAACCTGCGGGCGCTGGCCCAGGCGCACGGGAACATCTGGCTGCGGGTGCCGGTGATACCCGGGATCAATGACCGGGAAGAGGATTGGGAGGCGGCGGCGGGATTGGCGGCGGGATTGACGGGGGTGAGGCGGGTGAATCTTTTGCCATATCACAAATTTGGGCTTTTCAAATCGCGGCGAATGAGGCATGCTTATGCGTTGGAAAGCGTGGAACCGCCGACGCCGGAGCGGATGGAACGCGCCGCGGGAATATTCCGCGAGCGCGGCTTAGAGGTGAAGATAGGCGGGTGACCGCGCCAGCCAATGTGAAAGACCATGACGCCACGCACTGAGAAACTGCGGCAGGAGAGCCTGTCCGCGCGCCCCGCGATCTCGCATGAGCGGGCGGTGCTGCTGACGGAGTATTATCAGGCCAACGAGGGGCGGGAGTCGGTGGCGGTGACGCGGGCGAAATCGTTTTTGCATCTTTGCGAGCACAAGACCGTTTACATCGGGGAAGGGGAACTGATCGTGGGGGAGCGCGGGCCGGGGCCGAAACAGACGCCGACGTTTCCGGAGTTGACCTGCCACAGCGTGGAGGACCTGAAGGTATTGAACTGCCGCGCGAAGACGCATTACGACGTGGGGGCGGAAACGCTGCGGGTCTATGAAGAGAAGATCATCCCGTATTGGCGGGGCCGGTCTATGCGGGACAAGATGTTCGCGCAATTGCCGGCGGAATGGCACGAGGCTTACGGGGCGGGGCTGTTCACGGAGTTCATGGAGCAGCGGGCGCCGGGGCACACGGTGCTGGACGGAAAGATTTACGGGAAGGGCATGGTGGATTTTAAGCGGGACATCGCGGAGGCGATGGCGGCGCTGGATTTTCTGCATGACGCGGAGGCCTACAACAAGCGGGAGGCGCTGAGATCGTTCGACATCTCGTGCGACGCGGTCATCCGGCTGGCGGAGCGGCACGCGGAGCTGGCGCGGAAAATGGCGGGGTCGGAAAGGAAGGCGGCGCGGCGGGCGGAGTTGGAGAAGATCGCGGAGGTTTGCGGGCGGGTGCCGGCGCAGGCGCCGCGGAATTTCCAGGAGGCGCTGCAATACTACTGGTTCTGCCATCTGGCGGTGATCACGGAGTTGAACGGATGGGATTCGTTCAGCCCCGGGCATCTGGACCAGCACCTGCTGCCGTTCTACAAGAAAGGACTGGCGGAGGGGACGCTGAGCGAAGAAAGCGGGCGGGAGTTGCTGGAGTGTTTCTTCATCAAGTTCAACAACCATCCGGCTCCGCCCAAAGTGGGAGTGACGCTGGCGGAAAGCGGGACCTACACCGATTTTGCCAACCTGAATTTGGGCGGGCTGCTGGCGGATGGAGCGGAAGGGTCGAATGAGGTGTCGCATCTGTTGCTGGACATCGTGGAGGAGATGCATCTGCTGCAACCGAGCAGCAACATCCAGCTATCCCGGAAAAGCCCGGACGCCTTTCTCAAGCATGCCTTGCGGGTGCTGCGGCACGGGTATGGTTTTCCGTCCATTTTTAACGCGGACGCGGTGGTGCTGGAGCAGTTGCGGCAGGGCAAGAAGCTGGAGGACGCGAGGGCGGGGGGATGCAGCGGGTGTGTGGAGGTCGGGGCGTTTGGGAAGGAGGCGTACATCCTGACGGGCTACTTCAACCTGGTGAAGGTGCTGGAGATCACGCTGCACAACGGGGTTGATCCGATGACGGGGCGGCAGATCGGGCTGCGCACGGGAGAGGCGGACACGTTCCAAACATTCCCGGCGCTTTTTGGAGGCTGGCGCCAGCAATTGCGGCATTTCCTGGAAATCAAACTGCGGGGCAACCAGATGATCGAGCGGATGTTCGCGCAACTGATGCCGGCGCCCTTCCTGAGCGTGCTGACGGACGATTGCGTCAAGCGCGGGCTGGACTACAACGCGGGCGGGGCGCGTTACAACAACACCTACGTGCAGTTCGTGGGCCTGGGGAGCCTGACGGACAGCTTGAGCGCGCTGCGGCAGTTTTGTTTTGACAGCGGCAACGGGGATGGGGCGGCGGGGCGAAAAGGAAAGCGCGCGCCGGCGGGGAGCCGGCTTGGGCTGAGAGAATTGACGGGGATTCTGGACGCGGATTTCGCGGGGCACGAAGTTCTGCGGCAGCGGCTGGTCAACCGGACCCACAAATACGGCAACGACGATGACGCGGCCGATGACATCACGGTGGAGATATTCAACACCTGCTTTGAAGAGCTGGACGGGCGGCCGAATACCAAAGGGGGCCATTACCGGATCGAGATGCTGCCGACGACGTGCCATGTGTATTTTGGGAGCTTGATTGGGGCGACGCCGGATGGCCGGCGGGCGCGGCGGCCGCTGTCGGAAGGGATTTCGCCGGCGCAGGGGGCGGACCGGCGCGGGCCGACCGCGGTGTTCAAGAGCGCGGGGAAGATGGACCACCTCAAGGCGGGGGGCACGCTGCTGAACATGAAATTGACGCCGGCGCTGGTGGCGGCGGAGGAAGGGCTGGAGCAATGGGCGCAGTTGGTGCGGAGCTATTTCAAGATGGACGGCCACCATGTGCAATTCAACGTGGTGCGGGCGGAGGATCTGCGGAAGGCCCAACAAAACCCGGAGGAGCATCGCGATTTAATTATTCGGGTGGCGGGCTACAGCGACTATTTTTGCGACATCTCGACCGAATTGCAGGAAGAAATCATAGCCCGAACCGAACACGAGAGCTTTTAGGGAGCGGCGCCAGCAGGCCGCGCCGGGTGCCCGGGACCCATCACCCCAATCCGCAAATTATGAAAGACCTGTTGGATTCTTTGTTGCAGAACTTTAGCCCCGACCCGAAATCCTCCTATTCCACCAGCGCGCAGAAGGCGATCTACCTGGCGCGGCGGTTGCAGGAACGGGCCGGGCAATTGCAGAGCGCGGGGGAGCGGCGGCAACAGGCGGAGCTGGACCGGATGCTGCAAACGCCCTCGGACAAGGCGACGCTGGCGCAGATGACGGACCAGGCGTTTCGCACGCAGGTGCCGGCCCGGGCGGTGGAGCATCTGGTTCACATTCTGGACGTGCAGGGGGTGCCGCGATTTTTCAGCGCGATGGACCGCACGCTGATGAAGGGATTCCAGTCGTTCGGGGGTTACGCGCCCGGGGTGGCGCTGCCGCTGGTGAAAGGGCAGATGCAGAAAGAGACGGCCAACGTGATACTGCCGGGCGAGCGGGAAATGCTGACGCAGCACTTGCGGGAACGGAACCGGGAAGGGGTTCGGATGAACGTGAATTTTCTTGGGGAAGCCATTCTGAGCGAGGCGGAAGCGGAACGGCGATTGCAACAATACTTGCAAGGTTTGCAGTGGCCGGAAATCGAGGTCGTGTCCATCAAGATTTCGACGCTGTATTCGCAGATTTCGCCGCTGGCCCGGGAGCACACGGTGGCGGTGTTGTGCGATCGGATTGACCGATTGGTGCGGACGGCGGCGCGGATGGAGTTCAGGAGGCCGGACGGCCAGGTCGCGCCCAAGTTCGTCTATCTGGACATGGAGGAATACCGGGACAAGGAGCTGACGGCGGAAGCGTTCATGCGAACGCTGGAGCGGAGGGGGCTGGAGCAGGTGCGGGCGGGGATTGCGCTGCAAAGCTACATCCCGGATTCGTTCCAGACGCTGCAGCAAATTCAGCAATGGGCGCGGCAACGGGCCGGGGCGGGCGGCGGGCGGATCACCATCCGGCTGGTCAAGGGTGCGAACATGGAAAGCGAGCGGGCCGAGTCGTCGGTGCGCGGATGGCCGCAGGCGCCCTACCGGAGCAAACGGGAAACGGATGCGAACTACAAGCGGATGGTTCACGAGGTGATGAAGCCGGAGAACCTGGCGGCGATGGATGTGGGGATCGCGTCGCACAATTTGTTTGACCTGGCTTACGGGCTGGTCCTGACCCACGAACGGAACGCGTTTGAGCAGGTGCAACTCGAAATGCTGGAGGGCATGGCCAACAACCAGCGGCGGGCGCTGTTTGAATTGAACCGGCACCTGCTGCTTTACGCGCCGGCGTGCAAGAAGGAAAACTTCATCAACGCCATCGGCTACCTCATCCGCCGCCTGGACGAGAACACCGGGCCAGAGAATTTTCTGCGGCACGCCTTCAAGATCAGCGTGGGCAATCCCGAGTGGCAAAAGCTGGAGCAAGGTTTTCTGGAGTCGTTTGACGCCATCGCGACGACCGGCGAGGCGCCGCGGCGGACGCAGGATCGCCGGCAGCCGCCGGCGGCGCCCGCCGCCGTCGCCCACGGCTGGCAGAATCTGGTCAATGAGCCTGACACGGATTTTGCGCTTCGGCAAAACGGGGAGTGGGCGAAGGGGTTGATGGCCAAATGGGAGGGACGGTGTGACGCCAAGGCGCCGCAAATTCCGCTGGTGATTGGGGGAAGCGATGTTTTTGAAGGAGGCACGGCGCGGGATTGCGCCGACCCGTCGCGGCCCGGCGTGGTGGCGGGCCGTTGCCGGCAGGCGTCCGGAGAGGACATCGCCCGCGCCGTCGAGTGCGCGGCGGCGGACCCGGACGGCTGGCGGACGATGGCGGCGGAGAAACGGTTTGCGATTCTTGGGCAGGTGGCGCAAGAGTTGCGCGCGGCGCGGGGCGATCTCATGGGCGCCGCCCTGGCTGAGGGCGGCAAAACCTTTCTGGAGTCCGACCCGGAAGTCTCGGAGGCTGTGGACTTCCTGGAGTTTTATCGGAGCACGGGGCGGTGGTGGCAGGAAATGGCCACGCTGAAAAGCCGCGGCAGCGGAGTGGTGGTGGTGGTATCGCCGTGGAATTTTCCAATCGCGATCCCGTGCGGGGGCATGGCGGCGGCGCTGGCGGCGGGCAACACGGTCATTCTCAAGCCGGCCTCCGACACGGCGTTGACCGCCTGGGAGTTGTGCCAATGCTTCTGGCGGGGGGGCGTTTCGAAGAACGCGCTGCAATTCGTGACGTGCCCCGGGGGCGGGGAAGGCCGGAAGCTGGTCCATCATCCGAAGGTCAATGCGGTGATTCTGACGGGGGGGACGGAGACGGCGCGCGGGCTGTTGCGGGAGAATGCGCGGTTGAACCTGTTTGCGGAAACGGGGGGCAAGAACGCGACGATAGTGACGGCGCTGGCGGACCGGGACCAGGCCATCAAACATATTTTGCATTCGGCGTTCAGCCATGCGGGACAGAAATGTTCGGCGACGTCGTTGTTGCTGCTGGAAGGGGAAGTGTACGACGACCGGGCTTTTCGCCGCACGCTGTGCGAGGCGGTGCAAAGCATCCCGGTCGGATCGGCCTGGAAGCTGGAGACGAAGATGGGGCCGCTCATCCGCCCGCCGGCGGGGGATTTGGAAAACGCGCTGAAGGTGTTGGAGCCTGGGGAAGAATGGGCAGTGATGCCGCAGAACATCGGGGGCAATCCCCGGCTGTGGACGCCCGGAGTCAAGTACGGGGTGCAAGCCGGCAGTTACACGCATCTGACGGAATTTTTCGGACCGCTGCTGGGGGTGATGCGTTTTGACAAACTGAGCGAAGGGGTGGCTTTAGTGAATCAAACCGGCTACGGTCTGACGTCGGGCCTGGAAAGTCTGGATGAGCGCGAGTGGGAGTATTGGAAGGAGAACGTGCGGGCGGGCAATCTCTACATAAACCGCGTCACCACGGGCGCGGTGGTGCTGCGCCAGCCCTTTGGCGGGAGCGGCAAGTCGTGTTTCGGCCCCGGGCTGAAGGCGGGCGGTCCGAATTACGCGGCGCAGTTCATGGAGATGGAAGACGGCGCTGCGGCGAAGCCGGTCCGCACGCCGCAAGACGCCGCGCTGGCCGGATTATGCGAAGCGCTGCGAAGACGCGCCGGGGAACTTGGCGCCGGGGGCGCCGCCCTGGCTGACCGGATTGCGGTGGCGGCGGTGAGTTATGAGCGGAGTTTTCAGGAGGAGTTCGGCCAGGAGCACGATCATTTCCAGTTGGTCGGCCAGGACAACTTCCGGCGTTACCGGCCGTTCCGTGAGGTGCGGGTGCGGGTGCATGCGGATGATTCTGCATTCGATTTGTTTGCGCGCGTGTGCGCGGCGCATGCGACCGGCAGCCGGGTGACGGTAAGCGGGCCGAAGGATTTCGCGCCGCCCGCGCTGAAACTGCTGGAGGAAATTACTGAATCCTGGGCCGGGGCCATTGAGTTTGTGGAAGAGACGGAGGAGGAATTGGCGGAGGTGGTGCGTCAACGCCAGACCGACCGGGTGCGTTGCGCCGCGCCGGGGCGGGTGTCGCAGGCTGTATTGGAAGCGGCCGGGGAAAGCGGGATTTGTGTGGCGGCCCGGCCGGTGCTGATGGAGGGGCGGGTGGAGTTGCTGTGGTATCTGGAGGAGCAGAGCGTGAGCATAGATTTCCATCGCTACGGCAACCTGGGCATGCGGGCGGGGGAACAACGGGCGGCGGTTTTGTAGGGCCGGCGTCCGCCGTTGTCACCTTCCTCACCTTTCCGGGTACTTATGCGGTGATATGATGACAACACAGACGATGTCCGCGGCAGAATACAACGAGGCCGGGCTGGTGACAGAAAGCCTGGGCGGGAACCGGGATGCGTTTGGGCAGATCGTGGTTCACCACCAGTCTCTGATCTGTTCGCTGGCTTACAGCGCCACCGGCAGCCTGACCCAGAGCGAAGACCTGGCGCAGGAAACCTTTGTGACGGCATGGAAGCACCTGGCGGAACTTCGCGAGCCGGCGAAATTGCGGGCCTGGTTGTGCGGCATCGCGCGGAATCTGATTGGCAAGGCGCTCCGACGGGACGGTCGCGAACCGGTTCACGGCGCCGAGCAGTTGGAAGAGGCCAATGAACCTGCATCGCAGGAACCGCTTGCGCCCGACCATGTCATGAGCCAGGAGGAAGAAGGCATTCTTTGGCGTTCGTTGGAGCGGATACCCGAAACGTATCGCGAGCCGCTGGTCTTGTTTTATCGCGAGCACCAGTCGGTGGAGCGGGTGGCGGAAGCGCTGGAGTTGACGCCGGACGCGGTGAAGCAACGGCTGTCGCGCGGGCGTAAGCTACTGCAAGAGAAGGTTCTGGCGTTTGTAGAAGGGGCGTTGGAGAACACGAGTCCGGGGAAAGCGTTCACATTGGGTGTGCTGGCGGCCTTGCCGGTGATGACAAGCACGGCGAAGGCAGCGGTCGTCGGAGCGACGGCGGCCAAGGGCGGGGTGGTGGCAAAGTCGGCTGGCTTGGCGGGGGTGTGCAGCGCGATCCTGGGGCCTGTATTCATGTTCGTCAGCCTCTACTTCGGCTACAGGCTGGACCGAGATGGCGCCAGATCCCCGCAGCGACGCGAGTTTATAACCAAATACTATCGTATCCTGGTCACATGCATCGTGGTTTTCGTCGTGGCTGTTCTGTCGCTCACGCTGGGTGGCGGATTGCTGCTCAAGACTCGTCCGATCCTGTATATCGGGCTGCTGCTTGGGCTTGGTGTTGCTTACCTCATCGTTGTGGCGGCACTCACGGTTTGGATGCGGCGGTGTCTGCGGAAAATCGGCCAACAGGAGAACGCGGAGAGTCGTGCAGCGCCCGTTCCAGTGCCGGTGTTCGAGTATCGCAGCAAGCACAGTGTGCTTGGCTTGCCGTTGGTTCACATCCGCCTGCGCGGTGGAGTGGAAGGAGGGCCCGTCAAGGCGTGGCTTGCTGTGGGTGATTCGGCCATTGGCGTGATCTTTGCGTTTGGCGGTTTGGCGGTTGCGCCCATCAGCTTCGGCGGCTTGGCCGTCGGTCTTTTGACCCTGGGCGGCTTCGCCATTGGATTAGTGCCTTTTGGAGGGTTCAGCCTGGGGCCGTGGGCGATCGGCGGAATAGCCGCCGGCTTGCAGGCTTTTGGTGGCTGCGCCATTGCCTGGTTGGGCGCGCAAGGCGGCGTGGCTGTCGCTCATGACTTCGCCAATGGCGGCGTCGCGTTGGCCCAACACGCGAACGACACCGCCGCTACGGCCTTCTTCGCGAAGAGCGCTTTTTTCCGAACGGTGCAGGTTGCCATGAGTTACGCTGCCTGGCTGAACGGCAACTGAATTCCTGCCACCTTGGATTATCTATATGAAAAGTGTCTTCAGATATACATTTCCGTTCTGCCTCGTTCTGGCGTCCATGCCGGCACTGGCACAACCATCGGCGCGCGCATTGTTGGACAAAGCCCGCGATTATGTGGCGTCCGCACCCGCGATCAGGCGTGTTGACACCACCGAACAATCCACTGTGGTTATTATTGACAACAGGCGAGCCGGCCAAGAGCCGCAAACGAATGTGGTGACAATCGAAATCGACCGGGCCAATCTTCTGGCTCGTCAAACGGCCGCGATCCAGGGAAAACGTCTTGTGATGTTGAAGCAGGGGGAGCAGGCCGCCATGAAACTCGGCGCCGGACCGTGGGAAATCCCCACAGGTCCCTTTGCAAACATGGCCAAAGACATGGGGAATCTCTTCGTCTGTGAGGTTGAAACTCCCGAGTCCGAAAAAAACGCTCCAACCTGGAAATTGACGGGAACGGAACTATTAGGTGGCCAGGAGGCGTTTGTCATCGAGACTGAAGGGAACACGGCGGTTCCTCTTGCCCAGGAACGGATGGTTAAGGGAATAGCCAAAGTTTTCTCCGGCAATCCGGCACAGCGACCAATCGTAAAAGTTTTGGAGTATTCTTCAAAACACTGGATAAGCAAGTCCGACTATCAGCATCTACAGGCGATCCAGATATCGGCGGTGCAGATGACGATAGTTCTCCCGAATGGCAAAGAGCAGTTGATTGAACAATCCAGCAAGGCCACAAGCAGGTATAGCTTTGAGAAAGTCAAAATCGAAATCCCTGAAGAGGCTCAGAAATTTCTCTCGCCCGGAAATCTTCCCTCACAAAAGCCGCTGCTTAAAGATGAGATTTCTGAATGAGCGGTATTGTCATTTCCCGCCGGCAGCGGCCGGGCCGGGGAAGGGGATGCGGGCCGCGAGGCGCGGCCCGCGGCACGCGGGGGCGCGTGCGCTCCCGGCAGCATGGAATATCGGCCGGGGTGAATATGGGGCCAGGCGAATTTACCGCAAGATAAGGTCGTAGAGGGGATCAGGATGTTGCAGAGGGGCGGAGGAGGAGGGGCCGCCAAGGCCGAAGACTTTGCGCAAGGTGTCCAGGAGGGCGCCGGTTTGATAGGGTTTGCGCAGGAAGAGTTCGTCGGGGACGCGCCAGGAGGGCGGGATTTGGTCCGGGGACATGGTGCTGCTGGCCACCAGCTTGAGGGCTGGATTGACCTGGCGCAGGGTGGCGAGGACTTTCTCCATGTCGGGCATCATCAGGTCCGCCAGCACGGCGCCGATTTGGCGCCAGTTGCGACGGTAGAGTTCCACGGCCTCGGTTTCATCGGAACTGGCCAGGACGCGGTAGCCGGAGGCGGTGAGGATTTTTTGGAGGACGGCGGCGAGGGCCTCGTCACCGTCAATAATAAGGATAAGCTCGCCGGCGCCGCGGGGCGGTTCGGGCAGGAGCTGGCCGGGCTGGGCGGTGCCGGCGGGGAGGGCGGGGAGGTAGATTTTGACTTCGGTGCCGCGGCCCAGGCGGCTTTTCAATTGGATGCAGCCGCCGCAACCGTGGACAATGCCGAGGACGGTGGACAAGCCCAGGCCGGGGCCTTTGCCGACTTCCTTGGTGGTGAAGAATGGATCGAAGACGCGGTCCAAATTTTTGGGGGCGATGCCGGCGCCGGTGTCGGCGACGGTCCAGACCACGTAACGGCCGGGTTTGGCGTTGGGGATGGAGGCGGCGGTGTTCTCATCGAGAGTGAGGTTCATGGCGGAGAGGGTGAGGGTGCCGCCCCGGGGCATGGCCTCGCGGGCGTTGAGGCAGAGGTTGACGAGGACCTGGTGCAATTCGGTGCTGTTGCCCTCGACCATGGAAAGGTCCTTGGGGACGGCAAAATGCAAGGCGATGTTTTTGGGAAAAGTATCGCGGATGAAGCCGGAGAACTCCTTGAGGAGGCGGGAGGTTTGGAGGGGCGCCTTGGCGCTTTTGACCCCGCGGGCAAAGGTGAGGATTTGTTTGACAATGTCAGCTCCGCGCTGGGCGCTGGCTTCCATGGAGTCGAGGAGGCCGAGGGTGGCGCCGTCCTTGATTTCGGCGCGGAGCAAGGGGCCGATCATCATGACGGGGGCCAGGATGTTGTTGAGATCGTGGGCGATGCCGGCGGCGAGGGTGCCGATGCTGTCCATGCGCTGGGCGTGGAGGAACTGGGCTTCGAGTTTCTTTTTCTCGGTGATGTCGGTGTCAATGACGAGGATGGATTTGGGCAGGCCGGCGGGATCGCGCACGAGGGTCCAGCGGCTGTGGACGAGGATGGGGCGGCGGCATTTGGCGAGACGGTTGAGTTCGCCGCTCCAGTCGCCCTGCTCGACCAGGGCGCGGGCTTTGCGTTCCTTGTCCAGGTCGGCGGCGTCGGCGCAATCCAAGTCGGTGATGCGGGAGCCGAGGACTTCGTCGGAAGACCAGCCATAGAGGCGTTCGGCGCTCTTGTTCCAGTAGCGGATGCAGCCGTCGAGGTCGCGGACATGGATGGCGTCGTGGGCCAGATCCAGCATCCTGGCCTGTTCGCGCATGCGCTCTTCGGCGTCTTTGCGGACGATGATTTCGGTCTGGAGGTTTTCGTTGGTGGAGCGGAGGTCGGAGGTGCGTTGCTGGACGAGTTTTTCCAACTGATCGAGTTTGAGGCTGACGGCCTGGTGGAGGCGCCATTTTTCGGTGAGGGCGTTGGCCAGTTGGAGGACTTCCATGGTGTCGAAGGGTTTTTTGAGGATGACCAACTGGTCATTGTTGCCCAGGCGGGCGAGCATGCCGTTCCAGGAATAGTCGGAGTAGGCGGTGCAAATGACGATCTGCAAGTCGGGGCAATTTTCCCAGAGGCGGACGGAGGTTTCGACGCCATCCCATCCGGGGGGCATGCGCACGTCCACGAAGGCCATGGCGAAAGGGCGGCCGGCGGCGGCGGCTTGCTGGACCTTGGCGAGGCCTTCTTCGCCTTGAAAGGCGGAATCGAGTTCAAAGGCGGGAACCTGCCCGTCGGCCGCCGCTTCGCCGAAAAGGAGTTGTTCGGCCGCGGCCAGACCGGAGCTGGATTCCTTGCCGCTGCAAAGGATTTTGCGAAAATCATCATGCACGGCGCGGTTGTCATCAATGACCAGGATGCGCAGATTTTTTTCGACTGGACAGATCATAGGGTGGTTTTCCTTGGTTCGACTGGCAATTCGAGGACGAATTTGGCGCCGCGGCCCAAGCCGTCGCTATAGGCGGTCAAGGTGCCGCCCAATTCCCTGGCGGTGAGGGCGCCGCTGTGCAGGCCAAAGCCATGGCCGCCTTTGCGGGTGGTGAAGCCATGCTCGAAGATGCGGGACAAATGCTCCTTGGGAATGCCCACGCCATTGTCAATGACGGAGACGCGGACGGTGTTGCCGCCATTTTTTTCGATGCGGACGGTGACGCGCTTTTCCGGCGGGGCGCCTTCATCCACGGCGTATTTGGAGTTGTGGAGGAGGTTGATGAGGATTTGGAGGACTTTGTGTTTGTCCACCAGGAGGGGAGGGGTGTCGTTGTATTCGCGGAAGACCTTGACGGAATGGCGGCCCAGGGCGCCCTTGTGCATGGCGAGGGCGTCCTCCACCAAATCGGGGAGAAGGACGGATTCGACGAGGCCGGCGGTGCGGGCGTAGCTTTGCTGGGAGGCGACGATTTCCTTGATGTGATCAATGTTGGAGGCGAGGGACTGGAGTTCGAGCAGGATCTGGTCGCGCTCGGCGGCGAGGTGGGTGGCGAGTTCGGACAAGTAGGCGGGCAACTGGCGGCCTTTGGGACTGGAGAGGAAGGCGGGGAGGTCGGCGGCGTGGTCGTTGAGGAGGGCGGCGAGCTTGGTGACGTTGCCGATCCTGGAATCGCGGATTTTATCACTGACAACGGAACAGGAAACGTTGACACTGTTGAGGACGTTGCCGACGTTGTGGAGGATGCTGGTGGCGACTTCGGCCATGCCGGCGACGCGGGAGGCTTCGACCAGTTGGGCGTGCATTTCGGCCAGCTTGTCTTCCGCCTGCTTGACGGCGGTAAAATCCTTGGCGCTTCGTTCGCTGTCCAATTGGGCCTTTTGCCTGGCTTCCTGTTCCAAATGGCGGAGGCCGGAGGAGATATTCTCCGCCACCTCCTCGAGCAGGGAAATCTCCCTGCCGCCAAAAAAATGCAACTCGGAAGAATAGAGGCACAAGACCCCCGCGACCCCGTCACCGCATTGGATGGGAAAAGCCGCCGCGGCGGCGATGCCGGCGTTTTTGGCCAACGGGCCGCATGGGAGGGCCAGGCTGTGGGCGGGAAAATCGTTGCAGACCACCGTTTTTGCCCCGGTCAAGGCTGCCTGGGCCATACGGCGGTTGTCGGCGCCCGCGTGGGCCAGCAACTTGATCTGTTCGACGTCAAAGGCGGTCAGGCCACTCCAACAGAGCGGCACGATGGCACCGGTCTGCGGCTCCTGGCGGCCAATCCATGCCAGGACGAAGCCGCCGTCGCTGACCAGGCGCTGGCAGATTTGAGGAGCGGTCTTCTCTTCGGACGGCGGCAGAACCATCGCCTGGCTCACCCGGCTGGAAGCATGATAAAGCCGGTTGAGCCGGTGTAATTCAACGCGAGTACATGACATGCTCGTTTATCGGTCAGAGGCGGAGGAATCTTGACCCTGTTTTTGCGGGAATTCGGGCAGCCCTGGTACATCGTGACCCCCCTCCGCCTTGCTTTTGGCCGATTTAATGTGTTGTTTTGGTGTCACGGTATGACTTTACCCTTGGTTTGCTGGGCGTTTGACGTTGGAGCT
>JBEKVM010000041.1:0-40821 GCA_049513975.1 Verrucomicrobiota bacterium | reverse complement strand
GGGGGAGTCTCATTTTACCAAGGGACTTAAATCTGTCGAGAAAAAAGATTCAAGCGTTTCCAATGAGACTGGAGCCAGAACGCCTCGTCAGCATGCGATGAACTGGTTTGCCGCGTGCGGCTACAGTCTTAATTAAACCGCCTAGCCCGGGTTCAACTCACTATTCACTATTCACTACTCGCCTTTCCGCCCTTCCGCCATTCCTTCCAATCTTTTAGCGTGGCCTCGGCCATCACCTCGGTGGCTTCGTGCAGCCATTTCTCTTTCCGCTGCGCCAAATCCCGCCGCACCGCCGCCACCCCGCGGCGCGCGCCCAGATGCACATTGGCCAGTTCCCGTCCCATGGCCCGCAACAACTTTTCTTCATCATGGCCCCGCGGCAAGTCCGACAACTCAATCCGGCTGCAATAAGGCGACAACCGCCGCAACACCCATCCATTTTTCACCTTCAAAAACGGATCCGGCACGCGCAGCGCGTTGGCCACAATCCGCGCATAATAAATCTCCTGCTTGGACAATCCGCCCGCCCAGGCGCAGGCCGACGGCACCAACGGCTTCGTCTCCCGCGCGATCTTGCCCCCGCGCCAATCCGCCAGCGCCGTGTATCGTTCCCGGCCCAGGCTCCCCAGTCCCGCCCGCCGGTGCGCCACGCGGAAAGCCAGGCCGCGTTCCGGCATGGCCTCTCGGAGCATCAACCTCACCTGCGCCGGCACCTGGCGCAGCGTGGGCAGCGCCCCCAATTTTTCCCAGAACCGTACCGGATCGCGCTCCCGGCCCGTCACCGCCTCCCGCAGCAAGGGATGCTTCTCCGCCAGCACAAAGGGTTCGCCGCCATTTTCCAAGCCGGTGGTGTAACCCTCCAGAATTGGCGCCGAAGCGCAAGCCGGCTCCAGCGACAAATGACCCAGCTCAAAGGCCAGCCACGCGCTGGTGGACAGTCGCACCAGATCCACCGTGTAAGGCAGCGGAAACGCCTCGTCGAAATCATTGATGCCCCACACCAGCCGTCCCTCCGCATCGCGCCAGGTCCCATAATTTTCCACATGCAAATCCCCCACCGCCAGCGTCGTGGGCGCTCCGGCCAGCTTCGGACAATGCGCCGGAAAAAGCTGCATCCAGCGATAAAACGTGGCGCGGAGAAAGGAAAACGCATCCTGCGCCATCAACCTGTGCTTGGCCTCCAGGTCGCTCTTCACCACCCGGATATAACCCGCCAGCCACGTCTCGTACTCCCGGCTTGCCTGCTGGATATTCATCCCCGCCATCATTCCGCACCCCGCCTTCCTTGTCAGCTAAAAATCCCCAATTCAGTCATGCGCCCTAGTTAATTAGCGACTTTCCCGGGAGCGCGGTCGTCTCGACCGCATCCGTCGGCGTCTCGCCGGCGGAATCTTCCGTCCGAAACCGGCCCGCGTGTTGGGTGAGCGATCTTCTGCTTCCGGGGAGCGCCCGCGCCCTCGCGTGCAGCGGGCCGCGCCTCGCGGCCCGCATCAACCCCCGCCGAAAACTCAGTTGCGTCGGCACAATCCGCCGCAGGCTTTGCTTGCGCTGTCACCAAGGCGCAGGGTATGCTTTGCCCGATGCCAGAGTGGCGCCGCAGGGCGCCCGCGCTCAACCGATCATAACATCTATCACCCACCGATCACCATGAACTCCCTGACTTTCTCCACCCTCATCATTGGCGCGCTCGCCGGAGCCATCTCCTGGATTCCCGCCCCCGCGTCCGCGGCCGACTCCGGCCAGCCGCAGTATTACGAGCTGCGCGTTTACACCACCAAATCCGACCTGCAACAGAAGCTGGTCAGCGACTATTGGCAAAACGCCGCCGTCCCCGCCTTCAACCGCATGGGCATTCAGCCCGTCGGCGTCTTTACCGAGCTGCAAGACTCCCCCACCAACCATGTTTATGTCCTCATCCCCTGCGATTCGCTCGAAATCTTCGCCGCCATCCCGGCCCGGCTCGCTGCCGACGCCGCCTATCAGGCCGCCGCCGCCTCCTTCATGGCCATGCCGAAAACCAACGCCGCCTATGAACGCATTGAAAGCTCCCTCAATATCGCCTTTGACACCATGAAGAAACTGGCCGCGCCCCCCTCGGCGGCGGACAAGAAGCCCTGGATTTTCGAGTTGCGCATCTACCAAAGCCCCAGCGAAAGCAAGGGCATCAACAAGGTCCAGATGTTCAACAGCGGTGAGACTGCCCTTATGCGCGACGTCGGGCTGTCGCCGGTTTTTTTCTCCCAGACCCTGGTCGGCTCCCAAATGCCCAACCTCGTTTACATGCTTTCCGGCGAAAACATGGACGAACATAAGAAGCATTGGGATGCCTTCAGGAACGCGCCCGTCTGGAAAAAATTAAGCAGCGACCCCCAATACAAGGACAACGTTTCCGGCATCACCAACATCTTTCTCAAGCGCACCCCCGCCTCACAGATCTAACGGTTCACTTTTTCCGGGGCAGCGCGCGCGTCGCCCCGGTCGAGATGCCTCCGTCCACCAGCAGCGTCTGGCCGGTGATGTAGGCGCTGGCATCCGACGCCAGAAAAACCACCGCGCCCTCAAGGTCCTGCGGCGCGCCCGGTCGCTTCAGCGGAATGCGGTCGCACAGGTATTCCACCCACTCCCGGTCCTCGTACATCACCGCATTTTGCCGCGTCTTGAACCACCCGGGGGCCAGGCAATTCACCGTGATCCCGTGAATGCCCCAGTCATCGGCCAGGCTCATCGTCAGTTGTTTCACCCCGCCGCGGCTCGCCCCGTAAGGACCCAGCCCGGCGTAGCCCGCCACGCACGTCACCGAACCGATGTTGATGATGCGGCCGTATTTCCGGCCGATCATGTGCCGCGCCACCGCCTGCGCCACAAAGAACGTCCCGCGCAGATTGGTGTCCAGCACCAGGTTCCAATCTTCCCAGGTGATTTCCAGGGCCGGTTTGCGCACGTTGCAACCGGCATTGTTGACCAGAATGTCTATTTTGCCATAATGCGCCACGGCCGCTTCCGCCATCTTCTGGATGCTCGCGTGGTCGCGCACATCCAGCGCCAGCGGCCAGGCCTGGCGGCCCAACGTTTCCAGCTCCTTTTGAAAAGGCCTCAGCGCCGAAGCGTCGCGGCTGGTGATCACCAAATCCGCCCCCGCCCGGGCCAGCGCGCGCCCGAAACATTGGCCCAAGCCCCGGCTCGCCCCGGTCACCAGGGCCACTTTGCCGCTGAGATCAAACGGGTTCGCATTCATGGATAAATCGTGTTGACTTACGATTGAACAGGTCAAGGTTTGAGCACCACCTTGAGCAAGCCCGCTTCCTTGCGGTAGAGCCGCTCAAACCAGGCCGCCCCTTCCGCCAGCGGCGCCGTGGCGCTGAGGAGCGGGCCGGGTTGCAACACCCCGCGCCCCAGCATGTCCAGGACCGCCGGATATTCGCCCCGCGACGCGCACGATCCGTGGATCGTCAGCTCGCGGGTCACCGCCGTTTGCAACGGAAACTCAATCTGGGGCGAGACATTGCCCACCAGCGTCGCCGCGCCCCCTTTGCGCAGGCAGCCCAGCGCCAATTCCACCGTCGCAGTCACCCCCACCGCTTCAAAGGCCATGTCCGCGCCGCGCCCCTCTGTCAACTCCAGAATTTCGGCGGCGGCATTTCCCCCGGCGGAGTTGATGGCATGGGTCGCGCCAAACTTTTTGGCCAGCGCCAGCCGCCCGTCCGCCACGTCCACCACCATGAGCCGCCCGCACCCCGCCAGATGCAAAGCTTGCGTCAGCGCCAGGCCAATCATCCCGGCGCCCACCACCACCACCGCGTCGTTCAGCGTCACAGGCGCCAGGCCGATCGCGTGCAACGCAATGGCAAAAGGTTCCACCAGGGCCGCATGTTCAAACGGCAGCCCCTCCGGCAGCCGGTACAATATGCGCTGCGGCACCGCCACAAATTCCGCCATCGCG
Source organism: Verrucomicrobiota bacterium (assembly GCA_049513975.1). Taxonomy (GTDB): domain Bacteria; phylum Verrucomicrobiota; class Verrucomicrobiia; order Limisphaerales; family Palsa-1400; genus JBEKOF01. The sequence goes on along the minus strand of JBEKVM010000041.1, from coordinate 36,881 downwards.
CCCGCTTGCCGGTAAGCCTCGCACGACACCCCCAGCACCCGCCGGTAATCGCACAAGTTGATCTCCCCGCGCCGGCAAAAATGGCATTGACCGCAATAAATCGTGGAATCGAAGGTCACCCGGTCGCCCGCCGCCCATCCCTGCACCGCCGCCCCGGTCCCGGCAATGATCCCGGATGCTTCGTGCCCCATGATAATCGGCGGGCGCCGCCGGCCCGTGCTGCCGTCCATCCCATGCACGTCGCTCCCGCAAATCCCACAGGCTTTCACCGCGACCAGCACTTCTTCCGGGCCGGGTTGCGGCGCCGGCATTTCGCCGTACGAGAACTGTTTATAGGCTTCGAGCACCAGCGCTTTCATAGCGAGTCGTTTTAGGCGTCCCGATCTTCCGCCCAAATCCCTCCCCATGCCAGCAAGAAATCCGCAATCCGCAATCCGCAATCCGCAATTGAATTATCCCCGCTGCGCCGGAGTCGCTTTCGGCAACCAGAAAGCCAGCCCGGCGGCGATCAAAATCCCCAACCCCAATCCATCGAAAGGAAGCTCCAGGCTGCCGGACTTTGTCTTCAGCCACCCCACCACGGCCGGCCCGACGAACCCGCCCAAATTGCCGCAGGCATTGACCAGTCCCATCACCGCTCCCCTCGTGCTGCGGGGCAGGGTCTCGCTCGGGATCGCCCAGAAGGGCGCCAGCGCCACCGACGGGCCGGGGATGGACAGGCACAGGAACCCATACGACCACCAGAAATGATTCCGCAAACTCACACTCACAATCAGGCTCACCCCGCTCACCACATAGGTCAGCGCCACATGCATTCGGCGCTCATTGACTTTATCCGAGTGGCGGGAAACCAGCACCATCAGCACCGCCGTGATCGTGAAGGGAAAGGCAAACAACATCCCGTTTTCCATGGCGCTGAATCCCCGCCCTTCCAGGCGGCTGGTAAAGAAGGGCATGCAACCGTAGGCCAGCGCATTATGCAAAAAGTTGATCGCAATCATGACCAGCACCGCGGGCTGGCAAAATCTTTTCCGGAAGGAAAGCCCCGGGGCCGGCTCCAAGGCCGCCGCCTCCTCGCGCAATGTCCTTTCCAAATAATCCCGTTCCTCCGCTGAAATCCATTTCGCCTCCTGCGGACGGTCCCGGATGCACCACCACCAGATGGGCAGCCAGACAAACGGCAGCAGCCCCTCCAGCACGATCACGGTGCGCCAGCCGTAATGCCCCAACAGCGCGCCCGTCAGGAGCGCCGACGCCACCACGGCCAGAGGCTGGCAAAGATTCCAGTAGGCGTTGGCCCGCGCCCGTTCCGATCGTGGGAACCAGTTCGCCAGCAGCACCAGCATGGCCGGAAACACCCCGCTCTCCGTCACTCCCAGCAGAAACCTCGCTACTTCAAATTGCCGGAAAGTCTGCGCCAATCCGCATCCCACCGCGCACACGCCCCAGCCGGTCAGGCAAAGGCTGATCACTTTGCGGGCGCTCCAGCGCGACGCCCAATACCCCCCTGGAATCTGCAACAGCAGATAACCAAAAAAGAAAATCCCGTAGGCCTGTCCCTTCATCTGGTCGTTCATCGCCAGATCCGTCATCATCGTGGAAATCTTCGGCGTCAGCGCCAGGTTGAGGTTGGTCCTGTCCACGTAGGAAATCGTGTACATGATCAGCGCCACCGGAATGATGCGCAGCCAGCGTCGTGCAATCATTTGCCAAGGTAGTCGCCCCCTCCCGCAAAAGTCATCTCATTTTGAGACCGTCGTCCTGCCGGCCGAGAAAAATTTCTGATACGCAAAGGAAGCGAGCATGGCGATGACCGCCACCCCGATAAACGCGCCGATGCGGTAAAGCTGGCCCAGTTGCGCCAGATCGTGGAAGAACAGTTTGAGCAGCGTCACGCACAGCAATCCCATCGCGGCGTAGCGGGCCGCGGCAACCTTTTTGCCAATCCCCGCCACCAGCAGCCCCAGCGCGAACATCCCCCAGGCGATGGAATAGGTCATGTCCCGCGCGAAATTGCCGCGGAATTCAAACGTCAGGGTCGAGCCGGGGGCGCTGAAATAATCGGCGATTTCGATGTTCAATAAAAGAAACGCCAGCACCGTGCCCAGCCCGGAGAGAATAGCCTGAACATTTAATTTCAAAACGGCCTGGCGCGGCGGGGCCAGAAGTTTGGCCCCGGCGAACAGGCAAACCGTCACGATGCCGTAGGCGTAAAGATACCAGTTCAAAATCGGCGTGGCCGCGCGCGCGTGATAGCCCAGCACGGCTGGATTGAGCGCCAGCCGGATGAAGGCGGCGGCCAGCAGGCCAAGGCCCGTCAGCCTCACCCCGGGGTGCGGCACGCGATGAAACAGCCACAGCAACGCCGCGCCTTCCAGCGCCCAACCGATGGTGATCCACTGCCGCTCGAATTGGATCGGAAAAATCAGCGTGATGAAAAACAACGCCACCCCGCCGAACCACGCCACTTGCGTCAGGCGGGCTTTTTCCCCGGCGGGGATTCTCTTCAGGACGGCGGCCAGGCTCAGGCATGCGGGAATCGCGAACGCGGCGGGCAGCAGGCCCATGCAATGGTTCGGATAAACCGCGGCGACAACGCGGCGGATGAGAAAAAATTGCAGCGGCCCGGCCATGGCGGCGGCGGCCCACGGAGCGGCTTTGCCCGCGAACTGCCGCAGGAACAAAAACGGAAACAGCGCGAACATGGCGAAGAACACGAGATACCACGTCAGGGCCGGAGGCCAGGTTGGATCGGTGGAATTGAACTCGTGGAAATGCCACGCGCATTCCAGCGCCGTCACGCACGCCAGCCCGATGGCCGGCATCCAGTCCATTGAAAATAATTTGCTCACGCCCAGCAGCAACACCACCAGCAACAGGGCCACGCCGAACACCGGCGAGGGGTTCGCCAGCCGCAGCCGCAGCGTCGCCATGATGAGCAGCAGAAACGGCAGCACCACCGCGCAGGCCGGCAAAATCGCCGCGACCTCTTCCGGGGTTTCGGGCTCCTGGTTAAACCGGATCCCGCTCTTAAAGGCCTCGGGCTTGAATTTACCCACGAGCCAGATGCTCGCGCCCACGAAGAAAACAACGAACGCGCCCAGCAGGAAAAAGGCGGCCGGCAGGCCCGTCAGGTCGGACGGGATTTTGAAAATCAGCGCGCCGGTGGCGGCCAGTGTCAGCAACAACACCGCCAGCACCGGCAATAAAGTGGCCGTCAGCACCGCCAGCGCGATGGCCAGCACATCCACCAGCAAGACAAACGGCCAGACGAGAAACGAGACCTCCGCCAGTTTGAAAATCGGCGCCAGCATCAGCACCAGTGACAGCAGAGGAAAAATGTGGGTGGCCCAGCCCCATGCTTTTCCGCCGCGCCTCCGCCGGAGGAGCGGCGGCAGGGCCGAGTGCATGACCGCGAAGATAAAATAAAAGGCCAGCGCGGCGTTGAGAAATTTATTGGTCAGCCAATCCTGCGTCCAATATCCGAGCAGCCCGAAAACGGCGATTCCCGCGATGGCTTGGGCGGCGGCGATGGTTTCATCGGCCAGCGCCAGCGCCACGACGCCCAGATCAATGAGCATGACGAACCCGAACATCAGCACCGGGCGTTGGGCCAGCGGCTGGAAACTCAAGAACCACCCGCTGAACGCCAGCGCCACCGCCGCCAGGCCAAGCGTTGAACCGGAAAGCCACGTTTTCACGTTAAGCCCGGCCAAATCAACACTCTCCCCTTCTTCCCTCTTCGCCGGCTTCCCCATCTTCGCCCGCCAACTCGCCCCGAGATAAAGCGCGTTGAAGCCGAGCAGCACGGCCAGCGCAATCAGAATTTTGTTCCCTTCAACATATTTTTCGGCCTCGAAAAATTCACCCGCCCAGAGGATTTGCATGATCGCGGTGCCCAGCGCCGAGAGCGCGGCGAGAAAGAACCAGCGGCGGTGCCGCGCCACCAGGATCAGCCCGGTGTCAAGAATGGCAATGTATCCGAACAAGCCCAGCGGGTTGTCCTGCCCGGTGGAAACCAAAATGGGCGTGAGAAAACCGCCGAGCATCCCGAGAATGGCCACCACCAGGGCCTTGAGCCGCACCGCCAGCAGGAATCCCGTCACCGTGATCAGCGCCATCAGCAGAAAAGTCGGCATTGGTCCGAAGAATTTAAAACCATAAACCGAGCGGCAGGCGAATGTCACCGCGTAAAGAATGACCACCCCGGTCGCGCACAAGGTTTGCGAGAGCGCGGGATAATTTTTGCGCGACATCACCACCCCGCCGCCCAGCAGGCCCAGACCGGCCAGGAAGCCCAGCGCCACCCGCAAGGCGGGCGGCACCAGGTTGTTGTCGAACGAGTATTTGACGAAAAAGGCCACGCCGATGAACAGGGCCAGTCCGCCAATCCACGCAAACAGTTTCACGCCCATGAACTGTTCCCAGTTGACCGCCGCCAGGGCAGGGCGCCGCGCCGCGGGTTGGAGCGTGGGCGGCGCGGGCGGAGTCGGCGGAGTCGGCGGAGTCGGCGGAGTCGAAGCCAGCCTCGCCAGGGCGGGTCGCACTTGGGGCACGATGGGTGGCGGCGAAGCAACGACGGGATGTTGCGGCGCGACCGGCGGGACGAATGGCTTTGGTTGTGGCGCCGGCGCCGGCTCAACCGCACGGGCTGATTCCCTCTCCCGTTTCAGCCGAAAAAGTTCCAATTCCACTTCACTCAGGCGGCGGGAAAGATTTTCGCTGCGCTGTTTCGCTTCCCTGGCCCGAACCGTCAGCCACCCGGCCCATGCGATTAAAATTCCGAGAACCAGGAAGCCCGCGGAGATCCAGTCCATAAACGGCCTTTCAATGGGTTGCTTTCATGCCGGAACTATGGCCCTCGCCCACCGTGGCGGCAAATTGATAAAACTGCGGCCAACATCGAAAATTTCAATTCACCACATTGGAAACCGGGCGTTTTTTATTTATGATTTATCATTTATCATTTATCCTTTCCCCCTGCCGTCCTGCCGGAGCAGGGCCGGCCCTAATCGCATGATCAAACTGCTGCAAAATCTGGAACACCGCTCCCGCCCGTTTTGGATGCTGGCCGGATTGGGCTTTTTGGTGCTGGTCGGCATTACTGATTATCGCACCGGCTTCGAGCTTTCCTTTTCGGTCTTTTACCTCCTCGGCATCGGGCTGGGCGCCTGGTTCATTGGCCGGTGGTATGGCCTGTTCCTTTCGCTCTTGAGCGTGGTCGTCTGGATCACGGGCGACTTTGCCGCCGGCGTGCATTATTCCAGCCCGTTTATCCCAATCTGGAATTCAACCATATTGTTGACCTTCTATTCCATCGTCGTCTGGCTCCTGGCCAGCTTGCACTCCCTCCACAAAGGCCTGGAGGACCGGGTGCGGCAAAGCACGCTGGCGCTGACCCAGGAGATGGCGGAACGGGAGCGCCTGGAAAAGGAAATCCTGGAGGTGAGCGAACGGGAACAGCGCCGCCTCGGACGCGACTTGCATGACGGCCTTTGCCAGCACTTGACCGGCACGGCGCTGGCCGGCCAGGTCTTGCGCGAAAAGCTCCAGGCCAAAGCATCGCCCGAAGCCGCCGACGCCGCCAAAATCATCGGCCTGGTCGAAGACGGCATCACCATGGCTCGCGATCTGGCCCGGGGAACTTATCAGGTGGACATGGACGCCGAAGGACTCATGGCCGCCTTGCAGGAACTTTCCGCCAACATCTCCAAGTGGTCCAAAACCGTCTGCGTTTTTGAGCACGACGCCCCGGTGCTCATCCATAATGCCACGACTGCCATGCATCTTCATCGCATCGCCCAGGAAGCCGTCAGCAACGCCATTCGCCACGGCAAGGCCCGGCGCATCGTCATCGAGCTTTCCGAGCGCAACGGGCAGGTGACGCTGACCGTGGAAGATGACGGGGTCGGATTGTCCGAGGGCTGGCAAAAGAGCCCGGGGCTGGGCACGCGCATCATGGCGCATCGCGCCGCCATGATCGGGGCGGATTTTGCCATTGACCTCAACCCCACAGGGGGGACCTTCGTGAAATGTTCGCTTCCCATCCCGCCCCAGTCCGCCGATAATCCGCCGGACAAATTATGACCTCTGACACTGCCAAACGCAAAAGGACGGTGTTGATCGTGGACGATCATCCGCTGGTCCGCGAATGGCTGACTAATTTAATCAACCAACAGCCGGACCTCGTCGTCTGCGGGGAATGCGAGGGCGCGCCGGAAGCCTTTGCCGCCATTGGCGCTGCCCAGCCCGATATCGCCATTGTGGATATCTCCCTGAAAAATTCTTCCGGCATCGAGTTGATCAAAAGTTTAAAAGAATCCTATCCCGCCGTCGCCGTCCTCGTCCTTTCCATGCACGAGGAATCTCATTATGCCGGGCGCGCCCTCCGCGCCGGCGCCAGGGGTTACGTGATGAAACGCGAGACCACCCGCAAGGTCATCGAGGCCATCCGCCGCATTTTGGAGGGCAAACTCTACGTCAGCGAGTCGCTGGCCGGCGTGCTCGCCGCCCATTTTATTGACGAGAAGAAGGGCGCGGGCCGTTCCCCCATCGAGCAACTCAGCGACCGGGAACTGGAGGTCTTTGACATGCTGGGCCGTGGATTGGGCACGCGCCAAATCGCCGAAATGCTCGGCATCAGCCTCAAAACGGTGCAGGCTTATTGCGCCCGCATGAAAGATAAACTCAACCTCGGCAGCGGAACCGAACTGCTGCGCGAAGCCATCCGCTGGAACGACAGCCGCCATCCCCGCTAAACGGTTATGATTCCGGCTTCCATGGTGTCGCCAGATATTACAACCCGAAACAGCCCGCGCCCGCACCGCCGGCTCGTCGTCAATGCCGATGATTTTGGCCGCTCCCAGTCCATCAACCAGGCCGTCCTGCGCGCCCATCGCGAGGGCATCCTCACCTGCGCCAGCTTGATGGTCAACGAAGCCCACGCCGGCGAGGCCGTCGCCCTGGCCCGGGCCAATCCCGGCCTGGGCGTCGGCTTGCATCTCGCCCTGGTTTGCGGCGCCTCCGCCTTGCCCGCCGCACAAATCCCCCAACTCGTCAATGCCCGGGGCCAATTCTCCCGCCATCCCGTGGCCGCGGGCTGGCGCTACTTCGCCTCGGCCAAATGCCGCGTCCAGTTGCGCCTGGAAATCGCGGCGCAATTTGGAAAATTCCGCGCCACCGGCCTGCCTCTCGATCACGTCAACGGCCATCTCCATCTCCATCTCCATCCGGTCGTCTTCGGCATCTTGATGGAAAATGCGCAACGCTGGGGCATCACCGCTCTGCGTCTGACCGATGACTGGTTCGGTTTGAACGCCCGGCTCGCTGCGGGCCGGTGGTGTTACCGCCTCAGCCACGCCGCCGTATTCCGCCTCCTATCCGCCCGCGCCCGGCCGGTGCTGGCGCGCCAGGGCATCCGCCACACCCGCGTTGTCTTCGGCCTGTTGCAGAACAACCGGGTGGATGCGGAGTTCGTGGCCAAACTTCTGCCCCTGCTGCCGCCGGGCGATTCGGAGCTTTACTCCCATCCCTCCCTCGATCAATTTAGCCATGAATTTGACGCCCTGATCAATCCAACCCTGAAAACCCTGGCGGGGCAATTGGGCATCCAATTGATCCGCTACCAAGACCTTTAATTATGGCCAAAATCATCCTCATTTTAATTATCGCGGCAATCCTGGAAAACATCGGCGTGGTCTTTATCAAAGGCGGCCTGAACCAGCTCAACCTCCCAAGCCAGGTCAGCCCCTCCGCCATGGTCCGCGTGGTCCAGGCCGGCTTCACCAACCACAAAATCATCGTCGGCGTGGCCCTGGAGGCGGCCTTTTTTGCCTGTTTCCTTTACCTGCTCTCCCAGCGCGACGTCAGCCTCGTCTGGCCCCTCACCTCCATTGGCTTCATCGTCGCCACCCTGGCGGCAAAATTTATTCTTGACGAAAGGGTTTCCGCCGTGCGCTGGGCGGGGGTGATTCTCATCACTCTGGGCGCGTTCCTCACCAGCTACAGCGAATCTGTCAAACATAAAACAGACCCGCCGCCGCAGGCCGCTTCAACTCCGCTTCGCGCCCAGTAATTGCCCCAGCACCGCCCCCAGCCGGCGCGACGCCGCCACCGTTTGCCGCTGGAATTCCATCAGCTTGCCCATGCGCCCCGGCCGGCTCAACACCGCCCAGATCAATTTCGGATAATGGATCCGGTCCTCCGGCGTCATCAACGCGTTGAAGTCCAGCGGCAGGTCCTGGCTGGCGTCATCGGAAATCACCCGGACGGTCGCGCTCGGAATCTTCTCCTCGCGGCAGATATTCCGGATCACGCTCGATTCCATCTCCACCGCGTCCGCCCCGGTGGATTGCCACAGGGCGGCTTTCTCCCCGGCGGTGATGGCCACGCGGCGATGACAGTAGAAGGTGGCCCGGACCGCCCCCGCCTGCTCCAGTTGCGCTCCAAACCCCGCGTTGTAATCCTCCTCATAAACAATCGTCCCAAACTTGAGTTTCGGATTCAGCCCCCCGGCGAAGCCGGCGGTGATGACCCGTTTGGGCTGGACCAGCGCGATGGCCTGGCGAATGCCTTCCACCGCATTGCGCCGCCCCATGCCCGTCATCCATACTTGATAAAGCGGACGGTGCGGTTTTTTGCCGGCCTGATCGCACTGGTAAACCATCCCATCCATGAAAAACTTCGCTTCCTCCTTGACCGTGAAGCAGACCAGCAGTTCGGCCGGCTTTCGCGACAGCTTCCCGATCGGCCCGCCCCCGTGGTGAGTCTTGACTGTTTTGCTTGCTTCCATTCCAGTTGTTTTACTTTACACCACCCAGCCGCTCCTTCCAAATCCTGTAGAGCAGCACCGTGGCCTGCACGTCGCCCAGGCAATACTCGGCGATCTCCCGAAACCGCTTCTCCGCCAGCATCCCGTTGATGTCCATCCCCGTCACCCCGTGGCTCTTGGGCGACTCGATGCCAAAGGCCTTGCAGTAAAAATCCAGGTTGAACCGCCGCGCCGCTCCCTCCCTTCCGCTCACCCCGTAAAAGGTCAATTGTTCGATCAAGTCGCAATGCGGGTCCACTTGAAACCGGTAACCCAGCCACCCCTTCTGCGTCACCGCCACGTTCAGTATGGCCGAGCGCAAATAAATAAACGGCACGTCAAATCCCCGCCCGTTGAACGTCACAATCGAATCGTAATGCCGGGCCAGCTCCCAGAATTCCCCCAGCAACTGGCCCTCGTCCGCGCAGGCCCGGAACTCCACCGCCCCCGCCTCCGCCCCCTCCTCTTCGGCATCCTCCGCCACAAACAGCACCTTGCCCCGGCTGCTGTCCGCGTTCAGCATGGCGATGCACACCACCTGCGCGGTGAAAGGCCAGAGATTAAACTGCCGCAGAATTTCCTCCTGCCGCTTCCGGCTCGCCTCCGCGTCGGCCAGGTTCAGCGCGTCGCGAAAAAGATACTCCTGCTGCGCCGCGTCAAATTGCGCCAGCGGCAGCGCCGCGGTTTCGATGTCAAACACTAATTTCGCCACGCCCGCCAGACTAGCCGCAAACTAAAACGGAAGCCAGCGGGAACTCCGCGCCGGAACTCCAGGACCGGAACTCCAGAAGCGGAAGTCCAGCAGCGGAACTCCAGGACTCGAACTCCAGGACCAGGGCATTTAAAAACCCCTGGCTTCCGCGTTCCATTCTTCATCGCCAGGAAAGATTTTTCTTGACAAGTTCGCCTGCATGGCTAAAATGAGCGCATGGGCATTGCGAGATTTCAATGCCCATGCGCTCATTTAAAGCGTTTTGAATAAGGCTGTAGCCGCGCGAGGCAAACCAGTTCATCGCATCCCGGCGAGGTGACATGGCTGCAGTTTTATTGAAAATGCTCTATTAAGTGCTGAATTCTTCGTCAGCCGCCTCTGGCTCACGGGGGACGGAAGGCGCAGCCAGCGACAGTCGTGAAATACCAAAGACAAGGAAGTTTGGTTATTAAGCGGGTTCACCCTGGAGTTTGAACGCCGCTGCCCTGGCCCGGAACCTCGCGGCGGAACAACCCCCCGCCTCACACCTCAATTTGTCCTTCAAACACAAAGTGCGCAGGCCCGGCCAGGCGCACGTTGGCGAACCGTCCGTCCTTCTTTTCAAAACTCACCTCCAGCTCATCCCCCCCCTGCACCCGTACCCGCACCGGCGAGGTCAAGCCGTGCAGTTCGGCGGAAATCAAGGCCGCCGCCGTCACCCCGGTGCCGCAGGCCAGCGTCTCCCCTTCCACGCCCCGCTCGTAGGTGCGCACCCGGATGGCGTTGGCCCCGAGCAACTGCACAAAATTGACATTCGTGCCGCGCGGCGCGAAATGGGCGTGGCCCCGGATTTCCGCGCCAAGGGACTGCACCATCGCTTGGTCCGCGTCCGGCACATACATCACCGCGTGCGGCACGCCGGTGTCCACGCAATGAACCGCCATTTTTCCGCCGCGCAAGTCAATGGTCTGGTTCAGCCGCAAATCCTTGGGCGGAGTCAAACTCACCGTGACCCCTGCGCCGTGGAAACTGGCCGAGATGATTCCGGCGCGCGTTTCAAAAGTGAGGCCTCCTTTCGCGCCGGTCAGCCGCTGTGCAAAGCGGGCAAAACAACGCGCCCCGTTGCCGCACATTTCCGCGTTGCCGCCGTCGTTGTTGTAAAAATCCCAGGCCCAGTCCGCCCGCCCGGAAGCGCACGGCAAAAGCAGAATCAGCCCGTCGGCCCCCACTCCGGCGTGCCGGTCGCAAATCCGCGCGATCCGGCGGCGATCGAGCTTCAATTCCTGCCCGCGGTCGTCAATCAGAACAAAATCATTCCCCGCCCCATTCATCTTGGTGAATTCAACCAGCATGAAGAATCCATAGCAGTTGCCGCCGCCGACATCAAATTCTAAACCTTCAATTCCGCCCTTTACAGCCGTCCCTTTCCTCCGCACATTGGGGAAGTGTCGGTCCATGTTTCAAGTAACTCTAACGGGCTAATGACGGCGGCGCAGATGCGGACGCCGGAACCACCCGCCTTCTCTTTCGCCGAACTGGAACAAGCCATCAAACGGTCCCAAACCTGGCTCCTCGGCCAGCAGAAGCCCGAAGGCTACTGGATCGGCGAGTTGATGGTGGATTGCACCCTGGTGGCCGATCTCGTCGCCTTTCACCATTGGAACGGCAAGGTGGACCAGGCCTGGCAGCGCAAGGCCGTCAACCATATCTTTTCCCTGCAAATGCACTCCGGCGGCTGGAGCATTTATGACGGCGGCCCGGCCGAAGTCAACGCCACCATCAAGGCTTATCTGGCTCTCAAGCTGGCCGGCGTCCCCGTCACCGACCCGCGCCTGTTGCGCGCCCGCCAGGCGGCGCTGAGCCTGGGCGGCGTGCCGCGCTTGAACACCTTTTCCAAGCTCTACCTCGCCCTGCTGGGGCTGTATCCCTGGAAATACGTGCCCACCATCCCCTGCGAAATCATCCTCATCGGCAAATGGTTCGGCGTGCATTTCTATGACATGAGTTCGTGGAGCCGCTCCATGCTCGTGCCCCTTTCCATCATCAACCATTTCAAACCCACCCGCCCCCTCTCCCATCAGGCCTCGCTGGACGAGCTCTACCCCTCGGGCCTTCACGAGCGCGATTTGATGCTGGCCCGCGACCCGCAATTCCTGACCTGGCGCAATTTCTTCATGGCCCTGGACAAGCTCCACAAATTTGCCGAACACTTCGCCGCCCTGAAAATCCATCCCTTCCGCAAGCTCGCCTTGAAAAAAGCCGAGGCCTGGATGATCCAGCGCTTCGAGGGCAGCGATGGCCTGGCCGCGATTTTTCCCGGCATTCTTAATTCCCTCATCGCCCTCAAGGCCCTCGGCTATCCCGACGATCATCCCCTCCTCCGCCGTTGCGAGGAGGAATTAAAAAAACTCGAGCACCACACCGCCGACACCGTCCGCATCGAGCCTTGCACCTCTCCCGTTTGGGACACCGCCATCGTCGCCATTGCCCTCCACGAATCCGGTCTGGCCAGCGATCACCCGGCCCTCACCCGCTGCGCCCAATGGCTCTTGGACCGCGAGGTCCGTTTCCGCGGAGACTGGCAGTACAAAAACCCCGCCCCCGTCGAACCCAGCGGCTGGGTCTTTGAATTCAACAACAAGTGGAACCCCGACGTGGACGACACCGCCATGGTCCTGCTCGCCCTGCGCAAAATTCCCACCCCCAACCCGCGCCGCCGCGACGATTGCTTCCGGCGCGGCCTCAATTGGATGCTCACCTTCCAATGCAAGGACGGCGGCTGGGCCTCCTTCGACAAGGATTGCACCAAGGGCATCCTCGAAAAAGTCCCCTTCGCCGACCACAACGCCATGCTCGACCCCGAATGCGCCGACATCACCGCCCGCATCCTCGAATTGCTCGGCTACGAGAACTTCGACCTGGAGGACCCCCAGGTGCGCAAGGCCCTCGAATTCATCCGCGAACACCAGGAAACCGACGGTTCCTGGTACGGCCGCTGGGGAGTCAATTATATTTACGGCACCTGGCAGGTCCTGCGCGGCCTCCGCGCTCTGGGCCTGGACCTCCGCCAGCCCTGGCTCCTCAAGGCCCGCGATTGGCTGGAAAGCGTGCAGCACCAGGACGGCGGCTGGGGCGAACGTTGCGACACCTATGACGACCCCGTCTTCAAAGGCCAGGGTCCCAGCACCGCCTCCCAGACCGCCTGGGCCGTCATGGGCCTCTGCGCCTTCGGGGACCCCAACCGCCCCAGCATCCAGGCCGGCATGGCCTTCCTCGTCCGCTCCCAAAACCCCGACGGCACTTGGACCGAATCGGAAGCCACCGGCACCGGTTTCCCGCGCGTTTTCTATTTGAAATACGACATGTACCGCAACAGTTGGCCCCTCCTGGCCCTGGCCACCTATCGCAACCTCTTCAGCCAGTCCGGCGTCCGGCGCGGCCGCAAGGCCTTGGCCGGACTGGACCCTTTAATCTTGTCGCGCCCGCAGCCGGGGCTGCCCGTTCTCCCGTGAGTTGGTTCTACCGCAGCCTCATCCGCCCGGCTCTTTTCGCGCAAAACTCCGAGAAAATTCACGACCGCACTCTCAAAGCTCTCGCCTGCGCCTCCCGCCACCGCCTCTTCACCCGCCTGGCCGCCGCTCTCTATGCCGCGCCGGAACTGCCCGTGGAAATCCTCGGTTTGAAATTTCCCAACCCCGTTGGCCTGGCCGCGGGCATGGACAAGCTGGCCCAGGCCGTTCCCATCTGGCCGGCCCTCGGTTTTGGATTCAGCGAACTGGGCGGCGTCACCTGGCATCCTCAGCCGGGCAACCCCCCCCCGCGCCTCTTTCGCGCCATCAAGGACCAGGCCCTGGTCAACAGCATGGGCTTCAACAATCCCGGCGCCGAGGCCCTGGCCGCCACCCTCGCCCAATGGAAACAAGCCGGACTCTGGCCCTCCCACCCCGTCGGCATCAATTTGGGCAAATCCAAAACCACCCCTCTGGCCGGCGCCGCCGCCGATTACGCCAACTCCTTCCGTCTTCTCCGTTCCCACGCCGATTTTTTTGTCGTCAACGTCAGCTCCCCCAACACCCCCAACCTCCGCCAGCTCCAGGACAAATCCGCCCTCGACGAAATCCTCGCCGCCCTCCAGGAAATTCAAAAAACGCCCTCGCCAACCCCGCTTCGCCCCATCCTCGTCAAAGTCGCCCCCGACCTCTCCTTCTCCGCCCTCGATGAAATCCTCGAATTGGCCGCTCCCCGCCAGATCGCCGGCATCGTCGCCACCAACACCACCATCACCCGTCCCCAAACCAGCGACCCGCAATTACAGCGCGTTTATGCCGCGCCCGGCGGATTGAGCGGACGGCCCTTGCGCGCCCGCAGCACCGAAATCGTCCGCCATCTCCATCGCCAGACCCGCGGCGCCCTTCCCATTATTGGCGTCGGCGGCATCTTCAACGCCGCCGATGCCTGGGAAAAAATCACCGCCGGCGCTTCCCTCGTGCAAATTTACACCGGCATGATCTATGAAGGCCCCGCCATCAACCGCGAGATCGTCCGCGGTTTGGCCCGCCGCATGGCCGAAAACGCCTTCACCGCCTGGCCCCAAGCCGTCGGTTCCGCCGAAAGCCGCTGAGAATTGTGAATTTGCCATGGCGAATTGAAACGGCGCTCGGGGAAGGACAATGCCCGGCCCGCCCAGACCGGCATTTTCGACACTCCAGCCTCCGCGGCGGAATTGCAGTTCAATACCGATGAAGCCCCAAAATCAAAAAAACGCCGAAAACCACTCAATTTTCAATGGCAAAAAACCCAGCCAGGCCGCACATTAGGCGCTTGGATGCAAAATGAGTAATGTCAAAAAATCCGCGGCCAAGCCCGCCCTGCAACGCGAGTTTGTGGTGCTCAACAAGCTGGGCATCCATGCCCGGCCCGCCGCCATGTTTGTCCGCCTCGTCAATAAATTCTCCTGCAGCATCCTCGTCGAAAAGGACGGCGAACGCGTCAACGGCAAAAGCATCATGGGCCTGATGATGCTCGCCGCCGGGCCGGGCAGCAAAATCATCGTTCATTGCGAAGGCGACGACTCCCACCAGGCCCTGGTCGAGATCGAAGCCCTCATCAAACGCAAGTTCGACGAGGATTGATGCGCCCCTTGCGGAATTCAAATCCTTAAATTCATCATTCCATGCCCTCAGACTTCAACATCCAGTACGTGGCCCATCTCGCCCGCCTCTCCCTCTCCCCCGCCGAGGAGGAACAATTTGGCGCCCAACTGGCCGGCATCCTCGGCTACATCGAAAAACTCAAGCAACTGGACGTCAGCGGCATCGAGCCGACCGCCCACGCCGTCCCCCTGGTCAATGTCTTTCGCCCCGATCTCGCCCAGCCTTCCCTCAGCAACGAAGACGCCCTCCGCAACGCGCCCGCCAAAGCCGGCGGCCTGTTCCTCGTCCCCAAAATCGTGGAGTGACGCCGCCCCTTCTCATGCTCAACCAACTCACCACCTGGCAGCTGGCCGCCAAACTCGCCCGCCGCGAAGTCTCCGCCCGCCAGGCCATGCAAGCCTGCCTGGATCAAATCCAGCGCCTGGACGGCCGCCTCCACGCTTTTCTCAGTTGCGATGCCCCCGACGCCCTCGCCCAGGCCGCCGCCGCCGACCGCGCCCTCGCCGCGGGTCGCTCCGGCCTGCCGCTCCTCGGCGTCCCCATTGCCCTCAAGGATGTCATTGCCGTCCGCGGCCAGCCCCTCCGCTGCGGCTCAAAAATCCTGGGCGATTTTATTTCCCCCTACAGCGCCACCGTGGTGGAAAAATTACAGGCCGCCGGCGCCGTCGTTTTTGGACGTTTGAACATGGACGAATTCGCCATGGGCAGCTCCACCGAAAACTCCGCCTTCGGCCCCACCTGCAACCCCTGGGACCTCACCCGCATTCCGGGCGGTTCCTCCGGCGGTTCCGCCGCCGCCGTGGCCGCCGATGAATGCTTCGCCGCCCTCGGTTCCGACACGGGCGGCTCCATCCGCCAGCCCGCCGCCTTGTGCGGTTGCGTCGGCCTCAAGCCCACTTACGGCCGCGTTTCCCGTTACGGCCTGGTCGCCTTCGCCTCCTCCCTCGATCAAATCGGCCCTCTGGCCAAAGACGTCCGCGACGCCGCCCTCCTGCTCCGCGCCATCAGCGGCCCGGACCCCCGCGACTCCACCAGCGTCCCCCAACCCGTGCCGGACTACGCCGCCGCTCTCCACGGCAGCATCAAGGGGCTCAAACTCGGCCTGGCCGGCGAATACATGATTGGCGGCCTTGATTCCCAGGTCAGCGCCGCCGTCCAATCCGCTGTCAAGCAACTCGAAAAACTCGGCGCCGAAATCGTGGAAATTTCCCTGCCCCACACCGATTACGCCGTCGCCGCCTATTATATCATCGCCACCGCCGAGGCCAGCGCCAATCTCGCCCGGTTCGATGGCATCCGCTACGGCGCCCGCGTGGACGGGGCCGGCCCCATCGAACTCTACGCCAACACCCGCGGGGCCGGCTTCGGCCCGGAAGTCAAGCGCCGCATCATCCTCGGCACCTACGCCCTGAGCAGCGGCTACTACGACGCCTACTATTTGCGCGCCCAAAAAGTCCGCACCTTGATCCGCCGCGATTTCCTCCAAGCCTTTGCCAAAGTGGATGCCATCCTCACCCCCACCTCTCCCACCGCCGCTTTCCGCGCCGGCGAAAAATCCGGCGACCCGCTGCAAATGTACCTCTCCGACATTTTCACCATCTCCTGCAATCTGGCCGGCATCTGCGGACTGAGCCTGCCCTGCGGGTTCACCGCCAATCCCAAGCTTCCCATCGGCCTGCAACTGCTGGGCAAGCCCTTTGGCGAAGAAACCATTTTGCGGCTCGCCCACGCCTACGAACAAAGCACCCCTTGGCACAACGAAAAACCCCCGCTGGCCGTGTAGCGTTTCGGGGAACGCGGGGTCCCGACCGCATCCGTCGGTGTCCCGCCTGCGGAATATTTCGTCCGAAATCGGGCCGCCTGTTAGGTGAGTCCGCACGCAAATCGCTAACCCGCATAATTCACACTCAGATGGAAGGGCCAACAGTACGCCGCGTGAGGGCACGCGGCCTACCAACACCTCCGACGGCTCCTGTAGGCCGCGTGCCCCCACGCGGCGTTTGGAGGTGTGATATATGCGGGCTAATGATTCGGGACCATATCTGCGCGATACAGAAATGCTTGAATCTGCGGTCGCACTTGGTGTATGGTGCTCCGCATGAGTTGCAAGGAAGTCATTCAGCGCTGAGGTCCGCCGTCAAGGGTGACCGTGCCTTTCCTGGTTGCCTCAAGCGGCAAACAAACCCAAGAATTACGAGGACAAACACCATACTTCCGATAGCCGTCCTGGTCGCTCTCAGCAGCGCACCCTTGATGGCGCAAGTTTACAATCAACCCTTGGTTGGTTTCGTCAACATCGCCACCCCGCAGGGCTATTCCTTGCTGACCGCCCCTCTTCTGATATATAACCAAACCAATCAAGACTTTAACGAGGTTGCGGATATCTTCCATGCCTTCGGGACCGGAGCCGGCCCCGGCTCGCAAAACGGCTTGACAGTCTTCACGATGGATGGGAGCGGGTTCAAGGCCAACAATTACCTGAACGGTTGGACCGACCCGGGGATGGTTCTGCTCCCCGGTGCTGCCTGGTTCTTCAAGAATCCTTATATTGACACGAATCCTTATATTCGGTATTATTCCACTTTGACCATTGCGGGGATGATTGCTGATGGAACCAACCAATTGCCGGCCGGCTTTTCGGCGTGCGGATCAACCGTTGGCCTGCTTGCGGGGAAATTAACCAGCCAGTTGATGTTTCCCACCACGAATGGAGACCAGGTTTTCACCTTCAACAACTCGAATAACACCTATTCTGTTTACACGTTTTCCAACAACAATTGGCTGCCGGGCGAGCCATCCATCGCTGCTTGCCAACCGTTTTGGGTGAACAAAACCATCGCCGCCGATTGGGTGCAGGACCTGAGCGACCCTAGCGACCCCAATGCGTATTACAACCTCTTCGTGACCCAGCCCGAATTGACTTCACAGACTGGCCAGTTGAACTTTTTCACGTTCAATGCCGCCGATTCCGGGGCCGGTCAGGTCATGGACACAGCCGGCAACCTGCTCTCGACTAGCGGCCTGGGGCAGCTCTATGCGGGAACCAACGCGAACGACCGCGCTTTTGTGCCCCTCGCAAGGCCGGTGAGCTTTTCGGCGAACCTGCCTGGTTACATTTCCTCGGGTGTCGTTTCCATTCCCTTTGTTGCCGGCGGACAAACGGTTTACGTCCAACTCCGGGCCTGGCAGCAGGCCGATGGAGCCAGCTTCGAGCAGGCTTCCGCCCGGGGCGCTCCCGTCGGCATATCCAGCACCATGACCCTGACCGCTCACGCCACGATTGAGGGAAATGAGCCAGGTATTCCGCCTCCGGATGTCAACGCTTTCCCCTCGTTTCAGCTTGCGGTGCTTCCACCTGCTCCTCCAGTGCAGATTCATTCGCCGAGTCTGTCCGGCACCAACTTAACCTTCAGCTTTGCAAGCGCCTCCACCCGGTATTACGTCCTTTGGACTTGCACTGACCTGACAACGATGAATTGGGTCCCAGGGACGTTCTTCGTGGGCACTGGTTCACCCATAAAGGTTTCGTTGCCAGTCGCTAACAGCACACCGCAACAGTTCTTCTGGGTGCAGGCAATCGCTATTCCAGACTAATCTCCCGCACCAAAGCTTCTGAGCCTGTCGAAAGCGGCGCCGTGCATCGAAGGGACGATGATGCCCCACACCCACAATTCCCCACAACGCACAGGCCTTCGCAAAAGCGTGGGTGAATGATGTTTGCAATTGCAGGCCAAAAAGATTATCAAACAACCCAATTACAAATGGACTACGAAGCTGTCATCGGCCTGGAAACTCATGTCCAGCTCAAAACAAAATCCAAAATGTGGTGCGCCTGCGCCAATGAATTCGGCGCGCCCCCCAATTCCCGCGTCTGCCCCGTTTGCCTGGGGCTGCCCGGCGTCCTGCCCGTCGCCAACGAGGAGGCCCTGCAATTGACCGTCCTGACCGGCCTTCTCCTCCATTGCCAAATCCCCGCCTGCGCCAAGTTCGACCGCAAGAATTATTTCTATCCCGACATGCCCAAAAATTATCAAATCACCCAATACGACCAGCCCTCCACCCGCAACGGCTGGCTCGATTTCGAGTTCCAGGGCCGCCTCGCCCGCGTCCGCATCACCCGCGCCCACCTCGAGGAGGACGTCGGCAAAAATTCCCACTTCGACCGCCACAGCGGCGTGGATTTCAACCGCGCCGGCGTGCCCCTCCTCGAAATCGTCTCCGAACCCGACCTCTCCAGCGCCGACATGGCTTACGCCTATCTCAACGCCCTCAAGGAGCTTCTTATTTACGGCGGCGTCAGCGACGCCGACATGGAAAAAGGCATGGTCCGTTGTGATGTCAACGTCAGCGTCCGCCCTCGCGGCGCCGCCGAACTGGGCAAAAAAATTGAAATCAAAAACATGAACAGCTTCAGCGGCGTCCGCCGCGCCCTCGAATATGAAATCCCGCGCCAAATCGAAGTCCTGACCCGCGGCGGCCAGCTCACCCAGGAAACCCGCCGTTGGGACGACGCGACCGGCGCCACCGAATCCATGCGCTCCAAGGAAATGGCCCATGATTACCGCTATTTCCCCGATCCCGACCTCATGCCGTTCGAGCCAACTCCCGCCTGGCTGGAGCAGGTCTCCCGCCGCGTCGTCGAACTGCCCCTGGCCAAAAAACAGCGCCTCATGCGCGATTTCCAACTCCCCGCCGCCGACGCCCAGACTTTTGTCTGGGACGTGCCCTTGGGTAATTATTTCGAGGCCCTGGCCCGCCAATCGCAAAATCCCAAAGCCCTCGCCAACTGGGTCATCAACAATCTCCGCGCCAAGCTGGCCGAAACCCAAACCACCCTGGCCGATTTGAAATTCAAACCCGAACACATCCTCGAACTCATCGCCCTGGTGGACGGCAAAAAAATCAGCAGCTCCATCGCCCAGCAGGTTTTCGCCGACATGTTTGCCAGCGGCCAACCCCCCGCCTCCATTGTCCAGAAAAAAGGTTTGGCCCAGGTCAGCGACACCGCCGCCATCGAAGCCTTCTGCGATCAGGCCATCGCCGCCAATCCGGGCCCGGCCGCCGATTTCAAATCCGGCAAGGCCGCCGCCCTCAATTTCCTCAAAGGCCAGGTGATGAAACTCAGCCAGGGCAAGGCCAACCCCACCCTCATCGGCGAAATCCTCCAGCGCAAATTGAAATAAAAATGTAAACGCCCGAATCACTGGCGGCTTTTTCGGGGAGCGCGGTCGTCCCGACCGCAGCCGTCGGCGTCCCGCCGGCGGAATCGTTCGTCCGACAAAGGCCCGCCTCTTGCGTGAGTCCTCAAGCACATCGCCATTGATTCGGGTGTAAATGCCGCGCCCCGCGATGGAGCGTGTGCGCTGTGCCCGCAGGGCCGGTATTTCACGCTCCCGGGGAGCGCCCGCGCCCTCGCGTGCCGCGGGCCGCGACTCGCGGCCCACTTTGGGTTGCTATTTTTCCAAATCTGTGTTACACACAGAACATGAGTGACACACTGACAGTCAGGATTCCAGGCCGCGAAAAGGACGTCTGGCACAAGGTGGCGCAGGACGTCGGCGAAGACCTCAGCGAGTTTGCCCGCAAGGCGGTGCGACAACGCGTCCAGGCCGTGCAGGCCAAACAGGGCTCCCCTTGGGATGATCTGCTGGGCAGCGTTGGCGCGGACGCGCCGCCTGCCACCAATGAGAATGTCCGCAAGGCCATGCGTGCCAAACGGTCATGATCCACATTCTTGACACCGGACCGCTGGTGGCAGCTTTCCGCCGCCCGGAGGATAAAGATCCATTTACTCCCTGGGCGGCAAGGCTCATCCGCTCGCTCCCCTATCCACTGTTCACCTGCGACGCCGTGCTGACGGAAGCGGCGCACTTCCTGCGCTCACCGGGGAAGCTTCTGGAGGCAGTCGAGCGGGGCTTGTTGGTATCGCGGTTTGACACGCAGGCCGCGTCGCCGCGTCTGCGGGAGTTAATCAAGAAATACGCCGACCGTCCGATGGACTTTGCGGACGCCTGTCTTGTCTGCATGAGCGAGCAGACGAAGGATTGCAGAATCGTGACAATTGACCGTGCCGATTTTACCGTTTATCGCCGGCATGGCCGGGAGGCGATCCCGCTGGTTCTCCCCGATTAGCCCGTCTGCCCACACACTTTAAAATGACAGCCATCGCCAGGGAAGGGGCGGGTTCAACTTCATTATCGCTCAACGCCTTTCCCATAATCTTCGTTGCCTGCGTTTCCTTCTGTTCGATGTTCAACCTCATTGTCCTCTCCGCGGCAAATTCACCATTCAAAATTCACCACCCGCTCCACTCCTTCCCTTTATAATTTAGAATTCATCATTTATCATTTGCCTCCCGCATTTCCGGCTTTCCTGTGCCGCTGATTTCGCCATTATTCATCCAGAATGTTCTCAGAAATTAAATCGGTCCATTTCGCCGGCATCGGCGGCGCCGCCATGGCCTCCGTCGCCGCCGCCATGCGCGACCTCGGCTTCGCCGTCACCGGCTCGGATTACAATGTCTATCCCCCCATGTCCGCCTTCCTCGCCGCCAAACAAATCCAGGTCATGCCGGGCTACGCCGAATCCAATCTTTCCCACAAGCCCGACCTGGTGGTCATCGGCAACGCCCTCTCCCGCGGCAACGCCGAGGTGGAAGCGGTCCTGGACCACAAAATGCGTTATTGTTCCCTCCCCGAACTGCTCAAGGAATTTTTCATCCGCGGCAAACGCTCCATTGTCGTCAGCGGGACCCACGGCAAAACCACCACCACTTCCCTCCTGGCGTGGGTTTTCGAGCATAACGGCTTGAATCCCGGCTTCCTCATCGGCGGCATCCCCGTCAACTTCGGCCAGGGCGCCCGTTTCACGACCAGCCCCTGGTTTATCATCGAGGGCGACGAATATGACACCGCCTTTTTTGACAAACGCAGCAAATTCGTCCATTACCTGCCCGAAGTCGTCCTCATCAACAACCTCGAGTTCGATCACGCCGACATCTTCGACAATCTGGCCGCCATCCAGGCCTCCTTCCGCCGCCTCATTGCCCTCATCCCGCGCAACGGCCAGCTCCTGGCCAATGGCGACGACCCCAACCTGGCCCCGCTGCTCGACGTCACCCATTGCCCCGTCAAACGCTTCGGCCTGCGCGAGGACGACAGCATTCACGCCTTCAATCTGCGCTACGGCCCCACCGCCGCCGAATTTGAAATCCCCAGCTTCAAATTCCATCTCAATCTGGTGGGCGAGTTCAACGTCCGCAACGCCCTCGCCGTCATCGCCGCCGCCAAGCATTGCGGCTTGTCCAACAAACAAATCCAGTCCGGGTTCGACTCCTTCAAAGGCGTCCGCCGCCGCATGGAAGTCCGCGGCGTCCCCGGCGGCATCACCCTCATAGACGATTTCGGCCATCATCCCACCGCCATCCGCGAAACCTTGCGCGCCCTGCGCCACCGCTATCCCCATGACCGCCTCTGGGCCGTCTTCGAGCCGCGCAGCAACACCACCCGCCGCAATGTCTTTCAGCGCGAGCTGGCCGAATGCTTCGCCGACGCCGACGCCGTGCTCCTCGCCCAGGTCGCCCGCCTGGAATTGCTCAAGCCGGAGGAACGGCTCGATCTGGACAAGCTCCTGCAAGACCTCAAGGCCGCCGGCAAAACCGCCGCCTGCCTGCCCCACGCCGACGCCATTGTCGCCCATCTCAAAAAGGAAGCCGGCGGCGGCGACGTCATTTGCGTTTTCAGCAACGGCGGTTTCGGCAATATCCACGAAAAACTCCTGGCCGCCCTGGGCCGCGGCAAATTGTGAAAACTCCGACAAACGCATATTTCGTCACGATGACTAACGATTTCTGGACAACCGGTCTTTCGTTGGTGGATCCCGACACCTGGGTCGGGGCGTGCTTCTTAGGGCTTATTATCGGGCTGCTGGCCTGGCTGTTGGGCGAGGCCGTTCGACTGGTGGTGCAGCACGCCAAGCGGGACGGCCAGGGGGACCACGCCGGCCTTAACTTCCTCGGCCAATTGGCCCGCGGGGCGGTCTGGCTGGTCGCTTTTCTTTCCTACGTCCACCTGGTTCCATCGCTGGAGAAACTGCTCAGTCCCTCGACTTTGGTGGGGGCGGCCACCTATGCGGTCATCGTGGGCCTTGTGGCCTGGTTGATCGCCGGCTTTTTGCGCCTGGCCTTGCATCGAGTCCTCCAAAGGCGGGGCGAGTCGGCTGACCAGACCGCCGTCCGCTTCCTCGGGCAATTGGTCAGGGTGGGAGTTTGGGTGGTTGCTTTTGTGGTTTACGCCCACTTGATTCCCGCCTTGAAAGATTTGCGCGGCGCCGGGCTGGCCAGCGTTGGACTCGTTTCCGTCGTCGTCGGCATGGCCGCGCAAAACACCCTCGGCAACTTGATCGCCGGCGTCGCCTTGGTCCTCTACCGCCCCTTCCATCTGGGCGACGATCTCCAAGTCAGCACCCCGGGCGGCTTGGAAACCGGCACGGTGGAAAACATCAGTCTCGGCTACACCGTTTTGCGCGCGGGCGACGAGCGCCGCCTGGTCATTCCCAACAACCTCATGGCCAGCCAGACCATCATCAACCTTTCCATGTCCAGCCAGCCCGTCCCTTGCCTGGCCGTCATTACCCTGGAGCACGATGCCGATGTGGACAAGGCCCGCCAAATCCTCCTCGATGTCGCCAGGCAGCATTCCAAGGCCCTCGCCACACCCACTTGCCGCATTACCAATTTATCCGGCGCGGGTGTCACCGTCACCCTCACCGCCTGGGTCGCCAATCCCAGGGCCGCGTCCGACATGAAAAGCGACCTTCTCGAAGGCGCCAAAAAACAACTGGATCTGGCCGGCATTAAAATCCACCGCGATTGCGCTTTCGCCCCCTCCGCCAAATGACCCCGGACACACCCAGCTAAACTTTTCTAAACCAATGAACATCCGCAAGCCAACCCTTAACCCGACGCGCCACTTAACCCTTCCGTGGAGCGCACGCGCCCTCGCGTGCCGCGGGCCGCGCCTCGCGGCCCGCATCCTCCCGCCGGTTGTTTTAGATGTGGTTGCACCGTCAAATAACCTATGACTATGAACCCGCCAAAAAAAATCCTCCTCCTCGCCGGCACCAAAAAAGGCCTTTTCCTCTTTGCCAGCGCCGACCGCCGCCGCTGGAAACGCAGCGGCCCGTTCCAGCCCGGCCGCGAAATCAACCACGCCATTTACGACCCGCGCGACGGCCGCATCTGGGCCGCCGCCAACGACTCCTGGTTCGGCTGCGAACTCGCTTGTTCCTCCGATTTGGGCAAAACCTGGAGCAACACTCCCCTCAAGTTCCCCGAACAGTCCGGCGTGAAACTGGACCGCATCTGGCACATCGAACCGGGCCGCGCCAGCCAGCCCCGCGTGCTCTTTGCCGGCGTCGCCCCCGCCGCCCTCTTTCGCAGCGACGACGGCGGCCAAAGTTGGAACGAGGTCGCCAGTCTGACCCGGCACCCCACCCGGGAGCGCTGGCATCCCGGCGCGGGCGGCCTTTGCCTGCATTCCATTGTTATTGACAACAACAGCCCGCAACAAATGTTCGTCGGCATTTCCGCCGTCGGCGTCTTCCGCACCGAGGACGACGGGGCGACCTGGCATGTCGCCAACAAAGGCACCCGCGCCGAGTTTCTCCCCGATAAATATCCCGAGTTCGGCCAGTGCGTTCACAAGCTCCTCCTCAGCGGCGGCGAATCCCCGGTGCTCTTTCAGCAAAATCACTGCGGCGTCTATCGCAGTTCCGACGCCGGGAAAAGCTGGAAAGAAATCTCGGCCGGACTCCCCTCGGATTTTGGTTTCCCGCTGGCCATTCATCCCCGCCAGCCCGGCACCCTTTACGTCCTCCCCCTCAAAGGCGCGGAATTCCGTTGTCCGCCCGAAGGCAGGCTGCGCGTCTTTCGCAGCCGCGACGCCGGCGACACCTGGCAGCCCCTGGCCGCCGGCTTGCCGCAGCAAAACGTCTATGCCGGCATTTACCGCGAAGGCATGGCCACGGACTCACTGGACCCGGCCGGAATCTATTTCGGCACCAACACCGGAAAAATCTTCAGTTCCGCCGACGAAGGCGACACCTGGCGTTTGTTCGCCGACAATCTCCCCCCCGTCTATTCCGTCGCCACCGGGGTAATTTGACCTTTTCATTTATGAAGTTGTACTTTGTGATTGTTTCCAAAAACTGCCAGAGTTGAAATCGATAAAACAAATGACTGCATATCAAGAATTCTCTGCCCGGTTAAAGCTGCTCATCAGCAAGAATCCCGACCTGATCACAACGACGTTGAGCAACATTTTCACGATGCGACTCATCGGCAATAAGACGCACGGTGATTTGGCTGAAATTGCGATTGCCGAGTTTATCAACCAATACATGTATGACTTCAAGTCGGTCCATGTTGGAAAGGACCTCTACCGCGCCAAAGAGCACGAGGAGGACATCAAAATTATCAACGAGATTACGAAGGCAGAGTTTCCAGTGAGTCTCAAGGCTTATGGGGATGGGCCGCTGCAATTGTCCACCGACAAAACATTTCAGATGTTCCCCAGGCTCGAAGCGATTGGAATGTTGATACAAAAGAAGGAGGACATCGCCCGAATCTGGGCTGATCCGGCGTTTGCCGAATTCAGCACCATGAACGTACTGCCTCTTATCTATGACGAGAAAAAACAACGGTGCAACATTCTTGTATTCAATTCCGAGAGGGCAAAGGCTAGTGTCTCCCGCGTTGCCTACGAGGAGAAGGGAAGCGGGCGAATGCATCCCGCTTTCCGCTTTTACGATGCAGACGGGAATTACATCTGCGAAGTGCGTTACGGGAGCGGAACAGCTAACGCGCTCCAACGTGGCCTGTGGACGCACACGAAGAACGGCCTGAAGTATTTCGACAGTGTCACCAATGGTTGGATTGATTATTCGCACAACCTCATCCTCGTGAAGTTGTTCTCCCATGCCCTGCTTTCGACGAGCAAAGGGCACGAAGCGGCTTTGGCCAAGCTCAAGGAAGACATCGAGGAGCAGAAACGACACTCGAAATTGAGGTAAGAATGCATACTTTGAATTTGTTTGAAGATCTCATTGTGGATGCCCCGAAGACGGAAGGCATCAAATACGCAGGGTCGAAGCTCAAGCTGCTTCCTTACATCTTTCAACTCATGCGGAAGGTGAAACCGAGAACGGTTTTGGACGGCTTTGCCGGCACAACCAGAGTCTCCCAGGCCTTCGCGCAAGCTGGGCATCGCGTAATTGCCAATGACATTTCGGCATGGTCCAAAGTTTTTGCAACCTGCTACCTCCTCAATCCCCATCCGCGCGAACATTACCAGCCGTTCATTGACCGCCTCAACGCCTTGCCCGGAAAAGATGGATGGTTCACCGAACATTACGGAGGCGAACTAAACGGCGGAAGTTCCGCCGGCCAAGACACCCTCAAAAAACCGTGGCAAAAACATAACACCCGGCGGCTCGATGCCATCCGCGAAGAGATTGATCGCTTGACCCTTTCAGAGGTCGAGAGGGCGGTATTGTTGACCAGCTTGATTATGGCGATGGATGAAGTGGATAGCACTCTGGGCCATTTTGCTTCCTACCTTAACGATTGGTCACCCCGCTCCTATAAAAAAATACATCTGTGCGTCCCAAGTCTGATTCCGAAATTGGAAGCCCACGCCGTCCATCAAGGCGATATTTTCGATTTGATTCCAAAAGTTGAAGCCGATCTTGCCTATTTCGATCCGCCGTATGGTTCGAATAACGAAAAGATGCCGCCTTCCCGGGTGCGCTACGCTGCCTATTACCACCTCTGGACCTCCATTTGTCTGAATGACAAGCCGGACCTTTTCGGCAAAGCAAACCGCAGGGTGGATACATCGGACACCGTGGCGAATTCCGTCTTTGAAGATTTTCGGAGAAACGCTTCAGGACGTTTCATCGTCGTGGATGCGATAGAGCGTTTGCTCCGGGCAACCCGCGCCAGGCACATCATCTTGTCATACAGTTCCGGCGGGCGCGCGACTGCGGAGGAGTTGAACGAAGTTATCTCTTCTGCGGGACAGCTTGTTGAAGTGCTGGAAGTTGATTACCGGAAGAACGTCATGGCGGGGATGCGCTGGACGAACGAGTGGGTCAACGAGGCGGAAGCGCCCAACAAGGAGTTCCTCTTCTTAATCGAGAAGAGATGAGCGGCATTTGCCATATCCTATGCCAGCCGCAGTCAAACATTTTGAACCGGCCCATTTTATCAATCGCGAGTTGAGCTGGCTGGAGTTTAACCAGCGCGTGCTCAACGAGGCGCGCGACCCTGGCAATCCCCTCCTCGAACGCCTCAAGTTCCTTTGCATCACCGCCTCCAACCTCGACGAATTCTTCGAGGTCCGCGTCGCCGGCCTCAAGCAGCAAATCGAAAGCGGCGCCACCGGGCGCGGCATGGACGGATTGACCCCGGCGGAGACCTTGCGCGCCGTCCAGTCCCGCATCCGCCGGATGGTGCGCGACCAATATATCTGCTGGCGGCGGGAATTGGCGCCCGCCCTGGCCAAAAACGGCATCCGTTTTCTCCAGCCCGCCCAATTGCCCCGGGCCGATTTGAAATGGCTGGAAAATTTTTATCGCACCCAGGTCCTGCCCGTCCTCACGCCCCTGGCCATTGATCCCAAACATCCCTTCCCCCAATTGCTCAATAAATCCCTCAACATCATCGTCCAGGTCGAAATGAAAACCGGCACGGACACTCTCCGCCATCTGGCGGTGGTGCAGGCGCCCCGCGTCCTGCCGCCCGTCCTGCGCCTGGCGCGGGAGGGGCGGGATTATGTTTTTCTGGGCGGCGTCATCGGTTTTTTTTTGCCGGAGATTTTTCCCGGCACCAAAATCCTCGGCCACTGGCATTTCCGCGTCACCCGCAACAGCGAGCTTTACATTGACGAGCAGGACACGGGCAATTTGCTCAAGGCCGTCGAGAACGAACTGCACAACCGGCGCAAGGGCGACGCCGTCCGCCTGGAGATTGACCACGATTGCCCGGAGGCCATCCGCAAGGCCCTGCTGGGCACTTTGCGCCTGACGGAGGACGACGTTTATCTGATTGACGGTCCCCTCTCCCCGGCGCGCCTCATGGCCATCTATGAGGGCGATCACTCCCCGCAATTGCGGGAAAAGCCCTTCGCCCCGCTCCGGCCTGCCGCGGTGCGAAATCATCCCGTCCTGTTCGACGCCATCCGCCAGCAGGACATCCTGCTGCACCATCCCTACGAGAGTTTCGGCACCGTGGTTGATTTTCTCCAACAGGCGGCGCAGGACCCCGCCGTCCTGGCGGTCAAACTCACCCTCTACCGCACGGGGGGCGACACCCGCATCATCGGCGCCCTCAGGCAGGCCGCCACCAACGGCAAACAAGTCACCGCCGTCGTGGAATTGCGCGCGCGCTTCGACGAAGCCAACAACATCGAGTGGAGCCGCCAACTCGAGGAGGCCGGCGTCCATGTCGTCTATGGCTTGGTGGGCTATAAAATCCATTGCAAAATGTGCCTCGTCGTCCGCAGGGAGGAGGACGGCCTCCGCCGCTACGTTCACTTGAGCACCGGCAATTACAACCCCACCACCGCCCGGCTTTACACCGACATGGGACTGCTGACCTGCCAGCCTGATTTTGGCGAAGACGCCACCAATTTGTTTAATTTATTGACAGGCATCGGACGCTTTCAGGCCACCCGCAAGCTCCTGGTCTCGCCCTTTCAATTGCACGGCCGCATCCTCCAATTCATCCTTCGCGAGGCGGAAAACGCCCGCCGCGGCCGCCCCGCCCGCATCATCGCCAAGATGAACGCCCTGCTCGACGGCCAGGTCATCCAGGAGCTTTACCGCGCCTCTCAGGCCGGGGTGAAAATTGATCTTTTGGTCCGCGGCATCTGTTGTCTGCGCCCGCAATGGCCGGGCCTCAGCGACCACATCACTGTGCGCAGCGTGGTGGACCGCTTTTTGGAGCACAGCCGCATCTATTATTTTGAAAACGGCGGCGAGCCGGAAATCTTCCTGGGCAGCCCGGACTGGATGCCGCGCAACTTCTTCCGGCGCATCGAGGCCGTGTTCCCGGTGGAAGACCGCCCTTTGCGGGAGCGGGTGAAAAACGAAGTGCTGGATACCTGCCTGGCCGACAACGTCAAGGCCTGGCATCTGCAGGCCGACGGCAAGTATGTGCGCCGGCAGCCCCCCTCCGGGGCGCCGCGCCGCAGTCAAGCAGAATTCATCGCCCCGCCTCCCGCCGGCCCTTGACCCCGCCGCCCTGGCGGTCTCCTCCTCCTCATCCTCCTCCAAAATTGAAATCAAAAGCCGAACGACTGCTGCTCCTGATCCTGGCCGCCATCCAGTTTTGCACCACCCTGGATTTTGTCATCATCCTCCCGCTCGAACCGCAATATATGCGTCTCATGCGCATCAACCCCGCCCAGTTCAGCCTCATCGTCTCCGCTTATGCCATCGCGGCTGGGATTACGGGGGTGGCCGCCGGATTTCTTCTCGACTTGTTTGATCGCAAAAAGGCGCTGCTCTGGCTGTTCTCCGGTTTCGCGGTGGGCACGCTGCTGTGCGCGCTGGCTCCCAACTACCCTCTGCTCGTCGCCGCGCGGGCGGTGGCGGGCGCTTTTGGCGGCGTGACCGGCGCGCTCGTCCTCTCCATCGTCGGCGATGTCGTCCCGGAAGAACGCCGGGGCCGGGCCATGGGCTTGGTCATGTCTTCCTTCTCCGTCGCTTCCATCCTGGGCCTGCCGTTGGGCCTGTGGCTGGCCGCCAAGTTTTCCTGGCATGTGCCGTTTTTTATTATTGCCGCAATTTGCCTGCCGATTCTTTTGGCCGTTGGCCTGCGCGTGCCCTCCCTGCGCGGTCATTTGCAACACGCCCGCGACCATCATCCCGTGGCCCGCTTGTGGGCGGTCTTGATCGAGCCCAACCATCAACTGGCCTTTGTCTTCATGGCGGCGCTGACCTGCGCCGGCCTGACCATTTTCACCAACCTGGCCACCTACATGGAATTCAACGTCGGCTTGAGCGATGAGCAACTCCCGCTCATTTATTTGACAGGCGGAATCTGCACGGTTTTCAGCATGAACTGGATTGGCCGCTGGGCGGATCGCGCCGGCAAGTTGCGCGTCTTCACCCTCATGTCCTTGTCCGCCGCCGTTCCCATCCTCGCCCTGACCAATCTGCCGCGCGTGCCGCTGCCCGTCGCGCTGGCCACCTCCACCCTCCTCATGATCTGCATGTCGGGCCGGTTCGTGCCGGCCATGGCGATGATGACCGCGGCGGTGGAATCGCGCTACCGGGGCGGTTTCATGAGCGTCAATTCGTCCGTCCAGCAATTTTCCTGCGGTCTGGCGGCCTGGGCCAGCGGGGCGATTGTGGGACAGGGGCCCAACCGGGAAATCACTCATTTTCCCCTCGTGGGATTGGTCTCCCTGTCCTGCGTGTTCTCCTGCATCTGGCTGGCGCGGTTTCTCAAGCCCGCCGCCCGGGAACTGCCCGGCGCGCCCGTCTTCGCCGAGCCGCTCTGAACGGCGGCGCCGGTGTCATCTACGAGCGCGCCAGCCCGGCCCGGCGGTCGCGGAACAGTGAAACGCACACCACGAACAGCCCGGCACAGACGATCATCATGATCGAATAGAAATAAAACACCGACCCGCCTTCCGCTTTGAAGTAGCGGTGATTCAGGCCCGTGATGATGACGATCAGCAATTGCCCGGCCGCGTTGGCCAGATACCAAAGCGCCATGATCACGCTCTTCAAGTGCAGCGGCGCCTGCTCAAACGCAAACTCCAGCGCCGACGCCGACAGCAGGACTTCCCCCGCTTCCAGCACCGTGTAAGGCGCCAACTGCCACAGCACGCTTAAGTGCCGGCCCCGGTCCAGTTCATCCTGCACCATGCCGGAAACTATAAATGACGCCGCCGCCAGCAACATCCCCGCCGACATCCGCCGCAACGGCGTCGGGTTCAGCCCGGCCCGGCGCGCCAGCGGATAGATTCCCAGCGTCAGCACCGGCACCCAAATCATCACCAAAAGCGCCCCGGATCCCTGCATCGTTTCTCCGTTCAGCAGATGAAACGCCCTCATGGCGTTGCCTTGCAGCACCCAGGTCGAATTGACCTGATTGAACAACGCCCAAAACATCGGAATGGGCGCGAAGATCATCAGGATGCCAAGCACCGCTTTAATATCCTCCTGTCTTTCTCCCGCCGGTCGGACGCGCTTCTCCTTCCGCGCCGGCGGTTTGTGAACGTAATAGCGCCGCCCCATCCAGAATACCAGCGTTGCCAGCCCCATGAAAAATCCCGGCACGGCAAACGCCAGCCAGTAGCCCAGGCCCAGCTTCTCGCTGTGCAACCACGGCACAATGAAAAACGCCCCCGCCGCCCCTACGTTGACTGCCCAGTAAAACCAGCCGTAAACCTTCGTCATCAAATGCTCCTGGTCAGCCCCAAATTGGTCTCCCACAAACGCCGCCACACTGGACTTGATTCCCCCCGCCCCCAGGGCGATGAGCGCCAGCCCGGCGAAAAGTCCGATCCTCGTCCCCTCGCTCGCCGCCAGCGTCACCTGGCCCAGACAATAAACCAACGAAAGGCTGAAGATCGTCCAGTACCGGCCAACCCACCAATCCGCCAGCCAGCCTCCCAGCAGCGGCAGAAAATACACCGCCATGCCGAACAGATGCAGAACTTGCGTGGCATGGCCGCCGGTCATGTGCAGCCGGTTGACCAGATACATCTCCATGATCCCCATCAGCCCGTAATAGCTGAAGCGCTCGCAGGCTTCGTTGCCGACGATGTACTTGATCTGCGGCGGGAAACGATCGGGGCTTCTCCCGGCGACAGGCGCGGGCGGCGGGGCGGCGGGTTCGCTCATGGGATCATTCTCAGCGCGGCTGGTGCAGGCGGGCCCGCACCAGTTCGGGAAGATATTTCACCGCCACGGAACCGGGGAACAAGACGGCCTCGTGAAAACGGCCGAGGTCAAACTGGCCGCCCAGTTCCCGCTCGATGGCCTGGCGCAGACGGTAATGAGCCATGCGCCCGACAAAATAGGTGCTTAACTGGGTGGAGCTTTGTTTGGCGCGGATGACCTTGAGCCGCGCTTCGCCTTCGGACTGGAAGGCGTCGTCCATCAGAAACTTCAACGCGTCCTCGTCGCTCAGATTGGCGCAGTGCATGTTATGATCCAGAATGGCGTTGGCCACGGCGCGAAGGTAGAATTTTTGCTGCATGAGGCGGAGGCGGAGGTCGCCCCCGCCACAGCCACAGTCAAGCATATTCTGTTCGCCATAGACGGCCCAGCCCTCGACATAGGGGCCGGAGGCAAAGACTTTGCGGATGAGCGAGGGGTTGCGGTGGGCGTATTCCAGTTGGACGTAATGGCCGGGATAGGCCTCGTGAATGGTGAGGATTTGCAGCATGTGCCGGTTGTATTCCTCCAGAAAACTGGTCACTTGCGCGGGGGTCCAGTCCGACGGCGGCGGACTGATGTCGTAAAAGCTGGCGGCCTTGGGATCGAGCGGCGGCGCGCTCTCCATGAAAGCCACGGCGTTGCCACGCTGGAATTCCGGCATTTCGATCACCTGGCAAAGGTCGGGGTCGGGCAGGCGAAGCAGGTCGTGTTCGCGGATGAAAGCCTTGATGTTTTCGACGGTGGCGCGGGCGTCGCGGGCCAGGTCTTCGGGCCGCCCATGCTCCTGATTGACGGCGGCGATGACTTTGTTGATGGTGTCGCGCCGGCCCTGCGAGTCATCGGGCAGTGGCACGGTTTTGGGATAGTATTGGTTCCAAAGCTGGCGGGCAACGACGAACATGTCGCCCCGGACGCGCGCGAATTCGGCCTGGGCGTCGGCGAAAACCTGGTCGGCCGTCCTGCCGGCGTCCAGTTCCAGTTCGAGCTTGCGGCTGAATTTGGCGCGGCCCGCCCGCCATTGGCCGGTGGCGCGGGCGGCGAGGTCGTCTTCGAGGAATTTCTGATAATCCCGCAAGGCGGCGGCGGCGGCGGCGCAGGCGGACTGGAGCCGCTCCCCTCGCGGCGTGTCGCCGGTGAGTTGGAAGATTTCCTTTTCGTAAAAGGCAATGGCGCCGCGATTTTGCCGGATGGCGGTGTCAAGCATTACTTTGGGCGGATGGGCCAGGGTGGCGCGGGCCACCGCCAGCACCCGGGGAATCTCCGCCATGCGGGCCATGGCGTTGGCCAGGTTGGTTTCCCGCGGCAGGGTGGACTGGGTGAGGAGCGCGTAAACACTGCCGTTGATGTATTCCCCATAGGTCCGCGGATCATCCGCGAAGGGGTGGAAGTTTTGGGCGAGCCAGATTTCCGTTTCCAAATGGTGCTGAAAAATCTCGAAATCCACCTGGCCGTCCCGCGTCAGTTTGGTTTTGTCAATTTGTTTGGGAAGTTGCGTCAGCGTCCGGCGCGCGTGGGCCAGCCAGCCGGCGCGGGCCGGGTCCGAGATGTCGTCAAGAAGATTGTCAAAGCGGTGGTCGCCCAGGCGGGTGGCCTCGGTGGGCCGCTGGTGGAAGGTCTCTTCCAGATATTGATGGAAGAAGGCGTCGAGCTTGGTGTCGGCGTCCTGGGCGGAGGCGGTCATGGCGGCGGCCAACGCGGCCAGGGCCGCGCCCAGGGTGATCCAGGTGTGGTGTTTCATGAGCGGGATGAGGTTGCGGGTTTAGGATTAAGATCGGCCTTCATTCTCCTCGGAGCCTGCATCGGGACCATGAACCTGCCGCTGCTCCAAGGACGTCCGTGAAACAATGCGTGTCCTTCTCCTGTTCCCTCTCCGCTCCCATCCGATGGGAGGGGAGAGGGTCAGGGTGAGGTGAGGGTTCATGGAAGAGATTAAGATTGCGAGTCCGGTTCAGGGATTCAATGCGGGAGTATTTTAGGAGGATTCCCTGCCCGCCGCACGACGGCAGTGCGAAATAGTTTCGCCTGTCCACCATCCCGTCCACCATCCTGTCCTTCTCCTGTTCCCTCTCCGCTCCCATCCGATGGGAGGGGAGAGGGTTAGGGTGAGGTGAGGGTTCATGGAAACGGTTAAGATTACGAGCCTGACTCCAAGAGGAAATTTTCATGACTGGCATTTGCTTACGGCGCGGGAGTGGCGGAGACGGAGTTGGCATCGCCGAGTTGGGATTTGCCGAGGAATGTGCGGATGAAAAATTCTTCGAGGCGATGCGCGCCATAGGGCGTGCCGGCCACGCCATGGCCGGCGCCAGGCATGTAGAGCAACTCGAAATCCTTTTTGGCTTTGATCAGGGCGTTGACCACTTGCATGGTGCTGGACGGGTCCACGTTTTTGTCCATCTCCCCCACCATGAGGAGCAGCCGGCCTTGCAGGAGATGCGCGTCGGTGACGTTGGAGGAGCGGGGGTAACTCTCATCCAGCGGCCAGCCCATCCACTGCTCGTTCCACCAGATTTTGTCCATGCGGTTGTCGTGGCAGCCGGAATCCGATACGCCCGCCTTGTAAAAATCCCCGTGGGAAAGTAGGCCGCGCAGGGCGTTTTGCCCGCCGGCCGAAGTGCCGTAAATGCCGACGCGGCCCAGATCAAAACTGGCATACCTGGCGGCCGCGGCCTTGATCCAGAGGATGCGGTCGGGGAATCCGGCGTCGGCCAGGTTTTTGTAGCAGACATCGTGGAATTTTTTCGAGCGGTTGGCCGTCCCCATCCCGTCCATTTGCACGACGATGAATCCCAGATCGGCCAGCTTCTGCTGCTGGGAGGCGGCGCGGAAGGGCTTGGGCGCGAAGGACCCTTGCGGGCCGGCATAAATGTCCTCGATCACCGGATATTTGGCGTGCTCGTCGAAATTCTTCGGCCGCCAAATCACCCCGTAAATATCGGTGACGCCGTCGCGCCCCTTGGCGGCGAAGCGTTCCGGCGCTTTCCAGCCGGTGGCATAAAGATCGCTGGCGTCGGCTTCCTCCAGTTTGCAAACCACCTTGCCGTCCGCGGTTTTGCGCAGGACGCTGACCGGCGGCTGGTCCACGCGGGACCATGTGTCAATAAAAAATGCATGGCCGGGGGAAGCCTGGATAACATGCGTGCCGTCCCCTTCCGTCAAGACCGTCAGTCCCGTGCCGTCCAAATTCACCCGGCAATACTGGAGATAATATGGGTCCTGGCCGGGGACGATGCCGCCGGCCTGGAAGAAGATCTGGCGTTTTTCCCGGTCCACGCGCTCCACCGAGCGCACGACCCATTCGCCCTTGGTGATCTGGTTTTTGACCGCGCCGGTTTTGGCGTCGTAGAGATAGAGATGGTTCCAGCCGTCGCGCTCCGACATCCAGATGACCTCGGAAGTTTCATCGAGATACTCGGAAAAGAATTTTCCCGAGTAACAGATGAAGGTCTTGCTTTCCTCATCCACGATGGGCCTGACGGCGCCGGAGGAGGCCTCCACGCCCAGAATGCGCAGGGCCTGATGTCCGCGCTGATTGAAAAGAAAGGTGAACCCCGCGGAATTGGAGCTCCAACGAAGCTCGCTGATGGACCAGGGGTTGGCATAAAGCGATTCGTCCAGGGGGATTTCCTTTTTGGATTCGACATCGAACAGGTGGGGCTTGTGGATGGGCACGGTGTCTCCCGGTTTAAGGTAGGGGTAGGACTCCAGCTTGGGCTGGAACTGGTCTTCGGGAGACGATTCGACCTCGTAAACTGAGCGTGTCGTGCCCGGCTGGTAACGCATGGCGGCGAGGTGGCGGGAATCGGGAGACCAGTAAGCGTCCGGGGTGGGAATATCGGGATCGCGGACCTCGAAGTTCATTCCGACGGACCGTTCTTCCTCGGCGTTGCGGGCGTAGCTGCTGGTCGGATTGCCGTCGTAAGTCAGTGGCGCGACGTTGTTCGATTTGACATCGCGCAGGAAGAGGTTGTGGCCACGGACCAACACTTCCCATTTCCCGTCCGGTGAAGCGATGGCGGGACCCGAGGCCCGCGCGCCGCGTCTGCCGCCTCCTCCTGCTCCTCCTCCTCCTCCGCGACGGCCCAAGCCCGGCCCGGCGGTGAGGGCGCTGTCCGCCGCGGTGCGTGTGGACTCGGTCACTTTGTAGGCCGCCAAATCACACTCCCAGGCGGCATTGGTGGCGATGAGGCGGAGCGACTTGCCGTCGTCGGAGAACTTGATGGCGTCAAAGGGCAACCGGGAGGGGGCGATGTTGGTCGAGGTGAGATCGCCCAGTGCCTTGGCCAGCCGGGCATGATCGAAGGCGGGGCCGCGCTGGCCGGCCACCGCATCCACCAGGACGAATTCGCGCTGGTGATCCGCCAAATCCACCCGATACCAGAATTGATTGGTTTGGCCGTTGGTTCCGGCGAACCAGTGCGGCACGATGATGTCGCGATGGACGAGGATGGGGGTGTTGGTGCCGGTCGGCTGGGCCAAGGCGGCGGCGGCCAGAAAGAGAACTCCAAAAACGAAAGGTTTTAGAAAGCTTTTCATAGTCATTAGGACGGGTGTCAGGGCGCAATGGCGGGAATCATTAGCGTGACCGGGCTGATAAGGCAAGGCCGGGATTGGGATTAGGATTAACCTTCTCTCTCCTTAAAGCATGCATCGGGACCATGAACCTGCCGCTGCTCGACACACCTCCATGGGAGAATTCGTCTCCGTCGGCTGCGCTCGCAACACCGCGGCCAAGGCCGCCACCACCAGGAGACTTTCACGGCTTTTCCAACCTCGCTTCGATAGCCCTCTGCATCTCCTCAGCTTCCTTGTGATCATCCGGGGCGAACCACCGGCCAAGGACGGCCCAATCACTGAAGACATACTGGTAGCTGGTGACCTCCACACTCGACTGACCCTTTGCTGGCAAACGGACGCAAGCAACCTGCACTGAAGAATCTGACCGCGGTCGGGCCGCCACCGCATATAAACCACCCGCTGTCTCCATAAAACTCGCCGGCGCGAAATGATGTTCCCGCAAAACTCCATCCGTTGCGGACTGCAAGCTCTGGCGACCGTGGTCTGTTTGACACCCCAAGCAACTGCCCATAATCAAAACGAGGACTGCAAATGAATGTTTCAAAAGCTCCTTTTTCAGAAATGGGGTCAGTCCCGAATGGCGCTTAGTTAAGGCGTAAATCATTGCAAATCAACGTGGTATATGAGTGGTCAAAAATCACCAACCGTCAGTCTCGCCACGCCTCTCCGAGGGAAGCTACCAAAGCGATTTTCG
>JBEKVM010000040.1:0-41269 GCA_049513975.1 Verrucomicrobiota bacterium | reverse complement strand
CAAGCTCCAACGTCAAACGCCCAGCAAACCAAGGGTAAAGTCATACCGTGACACCAAAACAACACATTAAATCGGCCAAAAGCAAGGCGGAGGGGGGTCACGATGTACCAGGGCTGCCCGGACTGAGTTTATTTACCACTGGTAAACCCAGGTGTAGGTGGTGTAACGGGTGTCGGGTGGATGGCCGAATGTCTGGCCGTTCAGCTCTTCGCCGCAACGGCAGGTGAGACGCAGTCCCTTTTGGAAGAACAGCGGGTCGTCGTCGTGAAAACGGTAGGCGGAGAAGGTGCTGGTCTTGGGGTCGAAATGGGTGAGGCCGGCCAGGGCGTTGGCAAAGCGGCCCCGGTTGAAGTAGTAGGTGCCGGTGAAATAATCCTCCAGACCGGAGGAAAGGAGCATCGGGGCCTTCGCGCCGTCCACGTAGGCGCGCATGACGGCTTCGAGGAAATTAAAGTCGCCGGAATTGCCCAATCCTTCCGCCGCGATGGTGACTTGATAGAGCGCGCCGGCGCCCGGCAGGTCGCAGAGGGCGAATTCCTCCAGGGGCTTGGCGACATGGTTTTCCAGCTTATGGAGCTTGAGCCGGGCGGTTTCCGGGAGGGGCACGCCCGCCAGGGTGAGGGGCAGGTTCTCGGTGCCGCGAATAATCCACCAGAAGGGCGCGCCATCCGGGGAATCCTTGGCGCGCTGGGCGGTGACGCGAATGCTTTTGCCGAAGGGAATCTTGTAGGTGTTATAGAGGCCGCTGGGTTGGCCGGTTTTGCCCATTTTTTCGCTGCCCCAAGGGGCGGCGGTGTCACCGAAGCCAACGCCGTGGCCGAGGCCCAACTCCATGGCAATGGAGGGCTGGGCCTCGCCATCCACATAAACGCGCAGACAGGTTCTGTCGTAGCCCGGCCAGTCGCCGCCGAACCACATGTGGGTGAGGCAACCCTTGCCCTCCTGGCGGAGCAACTGGGCCTCCTGGTAGCCGTTCAAGACGGGAAGTCCCTTGCCGATGGAGCAGAAGGTTTTCAGTTTCGCGACATCAACCCCGGAATCAGCACCCAGAGCGCCCAGGCAGCCCAGCCACAACGCCAGAACTGGCGGAAGAATTTTCATGGAGGGACTCTACCAGAGACAGGCGCCGGGGAATAGTAATTGTTGGCCAGGCCGGGCCGATTGTGCATTCAGATTAAGATTAAGATTAAGGAGGACAACCCACTGAAAGGGAGGGGTGGCTCACTGTAGGAGATTAAGATTAAGATTAAGATTAAGATTAAGGAAGAGAACCACTTGAAGGAAAGGGGCGCCTCACTGGACGGTGACGCTCTTGGCCAGGTTGCGGGGCTTGTCCACGTCGCAGCCGCGGGCGACGGCGATGTGGTAGGCCAGGAGTTGCAACGGGACGGCCGCCAGAATGGGATAAACCGGCTCGATGGTCTTGGGCAGATAGAAAACATCGTCGGCCACGTTCTGGATTTGGGTGTCGCCCTCGGTGGCCAGGGCGATGATGGGGCCTTTGCGGGCGCGAATCATGGCGAGGTTGGCCATGGTCTTGTCGTACATGGAATCTTGCGGGAGGACGAAAACGACCGGGGTTTTGGGATCAATCAAGGCGATGGGGCCGTGCTTCATTTCCGCGGCGGAATAGCCTTCGGCGTGGATGTAGGAAATCTCCTTGAGTTTGAGCGCGCCTTCCAGGGCAATGGGATAGGTGTAACCGCGGCCGAGGAAAAAGAAGTTGTCGGCCTGGACGTATTTGAGGGCCAGTTTCTTGATGGCGTGGTCCTGGGCGAGGATGGCTTCGATCTGGGCGGGGGCGGCTTCCAAGGCGCGGAGGACCTCCATGGCGCGGGAGGTGGAGAGCATGCGCATGCGGCCCAAATGGACGGCGAGCAAGGTGAGGATGGTGAGGGTGGAGAGGAAGGCCTTGGTGGAAGCGACGCCGATTTCGGGTCCGGCGTGCATGTAAATGCCGCCGTCGGATTCGCGGGCGATGGTGCTGCCGACGACGTTAATGATGGAGAGCGCGCGGTGGCCGCGGCGCCTGGCTTCGCGCAAGGCGCCCAGGGTGTCGGCGGTTTCGCCGGATTGGGAGAGGACGAGCAGGATGGTGTCGCGCTGCAAGGGGGCGTTGCGGGTGGAGAATTCGTGGCTGAATTCGACTTCGACGGGGAGGTGGGCCAGTTCCTCGATGAGGTATTCGCCGGCGAGGGCGGCGTGCCAACTGGTGCCGGTGGCGCCGATGACGATGCGTTCAATGGAGCGCAATTCGGCGGCCGACATGTTCAAGCCGCCGAAGCGGGTGGTGGCTCCTTCAAAATCCAGGCGTCCGCGCAAGGCGTTTTCCACGGCGCGGGGCTGCTCGAAAATTTCCTTGAGCATGAAGTGGGGAAAGTGGCCGCGCTCGGCTTCTTCGGAGGCAAATTCCAGGCGGCTGACCTGCACCTTGGCGGTGTCGGTGCCCAGGCTTTGCACGTCGAAGCGGTCGGCGGTGACGGTGGCGACGTCATAGTCGTTGAGATAAACGACCTGGCGGGTGTGGGCGACGATGGCGTTGGCGTCGCTGGCCAGAAAATTCTCGCCGTCGCCGATGCCGATGATGAGGGGCGAGCCGCGGCGGGCGCCGATGATCTGGGCGGGATGGTCGCTGCTGATGACGGCGATGCCGTAAGTGCCGATGACCTCGCGCAAGGCATCGCAAACGGCCTGGGTGAGCGAACCGGGCTGGCCGTTGACCCGGGGCTGGCGCTGGTAATAATCGCCGATCAAATGGGCCAGCACCTCGGTGTCGGTGGCGGAATGAAAAGTGTGGCCGGCTTTGAGGAACCTTTCCTTGAGACGGTCGCAATTCTCGATGACGCCATTGTGGACGACGGCGATTTTGCCGGATTGATCCAGGTGGGGGTGGGAGTTTTCATCGGAGGGCGGACCGTGGGTGGCCCAGCGGGTGTGGCCGATGCCGATCTGGCCGGCGACGGGCTGGTCCTGGAGCAGGCGGGCCAGGCCGTCGTCCAACTTGCCCACCTTTTTGCGCAGGGCCAGGCGGCCATCGGAGATTACGGCCAGGCCCGCGCTGTCGTAGCCGCGATACTGCAAGCGCCGGAGGGCTTCGAGCAGAATGGGGGCCGCTGCTTTTTTGCCGACGTATCCGATAATGCCGCACATATTGGGTGAGGTTTGCCACAAGAGAGGACGGCTGTCGAATACAAACCTTCCCGGAGCGGGCCGGGCGCGTGGGGCGCATCTTGATACAACCACCCTTGGATGGATCAAACCCCTCACCCTAACCCTCTCCCCACTTCGTGGGGCGAGGGAATTGGCAAATCGCATGGTGGTGGTATCAAGATGCGCCCGGCGCGTGTCACTTTTTGGGGTGGCGGTCTCCGTTTCTTGATCTCAATCGTACTTTTGATCTTCTCCCTGCATATCGGAGGCACGGAGGAGATTAAGATTAAGCATACCCAAGAAACTGAAATGCGCCCTCAACTCCCATTCGGCTTGCCAGCCAGGGCGTTTGGGTTAGGATGACGGCGTGAAAAGTAAAATCCTCTGGCCGGTGGCGCTGATTTTAATTTTCGCCTTGAGCCGCTGGCCCGGCGCCATGCCGCAAAATTTCAGCGCGGCTTACGCCCTCTTTTTTTGCGCCGGCTTGTGTCTCCCGCGGCGTCTGGCCTTTTTCCTTCCCTTGGGCGTGATGCTGCTGACCGACCTGCTCCTGACCTTTTGCTATTACCATACAAAGGACCATACCATCCTTGCCTTCGCGCGGGACCAGGCCGGCAATTATGTCTCTTACGCGGTCTTGATCTGGCTGGGATGCGCCCTTGGGGCGAAGAAGCGTTCTTTTGCCACGTTATGGAGCGGCGGCATTTTGGGGGCAATCCTGTTTTATCTGATTTCCAACACCGGCGCTTGGCTGGGCCCGGGGTATGGAAAAACCTTGGCTGAATGGATAAGGGCCCTCACCACCGGGCAGCCCGGCTACCCGCCCACCTGGGAGTTTTTCCGAGGCACCTTCTTGAGCGGCGGCATTTTTACCGGGCTTTTTGTGGGCGCCATGAAAGTGTCGGAAGCCATGGACGAGGCTCCGGTGGAAAAGGAGGAGGAGGAGGAGGAGGAGGAAGCGGAGGCGGAAGCCGGGGAAGCGGAACCGTCCCTGGCGCCCGCCGCCGAGGACACGGGCCGCCCGGCTCCGTCGTGAGCGGCCCTTTTCCCTGTTGGGGCGGGAATAAGACAAGACAGGCGCGAGTCCCGGGTTTATGGGTGAAAGGGAATAT
The DNA here is from genome assembly GCA_049513975.1 of Verrucomicrobiota bacterium. Lineage (GTDB taxonomy): Bacteria > Verrucomicrobiota > Verrucomicrobiia > Limisphaerales > Palsa-1400 > JBEKOF01. The sequence goes on along the minus strand of JBEKVM010000040.1, from coordinate 37,007 downwards.
CAAGCGGCACGGGCTGTTTGTCACGCAATCGGCGTGCGGCATCACCGACGAGCCTCAGATACCAATCGCTGGGCCAACCCTCGAAGCCGACGAAGTGTCCTTGTGTGGGTGGAGAACTGGTCACTTTGAAAATGGCAGTGCCCTCGTCCACTTCGTCAAACATCGCCACGTACACGGTGTCCGTGCCAAGCTTCGACAACGCATGGAACTGCTCCCAGAGGAATCGGCCACCCCGACGCGGGATCAGGCTCGTGCCCGGCGTTTGCCGTTGCAGATTATCCCAACTGAAGCCCGCATAGACGACCGGGATCCAGAGCATGCCCAGCCGTTCGCACTCGCGCTGATCTTCAACCCAGTAATAGGTGGCGGCGTGTTTCACGCCGGATTCGTCGGGGACATAATTGCCAACATTCCAAGGGCAATAGGCGCCGAAGCGCCGGTAAAACTCTTGCCATGCGGGGTCGGGATTACGCCGCCAGTTCCAGTCGCCGCCACCGATGAGGAAGGCGGCATAGCGGCCAGGAGTTCGGAAGAAGTCTATCAGGCGGTTGGCCAGTTCAGAGTTCATCGGATTATGCCCGTTCTGGAAATAAAACCCCCAGATTTGCACAACCGGCTGGCCGCCTTGGTGCAAGTAACGGGCGTCTTCCATGACTTTTTCGTCAACCATTTTCTTCCAATCCGACGTGAGGACGTCGAAAACGCCCGCCTCCGGCATGCCGGCGATGTCATAGGAAAGCGCCCAAACCCGGCCGGTCTTGAGTGCCGCAGCCCGGACATGGTTGAGCACGCGCAAACGGGATGGATACCGGGCCGCGATCGGACCGCCGGGCAGGTCCACAACAAAGTGTTGCAGCCAGGCGCCATCAATCCCGTAATCGCGCATCCACTCGAAATGACGAAGCACCGTTCGGGCGTTATCCGAACTGAACAGCTCGGCCTGATCGCCCCCGGGATAGGTGAAACCCGGCGCCGGATAACGTTCTGCCGCGGAATAATCGGTCATGTCGGGCCACATTTCGAAGGTCAGCAGATTCGAAGCGATCTGTCGCGGATCGCGACTCCAATGAATCCATCCCATGCTGGCAGCATCATTGGGGCATCGGAACCAGCCTTGGTAACCACACATCACCTTGCCTCGCACGGATGCCGTGTCCACGATGCTGGCGCGGCCTGTTGGCATCGTCGCGGCGGGCGCTGCATCGGCCCCGACGGAGAAAGCAGAGAGCAGGAACGTGAGGAAGGAACACCGCGAGAGGCGGGCCAACCTCGTCAAAGGAACGACTCGAGGCCTTCTTATGATACCGTCCACAAGCGAAAGTTGAGCCTCCCCGGAACAGAAGGCAAGCACGGCCGGTTCGTTGTCTTCCGTGCCATCATCCGCCGGTCGCTGCCAAAACGACGCCACGACGACTTGGGCGGGCGCAACAGGATTCCAAAATCGCCCAACGTTGGTGTTGCGCCTGACGGCTTCGGCAGGAATCGTATCTGACTTGAAAGAGCGGCCGGTGGAGGCCCCGACCGTCACAGGCGAGGGCGCGTGTGTTCCCCAAGCCATGCCATCAGCCGCCTTGGGCGAGGATTTGGGACGATTTTCTTCCCTTGCCATGAGGGTTGGATTTGTTATCAGTAAGGCCACGTATGGCAGCTATCGGCAGGTTTCAGAAAGGCAGCGAGATTTTTTACGCCAAGGTGGTTGAAGGCGAGTTGTTTCGCCTGCGCGGCGACGTTTTTGGCTCTCCCTCTTTCGACAAGAAACCGATGCCGTCCAAGGGCCTCAAAATGCTCACGCCCGTGGCCCCGTCCAAAATCATCGCCATCGGCCTCAATTACGCCGACCACGCCCGCGAACAGGGCAAGGCGCTGCCCAAGGAACCGCTTTTTTGGTTCAAGGCGGGCAGCTCCCTGCTCCCGGACGGCGGGAAGATTGAAATCCCCTTTCCCCAGCATCGCACCGATTACGAAGCCGAGCTGGCCATCGTCATTGGCCGGCGGGTCCGCAACGTCACCCCCGCCGGGGCGTCGCGCTACATCCTGGGTTACACCGCCGCGCAGGACATCAGCGACCGGACCATCCAAAACTCGGAAAGCCAATGGGCCCGGGCCAAGTCCTTCGACACCTTCACCCCGCTGGGCCCGTTTGTGGAAAACAAAATGGACCCGCATGATCTGACCATTCAATTGTTCCAGAACGGCCATCTGCGCCAAAACTCCAACACCAGCCAGCTCATCTTCGACTGTCACCACCTGGTCAGCTTTGTCTCCACCAACATGACCCTGCTGCCGGGCGACATCATCCTGACGGGCACGCCCGCCGGGGTCGGGCCGATCCAATCCGGCGACCGTCTGGAAGTGCGCATCCAGGGCCTGTCGCCCCTGGTCAACACGGTGAAATGAGAGTTGCGAAAGCGGAAGAAAAACTTATATTTGCATCATGAGTGTTCAGGAAATCCAAGCGGCGCTGGCGCAACTGTCTCCCGTGGAATTGCGGGAGGTGGAGCACTCTGTTCGCGCCCAACTGCGAAAGTCGGAAGCGGCTGATGACGATTATGCCTACGGCATGAAGGAGTACGACATGACGCGGGAAGAGTTGGAAGCGTTCGAGAAACGTCAGGACGCCATAAACCGGGAGCAACGCAAAAAGGGTTTGACCACTCGATTTGATGGCCCATTCAAGCCGGAATTCTTGGATTGAAAGCCGTAGAATTCAACCGTTCTGTAACTCCCGCGCTTCGGGGAAAAACCAAGAGTCAACGCCGCGCCATCGGTCTTGCCATCCAAAACCTTCAAGAGCACTTTGGCAATCCGCATTCCCACCGTGGTTTGGGAATACGGAAAATCGCGGCCAATTATTACGAGCTTCGCGTCGGGTTGGATTACCGGCTGATATTCACGAACGAGCCCGACTTTCTACAGTTTGTGGCCGAAGGCAGTCACGACCAGATTAAACAATTTTTGAAAAAACAACTCTGAGCTAACTATGCGCTGGACCCAAACCTTCATCCCCACCCTCAAGGAAACCCCCGCCGAAGCGGAAATCGCCTCGCACAAGCTTCTGCTGCGCGCCGGCCTCATCCGCAAGCTGGCCGGCGGCCTTTACACCTTTCTGCCTCTGGGCCTGCGCGCCCTGAAAAAGGTCGAACAAATCGTGCGCGAGGAAATGGACCGGGCCGGCGCGCTGGAAATTCTCATGCCCGCCCTGCAACCGCCCGAAATCTGGCAGCAAAGCGGCCGCTACGAAACCGCCAAAGGCGTCCTCTTCAAGGCCTTTGACCGCGCCAAAAAAGAATGGGTCCTCGGCCCCACCCACGAGGAAGCCACCGCCACCATGATGGCCGCCGAACTGAGTTCCTACCGCCAGTTGCCCAAGAATTTTTATCAAATCCAAACCAAATTCCGCGATGAAATCCGCCCCCGCTTCGGCCTCATGCGCACCCGCGAATTCATCATGAAGGACGCCTACACCTTTGACGCCACCGACGAGGCCTGCGCCGCCGCCTACGAAAAAATGTTTGACGCCTACACCCGCATCTTTCAGCGCTGCGGTTTGCAGGCCATCCCCGTCGAGGCCGACACCGGCGTCATGGGCGGAAAATTCTCCCATGAATTCATGGTCCCGGCCGAAACGGGCGAGAACGAAATCGTTTCCTGCGAAGCCTGCCACCGCTCCGCCAGCATCGAAAAAGCGACCAGCCGGACCGCCCAAGGCCAGCCAGGCGCCGCCGCTTCGTCTGCTCCCGAAAAATTCCCCACCCCCGGCGTTGTCACGATTGACGGCCTGGCCGCCGCTCCCTTCCGTGTCCTCCAGGAGCGCCAGATCAAAACCCTCGTCTATATCATCGCCGACAAACCCGTTCTCATCCTCCTGCGCGGCGATCATCAACTCAACGAGGCCAAACTCACCGGCGCCTTCCTGACCGCGAACTTCCGCCCCGCCGAAGCGGAGGAGATTTTTGCGGCCCTCCACGCCCATCCCGGCAGCCTCGGCGCCGTCGGCGTAAAAGATCTGCCCGTTCACGCCGATGAAGCCTTGCAAGGCGCGACCGGCATGACCACCGGGGCCAACGAAGATGGATTCCATCTGCGGCATGTGGACATTGCCCGCGACATCCAGGTCAAGTCGTGGAGCGATCTGCGCCTGGTCCAGGCCGGCGAACCGTGCGTGCATTGCGGCCAGCCCCTGACCATCCGCCGCGCCATCGAAGTCGGCCACCTTTTCAAACTCGGCACCAAATACAGCAAAGCCCTCAACGCACTGTTCCTGGACGAATCCGGCAAACAACAACCCGCCATCATGGGTTCCTACGGCATCGGCATTGCCCGGACCATGCAAGCCGTCATTGAACAATCCCACGACAAGGATGGCATCGTCTGGCCCCTCGCCATCGCCCCCTACACCGTTTGCCTCACCCCATTGACCGTCGCTCCCGCCAGCGCCGTCATGCAACTCGCCGAAAAAATCTACGCCGAACTCGCCGCCCAGGGCGTGGACGTCATCCTGGACGACCGTGACGAGCGCCCCGGCTTCAAGTTCAAGGATTCCGAGTTGGTGGGATTTCCCGTCCGCCTGGCCATCGGCGAAAAATCCCTGGCCAAAGGCGAAGTGGAACTCAAGCGGCGCGGCGGCCAGTTGGCCCTCGTCAAAACCGAAGACGCCGTTCCAAGAATCCTGGAACTGCTCCATTCGTAGGCTCGGCACGCGGCGAAAAAGGATTTTGGGCGAACGTGCAAAACAAACCGAACAACACCCTGATTGCCGCCGGCCTGTTCTTCGCGGTTTTTGTTTGGGGCGCCAACAATGCCGCCGCCAAATTCATCCTCAAAAGCTGGCCCGCCAATTTTACGGGGAGCACGAGGTTCCTGGCGGCGGGGCTGATTCTCCTGGCGCTGCTCCGCTGGACGAAATTGTTTGGCGCAACCCATGCCGTGCCGCCCGATCTGAACCGCCGTTTGTGGTGGCGCGGCGGGCTGAGCCTGGCCGTTTACATCGTGGTGTTCAACTGGGCCTTGAAGCTGACCGCCCTGTCGCATGTGGCGCTTTACCTCGGCGCCTCGCCCGTTTGGGCCTTGCTTTGGGAAGGACGGCCCGAAAGAAGCTGGAAATCCGCCCAGCGTTACGGCGCCGCCGCCCTCGCCTTCTGCGGCGTGCTCATTCTGCTTTGGCCCGCCCTTCGCACCAGCTCAGGCAGCCTGCTGGGCGAACTTCTCGGTTTCGCCTGCAGCCTGCTCTGGACAAATTTTGGCAATCAATGCCGCGTTTTGGGCCGCGACCTCAACGGCGCGGAAGTCAGCGCCCACACCTTCTGGCGGGCGGGCCTCATCCTCGCCCCGTTTGCCGCCGGCGAGTTGTTCACCCAGGATGTCCCCGTGCGGAGCAGCCTGATTCTGGCCCAGATGGTTTGCGTGCTGGGCGGCAGCGTGGTGGCCTTTGCGATATGGAACAGCGCCTTGCGCCATTGGCAAACCAGCCGCGTCTATTTGTTCAACAATTTGATTCCGCTCAGTACCACCGCCTGGGCCTATTTCTGCCTCGGCGAACAACTGACCAGCACCTTCTGGCCGGCCATGATCCTGATCGGGGCCGGGGTCTTCCTCGGCCAGGCCAACTGGGAAAAATTCTTCGGCCGCCTCTGGCTCCCCACCGAATAGTAACTTCTGATCACCGGCGCTTCGAGAGGATTCGGCGACGATGCCACGCCAGCCTCATTCTTTGCCAGAAAAACGAACGAGCCAAGTCAAAGGGTCGGAACGACTTGGAATAATCGCGCCAAAAATCAACCGGTCGTCCACAATCCCGTATAGAACAAAGAAAGGAAAGTCCCTCAGATTTCTTCGTCGCGTTTCACCCGGCACAGAAGTTGGGTGGCCGAGCAGGTGGCCGGCGCTGCGCGGAGATGTTTGGATTGCCTCGACCGCATCCTCGACTTCCTTGCGGAACCGCGCCGCGAGACCTTTGGAAACTGGCAAATAGCTGACTTCAAATTTCCGAATATCACCCGGAAACTCGGGATGAAACAACACGGTCATTTCAAGGCCGCGCGGTATTGCTCTTCTGTCAATCCTTGCGTACGACCCGTGGCAATATCCTCGATCCGCCGGAGGCCCTCAAGAACCGCCTCATTCAAAGGTTCGGGTGCCACCACGCTTTCAACCAAACGACGGGCCAATTCCAGCCGTTCGTCCGGCGGGAGTTCAAATGGACTTGTTGCAAGCACAGAGAAAGACTACTTCTCTCCCCGTCATAAGGCAAGTCGAAATTCGCCTCAATAGTGGCTTAATTTGAACATTTGCTGATGGTTCTGGCTTGCGCTCTCTTCGCTGCTAGTAAAAACGCGACACCATAATCACCATTAGCCATTCGGCGTTCTGCTCTTTCTCCGGCAGCTTGGACGCTTGGGTGAAAGCACGCTCCAGCAATTCTGTCGTGGCCAAACCATACCCTGGCTGGCGCTTGGAAGCAAGGGTGAGAGCCAGTCTAACGACCGGTGTTGGCCATTCCGTTTCAGGTTCCGCAGTCAGCGAATAGAAGTTTAAAATTCAAATTCTGCCGTTTAGGTGTAAACTCAACTCGCAAGATGAAACCCGAACTTATTCGTCTGTTTGTCAAACCCGGCTGCCCCTGGTGCCGGCAGGCGCGGGCCTGGCTCGACGCGCAGGGCATCCGCTACGATGTGATTGACGTGACTTCCAACCGCGCCGGACGCCAGGAAATGCGGGAATTATCCGGCCAGACACTCGCCCCGGTCCTCCAGGCGGACGGCCAGGTTCTGGCTGACTTCGACACCGGCGAACTGGCAGTATTCTGGCAACAATTTGAGCAAAAGCAACGTGAACACGACTGACCCACCGCCGCAAGCCCGCCCGCGCCTGCCGGCATGGCTTCGCTTCCAACTGCCCGTCAACCAGGGCTTCAGCCGGACCCGCGCGCTGCTGGAGGAACTCAAGCTCCACACCGTTTGCCAGAGCGCCAAATGCCCCAACCATTGGGAATGCTGGAGCAGAAGCACGGCCACCTTCATGATCGCCGGCGATCATTGCACCCGCGCCTGCGGCTTTTGCGCCGTCAGCACCGCCAAACCGCTTCCCCTGGAAACCGACGAACCGGCCCGCGTCGCCGAAGCCACCCGCCGCCTGCAGCTCAAACACGTCGTGGTCACCGCCGTGGCCCGCGACGATCTGCCCGATGGCGGCGCCGGCCACTTCCGCCAAACCATCGAAAAAATCCGCCAGCTCAACCCCCAGACCGTCATCGAAGTCTTGGTCCCCGATTTTCTGGACAAGGATGCCTCCATTGATTCCGTCCTCGCCGCCCGCCCGGACATTTACAATCACAACCTGGAAACCGTCCGCCGTCTCACCCCCGCCGTCCGCCACCGCGCCACTTATGATCGTTCCCTCAGCGTCTTGGGCAAAGTCAAGGCCCGGCGCGGAGACGCCATCGTGACCAAGTCCGGTTTGATGCTGGGGCTGGGCGAAACGGAGGAGGAACTTTTCACCGCGCTGACCGATCTGCGCCGCGCCGGCTGCGACCTGCTCACGCTCGGCCAGTACCTGCAACCGACCCTGCGGCATTTGCCGGTGGCGGCCTTCATCTCCCCGGCCCGGTTCGCGCATTACAAAACCGTGGCTGAACAACTCGGTTTCCTCCATGTCGCCAGCGGCCCGATGGTGCGCAGCTCCTACCACGCCGACGAATTCCACGTGCCCGCTCCGGGGAGTGCTCTCGATACAGGTCTTGAAGCAGGGCATGCCGGCCAACTTGGATCAATGCCGTAATGACCGAGGCATCGCTGACAACGATCATTTCGCTTTCAATAGCTCAAGCGTGCGCAGGTTAGAGCCGTTTAAATAAGGCTGTAGCGGCAGCAGGCAAACCAGTTCCTCGCATCCTGACGAGGCGTTGTCTCTGCAGTGTCATTGGAAATGCTCCCATCTTTTTTCTCGACAGTTTCAAGCACGTAAGTAAAATGAGCTTGCCCACATTGAAGGTTGGCAATGTGGGCAAGCTTATTTTCGGGATGATTCAAAAGGCAGTATAAATAAAATTGTAACCACAGGAGGCAAACCAGTTCATCGCATTCTGGTGCGGTGATATGGCTGCAGTTTTATTGAAAATGCCATGGCGCACCCCGGGAACCGGGCATTTTTATTCTTCATTTTGCATTCTGCATTTTGCATTTTGCATTGATGACGAAATTCACTCCGCTGCCCCGCTCCTTTTACGCGCCCTCCGCCGCGGTGGTCGCCCGGCGGTTGCTCGGCCATTGGCTGATCCGGCGCACGGCGGCGGGATTTTGCGGGGGGCCGATCGTGGAAACGGAGGCCTACTTGCAGGATGATCCGGCCTCCCACGGCTTTGCCGGCGAAACGGCGCGAAACCGCACCATGTACGGCCCTCCGGGTCGGGCCTATGTTTATTTTATCTATGGAAACCATTTTTGCGTGAACGCGGTTTGCCGCGGGGCCGGAAAGGCGGAGGCGGTGCTCATCCGGGCGGTAGAGGCGCAGTTTGGCCTGGAGATTCTGCGCGGAAACCGGCCGGGACATGCGGACCTGGAGTTGACCAATGGTCCCGGAAAACTTTGCGCGGCCCTGGGAATCAAGCGGGAACTGGACGGCGCTGATTTGTGCGGCGCGGGGTCGCCGTTGCTGCTGGCCCGCCATCCGAACGTGAGGCGGTTCCGCCGGTCACGCGAGCCGGTCGTCATCACCAGACGAGTCGGGATCAACAAAGCGGCTGATTTGCCGCTGCGTTTTTCGCTGGAAGGCAGCCGGTATGTCTCCAGGCGGATCACGGGAAAATGAGAGGATGAGCCCTGTGGTTTGCAGTGGGCGGTCAGGGCGCTCCTCTCAATCTTAATCCTAATCTTAATCTTGACCATGATCCTGCCGCTGCCGGACAGATCGCCGTGGAATAATTCGTGTCCGCCTCCTGTTCCCTCTCCGCTCCCATCCGATGGGAGGGGAGAGGGTTAGGGTGAGGTGAGGGCTTATGGAGAGGATCAGGATTAAGATCAAGTGCAGAAACCGCTGTTGGTCATCCTGGACCGGTTCACATCAGCGTCCAGTCCGGGCGGATGGCTTCGTGAGGCGATTCGGGAATTTTCATGCGCAGGCCAATCCACTTGCTGGCCCGCTTGAACATGCTGGAGGAACTCAACACGGTGATGTGCCCGTAAGGCAGGCTCCACAGTTCAGGATTGCCCCAGGACTGCCAAAGCTCCTGCGTGGTCTCAGCCGGCACGAAGACATCGTGCTCGGCCTCCACCACCAGAATAAACCCACGGGTCAATTTGGGTTTGTGGAAGGCCAGATTCAAGCGGTGCAAGTCCAGCGGCTTTTTCATCAGCGCCTCGCGGATCGGGTGGCAGAAGGCCACCTCGTCAATCATCCGATCCACGCGGGAAACCGGAGTGATTAAAACGGCGCAGGAAAGCCCGGAATTATGGCAGGCGGTCAATCCGCCCAGCCACGCTCCCAGGGACAGGCCCAGCAACGACACCCGCGGACAGCCTTGTGCCAACAGCCAGTTGACCACCGAGTTGATGTCCGCCAGCGCCTGATGGGTCGCCTCCATCGTGTGCCCGAGGTCCTCGGAAATAAAATTGCGCAGCGCCCCCTGGCGGGGCTGGCGCTGGAAATGATAGGGCAGCTCAAACATGACCGAGTTGATGCCGCGGCGGTTAAAGCGCCGGGCCAGCCAGGGGAAGCGGTAGCGGTAACCCCAGCGGTCGTTCCAGCCATGCAACAGCACCACCGCCGGCCTTTTCCGCCAATGCTTGCCGCAACGGGAGATGCGCCCGGTCACCAGGTTGTTTTCCGGAGAGGCCGTGACGACGGGCGAAGGAAATTGGAAATTCTTCCCGCCGGTGAACGAAATCGCCGCCGGCGGCGTCCCTTCCGCGAAAAAATCCGGGGACTCGAGGAGGCGCCGGGCTTGCTCCCAATGAGGGTCGGCCCCGGTCGGCCGGGGCAGGCGGGAGGCGGCGACACGGATCACCCAGCGATCAATCAATTTGGAAACAAATTTGTTCATTCCAGGCAGCCAAGCCCTTTCGGTATTGTTTCTAACCCATTCCCGCTCTATAGCACAAGACATTGTTTTCATGATCAACCGCTCATTAGACTCATGGCCCAAGCTCCGACACCGCCGCCCGCCAGCCTGATTCACGAGCCTGCCGGCATAGTGGAGAGGCTCGACCTGCCCCATTTGTTCCCGCGCCTTCAACCCGTGGAGGTGGAATTGGGCAGCGGCGACGGCTCCTTCCTGGTGGACTACGCGGCGCGGCATCCGCAGATCAACCTCATCGGCGTGGAACGCCTGCTCGGCCGCCTGCGCAAGATAGACCGCAAAGGGCGGCGGGCCGGTCTGGCCAATTTGCGCTGCGTGCGGATGGAGGCGTGGTATTTCTTGGAGTATCTGCTGCCGGAAAACTCGGTTCAGGCCATTCACATTTATTTCCCTGATCCGTGGCCCAAACGCAAACATCGCAAGCACCGGCTGATCAACCCGCCTTTTGCCAAAACCGCCCGGCAGGCGCTCGCCCCCGGCGGCGTGGTCTGGCTGCGGACCGACGACGCCGATTATTTCGCGCAAATGCGGGAGGTCTTCGGCGCCTCGCCATTTTTTCAAGAGACGGAAACCCCGGCTGCGCTCGCCGGGCTGGTGACGGACTTTGAACGCGATTTCAACCAGAAGGGCATCCAGACTTTGCGGGCGGCGTATCGGGCAATGCCGCTTTGAGCCGTTCCAATCAAGCCCAATCAAGGCATTTTTCATGTTCCCCGCAACGCAAAAGGCTATGCAAGGAATGGGTTGGCGCGGCGTGGTCGGCCGGCCACGCGGAGGTCCCCGGCGCCCGCAAAGGTCACGCGTCATGCAGGCTGCGGAGTTCCACATTGGTGCGGCGCAGGCGCGCGGCCAGCGCCGTCGCCATCCGGCCCAGGACCGCTTCGTTGAGAAGCGGGCGCTCCCGGCAGGCCTCCTCAAAGCTGCTTCTCCGCAGCACAAACAAATCGGTTGCGGCGGTGGCGACGGCATTCGCGGACCGGGGGCGGGAATCCAGGAACCCCATCTCGCCAAAAAAGTTCCCGCGCCCAAAATAGGCCAGTGTGCGATGCCGGCTTTCGCCCACGGGCAACTCAATGCGCACCTCGCCCCGGCGCACCAGGAACAACTCGTCGCCGCGATCCCCCCTTTGAAATACCGTCCCCCCCGCCGCCACGGACCGCTCGCCGGCGCAGCTCCGGATGGCGGCCAGGTCTTGCGGCGGCTGGATTCCGCGGAACAGTTCGATTTCCGCCAACTCCAGCGGCCTCTGCGCGTTTTCATCCTCCAGCAGATGATGTTCCTCCAGCAGGCGGTCCTCGGCCCAGGCCATCGCTTCGTCCAGTTCGGCAAACACCTTCACATTGTCCTGCCGGTCCGTCACCCCGACCTTGTGCAGATAAGCCTCCAGACTCCGCCCCTCCGGCAGCGTCGCGGGCATGTGGCTGAACAGCAGGAAGGCTCCCCGCTCCCGCAGCAGCGCCTCGATCAATTCCAGCATGTGGGCCGCGGTGAAATCAACCGACAGCACCCGCCGCATGTCCATTATCATGAATCGGCATCGCTTGAGATCCTCCTCCAATTCCACATACAGCTTGTCCGCCGTGCCGAAGAACAGCGTCCCTTGCAGTTGACAGATGACCGTCTGGCCGCCGTAGGCCTCCAGCGCCTGCGACTCCGCGGGCAGGCGGTTTTTCTTGGACGATATTTCGTTGCCGTAAATCTTCCGGTGCAGCACCGGGCTGCGAATCTGGTCCCGCAAGAAAATGAGCACGGCCAGCGCCAGCCCCGTCCCCGACGCGGCAATCAGGCTGAAGCGCGCGGCGGTGATGATGACCGCCCAGATCACCACAAAGTCAAGCAGAGTGCTGCGGTTGCGCAGCAGTTGAAAGCTCGTCCAGTCAAACATTTTGCACGCCACCACCATCAGCACCCCGGCCAGCGCCGCCAGCGGCAGCCAGCCCACCAGATTGCCGAACAACACAAACGCCAGCAGGACAAAGCAGCCTTCCGCCAGGCCGGATCGCTTGGTCTGCCCGCCGCTGTTCAGGTTCACAACCGTCGCCCCCATCATGCCCGAACCGGGCATGCCGCCGATCAACGCCGAAGCGACATTCCCGATCCCCTGCCCGATGAGCGTGCGGTTGGAATCGTGCCGCGCCCGCGTCAGCGTATCCACAATCACGCACGTCTTGAGCGTGTCAATCGAAAGCAGGGCGGACAGTGTCAGCGCCGGAACCAGGAGCAGCTTCCAATCGGAAGGCCCGATCGCTCCCATGCTTTTCCACTGCTCCGCCAGGTGAGGCCAGACCGCGCCTATCCCGCCGCCGACCGGCCCCAGCACGAGCGGGTTGCCCGATTGGCGCAGCATTTCCGGAAAGCCCAAACCCAGCCCAAAGTAGGCGAGCAAGCCCGCCGCCAAACCAACGATTGGCGCCGGAACGGCCTTGGTGAGCTTGGGCGCGGCCAGGATCCCGGCCACGGTGGTCAAGCCGACGGCGATGGCCTGCCATCTCCAATGCTCCGGCGTGGAAAGTCCCGCCCTCAAGCCGGCGCTTGCTGAAAAGCCAAGAAAACTGGGAATCTGACTGGCAAAAATCAGCGCCCCAACCCCGCTCAAATAGCCGGAGACCACCGGATACGGAATAAACTTGATCAATTTGCCGCCCCCAATCGCACCGTAGAAAAACTGCAGCACCCCGCAAGCCAGCGCCACCACCGTCATCAGCGCCGCCACCCGCGCCGCCGGCATCGCCCCGCCTTCCCCGGACCCGGCCATCATTTCCGCGGCGAAGGCCGACAACACCGCCGCCGCCGGACCGCAGGGCGCGGAAATCAAGCGGGGAGAGCCGCCCAGGGGCGAGGAAAGCAGCCCGGTGGCGATCGCCCCGAGGATGCCCGCCAGCACCCCGTGGGAAACGTAGTCCTTGCCCAGCGCGGCATAGGTGGCCACTCCAAAGGCAATCGCCGACGGCAGCACCACCAGCATCGCGGCCAGGCCGCCCCACAAATCGCCGGCCATCGGTCTGGAATCTTTTGTCGGTTGGTCCACCACTCAGAGCAATCGCTCCAGCGCTTCGCACAGGGTCTTCAAAATCTGCACCCGGGCGAAATGTTTGTCGTTTCCCGCCACCACCGTCCACGGTGCGAATTCCGTGCTGGTGTGCGCCACCATCTCGTTGATCGCTTCCTTGTAGGCGTCCCATTTCTTGCGGTTGCGCCAGTCTTCCCCGGTGATTTTGTAGCGCTTGAACTCGATGTCCTGCCGTTCCTTGAACCGCCGCAATTGTTCTGCCTTGCTGATGTGGACCCAGAACTTTGCCAGCGCCATGTCCCGGTCCGCCAATTGCTCCTCAAAATCGTTGATTTCCAGATAGGCCCGTTTCCATTCCTCCTCCGCGGCAAATTTCTCCACCCGCTCCACCAAGACCCGGCCATACCAGGAACGGTCAAAAATCGTCACCATGCCCGCCTGGGGCAGATGACGCCAGAACCGCCACAAATAATGGTGCGCCCGCTCCTCGTCCGTCGGCGCGGCGATGGGTATGATCCGGTAGAGGCGCGGATCAATTGCCTCCGTCACCCGGCGGATGGCGCTGCCCTTGCCCGCGGCGTCCCAGCCTTCAAAGACCGCCACCGTGGAAATCTTCTTGACATGAGCCGCCCACGTCAGCCGCGTCAGCCGGCCCTGGTATTTCTCCAATTCCTCCCCATACCGCCGGCCAACCAGCTTCTGCGAAAGGTCCACATGGTCCAGGATGGTCTCGCCGGATTTCGTCCGCGCCCGCGGCCCCGCCGGCTCGGCGCCGGCCGCCTGCGTCTTCCCCGCGCCTCCATCTTTGAGGCGGGTTTGCAGCGATTGGAGGATGATCCGCCCGGCCGCCAATTCGCGGTAACGCCGGTCATTCGCCTCAATCAGGTGCCAGGGGCACGGCGCCGAATCGGTGCGGCGGATGGTCCGCTCGCTGGTCTTGATAAACCTCCCATAGAGTTTGAAATTCTTGCAATCCGCCGGCCGGACCCGATGCCGGGTGTAGGGATCACGCAGAAGTTGTTTCAGCCGCCAGCCCTGCTCCTTCTTGCTCAGATGAAACCAGAGCTTGATGATCAACGCGCCATCGTCCACCAGCATCTTTTCAAAGAAGGCAATGCGATCCAATTCGCCATCCAGTTCGCTGGCTTTGATCTCACGGTAAACCCGCTGCACCATCGGCTCCGAATACCACGAACTAAAAAAAATCGCGATCCGCCCGCGCGCGGGCAGGGCGCGCCAAAAACGCCAGAAGCGGGGCCGGGCCTTTTCCTCGTCCGAACTTTGCGAAAAGGCGTGCGTATCCACCCCGCGCGGATCCAGCCACTCATTAAGACGATGCACAAACTCCCCTTTGCCGGCGCAGTCCGCGCCGGAGACGATGACAATGACGGGAATTTTCCGGCTTTTCAGGGCGAACTGCGCCTCCAGCAGCCCCGACCGCAAGGCCGGCACGGCTTCGTCGAATTCCTGCCTTGAGACTTTGCGCCCCAATTCAGCAACTTCAAACATAGTGCCGGCCATTGTAACCCATAAACCCGCGCCACCGCCAGAACTTTTCCCGGCTTTAATCAGACGGCAGGGCCGGGAGGCGCCGGGGAGCGAAAGCTTGTTGAAACCATTTCCAACCAGCCGGGGTCCAGCGTCCGAAGGATTGAAATGGATCGGCTTGACAGCGCGCGCCGGCGGGTCAATATGCCCGACAGTGGCCGCAACGCCACCGACGCTTTTATGAAGAAACTCCTCGCTCTTGCCAGCGCCGCCGGCGTTCTGGCGGCTGTGACCGGCTGCGGGGTTCACATTTCCACTTCCTCCGGCAGTTGGTCGGACGCCGATCTAAAGGCCGCCACCAACCTCAGCCGGACTGCGGAGATACCGGCCGGCCTGAAAAACCTGGAAGTGGACAACCCCATCGGCGCCATCCGCATCACCGGCACTGAAAACGGGCCTGCCCGCTGGACCTGGAAGCTGGCCGTCCGCGCGCGCACAGAGGCGCTCGCGCAACAGATCGCCCTCGGTGTCAACTGCAAAACTGAGATGGAGGGCGGCCGTCTCACCCTCGTCGTCTCCGTGCCCGATTCCAAGGAACCCCACAGCATCCAATCCGATTTCGAAATCAGCGCGCCGAAATCCGCGGCCGTCCGCACCCAAACTCACTTTGGCAAGACCGAGATTGCCGGACTCGGAGCCAATGTCGAAGCCGCCGCCCAAAACGGCGCCATGGAAATCCACAACATCGCCGGCCGTGTCCGCGCCCGGACGTCTTTTGACAGAATGGCTGTCAGCGACACCGGCCCGGCCACGTTGCAGAACCAGAACGGAGAAATCCAGGCCGCCCGCATCGGCGGGCCGTTGGAGGCGGCAACCAGTTTCGCCTTGCTCCGGGCTGAGGACATCGGCGGGCCGGCTACGCTGGCCAACCAGAACGGAGAGATCAAGGCCTCTGCCATCCGCGGTTTGTTGGACGCCAAAACCAGCTTTGCCTCCCTCGTCGCGCGCGATATCGGGGGCCGCGTTCACTTGCGCAATCAAAATGGCAGCGTCCAGGTCGTCCAGGCCGGGGGCAACGCCGACATCAAAACTTCCTTCGACAAATTGAGCGTCGAAGGAATCCAAGGCGATGCCATCCTGGTCAACCAGAACGGCGGGGTGGCGGCCAGCGGCGTCACCGGCTCCGTCCAGGCCACCACCTCCTTTGCCGCCATGGACATCAAGGGCGCCGGCTCCGAGTTCGTCTGCCACAATCAATGTGGCGCCATCCGCCTCCGCGCCACTTCCACCGCCCTCACCCACATTGAAGCCAGCACCTCTTTCGACACCTTGGAATTGCATCTGCCCGCCGGCCTGAAACCGGCCCTCCTGGCCCGCACCAGTTTTGGCGACATCGAATCCGACTTCCCGGTGCTCATGAAACCGCGCGGCGCGGACCCTTTTGCCGAGGTGGCCCCCGGCACACTGCGCGCCTCCTTGCAGAACCAAAACGGCAACATTCGCGTCCTCGGAGATTAAACCGCCTTTTTGAACCTGGTCGGGACTTGTGTGGAGCGTCTCATACCGTTTCCAGTTTGCTTTTGCACTGTAGCGGCGGTCTGCGACCGCCGCCAATCGCCTTGGCAATAGTGCAGTTACGAACTGGAAACGGTATAAGCCCGGAGGATCTCTTTGAACAGGAGATCGCAGAGGGCGCAGAGATTTTCCTTCCGCTTTTGCCCTCTCGTCTATCCGCTAAACCATGGTTTGTCTCTGCGGTTTCGGAAATGAATTGACAGGATGTACAGGATGAACAGGATTCGGAAACCCCCGAAAGATTTTATCCTGTAAATCCTGTACATCCTGTCAAAACGTCTTTTTTTGTCAAATGGAGCGGGTGAACCCGCCTTCGCCAAGGCTACTGCGAGGAGCGGGAATCGAACCCTCGTCCCTTTCAGTGAAATAGCGCCATGATGTCGCACCGGTCAACCTCCTGCATCTCCCCTTTGCCGGGCAATTCAGCTTCCGCAATCCAATGGATTCTTAACCCGTCGGGAACCAGGAATGCCGGATTGAACGAGGATTGTCGTTGCAAATGCGCCGTGGCGGGTTAAATGTTGAGAGAGTGACCATTTTTGTTAATCACTGCTGCGCAGCAGTGATCGAGCCAAATGTTCCGGCGATTTTGAAATCGTATCGGCCGTTTGTGAGTCGCGTTATATGCAGTCTTGCTTGAGAACTGTCATTTTTTCCGCAGCCGTCCTGTTGGCGTTCGCCGGACGGGCTGAGGAAAGACAGGTGTTGACTGGCCACAGGCCGGCGGCTGTCGCGCACCTCCAGCCGGTGGGCAGCGTCCCCGCGTTGACGCGCATGAACCTGGCGATCGGACTGCCCTTGCGCAACCGGCCGGCGCTGACCAACTTCCTCCGGCAACTCTATGACCCCGCCAGCCCCAATTATCATCATTATCTGACTGCCGAACAGTTCACGGAAATGTTTGGTCCGACAAAACAGGATTATCAGAAGGTCATGGATTTTGTGGAGAGGCAGGGTTTGAAGGCAACGGCCAGGCATCCCAATCGTCTGCTGCTGGATGTCAGCGGGTCGGCCGCGGATGTCGAGCACGCCTTCCAAGTGAGGATGCGCATTTACCAGCACCCCGCGGAAGCGCGCACGTTTTTTGCGCCGGATGGGGAGCCGTCGGTGGACGCGGGTGTGCCGGTGCTGGAGATCAGCGGCTTGAACAACTACGCAACGCCGCACCCGATGAGTCTGAAAGCCCGCGCCTTGGATCCGGCGGTTCGCCCGACGCCAGCCGCCGGTTCCGGTCAGAGCGGCACCTATATCGGAAACGATTTCAGGGCCGCCTATGTCCCGAATATCTCTCTTGACGGCACGGGGCAAAGCGTCGGGCTGTTTGAGCTGGACGGCTACTATACCAAGGACATCACCAACTATGAACACCTGGCCGGAGTGGCCAATGTCCCGCTCACCAATGTTTTGATCAACGGGTTCAACGGGGTCCCGGATGGCAATGCCAATTATATCGCCGAGGTGTCCTTGGATATCGAAATGGCCATCGCCATGGCGCCGCGTTTGTCCAATGTGATGGTTTATGAAGCTTCAACCGTAGATCTGACCTATGCCGGAATTAACGATGTTTTGAACCGCATGGCCACCGACAATGTGGCCAAACAACTCAGCTCTTCCTGGAGCTGGGGCGGCGGCACCAACGCGACCGCGGATCAAATCTTCGTGGAATACGCCACCCAGGGGCAGTCGTTCTACGAAGCCTCCGGCGACAGCGGAGAGTATCTTACGGGAACGATTCCCGAGCCTTGTGATGACCCCTACATCACGATCGTGGGCGGGACAACCTTGACGACAACCGGGCCGGGCGGATCGTGGGTGTCGGAAAAAGTGTGGAGCTGGTTTCCCGGCCAGGCTGACGCCAGCAGCGGCGGCATCAGCACCCTTTTCGCCATTCCGAGCTGGCAACAAGGCGTCAACATGACCGCCAACCAGGGTTCCACGACCATGCGGAACATTCCGGATGTCGCCCTGACGGCGGACAACGTTTTCGTTGTTTACAACAATGGTTCAACCGGGGACTTTGGCGGCACCAGTTGCGCCGCCCCGCTGTGGGCGGCCTTCACCGCGCTGGTCAACCAGCATGGCACAAACCACGGCCAGCCACCGGTCGGCTTCATCAACCCGGCGGTCTATGCCATCGGCCAAGGGGCCGGCTATGCCACCGACTTCCACGACATAACGACCGGGAACAACACCAACGCCAGCAGCAGCACCCAGTACTTTGCCGTTTCTGGATACGACCTTTGCACCGGCTGGGGCACGCCCAACGGGTCCAACATGATCAATGCGCTCCTGCCTGGCCTGTCGCCCATCACCCCGACCCTGGCTTGGTCCACTCCATCCGCCATCGTCTATGGCACCGCCCTGAGCGCCACCCAATTGAACGCCACGACGGGCGTGGCCGGGACTTTCGCCTATAACCCCGCGGCCGGCACGGTTTTGAACGCGGGCACCGTCGTCCTGTCGGTGGTCTTCACTCCAAACGACACCTTCGATTACAACAAAGTGACCAACACGGTCAGCTTGACGGTGTCACCCGCTCCTCTGACCGTCACGGCCAACAACGCCACCCGGGTCTATGGCCAGGCCAATCCAGTGTTCACCGCCAGCTACAGCGGCTTTGTCCACGGAGACGGCGTTGGTGTGCTGACCGGCAGTCCGAGCCTGAGCACCACCGCGACAACAGCCAGCAGCGTGGCCGGCAGTCCCTATGCGATAATGGCGGCCATCGGCACGCTGAGCGCGAGCAATTATACCTTCGGTTTCGTCAACGGCCAACTGACGATTGCGCCGGCCACCGTGGCCAATGCTGTTTCCTCCTCGGCCAATCCAGCGCTGACAGGCTCGGATGTCACCTTTACCGCCACCTTGACCGCGGTTGCTCCCGGCAGCGGGACACCCACGGGCAGCGTGCAATTCAACGCCGACAGCGCGCCCCTCGGCTCTCCCGTTGCCCTGGCCGGAGGCGTGGCCGGCATCACCACTTCTTCGCTTGCGCCCGGCACGCACGCCATCAGCGCTCAATATCCGGGAGACGGCAATTTCTTTGGCAGCACCAACAACTTGAGTCCAAATCAGGTCATCAACACCCTGCCAGTCGCCGCGAACGTCGTGTTGCAGCGCTACCCGGCTAGCGGGGCGAAAATCAGCGTCGCCGCTTTGCTGGCGGACGACAGCGGTCCCAACAGCGGCGTTTTGACGCTCATTTCCACCGATTCGACGAGCACCAACGGCGGGAGCGTCGCCGTCAGCGGCAACTGGATTTTCTACACGCCGCTGCCGGGATTCACCAACTCCGACGCTTTCTCTTATGTGTTCGCGGACACTGAAGGAGTGCAAGCCCCTGGAACGGTTTCGATCACCGTTCCGGTTGATCTTGCCCAGTCCCAAAACATTGTGGCCGTCCAAGATATCGGCAACAACGGATCAATCATCCAATTTCAGGCCATCCCGGATCGCGCTTATACCGTTCAATACACCGAAAATCTCCAGACCCCGGTCTGGCAGACGCTGGGGACAAGTACGGCCAACGCCACCGGCGCGTTTGCCTTCACCAATACACCGGGCGGCGGCATGCCCGCGGGGTTTTATCGCTCCACCTATCCATGATTTATGAAAACCACCATCACCAACCATTTTATTTTTGACAAGACTGACGCGCCGATGCGCGTCGCCACAACTGTCCCGCGCCACAAACCTCAAACCACCTCGCTTATGAAAAGACTGAGAATCCTGTTCCTGTTGATGCTCCTTGGAGCGGCGGCCCCGCCCTTCCTTCAGGCGCAAACAACCGAAACCTACACCTTCACCACCAACCGCCTGCTGCCTGATGGCAATGCCTCCGGTCTCAGCGATGTGCGCACCCTCAATTCCGCCATCGGCGACATCACGTCCGTGACGGTGCATCTCAAAACCACCGGAGAATTCAACGGCGACCTCTACGGTTACGTGACCCACTCCACTGGATTTACCGTGCTCCTCAATCGTCCCGGCAAGACCGCCTCCAATCCTGCTGGTTATGCCGACAGCGGCTTCGACGTGACATTTCAGGACAGCGCGGCCGGGGACATTCACCTCTATCAGAACACGACGACGCCACCGGCTGGCTCGCCGCTCACCGGCGCCTGGCAGCCGGACGACCGGAATGTGGACCCGGCCACCGTCCTTGACACCTCGCCGCGCACCACCGCCCTGGCAAATTTCAACGGCCTCAACGCCGCCGGCCAATGGACCCTTTTCCTCGCCGACCTCCAGTCCGGCGGCACCAACGAGCTTACGCAATGGTCGCTCACTATCGTCGGCAAGGCTTATCCAACCCTGACTTGGGCCAATCCGGCGGACATCGTTTATGGCACGGCCCTCGGAGCGTCGCAGTTGAACGCCACCGCCACCTACAACTCGACCAATGTCCCCGGCACCTTCGCTTACACCCCCGCCGCCGGCACCATCTTGAATGCCGGCCTCGGTCAGACGCTTTCGGTCACCTTTACCCCGTCAGATACCACCACTTTTCTGCCGATCAGCACCAACGTCACGATCAACGTCACCCCCGCGACGGTGACAGTGGCGTCGGGTCTCGCGGCAAACAACAAGGTTTACGATGGGACGACTACCGCGACGATCACCTCCAACAATGTCTCCCTCTCAGGCGTTCTCGCTGGTGATGCGAGCAAGGTCGCCCTGTCCACCAATGGTTATCTGGCCACATTTGCCAGCCTGAATGTGGCTAATGGCATCGCTGTCACGGTGAGCGGACTGACCTTGACCGGCAGTGCGGCTAATAATTACACGCTGACGCAACCGAATCTCCCGGCGAACATTACGCCCAAGCCGCTGACAGTGACCGGGCTGACGGTGCCGGCGAGCAAGGTGTATGACGGAACGACGGCCACGGCGACGCCGGGAGGCACGGCGGCCTTGCTGACCGCGGAGGCGGCGGCTTTCGGGACAGGCGGCGATGGCAAGCCTTACACCGGGGACACGGTGACCCTCAGCGGAACCGCCAGCGGCAGCTACAACAGCCTGACCGTGGCCAGCGCGACGACCGTGACATTCACCGGTCTGTCCACGGCCAACGGCAATTATTCAATCACAGCGCCCACGCAAGCGGCCACCATCACGCCCAAGCCGCTGACAGTGACGGGGCTGACAGTGCCGGCGAGCAAGGTGTACGACGGGACGACGGCTACAGCCACACCAGGAGGCACGGCGGCCTTGCTGACGGCGGAGGCGGCGGCTTTCGGGACAGGCGGCGATGGCAAGCCTTACACCGGGGACACCGTGACCCTCAGCGGAACCGCAAGCGGCAGCTACAACAGCCTGACCGTGGCCAGCGCCACGACCGTGACATTCACCGGTCTGTCCACGGCCAACGGCAATTATTCAATCACAGCGCCCACGCAAGCGGCCACCATCACGCCCAAGCCGCTGACAGTGACGGGGCTGACTGTGCCGGCGAGCAAGGTGTATGACGGAACGACGGCCACGGCGACGCCGGGAGGCACGGCGGCCTTGCTGACGGCGGAGGCGGCGGCCTTCGGGACAGGCGGCGATGGCAAGCCTTACACCGGGGACACCGTGGCCATCAACGGGACAGCCAGCGGCAGCTACAACAACCGGAACGTTGCGAGTGCGACGACCGTGACGTTCACCGGTCTGTCCACCGCCAACGGCAACTATTCAATCACCACGCCCACGCAAGCGGCCACCATCACGCCCAAGCCGCTGACGGTTTCGGCCATCACGGCTGGCAGCACGACTTATGATGGGACGACGACGGCGAAGTTGGGCGGGACGGCGGCGTTCCCATCGGCAGAGGCGGCGGCTTTCGGGACGGGTGCAGACGGCAAGCCTTACACTGTGGACTCGGTGAGCGCGGGCGGGACGGCAGCGGGCACACTGGCCGCCAAAGATGTGGGCGCCCAGGCGGTGACGACCAGCGGAGTCACGGTGACAGGCACAGGCAGCGGTAATTACACCGTGACGCAGCAAACAGGTTTGACGCAGAACGTCACGCCCAAGGCTCTGACCATGAGCGGCCTGACGGTGCCGCCGAGCAAGGTTTATGACGGAACGACCACAGCCACGGTGAGCGGAACGGCGGTTTTGCAGTCGGCGGAGTCGCCGGGGAATGGTTCCACCAGCGACGGCAAGCCATATAGCGGCGATACGGTGAGCATCACCGGCACCGCCACCGGCACCTACAACAGCCCGAACGTGGCGACCGCCACTACCGTAACCTTTGCGGGCTTGAGCCTGAGCGGCACCCAGTCAGGCGACTACAGTTTGACGATTGAGAGTGCCGCCTCGGCCACCATCACACCGGCGTCCACGAGCGGGGCAATAGTCTCTTCGGCCAACCCGGCGCTGCCGGGCACGAGCGTGACCTTCACCATGACGGTCAGCCCTGTCCCTCCTGGCGCCGGCGCGCCCAGCGGCACAGTGAACTTCCGTATTAACGGCAGCATCGGCGGCGCGGGCGCGTTGTCCGGTGGCGTGGCCGCGTTTGCCACCAACGGCCTGCCGCACGGATCGAACACGGTGGTCGCCGAATACGCCGGCGCTCCGAACTTCCTCGGCATCACCAATTCCCTGGTGCCGGCGGAGGTCATCAACACCCCGCCCATCGCGGGCAACCTCACCATCCAGCGCTACCCCACCCAGGGCGTCAAAGTCAGCGTGGCGACAATCCTCGCCAGTTGCAGCGACGCGGACGGCGATACGCTCACCATCACCCCCAGTTCGACCAGCGCCAACGGCGCCACCATTACCGTTTCCGATGGCTGGATATTCTACGCTCCGGCCTCGGGCTTCACCAACGCGGATTCGTTCACCTACACGGTTGCCGACGGCTATGGTGGCAGCGCGGTGGGAACGATAACCGTGGCCATTGAAGTGGACACTTCCGCGGGCCAGAACCTGACGATCACGAGTCTTGGAAATGGCTCCTACCTTATCAATGGGAATGGCATCCCGAACTACACCTATCGCCTGCAGCACACGCCCACGCTCAATCCGGCCAATTGGCAGGCCATCCCTGGCGCAAACCTGACCGCTGACAGCACCGGCGCATTCCAATACACCGACACTCCCACCGGAGGAATGGGCTTCTACCGCACAGTCTATCCATAGCCCTGTCTCTTATACCGTTTCCAGTTCGTAACTGCACTATTGCCAAGGCGATTGGCGGCGGTCGCAGACCGCCGCTACAGTGCAAAAGCAAACTGGAAACGGTATTATGCTTGCTCTGTGAAATCCTCGGATGATGAAGTCAGACCTTGTCCTTCTTCCGATAGGCCAAGCCTTGGAAGTGCGCAACCAGGTCGCCTTGGTCATCCTTGATTTCAACCGAATAGGTCCCGATTTTGAAGTTCCGGGCCAGTTCCCGCGCCTCGGCCCAAAGCGTGCCCGCCACGGCGGCTTTCATAAAAGTGATGCTGGCGTTGACCGCCACCGCCACCGTGCCGTGCGAATTGGCCGCCGCCGCGAAGGTGAAGTCGGCCAGGGTAAAAATGGCGCCGCCCTGCACGGTGCCGATGCCATTGAGATGGTGCGGATGGAGCGTCATGCGGGCCGAAGCCCGCCCGGGTGAAACGGAGAGCAATTCAATATCGCATCGCCCGGCAAATTGGTCGTTGCGAAGCCGCTGTTTGACCTGTTCCATGCCAGTCCTGTTCTGAAATCTAAATTCGCTCCAAACCGTGGCGATCCATTGCCGGGTTCAGCCTTCGAGCCGCTTGAACAGTTCGGCGTTCCCCACCACCTGGATCTGGTGCTTTTGCAGCGCGCCAATGGCTTTGTCCGGGTCGTCGAAGCCGAACAGGAGCAGGCCTTTGCTGTCACGCTTGAGCGTGAAGGCATACATGTATTCCAGGTTGATGCCGGCTTCTTCCAGCGCCGCCAGCACCCCGGCCAACCCGCCCGGGCGGTCGGCCACCTCGATGGCCAGCACGTCGGTCGCCTTCACCAGCAATCCGTTCTTCTCCAGAAGCCTTTTGGCCGCCTTCCAGTCGCGCACCAGCAGGCGAAGGATGCCGTATTGCCGGGCCTCGGCAATGCTGAGGGTGAGAATGTTGATGTTGGCTTCCGCCAGCAGTTTGACCGGGGCGCTGAGCGCGCCGGGTTTGTTTTCCAGAAAGAGGGAGAGTTGTTTGAGTTTCATATCGGGCCGGGTATAATCACATTTTGCGCTGATCAATCACGCGTTTGGCTTTGCCCTCGCTGCGCTGAATGGAACGCGGCTGGATGAGACGGACGCGCGGCCGCAATCCCGTCATGGTTTCGATGGATTTGGTCAGCCGGGCCTGCAATTGCTCCAGTCCGCCCACCGTGTCGCTGAACACATCCTGCGTCACCTCAACCTGCACTTCCATTTCATCCAGTCCCTTCTCCCGCGTGAGAATAATTTGGTAATGCGGCAGCGCCCCCTCCACCTGCAACAGCGCGGTTTCGATTTGCGATGGGTAAACATTCACCCCGCGGATGATGATCATGTCGTCGCTCCGGCGGCTGATGCGTTTGATCCGCCGCAACGTCCTGCCGCAGCCGCAAGGTTCCGAGGTCAGCGCCGTGATGTCGCGCGTGCGATAACGGATCATCGGCATCGCGTGCTTGCTCAAGGTCGTCAAAACCAGTTCGCCTTCCACCCCTTCCGGGCAGGGCTTGCCCGTCGCCGCATCAATCACTTCCGGGTAGAAGAAATCCTCGAAAATATGCGGCCCCGCCTGGCACGGGCATTCCATCGCCACGCCGGGTCCGATGATTTCCGACAGCCCGTAGATGTCATACGCCTTGATCCCGCTGTCTTGTTCAATGCGCTGGCGCATGGATTCGGTCCACGGTTCCGCCCCAAATACCCCGGCCCGCAAAGGCAAATCCTTCAGGTTGACGCCCAGCTCCGCCGCCTGGTCAATGATGTGCAGGAAATAACTGGGCGTGCAGCAAATGGCCGTCACCTTGAAATCCTTCAGCACCATGATTTGCCTCTGGGTGTTGCCCCCGGATATGGGAATCACCGTCGCCCCCAGCGCCTCCGCCCCGTAATGCGCCCCCAACCCGCCCGTGAAAAGCCCGTAGCCGTAGGCATTCTGAATGATGTCCCCGCGATGCAACCCGCACGCCGCGAAGCTGCGGCACATGACGTTGGTCCAGACATCCACGTCTTGCTGGGTGTAGGCCACGACGATCGGCTTGCCGGTCGTGCCGGTCGAGGCGTGCAGCCGCACGATCTCGCTCATCGGGCTGGCGAACAATCCGAACGGATAGCTGTCGCGCAGGTCGGCCTTGTCGCAGAACGGCAGGCGCGTGATGTCGTCCAGCGATTGGATGTCGCCGGGTTTCAGGCCGCGCTCGCCCATGCGGCCCCGGAACAGGGCGACCTGGTGGTACGCCTGCGCGACCATGTTTTGCAGGCGTTCCAACTGCAATTCACCCAACTGGCTGGGGGGTAGAAAATCCGGCGCGCTGATCGGATCAAACCGCGCCCTTTTTGGCATGGAGTGTTTGCTCATGGGGATTCCAGGGTCTTGTCAAGCATCACCAGGAACCAGGCGGGCGGCCGGCCCGGTTTGCGGTTGGCGTTGGTGAAAGCGTGGATGGTATAACCGCCCACCACCGGCTTGCCGGTGGACTGATGGTTGATCTGCACGTCAAAGCGAAGGCGCGCGCGCCCGGAAAGATGCGCCGATGTCGAAACCGCCAGCACATCATCAAAGCGCGCTCCGCCTTGAAATTCCAGGTGCGCTTCCACCAGGGGCAGATACACGCCCCGCCCCTCCAGCGCCGCGTAGGATAGTCCCAGCCGCTGGCGCATCCATTCCGTCCGCCCGCACTCGAACCACTCCAGCGCGCGCGCGTTGTAAAAAGTTCCCATCTGGTCCGTTTCGCTGTATCGGACGCGCAAGTTCAACAAGTCCACGGACTTGCTCGACACGGGTTTAGGCGGCGGCGGCGGTGGCATGGGTGCTCTTGGTTTGGCTGGCGCGGCCCAGCAGGAAGGCCTGCCGGTTGGCCTCGAAGAACTTCGGCGCAAAGGCCGAGCCGACCGCCTCAAGCCATTCTTCTTCCGCCAGCGGCAGGTGGGCGCTCAACGCGCCGAGCAGCGCCACGTTCAACATCTTTTTCTGCGGCAGTTGCTCCGCATCAATCACCGTTGCATCAATCGTCATGCCGCCCGGACGCAACAGATGCCGGTTCGGCTCCAGTTGGGTCGCTTCCAGCGCCAGCAGAAAATCCCCCTCGCCCTCCGGCACCATGGGGCTGTGGACTTGCGCGCCAAACCGGACGTCGCAGGTGACCGACCCGCCGCGCTGGCTCATCCCTTTGATCTCGCTCTTCTTGACATCAAAGCCGGCGCGCAGCGCCACATCCGCAATGATGTCCGTGGCGGTCAGGACGCCCTGGCCGCCCAGGCCCGCCACCACAATGTTACACGGCGGCGGTGCAAGGTTCTCCATTTTCTTGGCAGGTGCAGCGTTTTTCATATTCCTTGAGTTCTCGGGCGATCAAAATGCAGGGCCTCCGCGCGATGATGACGGCCAGTTCGCGGCTCTTCAGGGCTTCCGCCAGGGCGTGCTCAAAGGCGTCGGACCCCGCGCGCGGTTCGATGACCTGGACGCGGCGAATCCCGCACGAACGCGCCAGGTCCTCCAGCACCAGCTTCCCCGTGGGTTCGTGTTTGAGATTGCGGCCCGTGCCCGGGTGTTCCTGGTGGCCGGTCATGGCCGTGGTGGCATTGTCGAGAATTATCACCACATGCCCGTTGGGCGGGGGATTGTAGGCCATTTCCACCAATCCGCTGATGCCGCTGTGAACAAAAGTGCTGTCTCCGATGACGCTGACCACCCGGCAGGCCTGCTCGGGCGGCAGTACATGGCGCAATCCCAATCCCACCCCCAGGCTCGCTCCCATGCACACGCACGAATCCATCGCTTCAAAGGGCCGCAACGCCCCCAGCGTGTAGCAGCCTATGTCCCCGGCCACGATGCAGTCCTGCCGGCGCAGCGCCTCGAACACGGGCCGGTAAGGACAGCCCTCACAGAGTTGCGGCGGCTTTCCCGGCGGCGGCGTGGGTTCGGGACTGGTGTCGGCGCGCAGGATGCGCCGCACTCGCGCCACGTCCAATTCACCAAAGCGATACATCTCCGGCTTCGCCCCCACCGCAATCCCCCCGGCGCGGATGGCCTCGGCCAGATATGGATCGCCTTCCTCGATCACCAGGCAGTGTTCCACGCTTTTGGCGAAGGCCGCGATCTGGCGCATCGGCAGGGGATGCGTGAAGCCCAGTTTGAGCACGCTGGCCTCCGGCGCCGCTTCGCGCGCGTGCATAAAGGATATCCCGGAGGTGATGAGGCCCAGGGATTTGTCGCCCGTTATCACCCGGTTCAGCCCGCATTCCTCGTTCCATTCCGACATTTCCGCCAGCTTCTGGCGCAACCGCCGGTGCGCCGGCCGCGCATGGCCGGGGACCATCACCCGCCCTTTCAAATCGCGCACGAAGTTCGGGGCCTTGGGAGTGTCGCGCCCGGCGCGCGGCCGCACCACCGTCGAACTGTGACAAACCCGCGTTGTGGCGCGAAGCAAAACCGGAATCTGCCAGCGCTCGGATATTTCGATGGCGGCGCGCATGAAATCGTAAGCCTCCTGCGAGTCCGACGGCTCCAGCATGGGCACTCCCGCGGCCACGGCGTAGCGGCGGTTGTCCTGTTCGTTTTGGCTGGAGTGCATTCCAGGATCGTCGGCGGAAACGACCACCAGCGCCCCGGCCACTCCGGTGTAGGCCACCGTGAACAGCGGGTCGGACGCCACGTTCAGGCCCACATGTTTCATCGTGGCCATGGCCCGCGCTCCGCCATACGCCGCGCCGATGGCCACCTCCAGCGCCACCTTCTCGTTGGGGGACCATTGGGCGCGCCCGCCCAGCCTGGAAAAATTCTCCAGAATTTCCGTGGAGGGCGTGCCGGGATAGCCGGCCCCCAGCGCCACCCCCGCGTGCCAGGCGGCCAGGGCAATGGCTTCGTCCCCGCTTAACAACAGCCTGTTTCCATTATCCATATTTTGCTTTTTACAAAACCAACATTAAGTGTTGCATTATATAAAGGCAAGTTATATCATCTCCCCTAATTCAATGTTCTGGCAACCTGAAATGGAAACGCTCGACCGCCCCGCGCTCGAGGCCCTGCAACTCCAACGCCTCCAGGATACTGTCCGCCGGTTGGAGCGCGTGCCGTTTTATCGCGGCAAATTCCTCGCCGCCGGCCTCAAGCCCGACGGCATAAAATCAGCCGCCGACCTGCGCCGCCTCCCGTTCACCACCGCCGCCGATTTGCGCGACAATTACCCGGACGGATTGCTGGCCGTCCCGCGCGAAGAGGTGCTCCGGCTCCACACCTCCAGCGGGACCACCGGCAAACCAAAGGCGCTGTTCTTCTCCAGGCGTGATTTGGACACCGCGGCGGAACTCATCGCCCGCGCCTTTTGCATGACGGGGGTGACCCGGCGCGACGTGTTCCAGAATATGATGAGCTACGGACTTTTCACGGGGGGTTTAATGATGCACTACGGCGCGGAGAAAATTGGCTGCCTGGTGATCCCGGCCGGACCGGGAACCTCCGAACGCCAGTTGCTCCTCATGCAGGACTTTGGCACCACCGTCATCCACGTCACCCCCAGCTATGCCTTTTACTTCGCCGATTTCCTGGAGAAAAAGGGGATTGATCCCCGAACCAGCCTGGCCTTGCGCAAGGCCTTCGTCGGCGCCGAGCCATACACCCAGGAAACCAGCCGCAAGATCGAAGCCGCCTTGGGTATTGATGTCTATAACTCCTACGGCTTGACCGAAATGAACGGTCCCGGCGTGGCCTTCGAGTGCGAGGGCAAATGCGGCTTGCACCTCTGGGAGGACAACTTCGTCCTGGAGATCATCAACCCCGCCACCGGCGAACCGGTCGGCGACGGGGAGACCGGCGAATTGGTCTTGACCTCCATCAACCGCGAAGCCATGCCCTTGTTGCGCTATCGCACCCGCGACCTGACTTCCCTCATCCCCGGACCCTGCCCCTGCGGGCGCACTCACCGCCGCATCCACCGCATCACCGGGCGCTCCGACGACATGCTCATCGTGCGCGGCGTGAATGTTTTCCCGCAGCAAATTGAGCGCGTCCTCATGGCCATGCCCCAGATCGGCCGCAATTACCTCATCCAATTGGATGGGCTGGACGACCTGACGGTCAAGGTGGAGTTGTCGCCCTCTGCTTTCGACGGCCAGGTCGGCCACCTGGAGCAACTGCAAAACCAGGTGACGGAAAAACTCCGCGCCGAAATCTGGGTTCGGCCCAAGGTCGAACTGGTGGCCGCCGGTTCCTTGCCCGTCGCCGAAGGCAAGGCCAAGCGGGTCATTGACAAGCGATCCCTTTGAACCGGCCCTAATCACCCACTCTATGAACACTGTCAAAATGGTGGCCGTCTTCGCTGAAAATCGGCCGGGCCAGGCCGCCCGCATCACCGGCATTCTCGCCCGCGCCACCATCAACATCCGCTGCATCACCGTGGCCAGCAGCGGCACTTTCGGCGTGATGAAATTGCTCGTCAACGACCCGGATCTGGCCTGTCACGCCCTGCAGCACGACGGCTTCGCCGCCACCTTGATGGACGTCCTCGCCGTGGAAATGCCGGACCAGCCGGGCGCTTTGTTCACCCTCGCCGATTGCCTGGCCGCCCATCAAATCAACCTCAGCAACACCTCCGGTTTCGTGGCCAACAACCGCGCCATCCTGGTCATTGAAGTCGAAGACCCCGCCCAGGCCGGCGAGATTCTCAAAAAACAGGGACTCCATGTTCTGACGCAGAAAGAAGCTCTGGCCGTTTAGTCAAACCCGATTAAGGAGACACCCATGAATGAAAAAACTTCGC
This sequence comes from Verrucomicrobiota bacterium, assembly GCA_049513975.1. GTDB lineage: Bacteria > Verrucomicrobiota > Verrucomicrobiia > Limisphaerales > Palsa-1400 > JBEKOF01. The sequence continues at coordinate 6,957 of JBEKVM010000040.1, read as the reverse complement.
CGGCCAACAAAGGCTGGACAGTGGTCATCGCCGGCTTGGCCATCAACCTCATCCTCGGCGTGCTCTACGCCTGGGGGGTCATTGCCAAGGCGCTCGGAACCAATTGGCACTGGACGAAGACACAAGCCACGCTGCCGTTCACCGTGGCCACGGTTTGTTTTGCCGGCATGATGGTCTTCGCCGGGCGATGCCAGGACAAATTCGGCCCGCGCCTGGTGGCCACGGCCGGTGGCATCATGCTGGGTCTCGGCTTGCTCGCTTCGGCGCTGGTTCATTCCCCCACCGCCATGATGTTGACCTTTGGCGTCGGCGCCGGATTGGGGATTGGTCTGGGTTACTCGGCCACGACCCCGCCCGCCATCAAATGGTTTCCACCCGCCCGCAAGGGCGTCATCACCGGCATTGTCGTCAGCGGCGTGGGCCTGGCGGCGGTTTATATTTCTCCCCTCAGCCAGTACCTTTTGGGGATCACCACTATTCCGTGGACCTTTGCCTGGCTCGGCATTGGCACGCTGGTGTTGGTGCCGCTGCTGGCCCAGCTTTTGCGCAACCCGCCGGAACAGCCGGTGGCGCCGCCATCCACCACCCAAACCCCGGCCGCTCCCCGCCGCGAGTCGGATTGGCCGGAAATGCTGCGCACCGGTCAGTTCTACCAACTTTGGCTGCTCATGGTGCTCTCCGCCTCGGCGGGCATGATGATCATTACCCAGGTGGCCATGATCGCCAAGGAGCAGGCCAATTGGAGTTGGGGATTTGTCCCGATTGCCACCCTGGCCATCTTCAACACCCTGGGCCGCCTTCTCAGCGGCGCGCTCTCGGACAAAATCGGACGGACCCGGACCATGACGCTGGCCTTTCTGTTGCAGGCGGTGAATATGATCGCCTTCAGCCATTATGACACCAGGGAATTGGTGGTTTTCGGTTCCGCCTTCACCGGGCTTTGCTATGGAACAATCTTCACGCTGATGCCCGCCGCCACCGCCGATTTCTACGGCATCCGCAATCTCGGCGTCAACTATGGTTTGGTCTTCACCGCTTTCGGCATCGCGGGGGTGGTCGGCCCCCTCCTGGGCGCGGGAATTAACGATCACTTCAAATCCTATTTCTATGCCTATCAAATCTCGGCGGCCATGCTCGTCATGGGAGCCGTCCTGGCGATGCTGACCAAACCGCCGAGAACGCGCGCCATGCCGGTCTCGCCCCAACCTGATGTCCCGCTTGTCAATCCTGTCCAACAACCTAAACCCAACCCAATCCCATGAACCCAACCCGTTTATTGACAACCCTGGCGCTGGCCGGATCACTGGCCCTGGGCCGCGCCCAATCCAACACCGCCGCGTCCGCCGCCGCCGCAACCCCGCCGCCGGCCCCCGCCCCAAGCGCCGCGGAACAAACCATCAACGACATCAAAAATCCCGTCCCCTGGCTGACTTGGGGCGGCGACTTGCGCTTGCGCGACGAATACTTCAACAACGCCCTGAGCCTGGGTGCGCCGAATGGCGGCATCGGTTTCGGCAACGTGCATGAACAGGAGTACCTTCGCTTCCGCGGCCGCCTTTGGGCCAGCCTGATGCCGACCAACGACCTGACTTTCAATGTCCGCCTGGCGGCCGAGCCGCGGGAATTCATAAAATCCTCCACCTTTGACACCTTCTACCAGGAGGAAGGCCCGCAATGGCGTTACGGCATTCTCGACACCTTGAATGTCCAATGGAAAAATCCCTTCCATCTCCCCGCCACCCTCACCGTGGGACGGCAGGACATTTTCCTGGGTGACGGTTTCTTGGTCGGAGACGGAACTCCCGAAGACGGTTCCTTCACCTCCTTTCTCGACTCCGCGCGGCTGACCTATAAACTCGATGACCTCCACACCACCATTGACGCCATCGGCCTGATCCAGGACGCCCGGCCCGACGGCTGGCTCCCGACCCTCGGTCCTTCCACCGCCACGGGCGATCATGTCGAACCGCTCCTCTTGACAGATCAGAACGAAAAGGGCGCCATCCTCTGGGTCGCCAACAAGAGCCTCCCTTACGCCAACTTGGACGGTTACTTCATGTATAAACACGATTCCCGTCTCAACGACCCCGTCACCTTCGGTGACAACGCCGATATTTACACCCTGGGGGGCCGGGTTTCGGGCTTGGTGGCGGAGCAATGGAAATACTCGCTCGAAGGCGCCTACCAGTTCGGTCGAAAACAGGACCCCGACCTCAACGACGGCGGAGCCAACCTCTTCCTTGCGCCCGCCGCCCAATCCACCGGCTTTCGCGGCTTGAATGCTTATGCCCTCAACGGCAAACTTACCTACCTGTTCAAAGACCCCTTGAATGACCAGCTTTCCCTCTCCTGTGAATTCCTCTCCGGCGACAACCCCAACACCAAAAGCGACGAGATGTTTGACGTGCTCTGGGGCCGCTGGCCGAGTTGGAGCGAAATGTACAACATCTACAGCTATGTCCAGGAAACCCGCGTCGGCCAGACCGCCAATCTCATTCGCTTCGGCCCCACCTGGACCCTGAACCCGATGCCCAAGATGGAACTCAGCTCAAGTTATTTTATGCTGCTCGCCGACCAGGAAACGCCGACGCGGGACCTGAACAATGCCTTTGGCGTTCCGCCCGCCGCGGGGACAGACGCCTTTTCCCGCGCGGGCAATGACCGCGGTCAATACATCCAGGCCGTCCTCAAATACAAATTCAACCAGCACCTCAGCGGCCATCTTTGGAGCGAGTTCCTCTTCCCCGGCGATTTCTATGTCAACCATCAGATGATGAGCTTTCTCCGCGCCGAGGTCATGCTCACCTTTTAGCGCGTCAGCCTCCTTTTGTCTCGTTGGCTGCAAGAATCTGCCTTCCCGGGTTGGAATACCCCAATCCATCCGTCATGGGTGGTAGGGCGGGCAGTCCCCTGCCCGCCGCGCGACGCCAGTGCTGCATTGCTTCCTCTGCAAGCCCGGCGCCGGGAGCTTCCCGGTCCGGGCCAAGCCGCCTTTCATCAACACCCCTCGTACTTCCAGTTCCTGGATTTCCCTTCCGCCAGCCAGGCCGCTGTTTTTTCCAGCCGTCGCTGTCGCGTTTCCTCGCGCTTGGCCTCCCCCACCCACTCCACGTACTCCTTCTTGTGGCTGTAACTGTAAGCCTGGAATGTCGCCAGCGCCTTTTTATTCTTCCGCAACGCCGCCATAAAAAAGTCCGGCGCCTTCAAAACCCGCTTGTCTCTCGTCGGCATAATGAAAACCGATATTATTGATCCCTTCATTCCCATCAAGAAGAACCACCTCCTCTACCGGCTGCCCTTTGGAGTGCGGCGGCTTGCCGCCGCCTTCGGAAAGCGGGGGTGCCGGCCAGCCGGCGCACTCCAGGCGCTCAGTATTTTGCCCGCCATGATTTTGCCAGGAATTTCGTAATTTCTTGTAGCCGCGTCCTCTGTTTTATTGCGCAACTCACAAAAAATGCTTTCAATGGCCCCTTGAATCCGCTTCGTGCCATGTTTACTTTTCGCGCCCCCTTCTATTTGCTTCTTCTGCCCGCCTTGCTCTGGCCCGCCCGGCCTGCTTTCGCCCAACTCTCCCTGGTTGACTCCCCCGGACCCGACGCTTTCGTTCTCTGCGACGGCCATAATCCGGTCCCCATTCTAGTCGAACCCGGCGACGACCCCGCGGTCCTCCGCGCCGCCGGCGATTTGGCCGCCGACATCGCCCGCGTCACCGGCCTCAAACCGGCGCTTCTTCCAAATGCGGAGGACGCTAAAAACCTCATCATCGCCGGCACTCTCGGCCGCAGCCAAGTCATTGACCGCCTTGCCGCCGCCGGAAAAATCCAGGCCGGCCGCATTCGCGGCGGCTGGGAAAGTTTCCTGCTGCAAGTGGTGGACAATCCCCTCCCCGGCGTGGACGCCGCCCTGGTCATCGCCGGCAGCGACCGGCGCGGGACGATTTACGGTCTCTACCAATTATCGGAGTGGATCGGCGTCTCCCCGTGGTATTGGTGGGCCGATGTGCCGCCCAAACAAAGAAATTTCCTCGCCCTCCACAAGGGCATTTTCACCCAGGGCCCGCCCGCTGTCAAGTATCGCGGCATCTTTTTGAACGACGAGGATTGGGGGCTGCGTCCGTGGGCCGCCCAAACCCTCGAGCCGGACACCGCCAACATCGGCCCAAACACCTGCGCCAAAGTTTTCGAACTGCTCCTCCGCCTGCGCGCCAACTTTCTCTGGCCCGCCATGCATCCCGGCACCCCCGCCTTCAATTCCTTTCCCACCAACAAGGAAATCGCCCGCCTTTACGCCATCGTCATGGGCTCCTCCCATTGCGAGCAGATGCTCCGCGACAACATTGACGAATGGAAACCTGAAAAAAACGGCGAATACAATTACGTGCTCAACCGCGACGGCGTTCTCCATTACTGGGAAGAGCGCGTCCGGGAAAATGCCGCTTTCGAAAACGTTTACACCCTCGGCATGCGCGGCATCCACGACGACGCCATGCCCGGCGGCGGCGCCCCCTCCGAGAAGGCCGCCCGCCTCCTCCACATCATCCAGGACCAGCGCTCCCTCCTCGCCCGCTGGGTCAACACTAATCTTTCCGCCATCCCCCAAATCTTCTGCCCCTACAAGGAAGTCCTCGATCTCTACCGCCTCGCCCCGGACATTCCCTCCGACATCACCCTCCTCTGGCCCGACGACAATTACGGTTACGTGCGCCAGTTTTCCGACGCCCGCGAGCGCGCCCGCCCCGGCGGGGCCGGCGTCTATTACCATGTTTCCTATTGGGGCCGGCCCCAGGATTATCTCTGGCTTTGCTCCACCCCGCCCGCCCTCATCGGCGAGGAAATGTCCAAGGCCTTCGATTACGGCGCCAATCAAGTCTGGATGCTCAACGTCGGCGATTTGAAACCCGCCGAGATGGACATCGAGTTCTTCCTCAAGCTCGCCTGGGACCCTCATTCCTGGAACCCCTCCAACACCGATCTGTTGATGGAACAACAATTCGCCCGCGATTTCGGACCCGATCTCGCCCCCCAAATCTCCGCCCTCTTCGCCGAATACAACCGCCTCAACTTCCAGCGCAAACCCGAACACATGGCTTCCACCGCAGGCGGTATTTTTTCCTGCGCCGCCAACGGCGATGAAGCCGCGCAGCGCCTGCAATCCTGGCGCGATCTGGGCGCTCTCACCGCCGCTCTCGTCCAAAAACTGCCCCCGGAAATGCAGGATGCTTTCTTCGAACTCATCGGCTATCCCGTCCTCGCCTCCCTCCTCATGAATGAAAAATGGCTCGCCCTCAGCCGCTATCAGGCCTGCTCCAGACTCGGCCGCACCCCGCCTCTCGATCTTCTCGCCCAGGCTCAAAGCGCCCAGCAGGAAATTGCGCGCCAGACGGATATTTACAACAACCGCACCGCCGCCGGCAAATGGCGCTTCATCATGTCCGATAATCCCCGCGCCCAGCCCGTCTTTGCCCTCCCCAAAATCCCGGTGCCCCCAATGCCTTCTTCCCCGGCCAGACTCGGCCTGGTCCTGGAAGGCGCCGATCATGCCGTCTTCGCCAGCCCGGACGGCGCGGTCTCCACCAACCCCCTGCCCCAGTTCAGCAAACTCACCCGCCGCTCTTATTTCGTCGATGTTTTCAACGCCGGCTCCGATCCGCTCCGCTGGACCGCCGCCCCCGGCGCGGATTGGATTCAACTCAGCCGCAGCGCCGGCGGGCCGGATGCGCGCCTCTGGGTGACGATTGACTGGACGCGCGCGCCGGCGGGCAACAATGTCCAGGGCCTTATCCGGTTCACCGCTGCCAACCGGCAATCCCTCCTCGTCCTGGTCAGCCTCTTCAACCCCGCCGACACCGCCCCGATGCGGACCGCCGATTTTGTCGAGGACAATCACCACATCGTCGCCCAGGCGGCCCACGCTTCCGCCGTTTTGCCCGGTCTGGATGCCCGCTGGGAAACCATCCGCGGCCTCGGTTACAATGGCAGCGCCGTTTCCGTTTTCCCAACTCTCATTCCCGTCCGCTCCGACCCGCAAAAAATCCTCGCCGAGTCCCCCTCCTTGCAATTCAAAATCTGGATGCTGCATCCCGGCGACTGGCATTTCACCGTGCGCGCCCTCCCCACCTTCTCCGTCGAGGCGGGCCGCCCCCAGCGCTACGCCATTGCCCTCGACAATGAAACCCCCGTCATCGTGGCCTTGCCGGTTTCCACCAGCGAAACCGACCGCCGCTGGCAGGAGGATGTTCTGCGCAACGCCGCCTTCGGCTCCAGTTCCCATCCCGTCGCCCGCCCCGGCTTGCACACCCTGAAAATCTGGATGGTGGACCCTGGCATTGTTATTGACACCATTGCCGCCGATGACGGCCATGCTCCGGACCCCGGTTATCTCTGGCCGCCCGAAACCCGGCCCCTTCAACGGTAAAAATCAAGAATTTCCAACCGATAAGGCCTCATGCCCATCCCAGCCGTTTGCGCGCTTCGGGCCACGGAATGTTTTCGCCCGCCTCCTCCAGTGCGCGATTCGCCGCCCGGTTGTCGCGACGGTCTTCCTCGCGGCGCAATTGTTCATCCACGAACTGATAAACCTTCCGCTGCTGAACCGGCGGCAACTTTTTGATCTCGGAAATCACTTCACTCGCGCTCATGAATCCAATTTAATCATGGGTCCCTAAAATTCCACATCTAATTTCGCCGCCACGCAAATCCTCGGCTTAACAGGGCGCGGAACCAATTCGGGGAGCACACGCGCCCCCGCGTGTCGCGGTCGGCGCCCCCGCCGACCGCTTCTTTCCTGCTCCATGGAAATTGTGTAGATCCTCGCCGGGCGGTGACGCCACGTTAAGCGTAATGCCCTTCGGAAATTCCTGTGGGTTTTGACAGCCTGACGGCGCTTCGGGGCAGATAAGCGTCATTTCCTTCACAAAAAGCACCGGAAATAAAATTCGCTTGTATCTATGAGTTAACA
>JBEKVM010000039.1:0-43153 GCA_049513975.1 Verrucomicrobiota bacterium | reverse complement strand
CCCGCGGGCGGTTCGTCAACCCGTCAGCAGCTGGCCACGCCTACTCAAAAACACCTCATCGCAAGGACCCATCACCATCACAATCCTTCCGCCATGAATTTCCGAAGGGCATTAGGGCTAACCTCTCCCCTCCCATCGGATGGGAGCGGAGAGGGAACAGGAGACGGACACGAATTGTTCCACGGAGGTCTGTCGGGCAACGGCAGGTTCATGGTCCCGAGGCAGCAGGAAATCGAGTTTCGGCTCGACAGAGTCTCGCCTTACCGCCAATGAGAGGCATTACGAGTTGCGTCCGCATGGCAACAATGACATAAAAAGGGCCATGCGATACAGACGATTTGGCAGGACCGGCCTGGCCATGCCGGTCTTCTCTTGCGGGGGGATGCGCTATCAATGGAAGTGGCAGGATGTGCCCCCGTCAGAAATCCCGCCGGACAACCAGGCCAATGTCGAGGCCACCATCCGGCGCGCGCTGGAGCTGGGGATTAACCATATCGAGACGGCGCGCGGCTATGGCAGCTCGGAAATGCAACTGGGCAACATCCTGCCCCGTTTGCCGCGGGAGAAAATCATCGTGCAAACCAAGGTCACCCCCAGGGCGAAGCCGGCGGAGTTCCTGAAAACCTTCGACGAGTCCATGAGCTATCTGAAGCTCGATTATGTGGATCTGCTCTCATTGCACGGCATTAATGACCGCCAGTTGATGCATTGGTCGCTGCGCAAAAACGGCTGCCTGGCCGCGGCGCGGAAGTTGCAGAAGCAGGGGCGGGTGCGGTTTGTCGGCTTTTCCACCCACGCCACCACGGATGTGATTTTGGAGACGGTGCAAAGCGGGGAATTCGATTACTGCAATGTGCATTGGTATTTTGTCAACGACCTGAACTGGCCGGCGATTGCGGCGGCGCAGCGGCTGGACATGGGGGTTTTCATCATCAGCCCCAATGACAAGGGGGGAAAGCTCTATGAGCCGCCGCCCAAATTGACGGAGCTGTGCGCCCCGCTGACGCCGATGCAGTTCAACGACCTTTATTGCCTGGCCCGGCCGGAGGTGCATACGCTCAGTTGCGGGGCGGCCCGGCCCGGCGATTTCGACGAGCATGTGCGGGCGCTGGATTTCCATGACACGGCGGCGGAAACCATCGCCCCCATCCAACGCCGCCTGCGCGCCGAGATGGAGCGGGTGCTGGGCCGCGACTGGTGCCAACGGTGGCCGGAGGGACTGCCCGACTACCTGAATGTGCCGGGGCACATCAATGTCTCCGAAATCATGCGGCTGTGGACTTACGCCAAATCGCTGGACCTGGTGAGTTGGGGAAAAATGCGCTACAATCTGCTCGGCCAGGCCGATCACTGGTTTCCGGGCGAGAACGCGGCCAGCGTGGACGAGGAAAAATTGCGGCCCTGGCTGGCCCGCAGTCCTTTTGCCGACAAGGTGCCGGCGGTGCTGCGGGAGGCCCACGCCTTGCTTTTCGACGCGCCCAAGCCCAGGTTGAGCCAAAGTTCCTAAGCGGCTCCGTCACTCCAAAAAAAAGGCGTGCAATCCGCCCCCGGACAGGTTAATGTGACAAAAATGCAGGCAGCCATCGACACCCGACAGCCCGGTTTGGTCGAAGCCGAGATTCGCGCGGCCTACCTGGCCATGTTCCCGGATGCGGACAGAAACTACATCCGGACCATTTTTGATTGGGCCGTCGCCTGTTTCGACGGGCGCTACCTGGATTACCAGCCGATTGATGCCCATTATCATGACTTGGAACATACCTTGCAGGGGGCGTTGTGCATGTCGCAGTTGCTCTCCAACCGGCATGACACCAACGCCGAACCGCGCCTGACGCGGCGGATGTTTGAACTGGGGATGCTGGCCATTCTTATGCACGACACCGGCTACCTCAAGAAGAAGGGGGACACCGAGGGCACGGGCGCCAAATATACGCTGACCCATGTGGACCGCAGCATTCAATTTGCCGGGGAACTGATGCACGGCCACGATTACCCGGTGGAGGACATTCTGGCGGTGCAAAACATGATTCGTTGCACCGGGGTCAACGTCAAACTGGACACCATCCGGTTCCAGGATGACCTGGAGCGGATCGTCGGTTTTGCCCTGGGCACCTCCGATTTGCTGGGCCAGATGGCGGCGGCCGATTACGTGGACAAGCTGCCGATTCTCTACTCGGAATTTGCCGAGGCCGCCCGCTACAACGAAGGCAAAATGAAGGCGGGCGGTTTCTTCGCCAGCGCCGATGATCTGATGCAAAAGACCCCGCTGTTCTGGGAAAAATACGTCCGGCAAAAAATCAGCCGCGAGTTCCTCGGCCTCTTCCAGTTCCTCAGTGTTCCGTACCCGGACGGCCGCAATTTCTACCTCGAACGGATTGACGCCAATATCGCGCGGCTGCGGCGCCAACTGGCCGCGCAGAACCAGCCGGCCTGATCCGGCGCGGCGCCGGTTTTGTAATTCCAAACCAGACTTTTGCCCTCTTCGGCAAGGCTTGATTTCACCCGTATTTACAAGGGAAGGGCTTTCCCGATTTCAGCATCTGCCGTGGCTGACTTCATTTTGCCCCTGAAAACCGCAACCCGCCTCCAAAAGCGATCCACAATTGAAGGCCGCTTGCCGTCCAAATCTGTTCTTGGCGAAGTTCCGCGATGGGTGTAAGTTTTCCGGCAGACGAACCGTGTATTATGAGCGTGACCATCGAATTGGATCTGCCCGAAGGACTCATCCGGCAAGCGCGCCAAATGGGGCTGCTGGACAACCGCCGGGTGGGGGAATTGCTGGCCGACGAAGTGCGCCGCCGGAAGGCCGGGCAGGAATTGAGGAAAGTGCTGGACGGGATTCGTTCCGTGCCGGGCGAACCTTTAACCATGGACGAGATTGGCGCCGAAATAAAAACGGCCCGGGCAGAGCGGCGCGCGCGTGAAATTCGTCGTTGATAGCAATGTGCTCGTTTCGGGTTCGTTGTGGAAGGGAAACCCTTCGCGATTAGTGGACGCGCTGCTTGACGGTTCAGCCACGCTCTGCGCCTCTGCCCTTGTCATGGCGGAATTCGAGGAAGTGCTCCAACGAGAACAATTCCAGAAGCGATTGGCGCAAAGCGGCCAAAGCGCGCGGGAAATTATCTCGCGTTTCCAAACTGCGGCGCTGGTCGTAGAAGGCCCCGCCATCCCTGTGCCCTCCGCCTTGCGTGACCCTGATGACATCCATGTGCTTGCCTGCGCGATGGGCGCATGCGCCGATGCAATCGTCACCGGCGACAACGATCTGCTCTCGATGGCAGCTTTTGAAGGCATACCGATTCTGACCGTGCGGCAGGCGCTCGAAAAACTTGGAATATCAGCAGCATAATTGCGCCCCGCACATCGAACATAATTCGCCTGACGGTTTACGGCGTCATCCGCGTTCGCCGGCCTGGTCGAGTTTGCCATCCTGCCCGCGCGCTTGAATCAACTTGCCATTGACCCGAACTCTGCCAGGATAAGTCCCGCTCGCCATGTCGCGCGATTACGTCTTACAACCCTTCCGTCCTCCGGTTCAACTCCACATCAACTACCAGCAGGAGTTGAACCCGCAGCAGCATGCGGCGGTGACGGCCCCGCCCGGACCGGCCCTGGTGATCGCCGGCGCCGGCTCGGGCAAGACCCGCACCCTCACCTATCGCGCCGCCTTTCTGCTCGAACAAGGCATCCCCCCGGAGCGCATTCTTCTTCTCACTTTCACCAACAAAGCCGCCAGGGAAATGATGCTGCGGGTCAGCGAGCTGCTCGGCGGCCCCCTCTCCGCCCTGTGGGGGGGCACCTTCCATGCCATCGGCAACCGCGTTTTGCGCCGCCACGCCGCCCTGCTCGGCTACCAGCCCGGCTTCTCCATCCTGGACCGCAACGACGCCGAAGACTTGATCCAAACCTGCCGCAACGAACTGGACATTGACCTCCTGGCCACCCGCTTCCCCAAAGCCGGCGTTCTGGCCGATATTTTTTCCCTCGCCCTCAACAAGCAGCAGCCCGTGGCGGCGGTGCTGGCCGAACAATTCCATTACTTCGCCGCCCTGGCCGAACCGATCGCCGCTTTGCAGCAGAGCTACACCGCCCGCAAATTCGCCGCCAATTCCATGGACTTCGACGATCTGCTGGCCCTCTGGCTCAAACTTCTCCAGGAACATCCCGAAGTCCGCCTGGAACAACAGCGCCGTTTCCAATTCATCCTCGTGGACGAATATCAGGACACCAACAAACTCCAGGGCGCCCTGATTGATCTCCTGGCCGCCACCCACCACAATGTCATGGCCGTGGGCGATGACTGCCAGAGCATCTATTCCTGGCGCGGCGCCCATTTCCTGAACATTTTGCAATTTCCCGACCGCCACCCCGGCGCCGCCGTTTTCCGCATCGAAACCAACTACCGGAGCACGCCCGAAATCCTGCGCCTGGCCAACGCCGCCATCGCCGCCAACCTCCGCCAATTCCCCAAGGAACTGACCGCCGCCCGCCCCGGCGGGGTCAAGCCGGTGCTGGTCACTTGCGCCGACGGCAACCAGCAGGCCGCCTTTATAGTCCAGCGCGTGCTGCAATTGCGCGAGGAGGGAATCGAGTTGAAGAAAATGGCGGTCCTCTACCGCGCCCATTTCCATGCCCTGGAATTGCAGTTTGAGCTGACCCGCCGCAACATCCCTTTCAGCATCACCAGCGGCCTCCGCTTCTTCGAGCAAGCCCACATCAAGGATGTCGCCGCCTGGCTCAAATTCATCACCAATCCGCGCGACGAACCGGCCTTCAAACGCATCGTCCGCCTCCTCCCCGGCGTCGGCGTCCGCAGCGCGGACAAACTATGGAACGCCCTCCGCGCCGCGCCGCGCGGCGGCCAGCCGCCCCTGGCAACGGCCCTGCAAAAAATCGCCGCCGCCGTTCCCAAAAAATCCGCCGTGCCCTGGGCGCAATTCACCGCCACCGTCGCCCAGTTGGAAGAGCCGGAAACCCGCCGCAGCGCCTCCCGCATGATCCATCTGGTGCTGGAAGCCGGTTACCAGGATTATTTGCAGGCCCGCTACACCAATTACCTGTCCCGTTTGAGCGACCTGGAGCAGATGGCCGCCACCAGCCTCCAATTCGGCTCCGTCGAGGAATTCCTCACCCAGCTCGCCCTGCAAAGCGGCCTCGAAGCCGAAGACAATCTGCCGGTGCGCGACGACGAGGACCCGATCCGCCTGTCCACCATCCACCAGGCCAAGGGGCTGGAATTCGAGGTGGTCTTCGTCATCATGCTCTGCGAAGGGGCCTTTCCCTCGGCCCGCTCCATCGAGGCCCTGGACGGCGAAGAAGAGGAGCGCCGCCTGTTATACGTGGCCGTGACGCGGGCGCGCAGCCAGTTGTACTTGACATATCCCCTCCTCCGCGTCACCGCCGGCAGCGCCGAACTGCTGCAAAAACCGTCCCGTTTTCTTTCTGAAATCCCCCGCGACCTGATCGAGGAATGGAACCTGAAAATGCCGGGCGCCTGGTGACTGGAGCGGTTTAAATGAAACTCTGGCCGCATGGGGCAAACCAGACTATCGCATCCTGACGAGGCGTTATGGCTGCTGTCTTATACCGTTTCCAGCTCGTAACTGCACTATTGCCAAGGCGATTGGCGGCGGTCGCAGACCGCCGCTACAGTGCAAAAGCAAACTGGAAACGGTATTATTGGAAATGCCCGGTCTTTTTTCTCGACAAATTCATGTGCGTTACTAAAATGAGCATCCCCGCATTGAAGAGCAGCAATGCGGGGATGCTCATTTTCAGAGTGATTAGAGTAGTTAAATAAGACTGTAACTACACGGGGCAAACCAGTTCATCGCATCCCGGCGGGGTGACTTTGCTACAGGTCTATTTAAAATGCTCTAAATAGTTGTATTGACCGGCCTCTTCGTGTTCAATACATCCCACTATGAGTGCAACGCATCCTTTCACAACGACCTCGTTTGACGTGGCCGGTTATCGCATCGTCAAAAACTTCGGCGTGGTCCGGGGGATTGTGGTCCGGTCCCGCTCCGTCGTCGGCAACATCGGGGCCGGCATCCAGAGTCTGTTCGGCGGCAACATCACCATTTACACCGAACTCTGCGAGCAAGCCCGCGACGAGGCCTTTCGCGACATGATTTCCCACGCCAACGCCCAGGGCGCCAATGCCGTCATCGGCGTTCGTTACGACGCCACCGAAATCATGCAAGGCATCACCGAGGTGCTCTGTTACGGCACCGCCGTGGAGGTCGAGCCGCTTCACAGTTGAGGCTTTCGGAAAAAACGAGAGCCGCGACCTCCATGATTCGCTCCCCTGCCCTTTCAGACCATTCCACATTCATAATTCATAATTCTCTTTATGTCTGGACACAGCCGCTGGGCCAAAGTGAAGCATTTCAAGGGCGCGATTGACGCCAAGCGCGGGAAAATCTTCTCCAAGCTGGGCAAGGAAATCACCATCGCCGTCAAGCTGGCCGGCAGCGATCCGGAAATGAATCCCCGCCTGCGCATGGTCCTGCTCAAATCCCGCGCCGCCAACATGCCCAACGACAACATTGACCGCGCCATCAAACGGGGCGCGGGCGATGCCGCCAGCATCAACTACGAGGACCTTACGTACGAGGTCTATGGCCCGCACGGCGTGGCCATTCTGCTGGAGTTGAGCACCGACAACCGCAACCGCACCGCCGCGGAAATCCGCAGTCTTCTTACCAAAAACGGCGGCAGCATCGCCACCGCCGGCTCCGTCACCCGCCTTTTTCAGAGAAAGGGCCAGATCATTGTGGCGCGCGAGGCGGCCGGGGAAGACGCGTTGATGGAAGCCGCCCTGGAAGCCGGCGCCGAAGATTTCAAGACCGACCCGCAAGGCTACGAAATCCTGACCGATCCGGGCCATTTCGAAACCGTTCACAAGGCCATCGAGGCCAAGGCCATCAAGCCCGCCGCCGCCGAAGTGACCTGGGTTCCCACCATGACCATTCCCTTGTCCCCCGGCAAAGCCGCCGAGGAAGTGACCCGGTTGCTCGACCTGTTGGAAGACCACGACGACGTCAAAGACATCCATTCCAACGCCGAGTTTCCCGACTGATGTTGCTGTAGCAGCGGTCTCTAACCGCCCGTGGGAGAGCCATTGGGGTCACATCTAAACATTCTACATTTGAATTTCTTTTACGACAGAAAAGTAGAATGTTTAGATGTGACCCCAGATTTCAGTTCTCTAACTGTAAATCCACTGCCACTTGCGTGCTGTTGCCTTTTGTCGTTGGCTTTGGCCGGTTTCTGAATATGCTTGTCCACCACGTCATGCAAGACACCAATACCGGCACACCGGAAAAAATCAGGCGCGGCAGCGGGCTTCTCCTCCTGGCCCTTTTGGGCGGAGCCATGGCCCTGCTCTGTCATCAGGCCTTCCAGTCGCACTGGGTGATGTGGGCCAATGACAGCCAACTGGGCGCCATCAAATCCGCCTCCGCCCGCCTGCCCGACACTTATTTCGGACACTGGCTGGATCACTGGTGGATCGGCATGGATATTCCCGCTTCCTCCCCCACCGTGGCGGCGATATTGGGCACCCTCCTTTCCCCCGAAGTCTATCTGGCCATATTCACGCCCTTGACCATGTTGCTGCTGGGATTCAGCGCCTGGGTCTTGTTCCGGCAGTTGAAATTTGCCCCGATCGTCTGCGTGCTGGGGGGGCTGGCGGCGGGCCTGAACATGCACTGCTTCTCCAACGCTTGCTGGGGTTTGGGTTCGTGGAATATCTCCATCTCCATGATTTTCCTGGCGGTGGCCGCCCTGGTGACAGACTCCATCCGCCAAACCTGGATCAAAGCCATCCTGGCCGGCCTGGCCGTCGGCATGTCGGTGATGGAGGGATTTGACAGCGGCGCCATCCTGAGCGTCTATCTCGGGATTTTCACCGCGTTCTTCTGCTGGATCACCGAGTCCACCCTGCCAAAGAGGTTGATCAAAACCGGCTGGGTGGGAGGGTTGCTGGTGGCTTCTTCCCTCCTCATCGCCGACAGCACTCTTTCCACCCTGGTGCGAACCCAGGTCAGCGGCGTCACCGGGGCCGGTCAAACAGCGGAGCAAAAAAGGGCCTACTGGAACTTTTCCACCCAATGGAGCCTTCCCAAAATGGAAACTCTGCGCGTCATTATTCCGGGAATTTTCGGCTATCGCATGGACGAGTTCAGCACCCCTCCCGACCCCTTTTTCGCCTCCTGGGGCAAAATTGGCGGCTGGCCGCAAAGATTCTTGAACGGGTTGTCGGACAAATCCTCCGCCTACTGGGGCAAGGTCGGGGAAGATCCGATGATTGCCAGGCTGGAAAGCAGCAATCCCTCCGTTCGCGCCGCCGCCATCTCCAATCTGACCGACCGCGCCGATATCGTTGACATCATGCGCAGCGAGAGCCGCGACAATCTCCCCATCCGCACCCAGATCGTGGACTCCGTCAAGGGCCAAACGCAGCGCCGCCATTCCGGCAACGGCGAATACGCAGGCGTCCTGGTGGCTCTGTTCGCCATTTTTGCCCTGTTCAATTCATTCCGGCCAAAAGCCTCCCCCTACACCCCTTTGGAGCGCCGCCTGGTCTGGTTTTGGGGACTGGCCACGCTGTTCTCGCTCATGGCCGCCTGGGGGCGGTTCTCCTTTCTTTACGCCCTGCTTTACCAGTTGCCCGGCGTCTCCAGCATTCGCAATCCGATCAAGTTCATGCACCCGTTCGTCATCACCTGGGTCATCCTGGCCGGATACGGTTTGGAAGCTTTCTATCGCTGTTACCTGCGCGGCCCGGCCAAACCACCCACGGCCGCACAGTTGCTCCAACCCCATCGCTGGCGGCGCAAACTGGCCCCCTTCGACTTGAGCTGGACCATCGGCTTGCTTTTGGTCGCGGTCGGGATCTTCGCCGCTTTCCAGCATTATGCCGGGTCCAAACAAAACCTGGTCACTTACCTCACCCACCAGGGTTTCGAGGAGACGCCGGCCGCGAAAAATGCCGCCTCGGCTTTGGGCGTGGCCGCCTTTTCCATTGATGAAGCCCGGTGGTTTGTCCTTTTGTTCGTCCTTTCCGCCGGGGTGGTCATCAGCGGCGTCGCCTTGGTTTGGGCGCGGCGCTGGACCTGGGCGCCCTGGACCTTGCTCTGCGGCCTCATGATTTTTGACTTGAGCCGGGCCGATTTGCCCTGGGTCCGCTATTTCAATTACGACCAAAAGTATTCCATGAACGAGGTCACCAAGGTTCTCATGGTCAAGCCCTACGAGCACCGCGTCGTCGCCCGCCTCTCCCCGCGCGGCGGCTACGATCTGCCCGGCGACGGCAATTTCGCCGCCATCATCCATTGGTGGATTGAAAATGATTTCCCCTACCGCGACATTCAATCTCTGGAAATTGATCAAATGCCGCGCACTCCTGACCTGGATGGCCATTATTTGAGCGCCTTCCCCTACCGCACCCCCAGCCAGGACCTGAGCTTCAACCTCATGCCGGCCGTCCGGTTGTGGAAGCTCACCAACACCCGCTACCTCCTGGCCGCCGCCGCCTTGTTGCCGGCCTTGAACGATCTCGGCGACCCGCAGCATCACTCCTTCCAGATCGTCAAGCGATTCAATCTGGTGCCAAAACCCGGCGTCACCAACATTGCCGATGCCGGCGATCTCACCCCCCAACTCTCCGACACCGGTACCTGCGCGCTGATGGAAGACACTAACGTCCTTCCCCGCGCCCGGCTCTACTCCAATTGGCTGACGCCCCCCAACGACCAGGCCACCTTGCAAACCTTGACCGCCCCGCAATGGGACCCGGCCCAATCCGTCCTGGTTTCCAGCGACACCCCCGTTCCGCCGCCCCCGGCCGCCGCCGCAGGCGACCCGGGCGGCGTCAGCATTACCTCCTACGACCCCAAAGACATCCAACTCCGCGCCGCCGCCAAAACGCCCGCCGTTCTTCTTTACAATGATCGCACCGGCGATGGCTGGCGGGTCTGGGTGGATGGAAAACCCTCCCAACTTCTGCGCTGCAATTACATCATGCGCGGCGTTTTCCTTCCCGCCGGAGAGCACACCGTCGAATTTCGGTTCCGGCCTTCTGTCGCCTCCTTTTACGTCACCCTCTCCGCCTTTCTGGTGGGAATCCTCCTCGCCGCCTGGTTGATCTGGTCCCGCTTCGCCGCAAAACCCGCTGCCAAAACCCTGTAGCGCAACTTTCGGTGACAATCCTATTATGATCACGCCGAGAACATTTCTGACCGGCCTGGGCGTCCTGGCCGCCGCCGCCCTGTGCGCCCAATCCACCAACGCGCCACTGGACCTGCGCCAATACCTCACCGCGCCGCAAAATGAAATGCGCGCCGCCGCCCAGCGCTATGACTCCGACCGGGGCAACCTCACCCGCTTCTACAGTGTTCCCCTCGCCCCCGAACGCACCGCCCGCTTGAAGGTTTTTGACGCCGACTGGCTCGCCGCCCTGCAAAAACTCGACAGCAACCGCCTCTCCGCCGACGCCCGCGCCGAGCACGCCAAACTGATCCAAACCGTCCAGGACGACTCCGCAAAACTGGACGATCTCCTCAAGACCCAGGCCCAGGCCGCCTCCTTCGTCCCCTTCGCCCACATTATCATTGACCTCGAAGCCAGCCGCCGCCGCGTGGAAAAAATGGACGCCGAAAAAGCCGCCGGCAGGGTGGACGCCCTGGCGCGCGCGGTCACCGAAACCCAGAAAGCGGTCAAGGCCAGCCTCGCCCCCGCCACCGCCGGTTCCGGTTCCGTGGAATTCGACTCCAGCCAGGCCGCCCGCGCCGCCGCCTCCGTCACCGCCCTGCGCAACGTCCTCAAAAACTGGGCCGCCTTCTATAACGACTACGATCCGCTGTTCACCTGGTGGATGGCCGCGCCTTACAAGCAAGCCGACAAGGCGCTGGGCGACTACGCCTCTTTTCTGGGCGGCGTTCCTTCCGGCGATTCCGCCGCCCCCGCCGCTCCGCCCTCCGCCTTGTCCCAACCCTCTCTGCCCGCCATCAAACTGTCCGGCAAAGGTTCCGAAGTGCCCGATCTGGCCGCGTTAATCTCCCTCCCCCAAAGCCAGATGCGCGGCGTCATCGAGAGATTCAACAACAGCAGCGGACGGGGCCGGCGGGGCGGCTTCGGCGGCGGGGGCGGCGGCGGCGGCGGCGGCGCACGCCGTGGCGGCGGACGGGGGATGAGCCGGGAAACCCTCCAACAATGGCTCGCCGCCTTGCCCAATCTCGACTTCGACAAATTCAGTCACGATGATCAGGTTGACTACATCCTCCTTCGCAACCGCATTGAATCCCAATTGATGTCCCTGGCTCTTCCCACCAACAACGCCCCCGCCCCCGCCCCGGTGGACAACAGCCGGCTTTTTCCCTTCGAGCAAATCATTGCTCAACTGGCCGAAGCGCCCGCCGCGCCGGAAAAATACGACCCCCTCAGCGCCAGCAACACCCTGGCCTTGTTGAAAACCTCCATCGAAACCGGCCGCTCCAACGCCATCTCCGCCCTCGAAATCCGGGCCGTCTCCAATCGCGCGGGGCGCGCCGCCACCACCCTCGGCGGTCTCCGCAGCCAGCTCAGCGACTGGCACGACCGCGTCACCGCCGGCGCTTCCTGGCCCGATTCCCTCACCGCCGCCTACAGGGCGATTGACCAGTCACTCGAAGAATACGGCGCCTTCCTCCGCGAAAAATCCACCAGCGGCGCCCAGGCCGACGGCAGCGACATCGTGGGCCGGCCCATCGGCCGGGACGGATTGCTGGCCGATCTCCACGACGAAATGATTCCTTACACGCCGGAGGAATTGATCACCATTGGCGAGCGCGAATTCGCCTGGTGCGAATCCGAAATGAAAAAAGCCTCCCGCCGGATGGGCTGCGGCGATGACTGGCACAAGGCGGTGGAGAAGGTCAAGACCATGCACGAGGACGCCGGCCAGCAGCCCTATCTCATCCGCGACCTCACCTGGGATGCTGTCAACTATTTGGAGAAGCACGATCTCATCAGCATCCCGGTGATCGCGCGCGAAACCTGGGGCATGGAAATGATGAGCCCCCAGCGCCAGTTGGTCAACCCCTTCTTCACCGGCGGCCCGGTCATTTCCGTTTCCTATCCCACCGACACCATGACGCACGAGCAGAAGCTGGAGAGCATGCGGGGCAACAACATCCCCTTCTCCCACGCCACCGCCTTTCACGAGGTGATTCCCGGCCATGAATTGCAGGGCTTCATGAGTTCCCGCTACCATACCGAGCGCCGCATTTTCAGCACCCCGTTCTACGTCGAGGGCTGGGCCTGCTACTGGGAACTGTATATGTTCCAGCGCGGCTATCACACCACCCCGGAAGAGCGCCTCGGCGCCCTGTTCTGGCGCATGCACCGTTGCGCGCGCATTGTTTTCTCGCTCAATTTCCACCTGGGCAAATGGACCCCGCGGCAGTGCATTGCTTTTCTTGTTGACACTATGGGCCACGAGCGCGACAACGCCACCGCCGAAGTCCGCCGTTCCTTCGACGGCAGCTACGGCCCGCTTTACCAGGCCGGCTACCTGCTGGGCGCGCTGCAACTGCTGGACCTGCACCGCGAGCTGGTGGACTCCCGCAAAATGTCCAACCGCGCCTTTCACGACGCCGTGGTCATGGCGAACAGCATGCCCATCGTCATGATCCGCGCCATCCTGACCAACCAGAAGCTCGCCCCGGACTGGAAGCCCGACTGGCGCTTCTGCGGCCCCGACCCCGCCGCCTGGAAACCGTGAGGCGGCCGGATCTTCCTACCAGTTTACAGCCACGGTCAGTTTTTTGCCGTACTTGTTGGTGTAGTGGAGCCGCTTGTGGGCGGCCCCGTATTCGTGAACCAGACGGGTGATCTTCACGTCGAAACAGCAATACTCGGCGATCTCCAGCAGTTTGCCTTCGCGATACCAGCGGATGGCTTGCATCCCCTCGCTGGTTTTTTCCACGCCCAGGGTGGCCTGGGCAATGGAGTCCAGGGAAAGCCGGTGCTGCAGGGTCTTCTGCAGTTCCACCAACATATCCAGCGACCGGATTTGCCCGGCATCGAACAGCGGGTGGTGCCCGGCCAGCACCTCATAATCAAATCGCAGATTGTTGAAGCCGACCACCAGATCGGCCCGGCGCAATTCCTCAATCAGCGCGTTGACCTGGCTTTCGCCGTAAATCTTATATTCCGACCGGGCCGTGCCATAGGTCACGCCCACGCTCATCCGCATGTCGCGGATGTTGTTCCAGCCGCCCACTTCCTCGGCGGATTTCTGCGTTTCCAAATCAAAATAAACGATGTTGCGGTTCATCAACCAGGACGATCAGCGTGGCCGGGTACATACCTGATCAAAATCCCATTGGCCAGAGCGAACGGGGCCTTCCCGATTTTGGGTCCCGCTCCTAATCTTAATCCTAATCTTAATCTTAATCCCTTCTTCCCCGGAATCTGAAGATTAAGATTACGATTAAGATTAAGAGCCGGAAAACCACACCCGGAAATTGAGCCCCGCCCACCGCGATTGCTTCTTGCGCCCCGGATTCCCATCCTTAAACTTTGAGTTTCAAATGGCGAACTCGCGACCCATCCGGCTGGTTTTGTTCGATGTTGACGGCACGCTCATTCACACCCGCGGCGCGGGGGTGAAGGCGTTCGCCCGGACTTTGGCCGCGGAATTTGGCATGGCCGACGGGACGGAACTCGTCAAGTTCGGCGGCCGCACCGACTTTTCGCTGGTGCGCGAACTTTTTTCGCTCCGGCAAATTGAGGCTTCGCCCAAAAACTTCGAGCGCTTTTTTGCGGCCTACGTGGTTTGCCTGGAAAAATTGATGCTGGAATGCGCGGGCGGCCCCTGTCCGGGCGTGCCGGAATTTTATCGCGCGCTGGCCGCGCGGGCCGAACCGCCGCTGCCCGGTTTGCTCACCGGCAACATCCGGCGCGGCGCGCAAATCAAGCTGCAACGCTTCCAGTTGTGGGACAAATTCTCCTTCGGCGGCTTTGCCGACGACCACGAAGAGCGCGACCAGATCGCCGCCATCGCCCGCCGGCGCGGCAGCGAACGGCTGGGCCGCCCGGTGGAGGACGGCGAGGTGCTGGTGGTTGGCGACACGCCGCTGGACATTCGTTGCGCCCGCGCCATCGGCGCGAAAGTCCTGGCCGTGGCCACCGGCTCGTTTTCCGTGGCGCAGCTTCAGGCACACCACCCCGATTGGGCCGTGGAAGACTTGTCGAAAATCACGCCGGACGATCTCTAACCGCTGATCCTCAGTGGGAATGCGGCCGGCCCGTGCCGCACATGCCGCAGGAACCGGGATTGCCGCTGCACGAGGCCGGCTCGGATGATTCTCCGCCAGTGCCGGAGGCAAAGACCGACAGTTTTTTGGCCAGTTTGGTGGAACCGCACTTGGGGCAGGGCGTCCCTTTCCAACGGCTGGAACGAATCAGCAGCTCGCTGTCCGCGCCGCACTTTTGACAATGAAACTCGTAAATCGGCATGGCGGCAATATAGGCCGGAGGGGCGATCTTATCAATCCCAACCTGGGGGCCGTTCCCATCGCCAGCAAAGCGGCCTGGCTGCGCTGCCGGGGAAGGCCAGCGCGCCGACGAAGCCGGGGGCGGGCGACAAGGCATGGAGCGACCAACCCGGCGGCGCCTGCGAGCAATCCAACTGCGCCAACGCGCCCGCGATGCCTTCGCCGGTCGCCTTGAGATACGCTTCCTTGCGCGTCCAAATGCTGAAAAAAACCTCCAGCTTCTTTTCCGGCGGGGCGGCGTTGAGCAGGGCATTTTCCTGCACGGCACAAAACGCGGCCCCAATTTCGGCCATTTCGGGCATGGGCCGAATTCGTTCCACATCCACGCCCAGCGGGGCGAACCGGCTCACGGCGCACAAACCCAGGCCGCGGGAATGGGAGAAGCTGAAATGAAAAGGCGCCGCGCTGACCGGCGCGGAGACCCGCGGTTTGCCCCGCTCCTCATAAGCCAGGGTGATTTGCCACGGCTTGACCTTTAAGTAATGGCCGAGGATGGCGCGCAGCAGCGACCGCCGCGCCACGAAGGCTTTCCGGTCGCGCTCGAAACGGAACTTGGCCGACCGCGCCCGTTCGTCTTCGGAGAGCATCTCCAGGCTGGCGGAATCATCGGCCTGCCCATGCCCCAGCCAGGCGCTCCAGACATGAACCTCCTCACCCGCCAGCTCCATCCGGGGCGGCGGCGATGGCCAGGTTAGCTGGATGTCCGCAGTTTGAAGCTCGATAACCGGAACAACTTCCACGCCTCATTATGGCCGTGCCTGGAGCGCACTGAAAAGGAAAAAAAATTGCGCGCGTAATGCGTCAGTCATGGTTGGGGCGGGAAAGGCAGGGCGGGCACCCCGCTGCCCGCCTCGGACTTTGGCAGAGAAATCAACGTCTTACTACCGTCGCGCGGCGGGCAGAGGACTGCCCGCCCTGCCACCCATGACTGAGGCGTTGCAGGAAATCCTCCTTTTCAGCCCTCTTCCCGGCGGCTATCCTCCGTGCCCATGAAGAAGCCGCAGTTTTTCCATAGTCTCCTCGTGCTTTTGGCCACCTTGATCCCGGCTGCCCCGGCCACCTTCCCGGCGCCGGCGCCCGGCGACTACGTGATCAAAGATTTCCATTTTAATGACGGCGAAACCTTGCCGGAGGTCAAAATGCATTACCTCACCTTGGGCGCGCCCAGGCAGGACGACCACGGGGTGGTGACCAACGCCGTGCTCATCCTCCACGGCACCACCGGCAGCAGCAGTCAATTCACGAACCAAAACTTCGGCGGCGAACTTTTTGGCCGGGGTCAGCTTCTGGATGCGGAGCGATATTATCTGGTCATCGTGGACAACATCGGTCACGGCAAGTCCTCCAAGCCCAGCGACGGCCTGCACGCCAAATTCCCGGCCTACGGTTACCGCGACATGATTGCGGCGCAATACAAGCTTCTCACCGAAGGGCTGCAAGTGAACCATTTGCGGCTGGTCATGGGAACCTCCATGGGTGGCATGCACTGCTGGCTGTGGGGCGAAATGCACCCCGATTTCATGGACGCGCTCATGCCCCTGGCCAGCCTCCCCACGGAGATGTCGGGCCGGAACCGGATGTGGCGGCGCATTATTATTGACGCAATCCGCACCGATCCATCGTGGGAGAACGGCGAGTACAAAAAAGAGCCGCTCTCCCTGCGCACCGTCGCCGGGATGATGTTGTTCATGGGCGACAACCCGGTGCGACGCCAGGCCTCCGCCCCCACTCTCGCGGAGGCGGACCGCGTTTTTGATCGCGGCGTCGCAAGCTACCTGAGAACCCTCGACGCCAACGATGCGTTGTACGCTTTCGAAGCGTCCCGGGATTACACGCCCGGTCCCGATCTGGAAAAAACCAAGGCGCCGTTGCTGGCCATCAATTCGGCCGACGATTTAATCAATCCGCCCGAATTAAAAATTCTGGAAACCGAAATCAAGCGGGTCAAAAACGGCCGGGCCATTGTCATCCCCCTCAGTGATCGCACCCAGGGCCACGGCACCCACACCCTGGCCGCCTTATGGAAGGATGATCTGGCGGAACTGCTCAAAATATCGGAGCGCCCATGATCCTCCGGCGGAATTGGCGGGCCTTGCTCTTCCTGGCGGCCTGGCCGTTGCTCTGGAACGCCTGCCAGACCAGCCCAAAGGAGAGCGCCGTCTTGCGCGACCCGGCGGCTCCGCTCTGGCGCCAGCCCGCGCCGCAAACTTTCAAAGTGCGCGTCCAGACCAGCATCGGTGATTTTGTCATCCAAGCCAGCCGCGCCTGGGCGCCGCATGGCGTGGATCGTTTCTACCACCTGGTCCGCGCCGGCTTCTTCGACGACTCCCGTTTTTTCCGCGTGGACGCCAATTGCATCGCGCAATTTGGAATCCCCGGCCGGCCGGAGATCGCGGCCCTCTGGCAAAACCAAACCATGCCGGCCGATCCGCCCAAGTCCAGCAACCTGCGCGGCACGCTCGGCTACGCCATGACCGCCCCGGACCAGCGCACCACCCAGCTCTACATCAATCTCAAGGACAATCCACAAAACGACGCGGAAGGTTTTGCACCGATTGGCAGGGTGGTGGAGGGAATGGACATCGTGGACCGGCTCTATTCCGGCTACGGCGAAGCCTCGGGCGGCGGGATGCGCGCCGGCCGGCAAGCCCGTCTTTTCGCCGAAGGCAACGCCTGGCTCGACCGCGATTTCCCAAAACTGGACAAACTGCTCCGCGCCGGGGTGCTGCCGCGTGCCAGACCAGACGCAACATCCCGGTAAGGTGAGACTCCGTCGAACCCCTTCGTGTTGATCCCAAAAACGGGGTGCGGAATGGCCGCGAAGGCCAGGCCACCCATCACTGGTCCAATTTCAGCAACCGGTCCTGCCGGATGTGCCAGACGCGGCGGCGCCCGCCTTCTTTGTACGCCACAGAACAGGTGTAACCGTCCGGGGAGGGTTCAAGGACGGGGGGTTCGACGCCGGGCGGAAGGTCGCGCGTGTTCCAGGCCAGTTCCACCAGATTGGCGGCCCAGCGTTTGTGCGCTTTGCTGAAATCCAGTTGGGCGTAGTAAATTTCCAGGGCGAGATCGCGCGCGGGTTTGCCGGGGATGGGCGCGACCGCGATGGCTTCGCCCGCGGGCCGCCGGGTGAATTGCAACAGTCCCCACATCTCGGGACGATGCATGTCCACCACACCGGTCGGCGACCAGACCCAATTATCCTCGGGCGTGCGCGGCACTTTCTTGTAAACGCCGCCGTTGGTCGTAATTTGCCACTCCACGCGGGAGAAGTTGATGCGCCACTCCTCGCCTTCCGCAGGCGGGCCGGCGTGACGCGCGTGTTCTGACAGAACTTTCCAGGGGAAGGCGATTTCAACCGTCCAGCCCTGGTCGGTGTCGGCCGGATTGTTGAGCGTGCCGTTGACGTGGACGGCGGTTTTCATGCCGGGAATTTCCCACGCATTGTTCGGCTTGCCGTGATCCATGTAAGGCTTGTCCAGCATCAGGTCCCAACTGGTGTTCAGCGCGTTCATCTCGAATTCGTAGTAATCGTGCGTGTCGCCATCGGGATCTATGAACACCTCGAAGTCGGGGTCTTGGAAAATGACGGAGTCATGCCGGGTGAGCGTGGCCCAGACGCGCGGCTCTTCCAGCTCGGCGGCGATGTAGAGATAATCGTCGTCCCAGAGCAGTTTCGCGTGCGTGCGAAAGCGCGGTTTTGGCCTGGAGCCGTCCTGAATGTCCACGAAGTCAGCCGTCCACGGCGCCTCGGACCACGCGGCGTCGTCCAGTTTTCCATCAATCAAAATCGGCCGGGTCGTGTGGCGGCAGAGATAGCCTTGCGGAACGATGGGCTCCATTTTTTCGCGCCAATCCTCGGCCCCGCCGGCGTCGCATCGCCAGACGGCAGTCCCCGCCAGCATCAGCATGGCGAGGAAACCGTAACCGTGCCCCAGGCCATTCGGAATGCTTCGGGTTTTTTTCATGGCGGCGTCAGAGAAAGATTAAGATTAAGTTTAGGATTAGGACAGGGAAAACTTCACCCCGGAAAATGAAGCGCGCCGGCCCCCAGGGCCGCGGGCAAGGTTGACAGGGCCGCCTGACCGGGGGCAGTTTGAGGCCAGGGCGGGCCAGCGTTGCCCGAACCGATTATGAGCAAGAATATTTTCGAGAAGATCATCGCGCGCGAAATCCCGGCCGACATCGTCTATGAAGATGAGGCGGTGCTGGCGTTCCGCGACATCAATCCCAAGGCCCCAACCCATGTCCTGATCGTTCCCAAAAAAAACATCGCCCGCCTGTCCGAGGCGGGCGCGGCGGATGAAAAGCTCCTCGGCCACCTCCTGCTCAAGGCGGGCGAGGTGGCCCGGCAATTGGGGCTGAACCAAACCGGCTACCGCGTCGTCATCAACAACGGCAGGGACGGCGGCGAGACGGTGCCGCACCTGCATTGCCATGTTCTGGGCGGACGCGGGCTGGCCTGGCCGCCCGGATGAGGCCGGGCCTTTTCCTGTGATTACTTTTCTGCAGGGCAAATTGGTCGAGGCGCTGCCCACCCAGGTGACGGTGGAAGTCAATGGCGTTGGCTATGAGGCGCTCATACCGCTTTCCTCGTTCGACAAGCTGCCCGCGCCCGGCCAGCCGGTAAAATTGTTGACCCACCTGGTGGTGCGGGAGGACGCGCATGTCCTCTACGGCTTTATGACCGCGGCGGAGCGGGGATTGTTCCGGCTGCTCATCAACACGGTCAGCGGCATCGGGCCGAAAATCGCCCTCACCATTCTCAGCGGCATCAATGTCACCGCCTTTCGCGGCGCGGTGGCGGGCGGCGATGTCAAAATGCTGTCGCAAATTTCCGGCGTCGGGAAAAAAACGGCGGAGCGCATCGTGGTGGAATTGAAGGACAAGATCGGCGCGGCCGGGGTGTTGGAGGCGGGCAGCGCGCAACGGGCCCTTTCCGCCGGCGAGCAAAAAATCAATGACGCGACCCTGGCGCTGATGGCGCTGGGTTACAAACAAGCCGAGGCGCAGGAAGCCGTCCGCGGCGCGGCGGCCGTGCTGGGGCCGGAGGCGGGGGTGGAGGAACTGGTGCGGGCGGCGTTGAAAAAAGGCGGGTGATGGCCGCGTCAACAAACCAGAAGTCCGGCGTGCCGGTTGTGCCGCGCCAGTTGTCGTGGCGGCGGAAGGTGGCGGCGGCCGTGGTGCTGGCCTTCATGCGCCTGATGATGAAATCGTGGCGCCTGCGCTGGCAGGACGGCGATCGTTGTCCCGTCCTGCCCGGGCCGGTGATTTTTTGCACCTGGCACAACCGGCTGGCGCTGGCCATGGCGGCGAATGGCGATTTTGTGCGAGAGAAATGGCCCTGCGCCGGCCTCTGCGCCATGATCAGCGCCAGCCGGGACGGGGCCTTTATGGCCAGTCTGGTGGAACCGTTCGGCGTGGTGCCGATTCGCGGTTCGAGCAGCCGGCGCGGGCCGCAGGCGTTGTTGGAGGCGACCACCTGGATGGAAAAAAACTACAGTATCGCCATCACCCCGGACGGACCGCGCGGTCCGGCCTACAAAGTGCAGGAGGGCATCATCCACCTGGCGCAATTGACCGGCCGGCCGATCATCCCGATGTCCAATTACACCCGCCGCAAAATCACCCTTCGAAGCTGGGACAGGTTCCAAATCCCGCTGCCCTTTGCCCGCTGCGTCCTGCGCTACGGGCCGCCCTTCTGGGTGCCGCGCGACGCCACGGCGGAGGCCCGCCAGCAGTTGTGCCTCGATTTGGAAAAGGCGATGATGGAGATCACCAAGGATTAAGGGACGATTTCGGATTGCAGATTGCGGATTGGAG
Source organism: Verrucomicrobiota bacterium (assembly GCA_049513975.1). Classification (GTDB taxonomy): domain Bacteria; phylum Verrucomicrobiota; class Verrucomicrobiia; order Limisphaerales; family Palsa-1400; genus JBEKOF01. The sequence continues at coordinate 22,784 of JBEKVM010000039.1, read as the reverse complement.
GAAAAATTCTTCTGGCGCCCAGCGCGAGGCGGGTGCCCGACATTCCATCCGCCAGCCGCGCCTTCGGCCTGTCTTTAAATCCGCAATCCGCCATCTGCCATCTGCCGTCATTTGGCGGGAGCGGGGGAGCGGGGGAGGGTGAAATGGAAGGAGGCGCCTTTGCCCAGCTCGCTTTTGACCCAGGCCTCGCCGCCGTGGGCCTGAACAATATGTTTGACAATGGCCAGCCCCAGTCCGGTGCCGCCGCTTTCCCGGGACCGGGCCCGGTCCACCCGGTAGAACCGCTCAAAAATGCGGCCGATGGCCTCGGGGGGAATGCCCGGACCGTCGTCGGCCACCGAAACCTCCACCTTCTGCCCTTCCGTTTCGCGGGCGTCCAGGATGACCCGGCCTGCCGTCTTGCCGTATTTAATGGCGTTTTCCGTCAAGTTGAAAAAAACCTGGGGCAGGCGGTCGGCATCCGCCCGGACGCAGAGGGTGGCGGGGATGCGGTTTTCCAGCGCGGTTTGGCGCGCGGCGGCCGGCGCGCCCAGGTCGTCCACCACCCGCTGGGCCATGTCGCGCAGGCTGACCGGCTGAATGTTCAGGGCGACCTGGCCGGATTCGAGGCGCGAGATGGCCAGCAAATCCTCGATGAGAAAGAGGAGGCGGTCGGAGTGTTTGTCTATCTTTTGCAGGAAGCGGGCCGCTTGTTCGGGATCGTGCAGGGCGCCGTCGAGCAGCGTCTGGGCAAAGCCTTTGATGAGGGAAAGCGGGGTGCGCAATTCGTGGCTGACGTTGCCGACAAATTCCTTGCGGATGCTTTCCAGTTCCTTGAGGCGGGTCACGTCGTGGAAAACCAGGAGCTGGCCCTGGGGGCCGCCGGGGCGGTCGCTGACCAGGGCGGCGCTGATCTGCCAGGAGCGGCGGCCGCCGCGTTGCATGTCCAGTTCCACCCCGGAGATGATTTTCTCCCGGGGCAGGCGCTCGGAGAGGGCGGCCAGTTCATGCCAGCGAAAGGCTTCCATGATGGTCTGGCCGCGGATGTTTTCAGCCAGGCCAAAGCCTTTGCGCAGGGAATCGTTGACCAACTGGACGCGGCCGTCGGTGTCCAGCAAAAGCACGCCTTCAATCATGCTGTTGAAGAGCATTTGCTGGCGGGCCTGCGACTGGGCCTCGACTTCACGCTCCTGCCGCCGGGCCGCCTCGGCAAAATCCCGCCCGGCCCTGGCCTGCTCGGCCTGATGACGGCGCTGCAGCCACCCGTGCTGGAACCAGAGGAGCGCGGCGCAGACGGCCAAAATCAGGAGAGGCCAGAACATGCTTTCCATGGCGGATGGCGGATGGCGGATGGCGGATGGGAAGACAGATTCTTCGGGCGGCCAACCCGAGCCGGGTTGCCGGCACTGGATATGGCGAAAAAGCGACCGGCTTGCGTTTTCATCCGCCATCCGCCATCCGCAATCCGCAATATCCCCTTCATTGTTCCAGGAACCGGTAGCCGACGCCGCGCACAGTGTCGAGCAGTTTGGCGGCATCCCCCAGTTTGTCGCGCAGCCGGCGCATGTGGGTGTCCACGGTGCGGGTGTCAATAAAGGTGTTGTACCCCCAGACGTCCTTCAAAAGCTGCTCGCGGGATTGGACGCGGCCCTTGCGCTCGGCCAGCACCGTGACCAGTTTGAACTCGGTCAGGGTCAGGTCCAGCGGTTTGTCCTTATAGGTGACACGGTGGCGGGAGCGGTCAATGACCATGCCGGCGAAGTGAATCTGCTGGGCTGGTTCCAACGGGGCGGCCTGGCGTTTCAAGAGGTTCTTGACGCGCAGGATCAGTTCGCGCGGGCTGAACGGTTTGGTCATGTAATCATCGGCCCCCAGTTCCAGGCCGACCACCCGGTCAATTTCGGCGGCGCGGGCGGTGAGCATGATGATGGGGATGAAGGCGGTTTTGGGATCGCGCCGCAGGCTCTTGCAGACTTCCAAACCGTCCACTTCGGGCAGCATGACATCCAGCAGGATCAAGGCCGGCAGTGTGGCGCGGGCCTTTTCCAAGGCCTGCCGGCCGTTGCCCGCGCTGACCACGTCGAAGCCGGCGCCTTTCAAATTGACCTCGATCAATTCCAGCGCGTCCGGCTCGTCATCCACCACCAGGATTTTGGTCTTCATAGGCTCCGGCCCATTGTTACCGCACCCTTTCCGCTGCGGCAAGACAACAAAAGCGACGAAATGGTTAATTATTCTCTCCAGCCGCTGAACTGCAACAGGAACATGTCCTCCAAGCCGTTGATGGCGGCGCCGCCGGGGGCGGAAAGCTCCAGTTGCAACTGCGACGGCGCATGCGCCTGGACCATTTGGGAAAACTGGAACATCCAACTGGAAAAATACCAGGCGGCGGCCACGTCCATGACCATGTCCTCACGGTAGGGCGGAAGCAGGGGTTGCGGCTGGCCGGGCGGCGGAAATCGGAAGTCGCCCACCACCCAGAAAGCATGGCCGGTGCGCAAGGTTTGCCGCGCCTGTTCCAGCAGCGGGCCGATGGGGTTTTCCGCCATCATTTGTTTTTTCATCAGGTCGTAGCGGTGGATGCGAATGGCTTCCACCGCCATCGGCGGCAAGGTCTCGAAGTGGTTGGTGTAGTAGCGTTGCAACGCCACTCCGTAATACCATGGCGAAACCAAAATTAAATCCCCGGGGCGCGCTTTTTGTCGGAGCGCCTCCGCCACCAAGTCGGCATTGGTTTGGCGGACTTGCACGGCGGCGCAGCCGGCGGGAATGGCGGAGGCGGCCAGGAGCAGGGCCAGCCCGGCCCGCCCCAGGCGCATCCTCGGAGCGGCCGGGCCGGCCAGGATGATGTCCAGGGCCAGAGCCACGGGCGCGAGCAGAATCAGGAAATACCAGGAGCGCTGTTGCAGTCCAATTCTTTCCAGAAAAAGCCCGTAAAAGAGAATGGCGGCCAGCAAGGCGGCGCCAAAGTAAACCATCCGCCAGGCCCGCCCACGAATCGCGAAAATCAGGGCTGTCCCGATGGCCAGCAGCGCCAGTCCCGCCCAAAACCAGGCCAGCCAGGGGCCGGAAGCGTTTAAGGCCTCCGCCAGCGCTCTGCCGATTTCTGCGGGATGCACCTGATGAAAGCCTATCCCCTGCCAGTCCCGGCCCTTCATGATATTGGGCCAATGGGGCAGCAGGGAGAGCGCCGCAACGACGCCCAACCCCGCGGTTTGCGCCGCGGTTTTCCACTGCCGCCGGGCCACGGTCACGGCGCCCCCCGCCAGGCAGAAGGCGGCCAGGAAGAAGGCGTTTTGATAGAGGCACTGCACGCTCAACACCGCCGCCAGGGCAGCCCAAAGCCACGATCGCGCGCACGGCTTTTCCACGAATTGCCAAGTCAGCGTCAAGGCCAGCAGCGTCAGGGCGTACCCAAGACCGTAGGGGCGCATGGCATCTCCCACCCGGACGGCCAGCGGATTGACGGCGTAGAGGGCCAGGGCGAGCAGCGGCGCTCTGGCTCCGCAACGGCGCGCGCCGAACCAGAAAACGCCGAGCGTGCCCGCGCCAATGAGAAAACCGAGGAGGCGGCAACTGAAATCGCCCGACAATCCGGCCCGGATCCACACCCGCGCCACGCCCACGAAGAGCGGCGGAAAATTGTCGTACTGCAGATGATGCCAGATGTCGGACAGGGTGGGCAGGGAGGCAAAATCAATGGTCCCGACTTCATCCCGCCACAGGGGTCCGGCGTGGAACAGAAACAAGCCATGCAGAAGAAGGACCCAAAGGCTCAAGGCCATTGCCGCGAGCAGTTCCACGCGCGCCCAGGGCATCGTGCCGGCCGGGCTTTCCACCGGGCCGGCAGGCGGCTTGGGAGAAGGGTTGCGGTTTGGCTTTTTGCGGCTCATGCAACGGTTCCTGAGCGGCCCTCTATCGAGCGCCGCCTCCAGCGACCATCACTTCCGTCTTGATGGAGTTGGCGATGAAACATTGTTCATGGGCGAGGCGGTGGAGACGCTGCTGGTCCAGTGGCGCGGGTGCCTTTTCGCCGCTGTACGAGATGTCCGGATTCAAGGTGATGGAACTGATCCAAGTCACTCCCCTTTCGTTTTTTGTCATCACCCCGACCGCCTCATCCTCATAGCTGTCCACGACAAAGCCCTCTCGCGAAGCCAGATAAAGAAAAGTGAGCATGTGGCAGCTCGAAACCGAGGCGACGAAGGCCTCCTCAGGGTCAACGTTCGCAGGATTGGAGAAGGGCGCAGGCACCACTGACGGCGACGGCGAGGCCGGAATGGAAAGTCCGCCGTCGAAAGTCCAGGTATGTTCGCGGGAATAGCGGCCATTGAGGAAGTCGGCGCCGGTTCGTTTCCAACGGATGACAGCTCGGTGATTTGACATGGCGGAAGGGATTTATCATCTTTAACCACGAAAAGAAACTGCGTTTATGCAAATTGCCAGGTTGCGGCTGTCGGTAACCTTATATGATTGCGTCCTCAATTCGGAATTCCTTCAGGAACTGGACAAAGCGCTGGAGCAAAAGGCGCCGGCGGCCAAATCACCTTGCGTTGTTCATGATCGGGTTGGGCAGATACTCCGCGAATGGCGGATTTGCCTGGGAAACGACGATTCAGGCCGTGATGAATTGAGGAACCGGGGGAACCGTCTGCGCCACCACTCATCATGCCACATTAAATCTGCCGGGGCGCTGTTGTTCCCGGTGTTGCAACCGGGCGCGGGTCATGCGTTGCCGCAAGCCGCCTTGTTCCAGGAAATCTCGCCCCAAACGGCGGAGTTGCCGGTCAAGCAGGTAATTGGTCTGGTGGATGTCTTCCATCGCTCGCATTCTTCCCATCTCTTGTCGTGTTCACGGTTCCCTGCTTTATTTGGGAGCGGCCGGGAGGAGGGCGAGGAGGTCTTGTTGCTGCTGATACCACTCGCGCACGGGCCGGGAAAGTTGCGATACTTTGAAGTCTTTGAGGTGCTCGATGTTTAAGGCCGCTTCCACGTCTTTCTTGAGATCCCCGTTCAGATCCGACTTGGCGTCTTCCGCCCAGCTTTTGAATGAGCCGGTCTTCTCGTTCAGCGCCTTGGCGGCCGCCAGACGGGTCTCCTGATCGTATTTGAATTCGACCACCTCGACCAGGGCCGCGTTGAGCGTGCCCGAGATGGTGTTGGTTTTGTCCTTTTTGGCCATGACCACGATTTTGGCCAGTTCGATGATGCGTTGCTCCAGTTTGGAGACGGCGTCATCCTCCCCAACGGTGCCGTTGGCTTCGACCCCGAGGGTGCGGGGCGCGTCCTCCAGGCGGAGGCAGGCCTGCTTGACAGTTTCCTTCTCCAGTTGCTCGAAGAACTTCTTGCCGCGCTGGATGATCAGGTCGTGCTCCTCCTTGGTGAAGTTGGTTTTCTTGTCGTCCAGGCCGACAAACGTCTTGTAGTTGGTGGAATCGAGGAGTTTTTCCAGCCGGGCGGTGAGGTTGCTGGTGTTGAGGCGCTGGACAACGGGAACATTGGTGGGTTCCTGTTTGAGGTCCAGTTTGAGGTCCAGGGGCAGGAAGGAAAAGGCGGCGCGATCCAGCCCGCCCAGCTGGGTGAGCTGGGTGTTGAGATACTTCCAGTGCGCTTGATACCGTTCCTTCTGGTTGAGGTCGCCCACGAAGTCGAACTCGTTTTCGATGCGCAGGGAGCGGGTGTCCTTGCGAAACCAGGAAAGCATGTCGGCGAACTGGTAGGACAGTTGCCGGGCGTAGGCCACAGAACTCAAGTTGACCTGTTCCAGCGAAACGCGGTCGTTGGTGTTGCGCGGGGTGCGGGCGCGGATGAACGTTTCGATGAGGGCGTTGGGCAGCAAGTTAATCGTCTCGGACATGTCCGCGTAGGCATTGACCACCGGGTCGGGGCCGTAGTCGAAGCGGCGCACGTCGCCGTAGCGCCCCACGTCCTCATCGGTGGCGAACATCATCTTTTTGTCGCGCGCCTCGGAAGAGTCGAAATAGCCCCAGCCGATGGCGGCGCGATCATGGGGCAGGGCTTCCTTGAGCGTGCGCATGCGCCAGCCGATGAAGACGGCGCTTTGCAAAATGTTATAGTCCATGACGGAGTTGGCGGTGAGCTTGTTGGTGAAGGCGTCGGCGGGTTTGCCGGTGACATAGAGCTTGAACCAGTCATCCAATTCCTTGCGGCTCAGGGTGCCATCCAGGCTGCCGGCAAAATTGTGGCGCAGGCCCAGGACGTGCCCGACCTCATGCGCGACGACTTCGCGGACATAATCCTGCGAGATGCGCAGCACCGCCTCATCGGTCAGGGCATCGTTGGTCAGGACTTCCTGGAGGCCATGGGCCATTTGCCGGGCGAATTCCTGCTGATCCATGTCGCAGGCGGGGGCGGAGGAGAAGAAGGGCAGCTTCAAGCGCAACGCGGCGGTGTCTTTTTTGTCGTCCTTTTTCGGCTCGGCCATTTCCTCCAGCGTGCGGAGGAGGATGCGGGCGTCCGCCCGGCCATAGAAGGCAAACACGCTGGTGATATAGGCCTGGCCGTGTTCAGTCTCGCCGTCGAGCGGATCCAGGAGGGCGTCGGCATAAGCGAAGCCCGCATTGTCCCACGGCACCCATTGAATGATGTTGTATTTGGCGTTGGGCGCGGTCACGCCGTCGGGCGCCTTGGCCGCCAGCACGATTTGTTTGCCAAAGGCCAGGTTCCAATAGAGGATGCCATCCTTGACGGCCTCGACGTAGTTGGAGGGGGTGTTGGCAGAATAATAGAAGGTGACCGGATGGCGGATATCGAAGCGGGCAATGCGCGTGGAAACGCGGCCGGTGACCGGCTCGATCTGGCCTTCGGTTTCAAAGAAGCGCGTGTAGCGGTTGTCAATAATGCTGGGTTCCTTGCCATCAAACACGCCGGGCTTGTAGGGCGAGATGAAGTAACGCGCCTCGTAACGCGCTTCCAGGTCTGCGTCCTGCTGGCGGCTGCGCAACTGCACGCTTTGGCGGATGATGACCCGGCCGTCCTCCTGCCGCATCTCGAACACGCGGCTTTCCGGCACCTCCAGCACCCGATCACGCCCTTCCAGGTCCAGTCCGCCCCCTTCCGTCCAGGTCTGGGTGAAGACCCGGTGCATCCCCTTGTTGAAATCAACGACCACCCGGTTGGCGTCCTGGCTGACGATGGCAAAGCTGGCCAGCAGACGGCGCGCCGGCAAATCCTCCGTCACCACCAGCCCGCGGGTGGACTCATACATGTCCACGCCGTCGGGGAACAAGACAAACCGGATGATTTTGCCCGCCAAACCGGTGCTGGTGGCGGCCCGGGTCTGTGGTATCAGGGAGGCGGTGAACAGATAGTCCAGGCCGAAACCGGCTTTGGGGATGGCGAGTTGAAAACCGTCCGCCACCTGCAATTCCGGCGCGATCTTGTTGGTCTCCTCCGCCGCGGCGGACCGCAGGCTGCCGGCGGCGGTAAACAAGAACAGAGGGATTAGAGTGGCTGCGACCTTCGCCAGTCGTGGCATGGGAAAAAGAAGGTGATTCATGTCAAGTTCCAGAACATGACGAAACAACCCAAACTGTGCAAGCCCAAAGCGCCTGCCACCTCAGGGCGGGGCTTGGGGGAAGATTTGGTAAAGGATGAGGTAAACGGCCACGCCGGTCACGGAGACGTACATCCACAAGGGCCAGGTCCAGCGGGCGATTTTTTTGTGCAGTTCAAACCGCTCCTTCAAGGCGCGATTCAAGGTCACCAATATCAGCGGCACGATCACCACGGCCAGAATGGTGTGGCTCGTCAAAAGAGCCAGGTAGATGGGCCTAAACCAGAGGGGATTCAGGAATCGCGTCACCCCGGCATAATAATGGTAGGTCAGATAACAAATCAGGAACAGGACCGAGGTGGAAAAGGCGGCGATCATGCAGGCGCGGTGGGCCGCCACCTTCTTGCGCTTGATGCAGACAAAACCGCTGGCAAGAAGGATGGCGCTCAGACCATTGAGCGTGGCGTTGACCGCCGGCAAATCATGCACAGTCATAATTCAAAATTCACGATTCCTTTCTCAGGCTCTGGATGGCGGCGAGTATGGCCGGGATGCAGCCGGTGGTTTCACCGTCAAAATAACCCCGAATGCCCCCCTGCTGATCGAGCAACACCAGCTTGGTGCTGTGGATAACCAGGTCCACCGGCGTTTCCCGCTCGGCCGGCGGCTTGTCCACCATGCTCAGCTTCAACTCCTCCATGGCCAGGTGGCGCATCATGGCTTTGGGGCCGGTCAAAAAGGTCCAGACTCCGGGGCGGGCGCCGAACCTTTCCCCGTATTTTTTCAGCACGGCGGGCGTGTCGTAATCGGGATCGCTGGTGAGGGAAACCAGGCGGACCGGCGCATGGGCCGGGAGCGTATCCTGCAGTTGTTTCATGGTGGCGGAGACGATGGGACAGGGCCCGGCGCAGCGGGTGAAAATAAGGTCCACCACGCAGATTTGCCCGCGCCAATCGGCCTCGGACACTATCCGCCCATCCTGATCGCTCAGAGAAAAGTCGGTGACAAGGCCATAGTGCGGCAGCGGAAGCTGCCGGCGCGACGGTGCGGAGACAAATAACGTCAGCAGCACGGCGAGCACGATCAAGCTCAGGCCGCCCCAGACGAGGAACTGGATTTTGAGGCTCGGTTGCGACATGGGGGGAGGAAATGGGGTGATGGCGTGATGGAGTGCTGGATTAGTGAAAGGGCGCGCGGAAATGGATTCCCCAAAACTCCGTCACTCCATCCCTCCGGCCTTCGCCTCCTCCGTGCTTCGCCTTCTCCGTTCCGGTCCTGCTACTCATACCCGCCGCCGGCCCCGGCCCCGGCGCTGGAATTCTTGGCGACCCATTTGTCGTAGTCCTGCTGCGAAACGACCTTGAGCGTTCCCCTCATCAGGAAGTGGGAAATGCCACAAAGCTGCGCGCAGTTGATCTGGTAGGTGCCCACCTGGTGCGGCGTGAACCAGGCCGGAATGCTCATGCCCGGAATCGCGTCCTGCGTCACCCGCATCGGCCGGATGGCGAAACAGTGTATCACGTCCATCGAGGTGATATACGCCACCACCGGCTTGTCCACCGGCACCACCAGCTCGTTGGCCACGATGAAGTTGGATTTGTAATTGGGGTCCTTTTTGTCCAGCCCGTAAGTGTTGTCCGCAGACACAAATTGTTTGTCCTGCCTGGCAAATTCGCCGTTGGCGCCCGGATACCAGCCATGCCAGTTGAATTGCGCCGCGATGACTTTAATGGTGGTGACGTCTTTGGGATTCTTGCTCGGGGGAAATGCCTCCACGGCATGTGCCCACAGCGGAATGGCCAGGCCGATGAGCAGCACCGCTTCAATCAGGGCCACCAACCCTTCCAGGTAAGTTGACGAATGGTTCTTGACGCCCGCGTGGTCCGCCTTGGGATGGGCGCGGTGGTTGAACTTAACAAGAACGAGGATGAAGTAACCGAGCCACCCGACAAAAAGCAGGAGCATCAAGGCATGGACCCAAAATATCAGGTTGTCCACGCCGCCTCCCGTGGAGGATGCGTCCACCGGCAAACCCAAATACTTTTTCAGACTCAATAAGCTGTTCATTTGGTTATGCCTGCGGTGGCGCGGGCGACTTTTCGGTTTGTTCCGCCTGCACTGTGGCCGCGGCTTTGCGCGAAAGGAAGACAAAAAATGAGGCCGCCCCGAGCAGGACAGTCCCAATCACGGCCATCAAACTGTATATGCCCGCGTTGAGACTTCGCGCCATGTTGGAATCCGACTTGCCGAAGCAAGCCGCGCAGGCCATGACGCTGGCGGGCGAGGCGAACCACGCCAAAACCGCGGCCCAGGCCCATGTTTTCATTTTTTTCATAGATAACCAATATGCTTGAGTTTTCGCAACACCGCCCGCCCGTACCAAATCATGCCCCCGCCCGCCAGGAGGGAGGCAATGCCGCCGAGCAACTGCCCCGGCTGGCCGGTCAACCGATATTGGTTGAGCAGCCACCCGCCGAAGAAAAACGCCAGCAGCGTCGCACAAGTTACAAATACAATATGGAACGTCTTCAACGACATATCAGCGCATGTGTACTATATTGTCGTGCTGCATGGACATCAAGGTCAGAAACATCAGCGCGGCAAAAAAGAAAACGGTGCAGACCATCACCGAATAAATCAATTTCTTCTCGGAAATGAGATGCATGAAAAAGCCGGCCACCAAAAAGCCCTTGGTCGAGGCAATGATCAGGGCGGCGATAATGTTGATCTCCCGGCTGCCAAAGTTGATGAAGGCGGCCCAGACCGTCAAGCCCGTGCCAATCGCCAGCGCCACCCCCACAATGGCGTAGGTGCGCATGTGCTTTTTCGCCTCGGCGATGGAATGCCCGTCCCCGGCGGCGGCTTGTTCTATGGTGGTTTGGTGCATATTCGTTCTATAAAAGGTAAAGGACCGGGAACAGGAAGATCCAAATCAGATCAACAAAATGCCAGAAAAGGCCGGACACTTCCACCCGGTTGGTGTAACGCTCCGGGTCGGTCTTCCAAACTTTGGCCAGCGGCCCCCAGATGACGAAGATAACAATCATCCCGCCTATGACGTGCAAGGCGTGCAGGCCGGTCAGCACAAAATAAATGGCAAAATAAGAACTGTGCCACGGCCCGTAGTTCTCGATCTCCTTGCCTTTGCCGTCCGCGCGGTCTTTGATCTCCGACATGGGTACTTTAATCTCTTTCAGCGTGCTCTCCTCCGGCGGCGACATCAACTCGGAGTGGTTGGTCACCGTGCGGGCCGACTCGAACGCAAAAAAATTCGTGTCTGTGTTGCCGCCGTCCTTATGCCCGTCCACAATGGTGTTGTTCTTGAGCTGAACCTCGTAGTGATTGAATTTGTCGCGGTACTCGAAGCTTTTGATGCCCAGAAAGGTCAAGGCGCACAGGATGGTGATGCCTTGAAAAATCTTGTAGGAACCGAATTGATTCATCTTCAACGAGGCCCACCCGAAGACCACGGTGACGCTGGAAAGAATGAGGACGATGGTGTTGAGCGCGCCCAGCTTGACGTTGAGCAGATGCAGCGGCCAGGTGCCCGGATCGGCGTTGACCCGCAGCAGGATGTAGGATGAAAAAAGCGCGCCGAAGAGCATGACTTCGGAGGCCAGGAACAGCCAGATGCCAACTTTGGCGTTGTAGAGGCCGGTGTCCGGCCGGGCTTTAACTGCGTACGGGATTTCCATGGGTCAACGGTTGCGCCTGCTCCGGCTCGTTTTGGGTCGTGAAATCGCGCGCCTCTCCCGGCACGCTGTATTCGTAAGGGCCGCGGAAGACTTCCATCGGTTTCTCAAAATTGCCGTGCGGCGGCGGCGTGGGCGTCTGCCATTCCAGCGTGGTCGCCTCCCACGGATTGTCCGATGTCACTTTCCTGCCGTGCTTGATGCTGTGGAAGAAATTGAGGATGAACGGAATTTGCGACAATCCCAGACAAACCGCCGCGATAAAGATCGGCCCATTGAGGCCCAGCACGAACGGACTCAAGCCCGGAATGCCCGCCGTAGCGGGCCCGGCCGGTACCGCCGCATAAGTCAGCCCGCCGTCATACATGCGGCGCGACATCCCGGCCATGCCCTGGAAGAACATCGGCAGGAAAATGGCATTCATGAAAATGAAGGAAAGGCCAAAATGCACCCGGCCCCAAAACTCGTTCATGAACCGCCCGGTGATCTTCGGATACCAATAGTAGATCCCGGCAAACAGCCCGAAAATCGTCCCCGGCGCCACGATGTAATGGAAATGGGCGATGACGTAATAAGTGTCGTGCAGAAAGATGTCGCTCACGTTGAAACCCAGCGGCAGCCCCGTCAGACCCCCGATGCCGAACATCGGGAGAAACCCAAGGGCAAAAAGCATCGGCACGGTAAAGCGGATGGACGCGCCCCAGAGCGAGATAAACAACGAGGTCAGGATGATGACCGACGGAATGGAAATCATCATCGTCGTGGTCTGGAAGAACGTGGCGATGCGCGTGCCCATGCCCGTCAAATACATGTGATGCGCCCAGACAATGAAGGAGAGAAAGCCGATGACCAGAACGGAGTAAACCATGGAGCGGTAGCCCCAGATGGGCTTGCGCGTATTGTTGGCAATGATTTCCGTCACGATCCCCATCGCCGGCAATATCAAAACATAGACCTCCGGGTGGCCCAGAAACCAGAACAGATGCTGCCAGAGCAACGGACTGCCCCCGCCGCTGACATGCAGCGCCGTGCCCGAAACGACCAGCCCGGTTGGGAGGAAAAAGCTCGTGCCCAGCAGATTGTCGGCCAGTTGCAGCACGCCGGCCGCTTCCAGCGGCGGGAAGGCCAGCAGCAGCAAAAAGGCGGTGACAAATTGCGCCCAGACGAAAAACGGCAGGCGAAACCAGTTCAGCCCCTTGACCCGCAACTGAATTATGGTGGTGATAAAATTGACCGCGCCCAGGAGCGAAGAGTTGATCAGGCAGACCATGCCGATGATCCAAAAGGTTTGTCCGTTGGGCCGGTGCGCCAGGTCCCCCACCGTGGCCAGCGGCGAATAGGAGGTCCAGCCCGAGTTGGCCGCCCCGCCGGGAATGAAAAAGCTGGCCAGCATGATCACCCCCCCCAAGAAATAAAACTGGTAGCTGACCATGTTGACCCGCGGGAAGGCCATGTCCGGCGCCCCGATTTGCAGCGGGGTGACAAAATTGCCGAACGCCCCGAAGGCCAGCGGCACAATGGCCAGGAACACCATGATCGTCCCGTGCATCGCCCCGTAGGAATTATACAAATTCGACGAGATCACCCCCATCCCGCCGCCTTTGTCCGCCGCCGCCGCGCTGATCATGTCCGGCCCGTGGACTTTCAGGAGCAGCCTGCCGATCAGAGGCACCGCCTCGCCCGGATGGGCGATTTGCCAGCGCATCAACAGCATCAGGCAAAAGCCGAACAGCATGAACAGCAGCGCGGTGATGCCGTACTGCATGCCGATGACCTTGTGGTCGGTGGAAAAAATGTATTTCCGCCAAAACCCCAATTCTTCGTGATGCGCCTCGTCGGCGCGGGATGTTTCCTGCATGATTCGCCTTAATCTTGCCTGCGCAAAAACAATAACTGCAAAGTCAACTCTAATAGCACCGCCCGCCCCCGTCAATGGAAGCCCCTTGTTTTCAACCAGGTATTCTACCTTTTATTGATGACCATTAACGCAAGTAATAACGGCAGATAGAGGATCGAGGCGTAGAACAACCGCCGCGCCCCCGCCACGCTGATCTGCCGCGAAAACTGCCGGGCGCACCACACAAAACCAGCCCCCAATCCCAGCGCCCCCGCCAAATAAACCGGCCCGGCCAGCCCGAACAAAAAGGGACACAAACTCACCGGCAACAACCCCAGGGTGTGGCTCAAGGCCTGTTTGCCCGTCCGCGCGCCCGTCGGGTCAATCACCGGCAGCATGACAAATCCCGCCCTGGCGTAATCCTCCCGATACATCCAGGCAATGGCCAGGAAATGGGGCAGTTGCCAAAAAAACAGGATGGCAAACAGCGACCATCCCTCCCCGGTCACTTCGCCCCGCGCCGCCGTCCAGCCCATCAACGGCGGCAGCGCGCCCGGGATGGCCCCGATGGCCGTGTTCAAGGTGGTGACGCGCTTGAGCGGCGTATAGACTAACAAATAGCTGGCCAGCGTCAACGCTCCCAACCACGCCGTCAGCGGATTGACCGTCAGCGCCAGATAGAGCATTCCCGCCCCCGCGCAAACCCCGCCGATGAGCAGCGCCGCCTCCGGCGTGATGCGCCCGGAGGGCAGCGGACGGTCCCGGGTGCGGCGCATTTTCGCGTCGTAATCCCGTTCCAGCAGTTGGTTCAAGGCCGACGCCCCCGCCGCCAGCAGGGCGGTGCCGAGCATGGTGTGGACCATCAGGCCCAAGTCCATCGGCCCGCGCCAGCCAAGGTCAAAGCCGACAAACGTAGTCAACAATACCAAAATCGTCAGCCGCATCTTGAACAACTCGCTCAGCACGGCCGCCGTGGATTTGTCCGCCGCGCGGGTTTTTTCCAGCGCGGGCGCGACGGCAAGGGTTGGAACGGCTGCTTTCATCAACTGCGGAGGGTGATTCTGGACGAAGCCAGCAAAGTTGTCAGTTCATCTTTTTGCGCCGGGCAATTTTGCCCCGCCGGCGCGGCCAGGCGGCGGAAGGCAATGATCGAAATCAGCCCGCCCAGCGCCAGGCTCAACGCCCCGCACGCCACATGCGCCGTGGCGATGTCCGCCTTCTTTCCCGTCCAGATGGTGGCGGCGCCGAGAATGATCTGCGCCACAATCAGGCAAAACCAGCCGGCGGCCAGGCGGCTCAAGCGATGGTGCGGACCCAGTTGCCGCCGGGCCAGCCAGGCGCAAGTCCCCACCATCACCAGGACGATCCCCGCCATCAGGCGATGGACCATTTGCAGGAGGATCTGGAAGGCCGTGATCGGCGGATAATCTTGCACCTCCATCCGAAGCTGGTTGTATTTGACAACGGAGGCCGCGTCGGTGTCCGGCCAGATTTTGCCGTAAGCCGCCGGAAAATCCGGGATGGCCAGCCCGGCATGTTGATGGCGCATGGTGGCTCCGAGCGCCAACTGCCCCAGAATTAACAGCGTCGCCGCCAGAAAAAAGTGCCGCAATCCCCTGGCGTCGCTCTCCGCCGGCGCCGGCAGCTTGCGCCAGAAGGCCGTCTGGAACAGGACCATCGCGGACATCAGCACGAAAAACAGTTGGGCCAGTGTCGCGTGGAAAATCCCCAGCTCATCCTTGAGCAGCGTCACGCGCAAGCCGCCCAGGACGCCTTGGGCCACCACCGCGAAAAACGCCGCCACACCCAGCCGGCGCAGCCATTTGGGGGATGGCTCGCATTTCGGCCAGACGAAGCTGGAGGCCAGTGCCGCCGCGCCGATGCACGCGAGCATGATGTTTTCCCCCGTATGGCTGTGGGGGGATTGCGGAGGGAAGCAAAGAACTGCCAGGCCGGCCAGTAAAGTTGCGCCTCCGCCCCAGCGCAGGAGCGGGCGCGACTTGTAGCCATAGAGCCAGAGCGCCAGAATCGTGGTCAGCAGCCCCACGCCCGAAGCCACCAGGCGGTGGGTGTGTTCAAAAAAAATACCGCCAATCCATTTCGAAAATGGAAAGAAAAACAGGTTGTACCCGTAAGTGTTCGGCCAGTCCGGCACCGCCAGGCCCGCCCCGTGGCTGGTCACCAAGCCCCCCATCCAGACCAGCGCAAACGTCGCCGCCGCCGTCAGCAGCGCAAAACGCCGCAAGGCCGGGTTATCCGCCGGATTGCCTCCAGTCTCCAGTGTCGAACCGTTGCGCAAGGTGGGAATCGCCGCCATTAGGGCGCGGGGGGCGGAACTTCCACCGTGAAGTTGGCGGTCACCGCCTTGTCGCCCTCCACCTTGATCGCCTGCGAAACTCCCGTCGAAGTCTTGCCGTGCGTTTTCAGATGATAGGCGGTGAGGGTATAATCTCCCGGCGGCAAATTGGGGATTTTGAAATTGCCATCCGCGTCCGTCACGGCGAAATACGGGTTGCTCATCACGCCGATATAGGCAAACATCCAATTGTGAACGTCGCACTGGAATTTCACCAGAACCTCCGGGTGCGTGAAAGTCTTCTCATTCACCTGGCCCGCATTCTGGGGAATGTTGAAGGCCTCCGCCCCATCCGCCGCCAGCGGCGAGGCATGAACATTGTGCATGAAGGTGTCGGAATTCTTTATCTGCAGCTTCTGCCCCGCCATCATCCCCATCACATACGGCTGGTACAAACATTGCGTTTGATCCAGCACCACCGGCTCGGCGGGGGCCGGGTACGTCTTCCCTTCGCAGCCCTTGGATATATACACAAAGACATCCTTCAATCCATTGTCTTTGCCCACCACATAACGCCGCGTCGTCACGTTGGTCGGATGCAGCGGGCCGCACTGATCGGTGAAAGTGATGGGGATTTCCGGAGGAGGCGTTCCTTTCAGGGTCACTTTTCCAGTCACATCCGCCGCCGGAGCCATTTGCCACGAACCGGCCAGCGCGAAGGTCGCGAGTACTGCAATAGTTTTCTTCATAGTTAAAACTGCTCCCTTGAGACAAACCTCAAGATTCACGCGCACAACTGTAGGCGCGGGTGCTATTCTAGCACATTGTGAATTCTTTCACAAGCCCCTTTTTCTGGTTTTTTTAAAAGGAGCGCATCTTGGTGCCACCACCATGCGATTTGCCAGTTCCCTCGCCCCACGAAGTGGGGAGAGGGTTAGGGAGAGGGGTTTCACCCATCCAATGGTGGTCATATCAAGATGCGCCCTTTAAAAGGGGTCTCCCATTAGGGTGGGTTGCCAGGGTGGGGGTAGTGTCCTAATTTCAAATTTAAAGCTCAAACCGGCAACTTTTGCCTACCCAAATAGGATTGACTTTAGGCGGGGAGGTGCCCAATGATTTCCCTGCCAATCACCGATTTGCCTATGTCAGCCAACGATATTATTGTTTTGGATGAGATTCTAAACCGTCGGAGCGATGCGCGAACTGGTTCGCGTCGGAAAGCAGGCGGGGGAAATTGTAAATGATAAAAGGATCAGAGGCGCGGCTTGGGAGGGAATATGGCCAATGAATTGCAATTGAAACTGAAGGAATTCGCGGCCGGCGGTATCGGCGCGGAGGGCTTGGATGACCTTTTCAAGCAACTCCCGCGAAGTTTCTCACATTATGCGTCACAATAAGCCAGCGAGCGACAGCGATTCTCCTCATCAGTGTAGCCCATTGTGGCGGGGACGAGCCTTGGGCATCGTCGTGGAGCCGATGAGCTTATCAAAATAAGGCTTGCAAAAACCCGCAATTACTTCAAAATGACTCACAGTTTATGCATTAAGCCCATAAAAGCGATTCTTATGCCATCCCAACTGCTCGATAGAATTTACGACCATCAAAACAGAACCTTAAACGCCAAGGTAGTCTTTGCCGATATTGTCTCATACTCCAAAAGGCGTTCTCAAATGCAGGCAGAAGTTGTAGATGGATTCGTGCGATCGCTCAAGAAGGCTCTTGAAAGCACGGCGTCAAAACTAATAAGCTACATCCAATCCAACGAGATAAACTTCAATACCGATGTAATTCGCATTCCTTCAGGAGACGGTGCTGCAATTGTCTTTGCATTCGATGGACTTAACGATGTTCACTTGTCCTTTGCCTTAAACCTCCTAAAAGCGATTGAAGAACTCAACAAAGAAGGCTCGTGTGATAAATTCAAGGAACAGAAATGGTGCAATTGTCACCCATTTTTCCAAATCACTCTAGGCATCGCTGAAGGAAAAGTGGTTCTCTATAAGGATCTCAACGGTAACTATAACGTAGCTGGAAATGCAATTAACATGGCAGCGCGTGTTATGAAATTGGCAGATCCTAATCAGATTATTCTTACCGAGGATGCTTACCGACAACTAATCGCTTTGGTTAACGATCCTACACTTGGTGATAAGTTCCTAGAGTTCAAGAATGCGCCCATAAAACACGGATCTAAAATCAATGTTTACCAATACATTGACACAAGCGAATCCTATTTGAATAGTGCTCCAATAGGATCATTGATGGCGATGCAGAGAATGAACAAAACGGTCCTTAAAATGCAATCCTTGGGCTTGCCATTTCCATTTCCATTACCAGACGCCAGCAATTTCAACATTGATGTAAATGCATTTCTAAGTTCAATGGAAGGCATGGCCAAGATCTTCGAGATGGGTAAAACGACTGATGCAATTAGCGATATACCTGTTGTAAATCTACCCCAGCCGACCATAGGCGAACTTGGGGATAAGGCAAAAGGTCAGAAGAGAACAGGTAAGAGAAAGCAATAAGCCAATAGGTTTCCTTGTACCCTCCATGATATGGCAAAAATTCACATCTTTCAACGATATGCGGGGTATGAAAACGTTGTTACAAACAATACTTTGCAGCTCTTCGCCAGAATTTATAACCACTCTCCAACGCAAGCGTCAATCTTGTTGAACCAAATTACAGGTGAGGAGATTGCGATTGGTATAGAAATCAACCAACAGCAACACGGGGAAAGCTCCGTCCCAGATGCGGCTATTGTCCAAAGGAGCTTTAAAATACTGATCGAAGCAAAAGTGGATTCGGGCATCAGCGATGCTCAACTTTTAAAACACGCGGCGGGATTCGGCGATGAATCAACAAAAGTCCTCCTCTTGGTCACAAGAGAGAAAGTTGACGGGAAACACGAGGCTAATATCAAAAAGAAACTCGCAGCCCACAATCCGCACATTGTCTTCAAAAACGTGACCTATGAAGACATCTGCCTTGCCGTGGGTGGACTTTTCAAGGATTACGAATTCGAGATGAAGGCACTTGTAGATGATTATATCGAATACTGCAATGATGCTGGATTATCTGATCAGTCTAAATACCTCATGCGTGTCGTGCCTTGCGGTCAGAGCGTTGACGTAAATAGAAAATACGCCATGTATTTTCATCCATCAGACCGTGGTTATACGAAGCATTCCTTTGTTGGCATATATGATGACAAAAGGGTTCAATTTATCTTTGCAGTGGACAGCGTGTTTGATGTTAAATTGAAGGGTGGCAAACTTACAAAAAGTTTCATTCAGGGCAGGCAAACGGATGAACACGATAAAGATATAGTCGAAATGATCGCAGAGGCTAAACATGATTGTGGATACGACATTACAGACGGGCACAGGTTCTTCTGTGGGAAAGAAGGGTTTGACACGAATTATACAAAGACGACTCCTGGTGGAATATGGGGTGCCCGTAATTTCAATTTAAAGGACATTCTTAAACAGTTTACCGACGCCAAAGATGTTGCCGAACAGTTGAAAGGTAAAGAATGGGAATAACAGCCTGAAAGCTTAACAGCATAAACACGGATATTTCCGCCGTTTGGTGGCGGGTATCGGGACGATATCGCCGCCCTGGGCAAGCAGCCAGCCCAAAGCGAGTTGCGCCGCCGTGCATTTCTTCCGCATGGCCAGCGATTCAATCCGCTCCACCAGTTCCCGGTTGCGCACGAAATTGTCTTCCTGGAACCGCGGCGAGTTACGGCGCCATCGCCAGGCGGCAGGTCCCCGGACTTCTTGAATTTCGCACTGAGGAAGCCGCGGCCCAAGGGCCTGTAGGCCACAAAGCCAATTCCCAGTTCCCGGCAGACCGGCAGGATTTCCGCCTCCACATCGCGCGTCCACAGGGAATACTCCGTCTGCAATGCGCTGATAGGGTTGGCCTTCATGGCGCGGCGGATCGTCGGAGGTGCCGCTTCGGACAGTCCGAGGTAACGCACCTTCCCACTATGCGATGGGCTGGATACGCAAGTGTCTAATGCTCAGGCCCTTGTAAAAATCCGCCCTTTTCAGCGTTTTTCCTTTGACAATTTGGACTTAATTGATAAACTTTGCGTGTGAGTGCAAGGAACGTAGAGGCGCGGGGCCAGGGCCGGATGTCCAGGGTTGGGACGGCGTCCACGGCGGTCCCTGTCAGCCCGGTCCGTCCATCCGGCATTTCGCGCCGCAGCAAGGTGAAGGTGGAGTGGCAGGAGATTTTCAGTTGTTTCCACCTAATTCCACCTAATTCCACTTCCGGCCCCCCGGGGGGGGAGGGGGGGCTGTCATGCGCTTCGGATTTCGGATTTCGGATTTCGGATTTGCGACCCAGGGGGGAGGGGGGGGCGTACCATGCACCCAACCTTGAAGCCTCTCCTAATCTCAATCGTAATCCTAATCCCGGGGGTGGGCTTCCCATGCACCAAACCGCCTTTCTCGCCAAAACGGTCAAATTCGCGGATTGCCCACATTTTGCACTCTGCATTTTGCATTCTGCATTCCGCACTTCCACCACTCCATTCCAACCCGCGAGCGCATTTCACTTTTTTGGGTGGTGTTTTCTTAATCTTAATCCTAATCTCGAAAGGGGGGGCAGGATTAGGATTAAGATTAGGATTACGAGGGGAACCCAAAAAAGTGAAATGCACCCCCAGCCCGCTTTCCCGTTCGTTTCCGGGTTGCAACTCTCCGGCAAACGGGCATATTACCGGCAGGTCTGCGTCGCTTATGAATATCAAACTAAAGCCGGGCCATTCAGCCCGCGCGCCCGTCCTGGCCCTGGCCTTTCTTTGGGCGGCGTGCCAGGGCGCCACGGCCCAGACCCCGCCAGCCTCCACGATTGACCCGGCCGCCCCTGCCGCCCCCGCTGAAACCAATAAAACCTCCATGCGCTTGCGCGTGCTCGATTCCATCACGGCCGCGCCCGTGCCGGGGGTCAAAATCCGCGCCTGGGTCAGAGGCAGTCTCGTGACCGACGACGCCGGCAGTTGTTCCTTTGCCATGCCCAAGCCGGCGACCAATGATTTCAGCTATATCATCACCATCACCAAGGACGGCTACGTGGCCAAAACCATCACCTGGGCCGCATCCCGCTATGACAAGTTCGAGGACATTCCCGCCGAATACACCGCCAGGATGGAAAAGGCCGCCACCATCGGCGGCGTGCTCAAAAGTTCGGACGGCCAGCCGCTGGCCGGCGCCATCATCAAATTCTCCGGCGTCAATCCCGCCAGCCCGGCCGAGCGCGAACGCACCCTCATCGCCCCCAACTTCCATAACGAGCGGACCGACGAAAATGGCCGCTGGCAGTGCAATCATCTCCCCCAGGATTTTTCCAACCTCGTTTTCCGCGTGGTCCAGCCCGATTTCCTTCCCGTCACCTTCGGCTGCGAAGGTTCCACCGCGGGCGGGGACGGGGTCGTGCGCCTGCCCGCCGCCGAATTGCTGGCCGGCACGGCCGTCCTGGTCGTCGGCCATGGCGTGACCGTGTCGGGACTAATTGTTGACAGCAGTGGCAAGCCGGTGCCCGGGGTGGGCATCACTCTCAACCATGAGTGGCGCAATCCCGCCGCCGTCCTGCAAAGCGACGGCGCCGGCCGCTTCAAAATCCCCAACCTGCTGCCGGGCGGCCTGGTGCTCACCCTCCAGGCCAAAGGGCTGGAGCCGCAAACCCTCGCCCTCGCCATCACCAATCCCATGCCCGAACTCAAAGTCGCCATGCGGCCCGGCCAAATCTTCAAGGGCAGGGTGCTGGACGAAACCGGCCAGCCGGTCGCCGGGGCCAGCGTGCAACTGGACCGCGTGAATTTGGAACCGCTCGAATTTGATTGGAGCGCCACCACCGACAGCGAGGGCCGTTTCCTGTGGGATTCGGCTCCCTCCGGCGAGCATCCCTATCTCATCACCGCCGAGGGCTACAATCTCCGCTCCGAGCCGGCCCTTGTCGCCGATGATTCCGAAAAAATCATCACCCTCCGCAAAGCCAACGGCAAAACCGACGTGGATGGCAGGGTCACCGATGCCGCCACCCATGCCCCCATCGAAAAATTCACCGTCACCGTTTATCTCACCACCGACCAGGGCACGACCCACGCCGAAAAAGAAGTGTCCGGCCCCACCGGCGATTACCTGGTGGAGGTGGATCAAAAAGTCACCTCCTTCATCCTGGAATTTCGCCGGCCCGGCTATCTGCCGGCCAGCACCGAGTTGATGTCGCCCGGCGACGGCGACCAGCGCCAGGATGTCCAACTGGAAAAAGGCACCCCCTCGGTCGTGGCCGGGCGCCTGACCGTGCCCGGTTACAGCGAAAAGATCAACTGGCAGGCCGGCCAGACCATAGTATTGACAGATTCCGTTCCCGATCCCGAGATGCCCGGTTTCGACGATGACGCCGCCCGGCAAAAGTGGCTGGGCCAGTTTTTGAAATCCCCCGCCGGCAAGGCCTGGCAGCGGGCCCAGCGCGCCTTCGCCGCCACCGCCGAACCGGACGGCTCCTTCGTCTTCGAGGATGTCCCGCCCGGAAAATACCAGCTCCGCGTGCAATTGCGCGAAGCCCCCGAACTGGGCGGCGGCAAGCTCGCCGCCCTCTCCACCAACATCACTGTCAATCCTATTTCTGACGCCGCCCAGGCCGCCGCCGCCGACCCACCCCGCCTCAATCTCGGCCTCATCGCCCTCCAGCAGGCCCTCGCCCTGCGCGTCGGCGACCCCGCCCCCCTCTTTGAAACCATGACCACCGACGGCCATCCCTTGCGCCTGGCCGACTTCCGCGGCAAGTTTGTCCTGGTGGATTTCTGGGCCACCTGGTGCGGCCCGTGCGTGGCGGAAATGCCCAATCTCAAGGCCGCCTTCGCCCAACATTCCAAGGACCCCCGTTTCGCCATGATGAGCCTGAGCGTGGACGCGCAGGCCGCCCAGCCCATTGACTTTGCCAAAAAGAACGACATCCGCTGGATCCAGGGTTTCCTCGGCGAATGGCAAAAATCCCCCGTGCCGGACCTCTACGGCGTGGAAGGAATCCCCGCCATTTTCCTCATCGGCCCCGACGGCAAAATCGTGGCGCGCGACCTGCGCGGCCCGGCCATTGACCAGGCCATTAGCGCGGCCCTCGCTCCTCACGGCGCGAATTAGAGCGGTTTAATTAAAACTGTAGCCGCACGCGGCAAACCAGTTCATGGCATGCTGACGAGGCGTTCTGGCTCCAGTCTCATTGGAAATGCTTGAATCTTTTTTCTCGACAGATTTAAGTCCCTTGGTAAAATGAAACTCCCCCGCATTGAGTATTCGGCAATGCGGGGGAGTTTCATTTGCCAAGTGATTAGTAATACTCGGTTAAGTAGTCAGGATGAGTTTTCGAATTTCGTCTGACACCAGGGGCACTTACCGGAGAGATGAATCAGCGCCGCTTGGAGTTGTTTGCGAATCATCGGCAAGGTCA
>JBEKVM010000038.1:0-44011 GCA_049513975.1 Verrucomicrobiota bacterium | reverse complement strand
CGTGTAGCTGCCGGCGTTAGTCGTCTGAACATTGGTGAGCGTCAGCGCTGAATTGGTGGCGCCGGACAGGGCTGTGCCATTGAAATTCCACTTATAGCCGAACGGGGCCGTGCCGCTGGCCACGACCGAGAAGGAAGCGGTCTGACCCCGGACCACCGCCTGGCTCTGCGGCTGGGTGGCGATCGAGGGCGGCGTGTTCACGGTTAAGGTGGCGACCGAGCTCGTAATCGAACCGGCAATGTTGGTCACCACCACCGTGTAGCTGCCGGCGTTAGTCGTCTGGACATTGGTGAGCGTCAGCGCTGAATTGGTGGCGCCGGACAGGGCTGTGCCATTGAAATTCCACTTATAGCCGAACGGGGCCGTGCCGCTGGCCACGACCGAGAACGAAGCGTTCTGGCCCTGCGTCACGGTCTGGTTCTGCGGCTGGGTCGTGATCGCCGGCGGAACAAGGACCGTCAACGCCGCCACCGCGCTCGTGACCGAACCCCAGGAGTTCGTCACCACCACCGTGTAGCTGCCGGCGTTGGTCGTCTGGGCATTGGTGCGCGTCAGTGTTGAAGTGGTGGCTCCGGGCAAGGCCGCGCCGTTGAAACGCCACTGATAGTTCAGCGGAGCGGTGCCGTTGGCCACGACCGAGAAGGAAGCGGTCTGACCCTGGACCACCGCCTGGCTCTGCGGCTGGGTGGCGATCGAGGGCGGCGTGTTCACGGTTAAGGTGGCGACCGAGCTCGGAATCGAACCGGCCATGTTGGTCACCACCACCGTGTAGCTGCCGGCGTTAGTCGTCTGAGCATTGGTTAGCGTCAGCGTTGAATTGGTGGCTCTGGACAAAGAAGCTCCGTTGAAATTCCACTGGTAGGTGAGCGGCGCCGTGCCGCTGGCCACGACCGAGAACGAAGCGTTCTGGCCCTGCGTCACGGTCTGGTTCTGCGGCTGGGTCGTGATCGCCGGCGGAACAAGGACGGTCAACGTCGCGTTGGAACTGGTCACCGAACCTCCAGCATTGCTTACCTTCACCCAATAAGTCGCCTGATCGGTGAGTTGGACGTTGGTAATCGTGTAGGTGCTTAGAGTCGCACCCCAAATCTTAAAGCCGTTTTGGTACCACTTGTAGCTCATCGTGGTTCCACTTGAGGCAACCACCTGAAAGGTAACAGTGTCCTGAATTAGGACAGTCTGGCTCAAAGGTTGGATAGTGATGGAGGGCGGCGGGCCGCCGGCTTCGCAGGGTCTTGCCAAAAGCAAGCTGAAAAGCAGAAGGCAGATGGCTGGCGCGCGGGGCCAGCTCAAAATAAGCCTGTCTCTCATTCTGAACATTCAAGACAGTAAGCTAAATCTGTGCCACTGTCTAAAAGCGGTACGTAAGTTTGAGGCGAAAACTGCGGCCATCCTGCTCGATAATGTCCTGTACATGAAACTGGGAGGCGGGATCCGCGTAGCGGCGGTCCAGGACGTTGTAAACGCTGGCTGAGAATTCGAGGTTCTTGACCAGCTTCCGGCCCAAAAGCGTCAGGTTGACGATGCCAAATCCTGCCGCATCCTCCCCTTGCACGGTCAGGGGCTGACCGATTAGGTTGGTGGTGTTGTGCAGGGATCGGCGGTTGCTGCTGTACTGGAATTCCAGGCCGGCAAAGACTTTGTCTTTGACCAGCGGCACGCTGAGATTGAATTTGAGCATCTGTTCTGGCGAATCAGGCATTTGCCAGCCGACCGACGAATTCCGGGTGTCCTGAAGCGAATAGCTGGCGCGGCCGCGAATGCCCTCGGCCGAGAAAGCTTCCAGGGCCAGTTCCAAGCCTCTGGTGTTGGCGTTGAAGTTGGTAAAGCTGCCGCTGCTAAAAACGAGCAGATTGTTCATTTGATTGTAATAGCCGGAGACGGAAGAGCGCAAATGCTGTCCGGCTTCCTGCTCGTAAACCAACTCATAGCTGGCGATTTCCTCCGGATTGAGCGGATGGTCCGAAGTGGTCAGCTCATAGAAACTGGGCACGCGAAAAGCGGTGCCGTAAATGGCTTTGAAGGTGGATTTGTCCCAGGGCTGATAGATCAAAGCCAGACGGGGATTGACCGCAGGATTGAAATCACCGTACTGATCATAACGCACCCCGGCGTCGAAATGGAGATTGGTCAGCACGGCGAAATCGCCTTGAGCATAGACGCCGTAGCTTTGGCGGTTCGTGCTGGCGTGGGAGCCCTGGTCCGGCTGGCCCTCCACGGCCACCCGCGAATCTTGCAGGAAGTCGTCCCGGTATTCCGCGCCCAGGGTGATGACGTGCCGGTCCCACAAGCGTTTGTTGAGTTGCAGTTCGGCGCCCCACCATTGGCCGAGGTCCCTTTCGGTGGACAAGCGGCTGGAGACGGCATTGGTCAATTGCGGATAACCGATCTGGTGCATGTAATCGTCGCAGTAAACCTGCGCGGTGACATCCACGACCTCCGGGAAACTGTGCGCGTATTTCAAGGCGGTGAAGCCCTGCTCATCCAGCGTGCGCAAGCGTGGATCGTTGAAGGTCGTCAAGTATTGCGCCGTTGGATTTATTTTATCGCGGTAGCTAAAGGCGCTCTCCAGGGTAAAATCCCCCCAACCCAGCGAACCAAAGAGATTGTCGAAGGAAGCGGCATCCATGTTCTGCGCCACGCCGTTATTTTGAGCCGGGGTGTCGAATTCCTTGTAAAACAAGCGGTCGTGGCCGCCGCTGTCGTAATAGGTTGCGGAGAGGAGCATCTGGAGGCCGTTGGTAAGGAGCTTTCCATAACTGAGGCGGATCTTGCCGGTGTCGAAGGAGGCGTATTCGCCGGAAGCCTCGACGCCATTCAGTTGCCGGCCCTGGCGGGTAATGACGTTGATGACGCCGAAAAAGGCGTTGTTGCCATAGAGCGCCGAGCCGGGGCCGCGAATGATTTCGACCCGGTCCACCAGATCAATGTCGAGGGGGAAGCCGGTGCCAATGAAGGCGCCGTCGTTGAAGTCGTTATTGACGCGGTGGCCGTCAACCAGGACCAACACCCGGTCGTTGAAATCGCCCAGGCTGATGCCGCGCGCGCCCAGGAAGGAGTTGTTGCGGTCATAAGAGATGTAGAAGCCCTGAACGCTGCCCAAGACATCGGCCAGGGTTCGATAGCCCTGCTTCTTGATTTCGTCAGCGGTGATGATGGTAACGGAAGAGGGCGCTTCCGTGGTTTTTTGCTCGAGCTTGGAGGCGCCGTAAACCTTGGGAACGTCCAGGTTCATCAACGCTTCCAGGGGGAGTTCGGTCAGATCCACCTGGTTTGTTTGCGCCCTGAGCTGGGCGGACGGGGCGCCGAGGGCGAAGGAAATGGCGAGGATGTGGCAGGCGCGCCGCAAGAGCATGGAGCACAGGAGGCCGCCAGCCCCGGCGGGGCGGCGGGTGCGGTTTGGTTTCTTCATGCTTTGCGCGCTGAGACAAACATGCTGGGCGGGATATTGGCAAGCCCATTCTTCGCGGCGCGCGCAAACTTCTCCTTGCGTTTTGAGTTAAACTGGGTCGAAATGAAATGGAGCAATCCGCAGAGCGAGGCTAGCCCGTCCCTGCGACTCAACGGTTCATGCGTTCCCGCGCGATTTCAATTTTAGGCCTGAGCCTGATCTGGCTGGCACTGGCCGGTCGCGACGGGCGCGCGCAAGCGACCCAGCCGACGGAGTATCAGATCAAGGCCGCCTTTCTGTTCAATTTCGCGAAATTCGTGGAATGGCCGCCGGGGGCATTTGTCAAAAAAACAGACCCGATTGTCATAGGCGTTCTGGGCGAAAACCCCTTCGGGGACGATCTGGCGCGGACCATCCGGGAAAAAACCGTGGATGCCCGCCCGCTGGAGATCAAGGAGTATCATTGGCCGGCCCAAGCAACCAACTGTCACATTCTTTTCATCAGCAGTTCCGAAAAGAAACGGCTGCCGGAGATTCTGGCGAGCCTGAAAGGGGCCAGCGTGCTGACGGTGGGGGAGACGGACCATTTCACTGAATCCGGCGGCATGATCAACTTCTTTGTGGAAGGCACGAAAATGCGGTTCCAAATCAACAAGGACGCAGCCAGCAGCGCGGGTTTGAAAATCAGCGCCAAATTGATGAGCCTCGCCTCGCGTCCGGGAGGCTGACCCCCTTGGCCGCGGCGGCGTCCCCCTCTGCCGGAAATCTCCAACGGGCGCAGGCGCAGGAGCGGCTGCCGGGCGGAGGCCGCGTCCAAAAATGGTGCTCTGTCAGGTGGTTGCCAGGGCGGTTTAACCTTCGTGAACTGCCCAATTATACACCA
Organism: Verrucomicrobiota bacterium; assembly: GCA_049513975.1. Classification (GTDB taxonomy): domain Bacteria; phylum Verrucomicrobiota; class Verrucomicrobiia; order Limisphaerales; family Palsa-1400; genus JBEKOF01. Next base: position 39,737 of record JBEKVM010000038.1, on the reverse strand, counting down.
TTGCCTGAAGTAGAAGGCAGATTTTGCCCAGTATTGAGCGGTACCTTTAGGCAAATCCCGCCACAAAGGGCGCAGCAAGCGCGAACAAGGCAATTGGCACGTCAATTGCTCGGACAGGCTTGCGTGGATACTGGCTTAAATGTGCAAAAGACGAGACGGACCCGTGCGTTTCCGTGGCATACCGCCATTTTGCTTCTCACGGTTGCCCTGGTTTGCACCCAATGGGATTTTCAGTTGGGCGCTCATTTCTGGACAGCCATCGTGATTCTCACGGTGGCCCTGTTTGGCACTGCGGCCGGGAGGAAGCGCCGGAAGGTTTATCGGCCGCCCGCCCCGTGTCCCCTCCAGGCCCAGCCCGTCAAACACACCGCATGGAACAGGGGGTCCTGGTTCGCCTGGAGACACTATGAAACTGTTCCGAAATCTCCCCATTGAGCAAAAGATGCTGGTGATGACATTGCTCATCTGCGGCGCGGTCCTCTGCGTCGCCATCGCCACGCTCTTCACCTTCCAGGTGGTGAACTTCCGCTCTAATTTCCAGCGGGACACGACTACCCTGGCGGCCGTCATCGCCAACAACAGCACGGCGGCGATGACCTTCAAGGATGACCACGTCGCCACCGAGGTGGTGAGCGCCCTCCAAGCCAACCCGAGCGTGCTGGCGGCCAGCCTGGTTTTTCCCGACGGCTCGTTGTTGGCGCATTTCGGGCAGGCTGAAGACGCCCAGGCGCGGTCGCAGTTTCCGCCCGCGGGAGGATACCGTTTCGTCGGCGGCGACTTGCTTGTCACCGAGGCGGTCAAGTTGCAGGGGGGGGAGCGGGTGGGCACACTTTACGTGCGGTCGGACTATCGGCAGAGGTTTCTGGAACTGCTCGGTTTCTACAGCCTGGTCGTGATGAGCATTATAGCTGTGTCCAGCGGTCTGGCGGCGTTCCTTTCGAGCCGGTTGGGCCGCACCATTACCAAGCCAGTCCTGCAGTTGGCGCAGACCGCCCGAATTGTCGGCGAGAAAAAGGACTACTCGGTCCGCGCGGTGGTAGGCAGCCGGGGCGACGAGCTGGGCCGGCTGGCGGAGTCGTTCAACGAGATGCTCAGCCGGATACAGAGCCAGGATGCGGCGCTGAGCCTGTCGCAACAGAAGATGGAAGCGTTGATTCACTCGATAGATGGCATCGTCTGGGAACGGACGCCGGACACATTCCGGTTCACCTTTATCAGCCGGCAGAGCAAGGAAATTCTGGGTTACCAGCCGCAGATGTGGCTGGAGCAGCCAAACTTTTGGGAGGAGAAACTGCACCCGCAGGATGCCGCCAAAGCCATCCGGACCGGCCACGAGCTGGCGGCCCGGTCTCAGCCCTACACCCACGAGTATCGAATGATAGCGGCCGATGGGCGGACGGTTTGGATTCGGGAGAGCGGCACGGTGCTGGTGGAGAAAGGCCGGGCTGTGGCCATGCGGGGCATCTTCCTGGACGTGACGCGGCAGAAACAGGATGCGGAGCAACTGGACAAGCTGAACCGGCAGTTGATCGGGACCTCGCGGCTTGCGGGGATGGCGGAGGTGGCCACCGGGGTATTGCACAATGTGGGCAATGTGCTCAACAGCGTGAGTGTGGCGGCGACGGTGGTGGTGGACCGGTTGCGGCGCTCCAAGGTGGCCAATCTGCGCCGAGCCACGAGCGTGTTGCGGGAGCAGAACGGGCGTCTGGCCGAATTTCTGACCTCCGACCCGAAGGGCAAACTGATACCCGAATACCTGGCGACGGTGGCAGACCAGTTGGCCGGGGAGCAGACCAAGTTGATCGCGAAAATGGATTCCGTCGGGCAACATATCGAGCATATCAAAGAGATTGTGGCGATGCAGCAGACCTATGCCAAAGTCTCGGGCATCTATGAGAATCTGGCGGTGGTGGCCCTGGTGGAAGATGCGTTGCGGATGAATGCCGCGGCGTTCGACCGGCATGGCATCGAGCCGGTGCGGGAGTTTGCGGAGAACCTGCCGCTGGTGCGGGCCGACCGGCACAAGGTGTTGCAGATTCTGATCAACGTGCTCCGCAACGCCAAGTATGCCATGGATGCGCAGAGCGCGCAGACCGGACAGGCCAAGCGTTTGCGGGTCCGGGTGGGCCTGGCCTCTCCCGACCGGGTAAGAATCACCATCGCCGACAATGGCGTCGGGATTAACCCGGAGCACCTCACCCGGATTTTCAGCCACGGCTTTACGACCAAGAAGGACGGCCATGGCTTCGGGCTGCACAGCGGAGCCAACGCGGCGAAGGAAATGGGCGGCACCCTCACCGCCCGGAGCGAAGGCCCCGGCCAAGGCGCCGAATTTACCCTTGAATTACCCGTCATTGCATCCGTTCGGCAAGAAGAACATGCCGGCAGCGAAAGGAACGCGTGAAGAGCACAGACCTTAAACCAAACCATCGCATCCTGATCGTGGACGACACGACGAGCATCCACAACGACTTCCGGGAGATACTCTGTCCGGACAACTCCGACGAGGCCGCGTCCAATGCCTTGGAAGCGGTGCTGTTCGACGAGGACAAATCCGACGGCATGAGTTTCCAGTTGGACTCGGCTTACCAAGGCCAGCAGGCGTTGGAGATGGTGCGGCAGGCGCTGGCGGAAAAGCGGCCTTACGCGCTGGCCTTCGTGGACGTGCGGATGCCGCCCGGCTGGGATGGCATTGAAACCATTGCGCGCATCTGGGAAATGGATCCCCATCTTCAGATCGTGGTCTGCACGGCTTACGCTGATTATTCGTGGGAGGAAATGCGGCTCAGAGTCGGCCAACCCGACAACCTGCTGGTCCTGAAGAAGCCGTTCGACAACATCGAAGTGCAGCAACTGGCGCACGCCCTGACGGAGAAGTGGCTGCTGAGCTACCAGGCGCGTTTGCAGATAGCGGAACTGGCGCGGGCCAATGAATCGCTGGCCATGTCGGAAGAGCGCTTCTCCAAGGCGTTTCACGAAAGTCCCCTTCCCAGCGGCATCCAACACCTTCCCGATCAGCGCTTTGTGGATGTGAATCAACGTCTGGCCGAGGCGGCTGGTTGCGAGCGCCAGGAGATGATTGGGCGCACGCCGGCCGAGTTGCACCTGTGGGAAAGCCCCTCGCAGGTGGCTCCGTGGTATGAGGGTTTGTCACGGCGGGAGTTGGTGCGGGAGCAAAAGGCCAACCTCCGCAACCGGGACGGCGTGTTGCACGAGATGCTGGTATCCCTGTCCCCGGTCTCCCTGGGAGGACAACCTCATGTGCTGCTGCTGGCCCAGGACGTGTCGGAGCGGGCCTTGCTGGAGCGCCAACTTCGCCAGGCCCAGAAGATGGAGGCCATCGGTCAGTTGGCTGCGGGTGTGGCCCACGATTTCAACAACATCCTCACGGTGGTCCAAGGGCACGCCGGCCTGATGCAGCAGGGTTTGGCGCCGGGCAGTCCGCAACGGGAATCGCTGGAACAGATCATGGGGGCGACGGCGCGGGCGGCCACGCTGATCCGGCAACTGCTGATGTTCAGCCGCAAGCAGGTGATGCAATTCCGGCATCTGGACCTGAACGACATCCTGCACAACGCCATCAAGATGCTGGAGAGGCTGGTGGGCGAGCATGTGCAAATCGCCTTTCGTCCGCAAAGCCCGATTCCGGCCATCCACGCCGACAGCAGCATGGTGGAACAAATAGCGATGAACCTGGCGGTCAATGCGCGGGATGCCATGCCCAATGGCGGGCGAGTATCCATCAGCACTTCGCTGGAGAGGATTCACCGCGCGCCCACGCCGATGGACCCTGAAGAGCGGGACGGGGACTATGTTTGCCTGACCTTCAGCGACAGCGGCATCGGAATGGACACGACGATTCTCACCCGGATTTTTGAGCCTTTCTTCACCACCAAACCTGTCGGGAACGGCACCGGCCTGGGCTTGTCCACGGTTTTCGGCATTGTCCGGCAGCACAAGGGCTGGGTGGAGGTGGAGAGCAAACCGAACCACGGGACCATCTTTCGCGTTTATTTTCCGGCGAGCCGGGAACCGGCTGAGAAACCGGCGCCGGTGGTTGACACGGCCCTGCGGCGGGGCCGGGAAACCGTGCTTGTGGCTGAAGATGAAGAGGACTTGCGCCAGATGGTGGTGAACGTGCTCAAGATCCAGGGTTACACCGTGCTGGAGGCCGCCTCGGGCCGTGATGCGCTTGAGGTGTGGGAGCAGGCCAACCGCCCGGTGGACCTGCTGCTGACGGACATGGTGATGCCGGGAGGCATCATGGGCGGCGAGCTGGCGGAACGACTCTCCAAGCTATGTCCGCGCCTCAAGGTGATTTACACCAGCGGTTATAGTCCCGGCATGGCAGGCAAGGATGCTTCACTGATGGAGCGGCGAAACTTCCTGCCCAAGCCCTACTCCATTGGCAAACTGGCGCAATTCGTGCGCGAATGTCTGGACGCCCCGGCCAAGATTAACGGGAGTGCGCAGGAAGTTGGGGCCCGCCCGCGCCGAACGCCAGACACGGCGGCTTGTGCAGCCTCCTGAGGCCCAAGGGAGTGATGGAGTGATGGGTGGATGCCGGGCGAAGGAGGGCGCAAGGGCAATGCGGCTGTAGCGCCCCGGAGGGAGAAGCCATCATTAGAGCGTTTTAAATAAAACTGGAGCCACACGTTATACCGTTTCCAGCTCGTAACTGCACTATTGCCAAGGCGATTGGCGGCGGTCGCAGACCGCCGCTACAGTGCAAAAGCAAACTGGAAACGGTATTATTTGTCAAAGACCCTCTCAAGGCAGGGTCGCCTCGCCGAGGCGACCACTTCGGTGAGGGCCACCCACGGACGGCTCGGCGAGCCGTCCCTACCAAGTCAATTTCAGTGGCCACGACTTTCTTTAAACCGCTCTAACGGCGAATTGGGGCGCCCCTCACCTTGGTCCTCTCCCGGGGGGAGAGGAAACAGCAATCGGCTGTCGTTGGTTTGCGGGTGGTTGTACCGCCAATGCAGTCGCGGGTTTTTCAAGATTCGAGGGCTCGACAGAGTCTCGCCCGACAAGGAGATGGAACCACGCTGCGCGAGATCATTGCCATTTGACCGAGCGCATGTCGCCGGAGGCGGCGAAGGCCAGGTGCATGGCGAAAGCGGCGCGGAGAGTCTGAGGGGAGTGGCCAACTCCGGCCAGGGCCACGTAGTCGCGCAGGAGGGAGCGGTAGTCGGGATGGGCGCAGTTTTCGATGAGGGTTTTGGCGCGGTCGGCCGGGGACTTGCCGCGCAGATCGGCCACGCCTTGTTCGGTGATGATGACCTGAACGGAGTGTTCGCTGCTGTCCAGATGGCTGACCATGGGAACGATGGTGCTGATCTTGCCGGCCTTGGCGGTGGAGGGGCAGGTGAAAATGGAGAGGAAGGCGTTGCGGGCAAAGTCGCCGGAGCCGCCGATGCCGCTCATCATGCTGCGCCCCAGGACATGGGTGCTGTTGACGTTGCCGGTGATGTCCACCTCGATGGCCGTGTTGATGGAGAGGATGCCCAGGCGGCGGATGATTTCGGGGCTGTTGCTGATTTCCTGGGGGCGCAGCAGCAGCCTGGAACGGAAGAATTCAAGATTTTGGTAGATGTCGCGCAAGACGGGGTTGCTGACGGTGAGGGAACAACCGCTGGCGAAGCGGACTTTGCCGGTCTGGATGAGGGCAATGACGGCGTCCTGAATGACTTCGGTGTACATGTCAAACATCGGGATTTTCGGGTGTTCGCCCATGGCCTTGAGGACGGCATTGGCGGTGTCGCCCACGCCGGACTGAATGGGGAGGAAGGCGGAGGGGATGAGACCGCGCTGGAGTTCGGAGGCGAGGAAAGCGGCGACGTTTTCGCCGATGCGCGCGGTGGTGCCGGCGATGGCGCTGAAGGAGCCGACTTCATCAGGCTGGTTGGTTTGGACGATGCCGGCGATTTTGGCGGGATCCACCTTGATGGTGGGCGTGCCAATGTGGTCGTCGGGGCGCAGGACCGGGACGGGCTGGCGATGGGGCGGGTCTTCGGGTTGGTAGATGTCGTGGAAGCCGCGAAGGGACTGGGGATGGAATTGGTTGAGTTCGATGAGGATTTTGCCGGCGACGCGGCAAAAGGTGGGGGCGGCGCCGACGGAGGCGGTGAGGGTAATTTCGCCGGAGGGGGTGAGATCGCAGGCTTCGATGACGGCCCAGTGGACGGGGCCGAGAAAGCCGTAGCGAACGGCCTGGGGCAACATGGACAGGTGCATGTCGTAGAACTTGGTGCGCCCCTCGTTGATGCTTTTGCGCAAATCAGGATCGTTCTGGTAGGGGGTGCGAAAGAGGATGGCGTCGGCGCGGGCGAGGGACCCATCCAGGGAATGGCCGGTGGAAGCGCCGGTGATGACGCCGATGCGGAAGGGCTGGCCGGAGGCTTGCATTTGCGAGGCGCGGGCGGCGATGGCTTTGGGGATTTCCTTGGGGGCGCCGGCGGGGGTGAAGCCGCTGAAGGCGACGGTTTGGCCGTTTTGAATTTGCAGTGCGGCCTCGGCGGCGGCAAGGCGCGGAAAGGGATCGCTCATAGTGGATGAAGTTCTTTCAAATGGCGGACTTGATAAGCATGGTAAGCGGCCGGGGCGCCGGAATCCTGCAACAGGAGCAACTGTCCCTCCCGGCCCACGCCGGTAAAAGTGCCGCGGCGCAGGCCGCCATCCAAATCCAATTCGACCAGGCGCGGGCCGCCCCAGAGCTGGTTGATGCGCGGAAGCAACGGGGCGAATCCCTGGTCCTGGATTTGGTCCACGACTCGGCGCAAGCTGGCCAGGACAACCTGGGTCAAATGAGGCAAGTCCGGCGGGGCGGTCATCAGATCGGCCAGGCGGGCGGTTTGATTTTTCAAGGCGGGATCAAAAGTTTCGGGATGATTGAATACATTGAGGCCGATGCCGGCCACAGCCCGTCCGGGCACGAACTGGTCAACCAACAACCCGGCCAGCTTGCGGTCATGGACGAGGACATCATTGGGCCAGCGGAGGCGGAACTGTTGCAAGCCGATGGCGCGGAGGGCATCGCAGACGGCCAGGCCGACTGCCAGAGGCAAGGCCCGCCCATCGGCGGGCTTGGGTGCGGTTGGAACCACGGCGGAGAGCCATAAGCCGCCTGGGTCAGAAACCCAGCCGCGCTGAAAACGCCCCCGGCCGGCCGTCTGGCGGTCGGCGCGGACGGCCTCCCAAGGGGAAAGATTGGCGGCGGCAAGGTTGGTCGAGCTTGTGAGGGCCATCTCATAAAGATGCCAGCCTTGGCAAAGAGTTGAATCGCCCATTGCAGCCGGTGCAGTCATGGTTTCAATCCTCAATCCGCGCCAGAAGCTGGCCTTCGTCAACGGCATCGCCGATCATCGTCATTATTTCCTCCACCTTCCCCGCTTTTGGGGCGGAGACCGAAGTATTCATCTTCATGGCTTCGATAGTGAAGAGAGGATCGCCCTGTTTGACCACCTGGCCGGGTTTGGCCAGGATGGCGATGACGCGGCCCGCCAGAGGGCTGCGCACCTCTCCGGGGGCGGCGGCGGTTTGAGCGGCGGAGGCCGGAGGAGGCAGCGCGGAAGGAGGAGGCAGCGGGGGCGCGCTGAAAGGAGGGGGAGCGGGAGGGGCAGGAGCGTCGGATTCGTCGGGGACTTCGACGGTCACATCGTAAGTTCTGCCATCCACCGTTACGCGAAGTTTTTTGATCATGGCTATGGCTTGCAAAATTGGTTAGCGGACTTTGTGGGACATGAAATGTTTCATGCGGCCTTCCAGGGCCCAGACGTTGACTTCCGGGGTGTAGGCCGCCTGCTCCACGGAAACGACCCGGTGAGGGCGGCCAAGGACGACGGCGATGGCGGCGGCGATGACGGCGAGGATTTCGGGCGGCATTGGTTGTGGCGGGGACAAGGGTTTTGGCGGCGATGGGATGGGGACGGCAAAGGCGGGGAGGGGTGGCGCCGGCAGCACGGAAGCAGGGGGCGCGGATGGCGTGGAGCGGGATTGGGACAGGAGATTAAGATTAGGATTAAGATTAAGATTAGGATTAGGAGGCGGATTGGGGGGCGCAGCTTGTTTGTTGCGGGATGCCCACAGGTGGTAAAGGGTCACCACCAATAGTGAAATGAGAACCTGGGATATAAAAATCTCGGAGGTGGACATGGCGGTTTAAAGCGGAATGGTCCCGTGCTTCTTGGAGGGACGGGATTCGCGCTTGGTCAGGGTGTTGCGCAGGGCCACGGAGATTCTGGCGCGGGTTTCGGAAGGGGCGATGACGTCGGTGATCATGGCCTTTTTGGCGGCTTGGTAGGGGGAACAGAATTGGTTGCGGTATTCGGTCACCAGTTCGGCCTCCCTGGTCTTTGGGTCCTTGGCGGCGGCAAGCTCGCGTCTGTAAAGAATTTTGACCGCGCCCTCGGCGCCCATGACGGCGATTTCAGCGGTGGGCCAGGCGAAGACAAAATCCGCGCCCATGTCGGAACTGCACATGGCCAGATAGGCGCCGCCATAGGCCTTGCGGAGAATGACGGTAATTTTAGGGACGGTGGCGGAAGCGTAAGCGAAGAGCATTTTCGCGCCGTGCCGGATGATGCCGCCGCGCTCCTGCTGAATGCCGGGCATGAAACCGGGGATGTCCACGAGGGTGACGAGGGGGATGTTGAAAACATTGCAGAAGCGGATGAAGCGGGCGGCCTTGTCGGAGGAATCAATATCGAGGGTGCCGGCTTTGACGGCGGAGTTGTTGGCGACGAGGCCGACGACGAGGCCCTGAATGCGGGCGAAGCCGATGACGATGTTGCGCGCCCAATCGGCCATGACCTCGAGCAGTTCGCCGTTGTCCACCAAGCGAGCAATGACTTTGTGGATGTCGAGGACGTCCTTGGAGGATTCCGGGAGCAGCCGGTCCATTTCCGGGTCGGCGCTCAAATCAATCTGTTTGGGGGGCAGATGGGGCGGATCGAGCAGGTTGTTGGAGGGGAGGAAAGTGAGGAGGCGGCGGGCGATTTGGATGGCGTGGGCGTCATGGTCGGCGACGAAATGAACGTTGCCGCTAATGCTGGCGTTGGTGGCGGCGCTGCCGATTTCATCCATGGTGCATTTCTGGCCGGTGACGGCCTGAATGACTTCCGGCCCGCAGATGAACATGTTGGCGCTGCCTTTGACCATGATGAGAAAATCCATCAAGGCGGGCGAATAAGCGGCGCCCCCCGCGCAAGGCCCGGCAATGATGGCAATCTGCGGCACCACCCCGGAAAGAAGGACGTTGCGAAAAAAAACCTGGCCGTAGGCGGAGAGGGAGTCGAAACCTTCCTGGATGCGGGCGCCGCCCGAATCGTTGATGCCGATGACCGGGCAGCCAATCTTGAGGGCGTAATCCATCACGTCGCAGATTTTCTTGGAGTGAATGCGTCCCAGGGCGCCGCCGCCGACGGTGAAATCCTGGCTGAAGGCGGCGACGACGCGGCCGTCCACCAGGCCGGTGCCGGTGACCACGCCATCGGCGGGCATGGACTTTTCCTCCATGTCGAAGTTGTGGCAATCGTGGCCGGCGTGAAGTCCGGATTCCTGGAAGGCGCCGGATTGGAAGAGGGCGTCGAGGCGGTCGCGGGCGGTCATGACGCCCTTTTTGCGACGGGCGTCCAGTTTGTCCTGGCCCCCGCCGGCCCGGGCGGCGGCGCGGCGTTTTTCGAGATCTTCCAATAATTTTTTAATTTTCATCTGATTGCAATCGCGCGGAGCGGTTTATGGGCGGCGGTCATGGACCGCCGCTACAAAAGTTTTTTCGGCATACAAAGTTCGGTAAGCACGCCAAAGGTGGATTTGGGATGGAGAAAGGCGACGGACATGCCGCCCGCGCCAGCGAAAGGTTTTTCGTGAATGAGCTTGACGCCCGCGCCGGCGGCCTGACGAAGCTGGCTTTCGACGTCATCCGCGCGGAAGGCAACATGATGGATGCCGCCGGCGGGATTTTTCTCAAGGAATTTCGCGATGGGACTGTCCGGGCTGGTGGGTTCAAGGAGTTCGAGGTGAACTTCACCGACGGAAAAGAAGGCGGTGCGGACTTTTTGCGAAGGGACTTCTTCACGGTGGTGACATTTCAGGCCGAGGGCCTTTTCATAGTAAGGCACGGCTTGATCGAGGGATGGGACGGCGATGCCGAGATGGTCAATTTGTGTGATCATAATCTGAGTTTTGCTGACGAGGGTCAAAGTCGGCCAGCAAGGCGCGGGCGGCGCAATGGGCGGTAATCTCACCGCGGAGGACGGATTTTCGGAGGGCGGGAAACCGGGCCTGGATGGCCGGATGGCGCTCAAAACGGCGTTGCAATTCATCGCGGATGGAATCGGCCAGCCAATCCACGGCCTGTTGTTTGCGGCGTTTGGCGATGATGCCTTTAGGCTCCAGTTCGCGGAAGAATCGTTCGATGCGCTGCCAGACATGAGGAACGCCCTCGCCGGTGCGGGCCGAGCAGAGGGCGGCTTGGGTCTTCCAGCCGGGGGTGGCCGGTTGCAGGCAGGCCAGGGCGGCCTGCTGTTCGAGGCGGGCTTGTTCGGCCCGCGTCCGATTGTCGCCGTCCGCCTTATTGACAAGGATGTCATCGGCCATTTCGATGATGCCCCTTTTGATGCCTTGCAAATCGTCTCCGGCGCCCGGGAGCAAGAGCAATAAAAAGAAGTCCACCATGGCCCGGAGAGCAACCTCGCTCTGCCCGACGCCCACACTTTCGACCAGGACCAGATCAAAACCGGCGGCTTCGCACAGGAGCATGGTTTCGCGGGTGCGGCGGGCCACGCCGCCCACACTGTCCCCGGCCGGGGAAGGACGAATGAAGGCGCGCGCCTGGCGGCTGAGATTCTCCATGCGGGTCTTGTCGCCGAGGATGCTGCCGCCGGAACGTTTGCTGGTGGGATCAATGGCCAGGACCGCGACGGCCTGGCCCTGGTCAATCAAATAACAGCCGAAGGCCTCGATAAACGTGCTTTTGCCGACGCCCGGGGCGCCGGTGATGCCGATGCGTTTGGCCTTGCCGGTGTGAGGCAGAAGGCGTTGCAAAACTTCCTGGGCCTTTTCTTCGTGCCGGGGGGACTGGCTTTCGATCAGGGTAATGGCGCGCGAGAGGATGGCGCGGTCGCCAGCGAGCACGCCGGCGACAAAATCCTCCACCGTCCCTGTATCTGAGGCCAGCGATTGCATGTCAGGCTTTCACGCGCGCGCTCAATTGGGTCAGGATTTCCTTGGCCGCATCCGGGATAAATGTTCCGGGACCAAAGACCGCCGCCGCGCCGTTGCTTTTGAGGAAGTCGTAGTCTTGCGGGGGGATGACGCCGCCGACGACGACCAGGATGTCAGACCGGCCGATTTTGCCAAGTTCTTCAACCAATTGGACGAGGAGGGTTTTATGGCCGCCGGCCAGCGAACTGATGCCAATGACATGAACGTCGTTTTCAGAGGCCATGCGGGCGGCTTCGTCGGGTTGCTGGAACAGCGGCCCGATGTCCACGTCAAAGCCCAGATCGGCATAGGCGGTGGCGATGACCTTGGCGCCGCGATCATGGCCGTCCTGGCCCATCTTGGCGATGAGGATGCGCGGGCGGCGGCCCTGCTTGCGGGCAAAGTCGTCGGTCAGCCGGCGAACCTGCTCGATCTGCGGGTCCTGGCCGAATTCGGATTGATAAACACCGGACACAGAACGGACCAAAGCTTTGTGGCGGTGAAAGATTTTTTCAAGCGCGAAGGAAATCTCGCCCAGGGTGGCGCGGGCGCGGGCGGCGTCAATGGAGAGGGCCAGGAGGTTGCCGGCGCCGGATTCGGCGGCCTGGGTGAGAGCATCGAGTGCCGCCTGGACTTTGGCGTTGTCGCGCCTGGCCCGGAGTTCATGCAGGCGCTGGATTTGGGATTGGCGCACCGCGGTGTTGTCCACTTCGCGGAAGTCAAGCGGGTCGGCTTTTTCCAATCGGAACAAATTGACGCCGATGATGGATTCCCTGCCGGAATCAATGCGGGCCTGACGGCGGGCGGCGGCTTCTTCGATGCGCAACTTGGGCAGGCCGGATTCATTGGCTTTGGTCATGCCGCCGAGGGCCTCGATTTCCTGGATGTGCGCCCAGGCGCGTTGCATGAGGGCCTGAGTCAAGGCCTCGACAAAATAGGAGCCGCCCCAGGGATCAATGACTTTGCAGATGCCGGTTTCTTCCTGGAGGAAGAGCTGGGTGTTGCGGGCGATGCGGGCGGAAAAATCGGTGGGCAAGGCGATGGCCTCGTCGAGGGAGTTGGTGTGGAGGGATTGAGTTTGGCCGAAGGCAGCGGCCATGGCTTCGACGCAAGTGCGGGCGATATTGTTAAAGGGGTCCTGCTCGGTCAGCGACCAGCCCGAGGTCTGGGAGTGGGTGCGCAGGGCCAGGGACTTGGGATTTTTCGGGTGGAACTGGGCGATGAGCCTGGCCCACAAGGCGCGGGCGGCGCGCATTTTGGCAATCTCCATGAAGAAGTCCTTGCCCTGGGCCCAGAAGAAGGAGAGCCGGGGCGCGAAGGCATCAATGTCAATGCCCGCCTTGAGGCCGGTGCGGACATATTCGAGGCCGTCGGCCAGGGTATAAGCCATTTCCAAGTCCGCGGTCGCCCCCGCCTCCTGCATGTGATAGCCGGAGATGGAGATGGAATTGAACTTGGGCATGTTTTGGGAGGTGAAGGCCAGGATGTCCGAGACAATGCGCATGGAGGGGGCGGGCGGATAAATGTAAGTGTTGCGCACCATGTATTCCTTGAGGATGTCGTTCTGGATGGTGCCGGAAAGTTGTTCCAGCTTCACTCCCTGCTCCTCCGCGGCGACGATGTAAAAGGCCATGACCGGGAGAACCGCGCCGTTCATCGTCATGGAAACGGAGATGCGATCCAGAGGGATGGCCTTGAAGAGAATCTTCATGTCCTCGACCGAATTGACGGCCACGCCGGCTTTGCCCACGTCGGCCAAAGCGCGCGGGTGGTCGGAATCGTAGCCGCGATGGGTGGGCAAATCGAAGGCGACGGACAGCCCCTGCTGGCCGGCGGCGATGTTGCGGCGATAAAAGGCGTTGCTCTCCTCGGCGGTGGAAAAGCCGGCGTATTGGCGGACGGTCCACGGTTTGGTGACGTACATCGAGCCGTAAGGGCCGCGCACATAGGGCGGGAACCCGGGCATCGTGTCCAAAAGCCCGCAGTCCGCGAGGTCAGCCGCCGTGTAAAGGGGCCGAATGGCAATGCCTTCCAAGGTTTGTTGAACGCATTGGTCAAGCGGCCGGCCGGTTTCCGCTTCAAAGCGGGCGCGCCAATTCTCGAAGGTGGCGCGCTCCGGGGTGGCATCGAAGGCAATTTTGGTAAAATCAGGAAAGGTATTCATAATTCAATCCCCAGTTTGGCGTGAAAATTACCCAGCGATTGGACGGCGTCGGCGCGGAGATGGACGAACTCATCCACGCCGGACTTCTTGTGGGCCTCAACCTGGTCCAGGGGAAATCCGGCCAGCGCAATCACCGCCTCGGGCCGGGCCGCCCGGATGCCTTTAACCAGCGGCGGCACCAGGGCTGGATAATTGTTGTCTGTTGAACAGAGCACGGCGATGCGGGCCCCGGATTGGACAAAGGCCTGGACCGCGGCTTCGGGCGTTTGGAATCCTTCGGGTGAAACCACGTCGTAACCCGCCAGGGAAAAGAAGCCGAGTGAAAAATCAGCGCGCGCTTTGTAGTCCCGCAACGGGCCCATGTTGCAGAGGAAAACTTGAGGGCGTTTGTCGTGGAGAACGAGATGGCGGTCCATGGCGGCGCGCAGGCGTTCAAAGGGCAGGGCGGCGCGGGTCAGACTCACCGGGACGATGGGGGCGCAGGGGTGGTCGTGGATGCGGATGGCGCGGACAATTTCGCCCAAGGTGGCGCCGGCGGCGGCGGCCTCCATGCACTCGGCGAAAAGACCCTCTCCCCGGATATTGACGATATTGGACAATTTTTTGAGGACGATTTCGCTCTCGGGATCATCCAGGGAAGTGCGATGGGAGGCGACCTGCTGGGCGCGGCGTTTGTGAAACAATCTGGCATCCAGGGAAGGAACTTCCAGGGGCGTCTCCTTGAGATTGGCGTGCTGGTTGACGCCGACCATGGAAAGGCGGCGGGAGGCGGCCGCCCGCATTTTTTCCGCCGCGACGGCGTCAATCATTTTCTGCGGAAAGCCGGCGTGGAGGGCGGCTTCCATGCCGCCCAGTTGTTCGACCTCTTGAAAGAGGGCCCAGGCGCGGCCGGCCAGTTCGGCGGTGACCACTTCGGCGAACCAGGAACCGCCCGCCGGATCAATCACTTGAGTGAGATTGCATTCTTTTTGCAGGATGAGCTGGGTATTGCGGGCGATGCGCCGGCTGAAATCGTCCGGCGGGCGGACAACTTCGTCGAAGGCGCCGACTTGCAAGCTGTCGCAACCGCCGAGGACGCCGGCGAGGGCTTCGACGGTGGCGCGCAGAATGTTGTTATGCGGATCACAAACACTTTTATTCCATTGCGAGGTGCGGACATGGAGGGAGAGCTTTTGGGCTTCTGAATTTCCGCCCAAGGCGGCCACGGCGCGCGACCAGAGCATGCGCAAGGCCCGCAGTTTGGCAATCTCCATGAAGAAGTTGACCCCGACGGTGACGGCGAAACGGATGCGCGGGGCGACGGTGTTGACGTCCAGGCCGCGCTGGTGCATTTCGCGGAGGTATTCGATGCCCGTGGCCAGGGTGAAGGCCAGTTCCTGCACGGCATGGCCCCCGGCTTCATGCCAAGCCCGGCTGTGGACGCAGATGGTTTGAACGCTGGGGGAGTGGTCCGCCGCCCAGCGGGTGAGGGCGGCCATTTCCCGATAAGCGGCTTTCATGGACTGAGGCAGACTGCCCTCGTGGGCGAGAACCCCCAAGGGGTCCATTTCAATACAGCCGTGGAGGACGCTGGGTTTTTGCTTGCGTCGGCGCATCAGGGCAAAGAGAAGGACGGCAAAGGGCATGCCCGAGGCGCCCGCCCGGACGAACAAGGAGGTGGTTCGCAGGTCAACCCCGTCCAGGGCGCGGTCCAGATCGCGCAGGGTGGCGATGGAAAGCCCGCCGGAGCCGACTTCCTCCGGCTTGGCCCAATCCGGGTCGCGTCCGTTGCGGGTGGCCTTGTCCAGCACCATGTTCAAAGCGTTGAGGCCGCCGGCCAGGGAGTTGCGGGCCTCGTGATTGAATTCCGTCGGGCTGGAGCAGGTGATTTCCTGCGAAATGGCCCAGGGCTGGCCGACATAACCCGCCGCCGAGGTCCCGCGCACAAAGGGAGCGAATCCGGGAAAGGAATCGAGATGGGGGAGATTGGCGACGTTTTCCCGGCGATAGATGGGTTTGAGGGTGATGTCTTCATAAGTGGGCGTGAACATGCGCTTGTCGAAAGGAGCGCCTTTCAGCTCGGTCTCGACGAGGCGATGCCAGTCGCCATAGCCGGCCGGCGGAAAATCCGCCAGCAGGCGGTCTGTGCCAGGGGTGGGTTCAGTGCGGTTCATATAAAGTCTCCACGGTTCAGTTTTCCAAAGTCTCGACCAGCACGTCGTGGCGCTGGCCGTTGAGGGTGACGAACAATTGTTTTCCCCGTCCATGGCCTGGGAGGACGGGAGCCGGACGGGCCGCCGCGGGGGCCGGAGAGGGGAGCGCCGCCGCCGGCTTGGGCTTGTACAAGGCTTCGACTTGCTGAGGGAACATGGCAAAGAGCACGACGACTTCATCTTCCACAGGCAGGCCCTTTTCGGCGCATTGCTTGCGATATTTTTCCAGGCCGGGTTCCAGGAGATCGGCGGGACGGACCGTGACGGGTTTTTTGCCGGAGAGTTTTTCGACCTGGGCCAGCACCTCCGGATCAATCCGGCCGGGCGTTTTGCCGTATTTGCCCAGGGCGATGTCCTGGGCGGGCTGGCAGATCATTTTCCAGCGGCCGAATTTGACGTTCATCATGGCCTGGGTGCCCACAATCTGCGAGGTGGGCGTGACCAATGGAATCCAGCCCAGCGCCTCGCGCACCACGGGGATTTCGCGCACCACCTCGTCAAAACGCTCCGCCATGCCCTGCTCTTTGAGCTGGGTGCGAAAGTTGGAAAGCATCCCGCCTGGAACCTGGTAAATGAGGATGTCGCTGTCCACCCGTTCATTGGCGGGGCTGGTGAATTTGGCCAGCTCCTTGTAAACGCCCTCGAAGTAATTGCGGAGTTCGACAAGTCTTTCCGTGTTGAATTGCGGGCATCGCGGATCGCCTTCCAGGAGGGCCAACATGCGCCGGGTATCGGGCTGCGAGGTGCCGTTGGCGAAAGGAACAATCGAAACCTCGACACAATCCACCCCCGCCGCAATGGCCGCCAGATAACTGGCCGCGCCCAGCCCGGCGGTGTCGTGGGTGTGCAGGGTGATGGGAATGCCGACCTGGCGCTTGAGTTCCTTGACCAGGTCGAAGGCGATGCGCGGCTGCAGGATGCCGGACATGTCCTTGATGCCAAGAGAATCGCAGCCCATCTTTTCCAGCTCAACGCCCATCTTGACAAAGTTCTCCACGGTGTGAACCGGGCTGATGGTGTAGCAGAGTTCCCCCCGGGCGTGCCTCTGATATTTCTTGACGGCCTTGATGGCGGTTTGCAGGTTGCGCAGATCATTGAGGGCGTCGAAGATGCGGATGATGTCCATGCCGAACTGGCAGGCGCAGCGCACAAAAGTCTCCACCACGTCGTCCGGGAAACTGGCGTACTGGACGATGTTTTGCCCGCGCAAGAGCATGATCTGCGGGGTTTGGGGAGCGGCGGCTTTCAGGGCGCGCAAGCGGTCAAAAGGATTCTCGTTGAGGAAGCGCAGGCAGGAATCAATAGTGGCGCCGCCCCAGGTTTCCAGGCCGTGGAATCCCATGCCGTCCAGCACGGGAGCGGCGGGCAGCATCTGGGCGGTGGTCATGCGGGTGGCGGCCATGGATTGGTGGCCGTCCCGCAGCACGGTATTGTTGAATAAAACCGGTTTCATCTTCATTAGAACTACTACCGCAGCGGGGAATTGCAAGCTCGCCGTATTTTGCTGAAGCGTATGCCGGAATTGCCCAAGCGCGGAAGCCGGCGTGTGCAAAAAAGGCGAAAGACCGGGCAAGGGAGGTGAAAGGCTTTCCAGAGCAGATGATTAGTCTATTTAATCCATCCTAAAAAAACCGCTCCGGTTCCTGGTGCCGGTTCATCGCGGCAAAGTTCCGTAGATGCGCGCCTTGCGCTGGGCGGTCATCCTCCACATCAGTCGTATCGAAGACCTCGCGGCGGCGTAATACCTTCGATAGAAGAGGAGATCAACTGACGATGCCCAGGGGTTGCCTGGACTTCCAGAGGCCGCGGGTGAAATCGGGAATGGGCACCGGGGCGCTGCCCGTGGCCACGGAACGGGCGGAGAGTTCGATGATGGAGCTCCAGGCCGCCGCATCATACACCGTGATGTCCGGGGTGAGTCCCTGGCGAATGCAATCCAGGTGCCGCCAGTTCTCGACGAAGTCCATGCCGCCGTGACCGGACCCCCTGGCTTGTTCGGCGAGTTTGCGCCAGAGGGGATGGGTGAACTTCTCGCGCATTTTCGCCAGGTCGCTCTCGTTGAGCCAATCCTCCGAACTATTGGCGGCCAGGCCGAACTGCCTTGGCTGGTTGATTGACAGGCGCGGCGGGTAATCAAAAAAGACGGCGCCGGTGCCGTACAAGGCGTTGATGCGGCTGTAAGGGCGCGGGCTGACGACGTCGTGCTGGAGCATGATGGTGCGGCCCAGTTCGGTCTTGATGAGGGAGGTGTTCATGTCGCCGCACAGGTAGGTTTCGTCCGCTTGCCGGCCGCCATTCGGGTTGTGGTCGTGGCGCCACTTGGCAAGCCCCTGTTCCGGGGAGCTGGTGGAGACGAGGAATTTGAACTGGTCGCCGCGGCCGAGGCCGAGGTATTGCGCGACGGGGCCGAGGCCGTGAGTGGGATAGAGATTGCCGTTGTAGGCGAGGTGATAGTGGCGCCGCCAGAGGCCCTCGCCGTTGAGATCAAAAAGCAAACTGCGCAGGTCGTGAAGGTAGGCGCACTCGGCGTGGTTGAGTTCGCCGAAAACCCCCTGCCGCGCCAGGTTCAAGACAAAGAGTTCGTTCTCGCCGTAACAACAGTTTTCGAGGATCAAACAATGCTTTTGCGTGCGCTCGCTCGTATCCACCAGCCGCCAGCAATCCTCCACCGTCACCGCCGCCGAAACCTCCACGAAGGCGTGCTGGCCGCGCTCCATGGCGCGGAGGGCCATGGGCACATGCCATTCCCAGGGAGTGGCGACATAGATCACATCAATGTCCGCAAGCTCGCACAGTTTTTCCCAGATGCTCTCGGTGCCGCCAAAAACCTGGGGGCGTTTGCCGCGGGCCTTTTCCACGCGTCCGGCGGCGGCCTCGGCCCGCTCCGGCCGCAGGTCGCACACGGCCACCACATCGGCAAATTCGATGCCCAGGACATCGCCGATCAGGCTGGTGCCCCGGCCGCCGCAACCAATGAAGGCCACGCGCACGCGCGCCCGCGGCTGGGTGGTCAGTTGGTGGACCGGTTGCTGGCCGGAGGGACGCGGGCGCGTCTCCCCGATCCGTCCGCCAATGGAGACTCCGCTGGGGAGGGTGATGGTGCCGGCGCCGCCCGGCGCCGCGCAGCCGGTCAATGCGCCGGTCATGGACGCCGCCACACCGGCCAGCGCAGACTGCTTCAAAAAGTCCCGGCGGGAAGAATGTTTTTCTTGCATGGTTGTTCGTTCGTTTTAACGGGAATGCTGAATTCAACTCAGGCTTATGTCATTTGAATGCCAAAGGTGGCTGCTGACGTAAAGCAATAAACGCAAATGAGTCAGGCAAGGCAGACCCCAATGGGCTGGCGGAACGATTCGTGGAATGCGCCATCCTCCATATCACTCGCATCGAAGACCTCGTGGCGGCGTAATTTCATGTGACGCAGGGGGCACTTAATTTGGAGTGCGGGAGCTTGCACCCGCTTTTTCGGCTCGGGCACGATTGGAGGGAGCAAAGCGGCGGCAAGCCGCCGCACTTCAAAGCCACACGCGCACCGGAGAAACCACCGTCACCGCCATTCCTCGATATGTTCCACAAGTTTATCGAATTCTGGCGGCGTCTTAAAACGTTCACGTTCACTTCCATTTTTATCGTGAATTTCGACGCAGCCCTTGCAGACAAAGGTTTCGACTTTGCCCGCCTTTTCAATAAAGGTCACTTGCCACGCCATATCACAGACAAGGAGGTCATTTCTTTCCAGGTGGAGAGCATCCATCAATTGTTTGACCTTGACCGGATCGTTTATGATGATTTGGTTCTTTTTGGGTTCACCCTTTTTCAAAAATACAATTTGTTGAACATCTGAAAATAAGAGTTTGGATTGATCGGCAGCGCGCAAACCACCTGTTATCAACAGGATCGCCATCATAGCCGTGAAAAGGAGCAAGGATCGTTTCATAGTTTCACTGTCGTGCGTTCTGGGATTTGATTTTCTTCCATGTTGCCAGTCTGCCTCGTGGGCCAGCCACTGGCAATACGGTGTAACCCTACCATGGGGCGCAGGACAAAATTCTTCGCGGCAGGAGTTCGACGATGAAGGGACCCCCTCTCTCCGGCTCTCTCCCCGCGAGCGGGGAGAGAGAGGGGAAGCGCGCGCGATGGGTATATGGAGAGGCATATACTCGCTCCCCTGCAAGCATCGGCTTGTGAAGAATTTTGTCCTGCGCCCCCTACCATGGCCGTACCTGGGTCGGTCCTGAAATAAACTCCGGCGGCGCGGCGGATGGCAAAAAAGAGCAAGCCCTGACGCGAGATTATTTTTGCGGGCCGGCAAAAGACGGCGAGCCTTTTGCGAACAATTCAAGAGGGGCATGGACACCAGCGGCGTATTAAGGAGAGAAGGGACGAAGACATCGCCCACAACAGAACAAAGTCATGAGCGATCAACCAGAAAGCGAAAATTAAAATATGAAGACAACAAAGAACATTCTCATCGCGGCCTTGGCCGTCGTTGTCGTGTCTCTGGCAGCCAGTGCGGCGCCAGCGCAAGTCAAAGGGGGAGAGAGACTCCAGCAGAGCAACGGGAGATCCTTCGCCGCAAAAGCCGCGCCAGGCAACTCCATGCCCATGTCGTGCCCAAAATGCCAGGATGCGTCCACGAACGTGCCCGATGTCACGTCGAGCGGGGGAGCAGCGAGGGCGCTGGCGGCGCATGGCGTGCCCACCAAAGCCGTGGTGTCGCACCTCTGCGCCGACTGCGTCACGACCACCACGGTGGTCCGCCTGGGGAAACATTCACCCCCTGACACCGTGACGCACAAATGTGCCATGTGCGACACCGGGAAGCCTGCCGCCAAAGGCATGGAGGGGATGACCGGCATGGCTCCCGTCGAATAACGCGATCCGTTCACGGACACAAAACACGCCCAACAATGCGGAGGCCATTGTTGGGCGTGTTTCTGTCAGGGATTTGCTTTGCAACCGTCCGCCTGATTCCCCAGACTCCGTGCAGAAAGCGCGAAGAACAAAGCCGCCCAATAGACCCTGTGCAGCGAGGTGATTGGACCCAAAATTTTAATCGCGCTTAACCTTATGAATTTCGCCGCAATGCGTCAGTCTCTGGTGGTAGGGCGGGCAGTCCCCTGCCCGCCGCTTGACGGTAGTGCGACGTTGGTTCCTCTGCCAATGCCCGACGGCGGGCAGCGGAGTGCCCGCCCTACCTTTCGCGGCTCCCCCATGACTGACGCATTACATTTCGCCGGCGCCGTGCCATCTCGGGTGAGGCGGCGCGGGCGAATAGACAAATGAATCCACCTGAAAGGAAGATATGAAAAGAACACTACTGGCCATCCCCCTGCTGGTCCTGTTGGCTGGCGCTCCCGCACTGCTCTGCTCATGCCACACTGCCCGTCCGGGCAGTTCGACCCAGGCCGCGGTCAAGCCGTATCCCCTCAATTATTGCCTGGTATCCGGCGACAAGATCGGGGAGATGGGCGAGCCGTTCACGACCAATTACCTGGGACAGCAAATCAAATTCTGCTGCAAGGATTGTGTGAAGGACTTCAACAAAGACCCGGACAAATACCTCAAAAAGCTGGCGGAGGAGGAAAAAAAGGCAAAACCGTGATCGTTCGTTGCATGGCAGCCGTGTGCCGCCGGGCCGCTTTTTTGGCGGTATTCTCCTGGGGGGTGTTGTTTCTGGCCGGTTGCGCGGGCGTGCCGGCCCCATCGGAGCGGCAAGCCCGCAGCGATTTAAAGAAAGTCGAGCAGGCTTATTGGCCCAGCGCGCCTTTGCCCCAATTGGATGCGAAGGCCGGGTTGAGCAATTATTTGCGGTTCGCAATCATGACCCAACCCCGGGTGCGGGCGGCCTACTTTGACTGGGCGGCATCGGTCGAACAAATCATCGTCGAACGGTCGCTGCCGGATCCAAAACTGACATTTCAAGCCTACATTACAGACGTGCTTACCTCCCTCATGCCCGGATTGATGCAGGATTTTCCCGGCCCCGGCAAGCTGAAGGCGGCCGCCAGCGCGGCCAGCGCCGGGAGCCAGGCGAAGTATTTTGCCTTTGAAACAGCCGCGCTGGAGACGGCCTTCGCCGTCAAACAGGCCTATTACCAGCTTTGGTTTCTCGACGAAAAAATCCGCATCAACCGCGAGACGCTCAACCTGCTGGCGGAACTGGAAAAAAGCGCCCGCACGCAAAACGAAGTGGGGAAGGTGACCTTGCAGGATGTGTATCGCGCGCAAATCGAGCAGGACAAACTGGCCACGGAGATCAGCAATCTGGAAGATTCGCGCCAGCCGCTGATGGCGCAATTCAAAGGCGCGTTGGGCCTGGGGCGCGACCAACCGGACCCGGCGCCGCCGGCCAGATTTGAGACGACCCCGCCCGATTTGAACGGCGACGCGCTGCTCGACACGGCCTTCGCGCGCAATCCCCGTCTCAAGGCGATGGAAGCGGAGGTGCGGCTGGCGGAGGCGTCCATTGCGGTCGCGCGCAAATCCAAAGTGCCTGATTTTTCCGCGGGGTTGCAGGCCGAGGTCTATAGTCCGCCGTTTTATTGGCCGCAGGCGGGCATGAGCCTGCCGGTCTGGCGCGACAAAATTGCGGCGCAAATCGCGGCGGCCCAGGCTGGCAAGGGCGCCGCCGAAGCGCGGCTGACATCCGGGCAAATCCAGGTGACAGTGGACTTCGCGATAAAGACTTACGAGTACCGGGAAGCCAGCCGCGATCTGGCCCTCTTGCAGGAGAAGCTGATTCCAAAAGCGCGGAAGTCCCTGGAAATTGCCCGGGCCGGCTATCTGGCCGGGCAGATTGATTTTTTCAACCTGACCGATGCCGGGCGGACGCTGTTGAACTTTCAACTGGAGGAAGTGGAGGCGCGCGCGCGCCGGGAAATTATTCTGGCTGACTTGTCCCTGTCCATCGCCGGGATCGCGCCGGAAGGGGCGCCGCTGCTGCCGGCTTCGCCGGGCGAAGCCGCGGCGTCGCCGGCCGCGTCCAGGAATCTCAAACACTGAATTTGATATGACTAAAAGCATCTCCCTGTTGGTTCTCATCGCGGCGGTTGGCGCTGGTGCATTGATGGCCGGGTGTTCCAAAACTCCCAAACAGGACGGCGTGGCCGGGACCAATCAAGACAAAACGCTTTACACTTGCGGGATGCACCCGCAGGTAATTCAGGACCATCCCGGGAATTGCCCGATCTGCGGCATGAAATTGAATCCGATTCGCAAACAGGCAGGCGCATCGGCGACGGCCAGCGGGGAAGGCAAAATCAAGTACTACAAATCCACCATGATGCCGGGTGAAGTGCGGCAGACTCCCGGCAAGGACAGCATGGGCATGGACATGGTGCCGGTCTATGAAGAGCAAGCCGCTGCCGCCGGGTCGCAGACCATCGCCATTGACCCGGTGACGGTTCAGAACATGGGCATCCGCACCGCGACTGTCACGCGCGGGCCTTTGCGCCGCATCATCCGCACTGTTGGCGTCGTTGATTACAACGAAACGACGCTGGGCGACGTGACCACCAAATTCAAGGGCTGGATTGAAAAGCTTGACGTGAACGCCACGGGCCAGTTGGTGATGCGCGGCAATCCGTTGTTTGAAGTTTATTCGCCCGATCTTTACAGCGCACAAGTCGAGTATCTGCTTGCAACCGGTTCCCCCACGAACACCACGCCCGGTGTTGATGAAATCCGAAGTAGCGCACGAACCAAGCTCAAGTTCTTCGACATTTCTGATGAGCAAATCGCGGAACTGGAAAAAACGCGCAAACCACAGAAGACTCTGCGCATCCTGGCGCCGCAGGACGGTTTCGTGACGGAAAAAAATGTCGTCGCAGGCCAGATGGTGGACCCGGGCATGAAGATTTACCGGCTGGCGGATCTGGGACTGGTCTGGGTGCAGGCTGACATTTATGAACAGGATTTGGCTTATATCAAGCTGGGCCAGGAGGCGACCGTCACGCTCTCCTACCTGCCGGACCGCGAGTTTCGCGGGCGCGTCACTTACATCTATCCGAACGTGGATGAGAAAACGCGCACCGCCAAAGTGAGGATGGAGTTTCACAACCCCGGATATTTCCTCAAGCCCGGCATGTTCGCCACCGTGCAGGTCGTCTCCGAGCTGGAGCCTTCCGTTCTGCTGATTCCTGACATGGCCATTCTGCGCAGCGGTGAAAAGACCACGGTCTTCGTGGCGTTGGATGGGGGAAAGTTTGACCCGCGCACCGTCACGCTCGGGCCCCAAGCGGAAAACGACACGTATCAGGCTCTGACTGGATTGAACGAAGGCGAACGCATTGTCACGTCCGGCCAATTCATGCTCGATTCGGAAAGCCAGCTTCGCGAGGCCATCCAGAAAATGCTTGAACCGAAACATGCCGGGGTTGCGCAGCAGACTGTCGCCACTCCGCAATCAAACCAAGCGAGCATGGGCGCCGCCGCCCAGACCACGGAGACGAACCCGGTGAAATATATCTGCCCGATGCCGGAGCATGTTTCCATCGAATACGATCATCCTGGCAATTGTCCCATTTGCGGCATGAGGCTCGTGCCTGTGTCTCAGGCGATGCTGAAGAAACTCCAACCTGGCGGGAAAATTCTCTACTACACCTGCCCGATGCCCGAACACAGCGACGTGCGCTCAGATAAACCGGGCCAGTGCCCCAAATGCGGCATGACACTGATTCCGATACTGGAAGCACCGCCCCTGCCGTCCGCTACAGGACCTGCCACGAATAATCCTTCAGGTTCGGAAACTCCCCCCGGCGGCATGACCATGCCTGATGGAATGGATATGCCTGAGCACAAAGACTAAAGGACGAACGTGCTCAAAGGCATCATAGATTTTTCGCTCAGGAATAAATTCATTGTTCTTCTCGGCACGATTGTGCTCGTGCTCGGCGGCCTTTATGCCGTGCGCAACATTCCCCTCGACGCCATCCCTGACCTGTCGGACGTGCAGGTGATCATCTATACGGAATGGCCCGGCCAGGCGCCGCAAATTGTCCAGGACCAGGTTACCTATCCCATCACGACCAAAATGCTTTCCGTGCCCAAGGCCAAGGTGGTGCGCGGCTATTCATTTTACGGATTCAGCTTTGTCTATGTCATTTTTGAGGACGGCACTGATCCCTATTGGGCGCGCAGCCGCGTCCTGGAATATCTCAGCGGCTTGAGCGGCCGGCTGCCGCAAGGCGTCACCCCAAGCCTCGGCCCGGATGCCACCGGCGTTGGCTGGGCCTTCATGTATTCGCTCAACTCCACCAACCGTGACCTGGCCCAACTGCGCTCCATGCAGGATTGGTATCTGCGCTACCAACTGGCCGCGGTGGAGGGAGTTGCGGAAGTCGCTTCCATCGGCGGCTTTGTCAAGCAATACCAAGTCACGGTGGACCCGGCCAAACTGCGGGCCTACAACCTTGCCATTTCCGACGTGGCGACGGCGGTCAAGCGCAGCAACGGCGAAGTCGGCGGGCGCTCCATTGAATTGTCGGAAAAGGAGTTCATCCTGCGCGTCAAGGGTTACATCCAAAGTCTGGACGATCTGCGCAAAGTGGCGGTGAGCGTGGGGGACCGGGGAGTTCCGATTCTCCTCAGCCAGGTCGCCAACGTCGAACTGGGCCCCGACATGCGGCGGGGCATCGCCGAGTTGAACGGCGAAGGAGAAACCGTCGGCGGCATCGTGGTGGTACGTTACGGGGCCAACGCCCGCCAGGTCATCCTCGACGTGAAGCAGAAGCTCGACACGGCGATGAAGGGACTGCCGCCGGACGTGCAATACACCATCGCCTACGACCGCAGCGCGCTGATCAATCGCGCGGTCAAAACACTCGAAGAAAAACTCATCGAGGAAAGCATCATTGTCGCGCTGGTCTGCATCGCCTTCCTGATGCATCTGCGCAGTTCGCTGGTGGCCATCATCGTCCTGCCGGTCGCGGTGCTGATTTCGTTCCTGGTCATGTTTGGCCAGGGTCTCAGCTCGAACATCATGTCGCTGGGCGGCATCGCCATCGCCATCGGCGCGATGGTGGACGCGGCCATCATCATGATTGAGAACGCCCACAAACACATGGAACGCGACCAGGGCAAGAAGCCGCATTGGGACATCATCCGCGACGCCGCAGTCGAAGTCGGACCGACGCTCTTCTACTCCCTGCTCGTCATTACGGTGTCATTCATTCCCATCTTCACGTTCCAGGCGCAGGAAGGCCGGCTCTTCAAGCCGCTCGCCTTCACCAAGACCTATTCCATGGGCGCGGCCGCCTTGCTCTCCATCACGCTGGCTCCGGTTTTGATGGGATTTTTCATCCGCGGCAAAATCCCGTCCGAAGAGAAAAACCCCATCAACCGCCTCCTGCTCTGGCTCTATCATCCGGCGATTGATTTTGTCATCAAATGGCGTTGGGCCGTCATCACTACTGCCGCATTGCTGATCGTCTGGGTGTTCTTTCCGTGGAATGCTCTGACGGCCCGCCTTTTGCCCGATGGCAAGATGAAGGACTTGGCCTTCCAGGCCGGAAAGTTTTTCCCTTACCAGAACATCGGCAGAGAATTCATGCCGCCACTCTACGAAGGCGATTTGCTCTACATGCCCACGACTTTCCCCGGCATCTCGCCCACGAAAGCGCGCGAGGTGCTGCAAACCACCGACCGAATGATTCGCCAGTTCCCCGAAGTGCATCACGTCTTCGGCAAGATTGGCCGCGCCGAGACGGCCACCGACCCCGCTCCGTTCGACATGATCGAAACCACTGTCATGCTCAAACCCGAAGAAGAATGGCCTATTGTAGATATTAAGGACGATACCGGCAAAATCATCGCTCACCGCCGCCGCACATCCGATGAATTGGTGGACGCCATGAACGCCGCAGTGCAAATCCCCGGCCTCAACAATGCCTGGACCATGCCGATTAAGACGCGGATTGACATGCTGGCCACCGGCATCAAGACGCCGGTGGGCATCAAGGTGGCCGGGCCGGATTTGGCGGAATTGGAGCGGGTTGCGTCGGAAGTCGAGGCGGTGGTAAAAACCGTGCCTGGCACTCTGAGCGCATTTGCCGAACGCACCATGGGCGGAAACTATATCGAGTTCACGATTGATCGGGACGCCATCGCCCGTTACGGGCTGCGGGTCGCCGATGTGCAGGAGGTGCTCGAAGTCGCCCTGGGCGGCATGCCGCTGACAACCACGGTCGAGGGTTTGGAGCGGTACGATGTCAATCTTCGCTACAGCCGTGACTTCCGTGAGAACCTCGGGGTGTTGCGTGAAATCAGCGTCCCCACGCCTACCGGCGCACAAGTACCGCTTGGCCAGTTGGCAAAAATCGAAACGGTTCACGCCCCGATGGGCGTCAAAAGCGAGGGCGCCGTGCCCAACGCCTGGATTTATGTGGACGTGAAGGGCGTTGACCTTGGCACTTATGTGCAAACAGCCATTCGGGCCGTCAACGACGCCGTCGCCAAAGGCCAGATCGCTCTCCCGGCCGGCTACAACATTTTTTGGAGCGGCCAATATGAATACATGCAGCGGGCCAAAGCGCGGTTGATGCTCATGGTGCCGCTCACGCTGCTCATCATCGCGCTCATCCTTTATCTCAACACCCGTTCGGCCATCAAGACCGCCATCGTGATGCTGGCCGTTCCCTTTTCCCTGGTGGGCGCCTTCGCCGCCATCTACTGGCTCGGCTACAATCTGAGCGTCGCCGTCTGGGTTGGCATCATCGCCCTGGCAGGTCTGGACGCCGAGACCGGGGTTGTCATGCTGCTTTATCTCGACATCGCCCACGGGGAATGGATTAAAAAAGACCGGATGCGCAACGTGACCGACCTGCGCGACGCCATTTATCACGGGGCGGTGAAGCGCGTCCGCCCGAAAGCCATGACGGCCTGCGTGATTCTGGCCGGCCTGGCGCCCATTCTCTGGAGCCACGGCGCGGGGGCGGACGTGCTGAAACGCATTGCCACCCCGATGATGGGCGGCGTCGTCACCTCCACCCTCATGGAACTGCTGGTCTATCCGGCCATCTATTACCTGTGGCGGTCGCGATCCTTGAAAGGAGCGGCGCCGGCCGGGGCCGCGGCCGGCAACCCCGGCGTCACGGGGTTCGCCGCATGAGCCTGGCTGTTGGCTGAATCCTGGCGCCGCCGGGGCGGGTCAAAAAAGGACGAGCCTTGCGCAAGAAATGGGTGGAAAAAGGGGAAGAAAAAGTGGCCAACTTGCTGTAGGTTTGCCGCAGGGGTGTTAGGTTTGCAGGACGGGAGAACAACGCAAGAGGGAAGCGACCGATGCAAACGAAAGGCAAAGCTGCAACCAAAATGAAAGGAAATTAGTTATGCAAGATTCCATTCAGCCGCCACACCCAAGTCATGATGACATCGCCTTCCTGGCGCATCAGATGTGGGAAAAAAATGGCAGACCCGCCGGCAAGGATGTCGAGTTCTGGCTTCAGGCCGAGCAGTGGCTGCTCGCCTCCGCCCAACCGCCGGCGCCAGCCGCGTCCCAGGTTGCGCGGAGTGCTCCACCGCCGCGGAGCAAATCGCCCCTCGACAGATTCCCAGGACAAAAGGCAAAAAAACCCTCTTCCAAGCCGTTGAAAGGCGGGGCCGAGCCTCTGCGATAGCCCGCGGAAAACCGAGATGACGCCCGGTTCCGCAGGCGGGGCCGCCCCAGTCCCGGGCGGCGCGGCGCGCACTCCGCGAGCGCCCGCCCTGCCTTGCCCGGCCCAAACCAACCGGTTCCGCCGGCGGCATGTCTCTTTGGAAAACAAGTGACTTATGAACACAACTTCCGGTCTTGACCGCTGTTTCACTTTCATCAACTGTCAACTACAGCCGCGCGGGCCGGCCCGCCGCGAGGAAGACGGCCTGGTCCGCGGCGTCACCATTTCGCGGCAATCGGGGTGCGGGGCCTGTTTTTTCGCCGAAGAACTGGCCGTCTGCCTCCAGGCCGTCCTGCCGCATGGCGCCAGGCGATGGACGGTGTTCGACCGCGATTTGGTCGAAGCCGTCCTGCAGGATCATCACTTGCCGGCCCGCCTGGCGTCGTTCATGCCGGAGGACCGCGTCAGCCAACTGAACGATATCATCGAGGATTTGTTCAGTCTGCATCCTCCCACAGAAACGCTGGTGCGGCGGGCCTCCGAAACCATCTTGCGCCTGGCCCAGTTGGGCAATGCCATCATTGTCGGCCGCGGCGCCAATGTCATCACCGCGCGACTGCCGGGAATGCTCCACGTCCGGCTGGTCGGCTCGGTCGAACATCGCGTCGCCCACATGCGGGAATTTGACCATCTGGACAGAAAGGAGGCGCTCCGGCGCATGACGCGCGAGGATGGAGGCCGCCGCCGGTATCTGAAAAGATACTTCGGCAAAGACATAGACGATCCGTTGCTCTACCATTTTGTCATTAACACGGACTGGGTCTCCTTGCAGGACGCGGTGAAGACGGTCGCGTCGTTTGCCCTGATAAACCACCTGGCCCTGCCCGCGGCCAAGATGGCGCCGGCGCCGTCCCACGACTCTTGAGGCGCGTCGTTCGATGCCGGCGGGCTTAAGCAAAGCCAATTGTGATTACCGATTGCAAGAGAAAGATTAAGATTAGCCTCCACGCCAAAGTTTTGTCGGGCATAATGGCCATGAACCTGGCGCTGCTCGACAGACCTCCTTGGAACAATTCGTGTCCGTCTGCTGTTCCCTCTCCGCTCCCATCCGATGGGAGGGGAGAGGGTTAGGGTGAGGTGAGGGTTCATAGTAAGGACTGAGATTTAGAACCCACACCGCAAAAAGTGAAATGGACCCATCGCGCGCCCGGCAGCGCCTTCCCGGGCCAGGGGTGGCGGCAATTTTGGGCCAATCTTTGCCAAAAGAGGTGTTGCGCCGATTGGCTCCCGCTGGTCGTTTTAAGGTGAAAGCTGCATTGGCCGAACTGCCCGACGAATCTGTACACGAGAGGAGAACATGAATGTGATTATTGGTGGCAAAAGCGAAACCACGCCTCCGCTGGCCGGGGCCATCGCCGCGCATCGCTTCGTCGCGGACATGAAGCCCGAACACCTGAAGAAACTGGTGGAGGTGGCGATGTTTAAACAGTTCGAGCGGGACGAAATGATTTTCAAGGAAGGCGATCCGGCCAACCGCTTTTACCTGGTTTGCCAGGGCAAAATCGCCCTGGAATCCGGGCACAATCCCGACGCGCCGCCGCTGATTCACCTGATCGGCGAAGACGAGGTGCTGGGCTGGTCCTGGTTGTTTCCGCCGTATAACTGGCATTTCAGCGCCCGCGCGGTGGAGCCGACGACGGCGATTTTCTTTTACGGCACCCGCCTGCGCGAAGAGTGCGAGGACGATCCCGCTTTTGGCTTTGAGTTGATGAAACGGGTGGCGGCGATTGTGATCCAGCGGCTGCAGGTCACCCGCGTGCAGTTGCTGCGACTGCAAAAAGAATCAACTCAAAAAACCCCGCCTGTCTAAAGGCGGCCTTCACCCACCAGACGATGAGTTTCTTCCCCAATAAACTTTTGGGTGGTTAGGAGGCTTTGAAATGCGCAAGCGCTTCGCCATCGCCGCCATCGCGGTGGGCATAATCGCCGCTCTAGCCGGCCGCGTCGCGATTGAGGCGAATCGCCGTTGGAAGTGAGGCGGCGAAACGGCGGACGGTTCGCTGCAGGGTTCCCACCGACGCGTAAGTGTATTGCCCGGCCGGGTAAGCCTGGATGACCACGTAATCATAAGGCTTGGGTTTGGCGGTTGAACGCGATTTGGGCAGCGCCGTCAGGAATACCAGCCCGGTGCAGACGCATCCCGGCTCGTTGCCTTCCACCAGATTGACCTCGCGCGTCGCCTCCACCGTGCCCGGCGCCAGCCACGACCGGCTCAGGGGCACCCGCATCAGATTGGTGTAACCGCTCTCCACCACCAGCCCGTCGGGAAGTATCTTTAGAATCCTCCCGCAAATGGTCCGGCGGCCCTGCACGCAATCCGCCCGGATTTTCTCCGTCGCCTGCTCGTAGGCGCGGGCCTGCCGGGCCGGGCTTGGGGATTCTGTTGACGGCGCGCTCGTGTTGCCGCCCGGGCGTTCCGTCAAAGCGCCGCCATCGCTTTGCGCCCAAGCCGTCAACGGCGGCGCGGCCAACATCGCCATGACTGCCATGACTGCAATGACCCCGTCTCGGCAGATTCCCAACCAACAGACTTGAACGGATTCGGAATTTTGCATTTTGCATTCTGCATTCTGCATTTTCCTGTGATCCGTGGTAAAATCCTTTCCCGGCCCGCCCATGGCTGACGCATCATTCTTCATGGCGTCGCGATCTTATGCAGCGGCGGTCTATGACCGTCGCTGATGTTGGGGATGGAGCGCGTCTTCATGGCGTGACGATTCGATAGAAGCGGCAGGGCGCGGTTGCCGCTGCGGGATCAATCAAAGTGAAGGGGGCGGCGGCGGGCACATTGGTGCTCAACGGGGTCCAATTGATCAGGTCGCTGCTTCCCTGCAAAACGTAGGTTTGCCCCGCCGGCCCCCAATACTGCATCTGGAACGAGCCGTTGGCCAGGAAGCCGGGGGCAAAAAAATTGTTCAGCGGCGGCACAATGGTGAACAACCCCGACACCGCCACGCTGTTGACATAGCCCGCTTCAAAGGCGTTGGTCTTGACCGTCGCGCTGGAGGCCAGGTTGAACGGCCCGCTGTAAGGCGTGGAATTGGTCGTCGGCAGCGTGCCGTCCAAAGTGTAGTAAAGGGCTGCTATCCCGTCCGGGGGCTGCAACGTCAAGGTCACTTGGTTGGTGAAAATCCCGGAAGCGGGCGTGAGGACCGGCGGGGCCAGCGCCGGGATGCCGCCCAGGCTGTTGATCCAGTCCGCCATCTCCACCACCGCGTTGCTGTCAATCGTATTTCTGGCCAGCGGCGGCATTTGGTGGTTCACATCCAGCGTGTTCATCCGGTCGTAGAGGACCGACCGCCAAAAACGGAAAAGGGGGCAAGCCCGCAATTCGGAATTACACTCATACCCAAGACACGGAGGTGTTACGATCGCCCCAATGTGCAACCCATATTCAGCTTTCCGGCCTTGACCCCTTCAGGCTGTCGTAAAAGTGAACTTTTATGGTTTTTCACATTGATATAACTCCTTGTAGTGCAATCCATTGCACTTGCAATGGGACAAAGTTATGGTTTGACCCCTTTCTACATCCAGCGTGTTCATCCGGTCGTAGAGGACCGACCGCCAAAAAGGGAAAAGGGGGCAAGCCCGCAATTCGGAATTACACTCATACTCAAGACACGGAGGTGTTACGATCGCCCCAATGTGCAACCCATATTCAGCTTTCCGGGCTTGACCCCTTCACGCAAACGTCGCGTCGCCATAGAGCAGCGCGTTCGTTCCGTTCACCGTCACGTTGGTCGCCAGGGATGAGGTCGTTCCCATGACGGTCAATCTGCCTCCATTCGTCCCGGTTGTCAACTCGTTCACGCTGTTGACCTGGAAGTTCTCCACCAGGGTGTTGTTCGTCCGGTAATTCAGGTTGCCAGCCGCGTCATACGCGTAATGAAGCTGCTCGTTCATCCGGTTGGTGCTCCCGATCAGATCCGCCGCCAGATCGCTGGTGAGCTGCCCGATGGGGTCATACGTGTAATTGGCCTAATTGGTGCTGCCGGCTCCGTTGGTGGTGACCATGCCACGCAACAGTTGGGTGCGCTGATTGCCGTTGTTGTAAGCGTATCCGCTGTAATCCAGAGCCTCATTCGTGCTGTTGAAAAGCGTGGTGTTCGTCAAACGGGCCAGGCTGTCGTAAAAGTTGCTGATATACGCGGTGTTGGGCAGCGAGATTTTGGAAACGAGACCCTGCACCCCGGAGGCGTATTGATAACCGAATACGCCCCGCGGCGCGGGCAAGGGGTCAAGCCCGGAAAGCTGAATATAAGGTTATCAATCCATAGTTTGGTTCGTTTTTATGGGGTTACTTCAAGACGAACTTCAACCAAATAACCCCGAATTATGGGGTGATCCCCTGCGGGTTGCTGGCGCGAGCCGGCAGCGCCATCGGCGGCATAATGGGCGGCTTGATACCGGCGGCGTCGCGATTCAGTCGAATTGCGGCGGGGAGCGCGGCGGCGAAACGGCGCACGGTTCGTTGCAGGGTTCCGACCGACGTGTAGGTGTACTGGCCGGCCGGGTAGGCCTGGATGACGACGTAATCATAAGGCTTGGGTTTGGCGGTTGAACGCGATTTGGGGAGCGCCGTCAGGAATACCAGCCCGGTGCAGACGCATCCCGGCTCGTTGCCTTCCACCAGATCAACCTCGCGCGTCGCCTGCACCGTGCCCGGCGCCAGCCACGACCGGCTCAGCGGCGCCCGCATCAGATTGGTGTAACCGCTCTCCACCACCAGCCCGTCGGGCAGTATCTTTAGAATCTTCCCGCAAATGGTCCGGCGGCCCTGCACGCAATCCGCCCGGATTTTCTCCGTCGCCTGCTCGTAGGCGCGGGCCTGCCGGGCCGGGCTTGGGGATTCTGTTGACGGCGCGCCGGCGTCGCCGCCAGGGCGATTGCTCAAAGCGCCGCCATCGCTTTGCGCCAAAGCGGGCAACGGCTGGGCAGCCAACATCGCCATGACTGCCATGACTGCAATGAAGCCATCGCGGCAGCAGCCCAACCAACAGAATCCAACCGCGGATGGCACAGCGCGGCGATGCCGAAACCAAAAGGAATTTAACGCAAAGTCGCAAAGCCGCAAAGACGCCAAGCCGGAAAAAACTCTTTGCGCCTTCGCAGTGCAATAGTTTGGAATCATGCAATTCCAACAAAAATTTAACCGCAAAGAACGCAAAGAACACAGAGACAAGAGCTTATGGTTTTTCTTTGCGATCTTTGCGTTCTTTGTGGTTAATTCGGCTTTGGTTGCGGCTTGCCGCGCTGCGCCCTTGCGACTTTGCGTTAAGAACGGAAAATCTTTATCCGTGAAATCCGTGTAATCCGTGGTAAAATCCTTTCCCGGCCCCCCCATGACTGACGCATTCTTCTTCATGGCGTGACGATTCGATAGAAGCGGCAGGGCGCGGTTGCGGCGGCGGGATCAACCAAAGTGAAGGGGGCGGCGGCGGGCACATTGGTGCTCAACGGAGTCCAATTGATCAGATCGCTGCTTCCCTGCAAAACGTAGGTTTGCCCAGCCGGCCCCCAATACTGCATCTGGAACGTGCCGTTGGCCAGGAAGCCGGGAGCAAAAAAATTGTTCAGCGGCGGCACAATGGTGAACAACCCCGACACCGCCACGCTGTTGACATAGCCCGCTTCAAAGGCGTTGGCCTTGACCGTCGCGCTGGAGGCCAGGTTGAACGGCCCGCTGTAAGGCGTGGCATTGGTCGTCGGCAGCGTGCCGTCCAGGGTGTAGTAAAGGGCCGCTATCCCGTCCGGGGGCTGCAACGTCAAGGTCACTTGGTTGGTGAAAATGCCGGAGGCGGGCGTCAGGACCGGCGGGGCCAGCGCCGGCGTGCCGCCCAGGCTGTTGATCCAGTCGGCCATCTCCGCCACCGCGTTGCTGTCAATCGTATTTCTGGCCAGCGGCGGCATTTGGTGGTTCACATCCAGCGTGTTCATCCGGTCGTAGAGGACCGACCGCCATATATCCGAGGGCGCCACAATTTTGGCGTTGTCGTAGCCCAGCGAATGCGCGGCCGGGAAGTTGATGATGTTCTGATTGGTCAACGGGGTGTCGTAACGGGCGTCGAAAGTGATCCCGGTGCCGCCGGGCTGATGACACTGCGCGCAGTTGGCGTCCAGATAGGAGCGGGCGCGCTGGACCAGCGGGGCGCCCGGGTTGGTCACGCTGGACAGTTGCTCGTAGCTGGCGATGTTCGCCTCGTCGAAGGCGGGATAGAAAAGACCCAGCCGGTTCAAAGTGCGCAACTGGTTGTCGGCAACCCCGGTGGCGGGATAAGTATTGGGGCCGTTGAGTTGGCGCGTGTTCACCCCCAAAACGTAACTGGCCACCGCGGTATGGCAGGTCAGACAATCCGACGGGCTGGGATAGTACCAGTTCTGCGTCACCACGCCGGCGGCATTGGTGACGAGGACGGCTTCGGTCAGGCTGCCGGTCAGCAGGTCGGCGTCGCTGTTGTCAGGCCGCCATTTGTAGGTCACGCCATAGACCGCGCCGTTGGTGTCGCGCACCAACAGCCGGGTTTCCAGGCGGCGCAATGGGGTGTTCGGATTGGTTTCATCCACCACCAAATCAAAGTTCTTGACAAAGACGGTGCCGGATGGAAAGGTCCACTGACCGGTGGCCGCAAAGCCAATCTGCTGGGTCGGCGGAATAAGTCCGCCGCCGTTGGGCACCCCCATATAACGGCTTTTCACCGCGCTGTCGGACCACAACGGGGTGTTGGGCAAATAAGGAATCAAGCCGGCGGCGGGAACGCGGTTGGAGGTGTTCGCGTATGCGCCCGTCTCGGAAAGCAACAAGGGGATGGAACCGGTGTAGGCGCCGGGCATGTTCTGGTTCAAGAACGGCCCCAGCGCCCCATTGGTGGTCAGGCCGTAGGGAAGTCCGCTGGCGGCGGCGATGGTGATGCTGACCGGCGCCGAGGTGCTGCTCAAGCCGCTGCCATCGGTGGCCGTGGCCGTCAAGGTGTAACTGCCGGCCGGCAAACCGGTGGCCGTCAGGGCATAGGGCGCATTGCTGACGGTCCCGAGGATGACGCCGTTGGTATAGAAGCTGACGCAGCTCAAGGGATTGTAAGCGGCGTCGGCCTCGGCACTGAACGAAACGCTGGCGGCGGCCGTGAAGGTCGCGCCGTTGGTCGGAGCCGAAAGGACGACGACGGGAGGCGGATTGGTGGCCGGATAAAGCTGGGTTTGCGGGATGATGCTTTCCGGGGTGGACGGGCTGCTCCAGGAAAGCTGCGCCATGGCCCCGCCGGTTTGGTTGTAAAAATCCATTTCCACGTTATATCGCTCCTGGGCAAGGAGAGTTATCGTGTTGCTCCAAGCCGTCGCCGGCTGATTGACCCACTCATTAATGAGCAACTGGCCGTTGACGTAAAGACGCACCCCGTTGTCGGTCTCGGTGGTGAAGGTGTAGGTCTCATTGTATTGGGGTTGGATTGATCCGGTCCAGCGCACGGCAAAATCGGTCAGGCCGATGGAGGGATCCGGCGGCGTCGTGGCCCAATTAAAATCAATGGTGGCATTGGTTCGAACCAAGGTGGGCGGCACTGAGAAGGACGTGTTGGTGAACGCCACGCTCGTCACATTGGACCAGTAGGAACCCAGCAATCCGGTCCCGCTCCCTATGGCCGAGCTGTCCACAAATCCCGCGCTGGCAACCCCGCTGTTCGGCGCCCCGGGCTGGGCGGCGATGGCATGCACGCTGGCGCTGGTCGTCAGGACGAAGGGGCCGGCATAGACCAGCGAGTTGGTCGTCGGCGTGGTTCCATCCAAAGTGTAGTAAAGCGTCGAGTTGGGCGTGGCATCCGAGAGGGTCACCGTCACGGAATTGGTGAACAGCCCGCCCGCCGGCGCAATGACCGGCGTGGCCAGGAACAGGCTGTTGCCAAAAATGGAGAGGGCATATTGCGCGCCGAGGAAGACCTTGCCGTTGACCACGGTGGGCGTGGTCATTTGAATCGCTCCGCCGGGATTGTCGCGCCCGGGATTCTGGCTGCTGTTGTAGAGTTCCAAAGCCAGGTTGGTGGCATTGTAAGCGTGCAACACCGCCGGCCCGCTGCTGGCGAACGCGTCGGATTGGATCGTCCAGACAATGCCATTGTTGGTGCCATTGGCCGAGACGGAGGGCGTGCCGCCCAGGGCGCTGAAACTGGTCGTCGCCCTGGAGACGGGTGTGGCGACAATCACGCCATTGGTGATGAGGAACCCTTTGCTCACGTCGCCGGCGCCTTGATAATAAATCTGATTGTTGAAATAGGCCGGGGAACTGAAGGCGCTGCCGATGGCCCCGGGCACTTCCTGCACGATTTGACTGTCATTGGCCGTATTGTAATGGCCCATGTTGTCCCGATCCACCAGGTGGAGCGTGCCTTCCTTTCCCGCCCCCACGATCAGATGCGGATGGGCCGCGCTCCCCGCCGAATCGGGCAGCAACATCGGGCCGCCCGATCCCAAGTCCGTGTCGTTCGCGGCCAGGGTCGCCTGATTGTA
The DNA here is from genome assembly GCA_049513975.1 of Verrucomicrobiota bacterium. Classification (GTDB taxonomy): domain Bacteria; phylum Verrucomicrobiota; class Verrucomicrobiia; order Limisphaerales; family Palsa-1400; genus JBEKOF01. The sequence goes on along the minus strand of JBEKVM010000038.1, from coordinate 3,024 downwards.
GGGAGTGAAATAATCCGCCACCGCAAGGCCGCCGTTGGTGGTCGAGAGCTTCATAAAACTGTCCGAGTAGTCCCCCCCGTTGGTATTGGCGCTGAAACTGCCGTTGGCCGTCTCAAAATAAAGATTGCTGTTGGCGTCAACCGACAGTCCGTTTCCTCCCATCCAGAGCGCGCCTTCCGCGGCGTTGGCGCCAAAGTCGGCGATGGTGGCGTTGGGCGTGGTGCAAAACGCGTAGCTGGCCGACTGCGCGAGATTGGTTTTGTTGAAACCGAGGACCCAGCCATGATACGGATCGGTATCCGCAAAACTTCCGTAGGAGACATATAACATGCCGCCGGCCAGGGTCATCCCGGGGCGTTGATTCTCCTCCCGCGAATTAAATCCGACCACGCCGTTGGTGCTGTCTACGCCCCGCCCGGGAAACGAATTGGTCACCACCACCGGGCTGTAGGATTGTTCGGTCCCGTTGGTGATGTTGAGGGCGTGAATCCGGTGGTAATAATTGGTGGCGGCCCCGACTTCGCGGGACCAGACATCCACATAGAGGGTTCCAGAAGGGAGGTCTATGGCCGGCGTGCCGGTGATGCCGACTTCGGGCACAATGTCGGTGTAATTGTTCCCGTGGTAACGGCCGCCAAATTCCTGGTTGTCGCTCAAGGCTGAAGTTCCCAGGTTGGTATGCCAGAGCAATCCCCCGTTGCTCCCCGCAGCGCTGTCCGCATCGAAGGCATAGACGCTGTTATGCTCGGTCGCGACGAAGACGGCGTTGTGCGTGCCTTGTCCGGGAATGACCAGGCCGGCCACGTACAACGGCTGGGCGTAAATGTAGCCATCCACCGGATAAGTGATCAAACGGCCGAAAGTGGACACATTCACACTCGCCAGGGTCAGCAGCACTTCATTGGTATTGGCCCCCTGCCGCGTATTGTCGTTGTGATAAGTCAGGACATTGAGGGCGGATGGATTGGGCGGAGGAAGGACCGTCAACACGCAGGGCGAACTGTTGGTCAAGCCGAAACGGTTGGAGGCCACCAAGGTGTAGCTTCCAGCCTCGGCGGACTGCAGGGAGGCCAGCGTCAGGCTGCTGGCGGTCGCGTTGAGAATGTTGACGCCGTTGTGCTGCCACTGCATTTGAATCGGCGGCGTCCCGTCCACCTCCGCGGTGAAAGTGACCAATCCGCCCGTATAGTTGGTGGCCGCCGCCGGCGCCGGCTCCTGCGTGAAAACGGGCGCCCCCGGAGGATTTACTGTCAATACTATAGTTGCGCTCTCATTCGTGCCCGAACTGTTCCCCACCACCACGTCGTAACTGCCCGAATTGGTCACCGCCGCGTTCGTCAGCACCAGCGTGGCGTTGGTCGCGAACATCATGTTTATCCCGTTATCCTGCCATTGGTACTGAAACGGCGCCAGCCCCAGCACCCTCGCGCCGAGCGTAACCGTGGTGCCGGCAAACACCGTGTTGGAAGGCGAAGCGGTCGGCGCGCCCACCTGTGGAGCGCCCCCGGCGGCGTTAAAATAGAGGTTCAACACCTGCGTCGGCGTGAGCGCGTAGTTGAAAACGGCCACTTCGTCCATCATCCCGTTGAATGTGCGCGCGCCGTTGCCGCCGTCTGCGGTGTCCCCGCCGATCAGCGTGTTTCCAGTAAAGGCCTCGACCGTGCTGGCGACCGCATTGGTCGCGGAAGACTGGCCGTTGGTATTGCAAAGCCAGACGACGGCGTTGGAAGGCGACACCACCAGCCCGATGAACGACCATTGCCCCGCTGGCGGAACCAATCCGGACATCCAGCTCCAGGTATCCTGGTTATTCTGGTTCCAAGTGTAACCAATCTGTCCGCCGTCCGTGAAGCAGAAGCCTGACGCGTCCCCGCCGTTGCGGCAAAACACGATGCCGGAGTAAGCCGCCGGTGTCCCGATGGGATAAATCCACGCCGTGATCGTCACCGTATTGGTGTTCAAATTCAAGGCGGGGAGGGTGACATAGGAATTGGCCACGCCGTTGCTGAACCGCGCGGCGGTGTTATTGGTCTCAAGACCGGGGAAGCCGAGAGATGGTGTCGGACCCGGAACTCCATCCGCCGAGGCGCTGCCGTAAGTCCCATTGAAATTGTTTATCGCGTCCGCCGCCACCACGGTCCCGCTGGCGGGATTGGCCGTTTCGTTCAACCGCCAGTAACCCACCGGATTTGCGGCCAGCACCGCACTGGGGAAGGCGGGCAGGGGCAAAACGGTCAGCGACGCCACGCTACTCGCCACCGGACCTCCCACCGAATTGGTGGCGAGAACCTTGTAGCTCCCTGCATTGGCCGCATGCAGGTTGGTCAGCGTCAGCGACGCATTGGTGGCATTTGGGATGTTGGTCATGCTCCCCCCCGTATCCGCCTGCCATTGGTAAGCAATCGGCAACGTGCCTTTAAAAGTGGCCGAAAATGTTTGTTGCCCCCCAGGGTAAGCCACCGCCGCGCTTGGCGTAATGTCCGACACCAGCACCGGAAGGCTCGCCGCCGCCATGTTCAGCACCGCCACCAAGCTGGTGGATGCGCCGGCCGTATTGGTCACCACCACATCGTAATTGTAAGCGCCCGCGTGGAAACCGCCCGAGTTGACCGTCAGATTTGAGAGGGTCGCCCCGGGGATGTTGGTGCGCGTGCCGCCGCCGCCGCCGTCGGTCCGCCAATGATAAAACAGCGGTGTGGCGCCTGTCGCCACCTCCGTCAACGTCACCGGCGTTCCCGCATAGATGGGACTATTGGTGGGCGAAATCACGGGCACGGTGGGGACGGGGGACCCCGCCGAGGCCGTGTTAATAATTTGAATCCCCATCATGGCAACATTACCGTCGGGGGTCTGACCGGTTATGGTAAAACTGCCGCCGGTTACGCCTGTGAACTCCACATAAGGATATTCGAGGTTTTTCATGGCTAACACAAGTAAAATCGGGGGAAAAATTGAAGAAAAAAGAAGAGCTTTTAGAATGGAAATGGTGGGGTGGCACTTGACTTGCTTTGATTGGCTGAGGCG
>JBEKVM010000037.1:0-44014 GCA_049513975.1 Verrucomicrobiota bacterium | reverse complement strand
AAGCTCCAACGTCAAACGCCCAGCAAACCAAGGGTAAAGTCATACCGTGACACCAAAACAACACATTAAATCGGCCAAAAGCAAGGCGGAGGGGGGTCACGATGTACCAGGGCTGCCCGAAAGTGTGGAAAGTGAGAATTGACAGCGGCAGGGCTGGTTAGTAGGGTTATAGATCGTTTTATGCTTTGCCAAGCATGTCACCAAAGAGAGGCCACGGTTCATCTCTCCACGTTCCGCGGCGAGGGTCTCGACCCAGAACAGGGGACGGAACGGAAGCATTTCTGCGAGCAATGCGCTGATGCCTATTTCGCCAGCATTCCCGGAATGAATTCGGCGCGCGGCCTCATCTGTCTTTCCGATTCTTACCGGTCCAAGCTCTACGACCTGTTGGAGACATCTCATCCCGAAGCGTTCGATAACCACGATACCGAGGCTTGCCGCCAAGGTAGTGAGGTGATGCGGCGTTTCCTTCGCGAACATCTGAAGAACGAGAACATTGAGATCCATGAAGATGGCTTTGAGATGTTGTGCGAGGACTTCTTCTGCTCCCATCATTTTTACACCCGACTGGACGATTTCAACCGAAGAAAACGCTGAAAGCGGGGGCGCGCGCTCTTCGGCACCATGGAAAGGTGTCGGGCTTCTACAGAGATTTCGCGCCGGCGGCGCTGGGCGGCATAGTCTGGAGCGGTTTAATTAAAACTGGAGCCGCAGGCGGCAAACCAGTTCATCGCATGCTGACGAGGCGTTCTGGCTCCAGTGTCATTGGAAACGCTTGAATCTTTTTTCTCGATAGATTTAAGTCCCTCGATAAAATGAGACTCCCCCACATTGGGTATCAGGAATGTGGGGGAGTCTCATTTTTCAGGTGATTAGCGCAGTTTAAAGAATATTGTAACTACAGCAGGCAAACGAGTTCATCGCATCCCTGTCAGGTACCTTGGCGTCAGGTTCCCTGGCTACAGTTTTATCGAAAATGCTCCAGGGCGATGGGCGGCATTGTTTGGACGGATTAAGATTAAGATTAAGATTAAGATTAAGATTAAGATTAGGATTAAGATTAAGATTAAGATTAAGATTAGGATTAAGATTAGGATTGGGGATGCGGGGGCGCTGAATTTCTATCCGCCCAGATAGGCGGCGCGCACTTTGGGGTTCTGGCGCAGGGCGGCGGAGGCGTCTTGCAGCAGGATGCGGCCGGTCTCCAGCACGTAGCCGTACCGGGCCACTTCCAGGGCCAGGTTGGCGTTCTGCTCCACCAGCAGGATGGTCACGCCCTGGCGGCGGTTGATCTCGACGATTTTTTCAAAAATAGATTTGACCAAAATGGGGGCGATGCCCAGCGACGGCTCGTCCAGCATGAGGAACTTGGGCCGGCTCATCAAGGCCCGCCCGATGGCCAGCATCTGTTGTTCGCCCCCGCTCAGCGTCCCGGCCGTCTGCTTCTGCCGCTCCGCCAGCCGGGGAAAAAGACCCAGCACCATCTCGCGGCTGGCCTGGATGTCCGCCTTGTTCTTCTGCAAATAAGCCCCCATCTCCAGGTTCTCCGCCACCGTCAAATTGGCAAAGACCATCCGCCCCTCCGGCACATGGGAAAGGCCCGCCGCCACAATTTTGTGGGGCGCGCCGTTGGCGATGTCGCGCCCGTCATAAAAAATCTGTCCCTGGGTTTTGATCAGCCCGGAAATGGCCTTCAAGGCCGTGGTCTTGCCCGCCCCGTTGGCCCCGATCAGGGTGACAATTTCCCCCCGGGGCACCTCCAGCGAAATGCCGCGCAGGGCGGTGATGGCGCCGTAATTGACCGTGAGATTTTTAATGGACAACATGGCGGGCTATTGGGCGGACTCCTGGCCCAGGTAGGCCTGGATCACCTTCGGGTTGGCGCGCACTTCCTCCGGCGTTCCTTCGGCAATTTTCACGCCGTAATCCAAAACGATGATGCGCCGGCAGATGCCCATCACCACCTGCATGTCGTGCTCCACCAGCAGCACGGAAATTTTATACTTTTCCTCGACAAACTGGATCAGCTTCATCAACTCGACTTTCTCCGTCGGGTTCATTCCCGCCGCCGGTTCGTCCAGCAGCAGCAACTTGGGCCGCGTGGCCAGGGCGCGCACGATCTCCAGCCGGCGCTGGTCCCCGTAAGGCAGGCTGCGGGCCGGGGCCTCGCGAAATCTGTGCAACTGAAAAATCTCCAGCATCTCCATCACCTGGCCGGCGATCTCCTTTTCTTCCCGCAAAAACCCCGCCCCGCGCCAGACGGCGTGGCCGATGCCCTGCAATAAATGCAGGTGGAACGCCACCCGCACGTTGTCAAACACATTCAACGAGGAAAACAGCCGGATGTTCTGGAACGTCCGCGCGATGCCGCAGGCCGTGATCTGGCAGGGCTTTTTGCCCACGATGGATTGCCCGCAAAATTCGATCCGGCCCGCCGCCGGCGGATAGACGCCGGTGATGAGGTTGAAAACCGTGGTTTTACCCGCGCCATTGGGGCCGATTAAGCCGACCAGGTCCATCTCGCCGATCTGGGCCTGCAACTCCGCCACGGCGGTCAGCCCCCCGAAGCGGATGGTGCAATCCTCCAGGCGCAGCAGCGGTGGCGTTGTCGGGGATGCGGTCATGCCTGGAACTGCTTCCATTTTCGCCGCCAGGTGAACAGCCCTTGCGGGCGGGTCAGCATCAGCACGATCAGCAGGAACGAATAGATCACCATGCGATACTCCGCCACCGGCCGCAGCCATTCCGGCAGAAGCGTCAGGACAATCGCCGCCGCGATCACCCCCGGCGTGTTGCCCATGCCGCCCAATATCACCATGACCACAATATCAATCGAGTGCATGAAACCGAATCCTTTCGGATCAATGGACAAGGTGTCATGGCCGTAAAGGCCGCCCGCGATTCCGGCAAAAAAAGCGCCGACGACAAAGGCCACAATCTTGTAGCGGGTGGGGTTCAACCCCATCGCTTCCGCCGCCACCTCGTCGTCATGCACGGCCAAAAACCCGCGCCCGTAGGTGGAGTGGACCATCGCCACCACGACATAAGTGCAAACCACCGCCGTGGCATAAACCCAGAAAAGGCTGGTGTAACGCGGAATGCCGTTCAAACCCAGACCGCCGCCGAGCGATTTGATGTTGCAAAAAATCACGCGGATGATTTCGCCAAATCCGAGTGTGACAATCGCCAGATAATCCCCTTTCAAGCGCAGCGACGGCGCGCCCACCACCAAGCCGGCCAGCGCGGCGACCAATCCGCCCGCTAGCAACGCGCCGGCGAACAAAGCGCAGGCGGCCCCATCGTGCCAGGCCGCTCCCGCGGGAGGCAGGATGCCTGGCCCGACAAACAAGGTAACCGCCGCCGCCGTGTAGGCGCCCACGCCCATGAACCCGGCATGGCCCAGCGAAAATTGGCCGGTATAGCCGTTGACCAGATTCAAGCTCACGGCGAGAATGATATTGATTCCCACCTTGGTCAAAAGGCCGGTGTAATAGCGGCCAAGCTGGCCGGAAAAACAGCCCAGCACTCCCGCCGCCGCCAGCGCCGCCAGCAAAATGATTTTGGGCCGGAAAGACCGGTCGGGCGTTCGGGGTGAATTGGGGCCGGGGCCGTTCATGCGCCTCAAACTTTCTCCACTTCCACTTTGCCCAACAGCCCGGCCGGCCGGAAGAGCAGGATCAAAATCAAAACCGCAAAGGCAATCCCATCGGTGTAAGTGGAATAATGGCTGCCGTTGACAAAGGTCTCGATCAAACCCAGGAGCACTCCGCCCAAGGCCGCTCCGGGAATGTTGCCGATGCCTCCCAGCACCGCCGCGACAAACGCCTTCAACCCGGGCAGAATCCCCATGTACGGCTCAATGGACGGATAATTCATCGCGTAAAGAATCCCGCCCGCCGCCGCCAGGGCGGAGCCAAGCCCGAAGGTGAACGAAATCACCCGGTCATTGTTGATCCCCACCAGGGAGGAGGCGACATGATTAAAGGACACGGCGCGCATCGCCGTCCCCATTTTCGTTTTCAGCACGATGAATTGCAATCCGATCAATAAAAGGGCCGACACGCCGATGACCAGGAGTTGGTTGGTGGAAACATTGAGTCCGGCCGCGGAAAACTCGCGCACTGGAAACAGTTCCGGGAACGGTTTCGGATCGGCCGTAAAGAGCAACTGCCCCACATTCTCCAGAAGAAGCGAGACCCCGATGGCCGTGATCAGGACGGTCAACTTCGAGCGCTGGCGCAACGGCCGGTAGGCCAGGCGTTCGATGAGGATTCCGAGCAGCGCGCAAAAGGCCATCGCGATCAGCAGCACCAGCACGCCGCTGGCCACGGAATGGGTCCCCAGATGCAGATTGACCGGAAGCGACAGCCCGATGGTGGCCACGCTGAGGGTGAAGGGCGTGACCGCATAATAGCCGACAAACGCGCCCACCATAAAGACGTCGCAGTGGGCAAAATTGATGAAGCGCAGAATCCCATAGACCATCGTGTAGCCCAGGGCCAGCAAGGCATAGACCGCCCCCAGCGAAAGCCCGTTGATCAGTTGTTGGAGGAATTCAGTCAAGACGGGGACGGTAGGGCGGCCAGTCCGCTGGGCGCCGCCTCGTTGATGAGTTGTGGATGAATTGCGGTCAAAAGCTGCGCTTTCATGGATTGATGGTTTCCAGGTACTCAAACTTGCCGCCCTTGACCTCCAAAATCACCGCCGGCTTGCTGGCATTGCGGTCTTTGTCAATCGTAATGCTCCCGGTGATGCCGGGAAAATCCTTCGTCGCCGCCAGCGCCTCGCGCAACTTCGGCCCGTCCGTCGTCCCCGCCCGCTTGATGGCGTCGGCCAGCAGCAGGGCCGAATCGTAACCCAGCGCGGCCATGGCATCCGGCTCAACCTTGTACCGGTCCGTAAATTTTTTCGTGAATTCCTGCACCGCCGCCGACTTTTGTTTGGGCGAAAAATGCGTCGAGAAAAACGTCCCTTCCACCGCCTCCCCGCCGATCTCGACCAGCTTGGCCGACTCCCATCCGTCCCCGCCGAAAATCGGCACATTCATCCCCAATTCCTTCGCCTGGCGGCAAATCAGCCCGGCCTCGGTATAGTAACCGGGCACGAAAATCCCCTCCGGCTTGGCCGCCCTGATGGCGGTTAATTGCGCCCGAAAATCAGTGCTGCCTCTGGTGTAATTCTGTTCCGCGATGATTTTTCCCCCGCCCGCCAGGAAGGCCGGTTTGAAGTATTCCGCCATGCCCACGCTGTAAGGCAGACCCACATCCGTCAGCATCGCCACATTTTTCAACTTCAAAGTCCCCAGCGCGAACTTCGCCATCACTTTCGCCTGGAAGGAACTGATAAAGCAAACCCGGAAAATATAATTGCCCGTCTCCGTCACCTTCGGGTCAACGGACGAGGGCGCGATCATGGGAATCTTCTCCTCCTGGCAGATCGGGGCCGCTTCCAGAGAGCGGCCCGACGAGGCCTCCCCCAGCAAGGCAATCACCCCGTCGCGCGAGATCAACTTGTCCGCGCACGTTTTGGACTCGCCCTGTTTGGATTGGTTGTCCTCCGTCAACAACGCCAGTTTCTTCCCCAGCACCCCGCCCCGGGCGTTCAACTCGTCCATGGCCAGCTCGGTGCCGTGATGCGACATCTGCCCGAACGAGGCCTCCTGGCCCGTAAGCGATGCGTACTCGCCCACTTTGATCACATCACCTCCGCCGGATTTTTTGCAGCCGGTGAAGCCCGGGGCCAAAAACAAACCGCACGCCACCGCCAGCGGCAGACTTGGATTGCGAAGCAATTGACCGGTCAAAATTCGTCGTCTCATCATAAAATTGTTGGGGTCCGTTTTGCCATGATCTGCGCCAACACCACGGACGCTAAAGAATCCCGCGCCCCATTTCAACCCCGTTTACGTTGACAAAACGGCGGGCGAGAGCCGGAAAGCGGCGCTGTCGCGCCTGCACCCCAAGACCTGTCGGCACCCCGGCCGCGCATCCTGAACGCGAAGCGTCTTGGAGTGCGGAACGCCAGTTCCGCTTTGGCCGGGACTCAGGCGTTCTTGCCCAATTTGATGAATCTTGCCTCACACCCACCGTCGAAGAAACATTCTCATTTTCAGCATTTCCTTGACTTGATCGCGCGGCTCCACTATTCACGCCAGCAATCAAATTGCCCAACCCGACCAAACATGAGTTTATTTCGCTGCAAAAAGATAAGCGACCTCCAGACGGAAGTGTCGCAGGACCACAGCCTTCGCCGCGCGCTCGGGCCGCTGAATTTGACCGCCCTGGGAATCGGCGCGGTGATCGGGGCGGGCATCTTTGTCATGACTGGCCAGGCCGCGGCCATCTACGCCGGACCGGGCATTGTCTTCTCGTTCATCGTGGCCGGGTTCGCCTGCGGCCTGGCCGGACTGTGTTACGCGGAGTTTGCCTCGATGATTCCCGTCTCCGGCTCGGCCTATACCTACAGCTATGCCACCATGGGGGAATTCATTGCCTGGATTGTGGGTTGGAACCTGGTGCTGGAATACTTGTTCGCCGCCTCCACCGTGGCGGTGGGGTGGTCCGGCTATTTTGTTTCGTTTCTCAAAGATTTCCATATCACGTTCCCTGAGAGGTTCACCGTCGCGCCCTACAGTTATACGGCGCCGACCGATGCCGGCTGGAATATCTGGCTGCTTTTCACCAAGGGCTGGACCAGCACCGGCGCGGTCCTGAACGTGCCAGCCATGTGCATCGTGGCCATCATCACGGTGCTGCTGGTGATCGGCATCAAGGAATCGGCCACCTTCAACAACATCATCGTGGCCATCAAGCTCACGGTCATCCTGGTCTTCATTGCCGTGGGCGTGTTTTACATCAACCCCGCCAATTGGCATCCTTTCCTCCCTCCGGTGACCTCCACCGGCAAATTCGGCTGGCCGGGAGTGTTCAGCGGGGCCAGCTTCATCTTCTTCGCCTACATTGGATTTGACGCGGTTTCGACGGCGGCGCAGGAGGCGAAGAATCCCCAGCGCGACATGCCCATTGGGATTTTGGCTTCGCTGGCCATCTGCACCGTTCTTTACATTAGCGTCGCCCTCGTGCTGACCGGAATCATCAAGTACACGAATCTCAATGTGAGCGACCCGATAGCGGTGGCGATTGATTCCCTTGGCAACGGGGTGGCCTGGCTGCGGCCCATTATCAAGGTGGGCGCCATCGCCGGGCTGTCCTCGGTCATTCTGGTCATGATGCTGGGCCAGCCGCGCATTTTTTACAGCATGTCCAAAGATGGCCTGCTGCCGCCCAAGTTCAGCGCGGTTCATCCCAGGTTTCACACTCCCTGGCTGGCGACCGTGCTGACCGGTTTGCTCGCCACGTTAATCGCGGGACTTTTCCCCATTGAATTGTTGGGCAAACTGGTCAACATCGGCACCCTCCTGGCTTTTGCGATTGTCTGCATCGGCATTTTTGTTCTGCGTTTCGCCCACCCCGAAATCAAACGGCCCTTCCGGACGCCGCTCTTTTGGCTGGTTTCCCCTTTGGGTGCCGGCGCTTGTATCTTCCTGATGTGCGTCCTGCCGCGCGACACTTGGGCGCGGTTGATTGTCTGGACGGCCATCGGATTGGCGATCTATTTCGGCTACGGCCGGCGCCACTCCAAGGTGCAGCAGGAGGCGCGTTTGCCTGCGCCAAACTGAAAACTTCGAGACTTAGAGTGCAGGAGCTTGCTCCCGCTTTCGAAAGCGGCGGCAAGCCGCCGCACTCCAAAGCGCACTATGGACGCCGGGGCGCGTTGGTGGCGCCCTGCATTTGGCGCAGGGCGGCCAGGCCGTTCCGGGCGTCGGCGCTGTCGGGGTCCAGGCTCAGCGCCTTCTGGAAACACTTGCGGGCGGCGTCCAGATCCCCTCTTCTCCCCTGGGCGTTGCCCAGCGCCACAAAGAGCGCCGGATCATCGAATTTCACCTTCAGGGCCTCGCCGAATTGCTGGACCGCCGCGTCAAAACGCCCTTGTTTGACGAGCAAATTCCCCAGGTTTTGATGGGCCGCGACATGATCGGGCGCCACCCGGACGGCCTCCCGCAGATTTTGGGCCGCCTCTTCCACCAAGCCCTTTTTCTCCAGCAGCCGCGCCATGAGAACATGCGCATCCGGATCGCCGGGCTTGAGGCGCAGCGCCTTTTCCGCCTGGCCAATCGCCTCCTCTGTCCGGCCCTGATCGTCAAGTACAATTCCAAGGTTTAAATTGGCCTCGGGGGATTGCGGGCGGATGGCCAGCGCCCGCCGGAACATATCGCCGGCTTGATCAAAGCGGCCGCGGCTCTCCTCTTCCGCCCCCACAAAAATCAAGGCCTGAAAGGAACCGGGATTGGCCGCCAGATTATCCCGCCACATGCTGGACATGTCCGCGTAGTGGCTTTGGTTCTGCCATGTTAACAGCGACAAGACTGCCGCCACCGCCGCGACCAGCACGCGCCCCGCCGTCCTGGTCCGTCCCAACCACTGCCAGCCGCCCGCCGTCACCAGGGCCACGATTCCCGGCATGGCCAGGTATTGCAGATGATCGGCGACTTGGGAAAAATACAAATAGACCAGCTTGAACAGCCCCAGCACCGGCGCGAGCGCGATGACGAAATAGCCTGTCCCAAACAACAGCGGCCTGCCCCAGCCGGCCCGCTTGCGCCAGAAGACAAAGAGCATGGCGGCAAAACAAATTCCCGGAATCCAGGCGGTCGGCGACGCGGCCTGGATGTTCCAGCGCGGATAAATAATGGTCAGATGGACGGGCCAGAAGATTTTCCACAAATAAAACCAGGCCGCCCAACCTCCGCCGAGCAACCGCACCAGCAGCGGGTCATTCTGCGCGGTGTATTTGTTCTGGAAGGCCATGCCAAACAATCCGAGCGCCACCGCCAGCAGAAAAAACGGCGCCGCCCGCCCCAGATCCCGGCGCGAAATCCGCCCGTGCCGCCACCAGGCCAGGAGGAGCAGCACCACGGGAAGAACCACCACCGACACTTTGGCCAGCAACGCCAGGAGAAAAGCCACCAGCGCCAGCGCGTAGAATCGCCGGTTCCCTTCCTCCCCTTCTTCCGACCGCAGCCAGCAAAACAGGGCGGCGAGATAGAACAACAGCGAAAGCGTGTTCTTCAATTCGGCAATCCACGCCACCGAGGCCACGCAAACGGGATGCACCCCGAACAAGAGCGCGGCCAGCCAGCTTCCCGGAATCCGCAATTTTCGCAAGACCAGCCAGAGCAAAATCACGCTGGCGGCATGGAGCAAAATACTGACGGCGTGATAACCCGCTGGATTCATTCCCCAGCAGCGCCATTCCAGCCAAAAAACCGAATAGGTCAGCGGATGATAATCGGTCAGATTTTTCCCCAGCCAAATATCGTGAAGGCCGCGGGCGGATTTGACGAGCGCATTATTCGTCACCATGTCGCCGTCATCCCAAATAAAGCCAGCCCGCATCGCCGGGCAATAGACCAGCACCGTGATGGCCGCCAAAAGAGCGGCCGCGCCCAATATCTGTTTGCGATTCATGGCATCAAACCCGGAACTGCGAAATCCTGCCGCACTGCGCCAGCCCGCGCAAGCCTCCGGGGAAAGACGCCGCGCGCGCGCAGGAGCGCGAGATTAAACGCCAATGTCCGGTGTTCCTCTGGCCGCATGCCAGAAGCGAGCCACCTCCACCGAGCGGCGCGCATGGTCAACGCGATAAATGACGCGATAAGATCGTACGACGATCTCCCGAATATGATTGTCGTCAAACTCTGGAACAATGCGGCCAAGCTCTGGAAATTGAGCGAGGGTCCTGGTGCGGGAGAGAAGAAACCGGCCAAATTGCAGCGCCCGGTCCGGCGCATCAAAAGAAATGTAACGGACAATGTCCCGGAGATCCGCGCGGGCCGAATGCGAGAGGGTTACTTGATAATCCATGAGGGCAACTCGCGCTCAACGTCTTCGATTGGAATCCGCTCACCGCGATCCAACTCAGCAAGTCCCTTCCGCACGGCGTCAACGAACTCGATCTCGCGAGCAATGTCGTGCAGAGACGCGCCTTCGGGAATCCGCTGGAGCAAGTCCTCGACAATCTGCTTGTTACTCATGCTGACAGTCTGATCAGCCAAATAAATTTATCAAGCCTCGATTCGAAGCATTTTTCAATATAAGCCTGTTCATCACGCGTTCCGCAAAGTTTGCGCTTTATCATTTGAACTTTAAGACTTAAGCAAAGGGCGTGCATTCATTTCGTTACAAAAACGGGCGGCTTTTTTGCGAGGGAGTTTCGGTGGGCGCGCTGGCCGAAAAATACGGCACGCCCCTCTATATCTATTCCCGCCGCACGCTGACCGGTCATTTTACCCGGCTGGATGCGGCGCTCCGCCCCCTGGACCACCGCATTTGCTTCGCCATGAAAGCCAATTCCAATCTGGCCGTGTTGCGCACCCTGGCCAATCTGGGCAGCGGCTTCGACATCGTCAGCGGGGGCGAATTGCGGCGCGTCATCGCGGCCGGCGGCGACCCGCGCGCCTGCGTTTTCGCCGGCGTGGGCAAGCGGGAAGAGGAAATCCAGTTCGCCCTGCGCCAGGGAATTTATTGTTTCAATGCCGAAAGCGAGCCGGAACTGGCCCGCATCAACCGCGTCGCCGCCAAATTGAAAAAAATCGCCCCGGTCGCGGTGCGGGTCAATCCCGACGTGGACGCCCGGACCCACGCCAAGATCACGACGGGCACTTACGAAAACAAATTCGGCATCCCGCTGGAGGAGGTGGAGCAGGTTTATGCCCGTGGCGCCCAATTGAACAACCTGCGCTGGCGCGGGGTGCAGATGCACATCGGCTCGCAATTGACCACAGTGCAGCCCTTTGCCCTGGCGGTCAAAAAAGTGCTGCCGCTGGTCACCGCCCTGGCGGCGCGGCATCCTCTGGAGTTTTTCAGCATCGGCGGCGGGCTGGGCATCGTCTATGACCCCGCCCTGGCCAGCGGCGCGCCGGATTGGTGGTCGCGGCCTCGCGCCAAAAACATTCTGACCCCGGCGGTTTATGCCGCGAGCCTGATTCCCCTGCTCCAGCCGCTGGATTTGAAAATCTTGATCGAGCCGGGACGCTTCATCGCCGGCAACGCCGGCATTCTGGTTACCCGCGTCGAGTACGTGAAAAAGACGGGCCGGAAAAACTTCATCATCGTGGACGCGGCCATGAACGACCTGATCCGGCCGGCGTTCTACGATTCCTACCACGAAATTGTTCCGGTCAAGCAGCGCCGGGGCCAACTGACTGGTTCGGACGTGGTCGGCCCGATTTGCGAATCGGCGGATTTCTTTTGCAAGGACCGCCCCCTGCTGGCGGTGGCGGAGGGCGAACTTCTGGCCCTGCTCAGCGCCGGGGCCTACGGTTTCGTCATGTCCTCCAACTACAACACGCGCGCTCTGGCCGCTGAAATTCTAGTGGACGGCGCCAAGTCGGCCCTGGTGCGCCGGCGGCAGGGCGTGGAAGAGATTTGGGCCGCCGAAAAAATCCCCTCCTGGCTGAGGTGAGGAGAGCGTCAATTCCACCGCGCTCTTGCATAAAAGCTGAAAGTATGAAATACTGAATCAATGATTAAAGTCATCAACATCAATGATCGCGGCACGCTGACCCTGCCCAAGGAAATGCGCCGCCGGCTGGGCGTTGACCGCAACGCCCAAGTGGTCGCCGAGGAAACCGACGAAGGCATCCTTCTCCGCCCCGGGATCACTTGCCCAGTGGAACTGTATTCCGAAAAGCGGCAGGCTGAGTTCCGCCGCAACAACGAGGAATCCCTGGCCGGTTATCGCTTCGCAAAGAAATGAGGGTTTTTCTGGACGCCAACATCCTTTTTTCGGCGGCGCAATCGCACAGCCGGATGAGGGCGTTTTTGGACGTGCTGTTGGATCGGGCGGAATGCCTGAGCAATGACTATGCGATTGAGGAAGCCCGGCGGAATCTGGCCGTGAAGTTTCCAGAAGGCGTAAAAGCCCTGGAACGGCTGGCAAAACAGTGTGAAATCGTCCTGCCGTTGGCGGCGGATTTGGAAGTCGAATTGCCGTTGAAAGACGTGCCGATTCTCGGCGGAGCCATTGCCGGCCGTGCGACCCATTTGCTCACGGGCGATGAACGGGATTTTGGGATATTCTGGGGCCGGACGATTCAAGGCGTCAAAATTGTTTCACCCCGGATGCTGGCTGAGGAATTACGATTGTCCTGAACGATTTATTAAAAAACTTCTCGAATTGTTGTTGCCAAAAGAAATCTTTCGTTTAGTATTGCCCCCGATGGTCGGAATTGCGGTGCAACGTGAATAATTTGACCATTTCATTCCTCCACGTTACACCGATGAGACGCGGCAGCCCCGGGGCTGCGGCGGGTGTTGATTGATGAATATTCCAGTTAGTCTTTTCGCCGTCGCCGAGACGCAATTGCATTTTGTGTTGTCGCGGGCCACGCCGGTGGCCGGCGTCATCCTGGTTGTCCTGGCCCTGTTCTCCGTTTTCGCCTGGTATATGATGGTCTTTAAGGGCCTGCAAATGCGCCGCGCCAAAAAGCTCAATCAGTACCTCGATGCCGAGTTCCGCGCCCAAAAAAATGTCCTGGGCATCTTTGACCGCCGCCTGGAAGTTTCCGGTTGCCCGTTTTTTGCCGTCTATCAGGCGGGCTGCCTGGAATTGGACGCCCGCCTCAAATCGGCCGACAGCAGCCCCCGCCACCGCACCCTCACCCTTAAAGGCATGGAGCACATCAAACGCACCCTGGAAAGCGCCGTGGCCCGCGAGTCCATCAAACTGGAAGCCGGTTTGATCCTGCTGGCCAGCGCGGTCAGCGGCGGCCCGTTTCTGGGATTGCTCGGCACGGTCTGGGGCGTGATGGACACCTTCGCCATGGTCGGCCAGCAGCAAAGCGCGGCCTTGGAAACCATGGCGCCGGGCGTTTCGGCGGCCTTGATCACCACGGTGGCCGGTTTGGTCGTGGCCATTCCCTCCATGTTCGGCTACAACTATCTGGTTCACCGCCTGCGCGTGCAGACGGTGGAACTGGACAATTTTGCCCAGGAACTGGTTTCCAAGATGGAAATCGAGTATTTAAAGGAGGAATAAGATGCGCCGCTTCTCCCAACGCAATTCTCTGGTGACCTTGAGCGAAATCAACATCACCCCCTTGCTCGACCTGGCCTTCGTCCTGCTCATCATTTTCGTCATTACCCGTCCCATGCTGGAAGGCCGCGTCAAGATGCAATTGCCCGCCAGCACCATGGGGGATACAAAAAATTTTGACCGGCGCAACGTGCGGGTGGTGGAAGTCCGGGCCGACGGGGCCTATTGGCTGGACGGAAAGCATCTGGTGTTCAGCCAGGTGGAAGCCGAGTTGGTCAAAACATTCCGTGAGAACCCGAAGTTGATCGTGGACATCCGCGGCGACAAACGGGCCGTATGGGATGACGTCTTTCGCGTCATGGACGCTTGCATGCGCAATCATATCATGAGCATTAGCCCGCGCACCGCGCCGGCTGGAAACCGATGACACGCCTGCAAAAAAAATGTCTCGTTGGCTCGGCCTGCTTCCATGGCCTGACGGTGGCCGTTTTTCTGGTCACCGCCGCTTTCCGCTCCGAGCCGGTCATCACCGAGGGACGAGTGCTGACCTTGATTCCCACCCGGATTCTGGATCGTCCCGGGATCGGCGGCGAGCCCGCTGCCATCGCCGCCAAATTCCAACCTCCCCAGCCGGCAACCCCCCCGGCGCCCCCGGCAACTTCTCCGCCGCCGCATCCGGCCGATCTGGCCAAGCCCCTGGCCAGAACCACGCCCAAGCCGCCGGCGCCCAGCACCCCATCCGAAAAGCCGGCCCCGCAATCGGCTCCGTCAAGGCGTGGGATCAAAGTGGATCTCACCCCGGTTAGCCGTTCCACCAAACCGGCGCCCAAGCCCAGTGAGTCCGCAGCCCAGGCGCGGGCCGCGGCGCAGGAAGCCAGCCGGCAACGCGCGCAGGAAATCTCCAATATTTTTGCCGCGTTGGATTCCAACGTCCTCAGCAAAGACCCCAAACAAAACGTGGTGGCTCTGGCCGGAGAAGGCGGCGGCGAAGCGTTCGTCAATTACGGCACCGCCGTTATCAACGTCTATTACCGGGCCTGGAAAACTCCGGATGACACCACCCACAAACTGGCCGTGGCGGATGTCAAAATCGTGGTTCTGCGGGACGGCACCGTTGTCTCCTCCGAATTCGTCAACAAGTCGGGCGATGCAGGCATTGACCGCTCTGTGCAACGCGCCCTCGATGCGGTCAAACAATTGCCCCCATTCCCTCCCAATGCGCCGGATGCCGAACGCAGCTTTATTATCAGATTCAACCTCGAAGCAAAACAAGACGCCGGATGAAAAAATCACCTGAAATTATTCTCGCATTTCTGTGCAGTTGCGCCCTGACCGGGCTGGCCCAGGATGTCTTAGTTGTCAGCAAATCCGCCACCCAGCTCATCCCCATTTCCATCAGCGGCTTTACGGGCGAGGCCGAGGCGGTTCTGAAATACGATTTGTCCGTCCTGGGATTGGAAGTGACCACGCCGGACAAGGCGGAGTATTTGATCAGCGGCACGCAGAATGGCCGGCTGGAAGGGCGCTTGCAACCAGCCGGCCCCGGCAGCGATGGTTTCGCCCGCATCTACAACGGCGGCAACACCCGCTCCCAAGCCCACACCTTTGCCGATGACATCGTGAAGGTCATCCGCGACACGCCGCCCATTTTTCACACCAAAATCGCCTTCTGCCGCAAGGCGGGGGCCAACCTGGAAATTTGCGTCTCCGATTTCGACGGTCATGACCTGGTGCAGATGACCCACGACGCCTCTCTGGTCGCCACCCCGGCCTGGTCGCCGGGCGGACGGAAGCTCTTTTACACCTCCTGGAAAAGCGGCTACACCCAGATTTTTGAACACGATGCCGCCACCGGCCAGCGCTCCCTCTTCGCCGGCTACGGCGGCGGCAACTTCAATCCGGCCGTTTCCCCCGATGGCAGCAAGGTCGCCATGATCCTGAGCAAAGGCGGCAGCCCCAATCTCTACGTCTGCGACAGCGACGGCGGCAATTTGAAACAACTGACCCGCGAGCGCGACGAGGCTTCCTCGCCCACCTGGTCGCCCGATGGCCGGCAAATTTGCTACGTGGTCCGTTCCGGGCGCGCCTCCCTGCGCAAGATCAGCGTCAACGGCGGAAAAGCGGAGGTGCTGCGCACCGGCACTTTTGGCAATCTCACCTCGCCGGACTGGTCGCCCGACGGCAAGAAGATCATTTTTACCTCCGGCAGCGGGAATTTCAGTTTATGGGTCACGCCGGCGGCGGGCGGCGAGGCCGAACAGTTGGTTGCTGGTGAAGACCCGTGCTGGGCGCCCAATTCCCGCACGGTCATCTTCACCCGGCAAATTAATCACAATCCGGTTCTGTCTTTGCTTGACGTGCCGACAAAACACGTCAAGGATGTCGGTCAGCTTTCGGAAAGCTGTTCGCAGCCTGCTTGGGCAAGGTGAGGAACAGCGTTTCCAAACAATTTTGAGACAATGAAAACTTCAAGCTTATTGAGTATTCTTTTCGCCGGCGCGGCCTTAACCCTCGGCTCGGCCGGTTGCGTCCATAAACCCGGGACGATCACGCCGCTCCCCGACAGCTACAGGCCGCCACCGCCAGGCACCAAAGAAACCAATCCTGGCCCCGGAACCGGGATGGAAACACCACGCCCGATCACAACGACGGACGTAGGCACTCCTTTCGACACCAATGGTCCATGGAAGGGCCCAATCGAGGATGGCACACCAGATGCCGTCACTTTAAAGCCGGACACCGTCTATTTCGACCTCGACAGCTCCACGATCAAGAAGAGCGAGGACAAAAAGCTGGAGGACGTGGCCGCTTACCTGAAAGGCCACATGGCCGATGCCTTGCGGGTGGAAGGCAACTGCGACGAACGCGGCACCGAGAAATACAATCTGGCCCTGGGCGAGAGGCGCGCCCTGGCGGTTCGGGAATACCTGATCAACCTTGGGATTGACTCCCGCCAGGTTGTCACCGTCACCTACGGCAAGGCCAAACCGGCTGTGGACGGCCACAATGAAGCCGCCTGGAGCAAAAACCGCCGCGGCGACTTCGTGCTTCTGGTGCCCAAGACTCCGTAACGCCCCCACCGCGCAAGGCGGCAGTCATGGGCCGATGGGGAAGCCAGGGCGGGCACTGCGTTGCCCGCCGCACGATGGTAGCGCGACGTTGTTTCCTTTGCCGATGCCCGACGGCGGGCAGGGGACTGCCCGCCCTACCACGCAAGACTGACGCATTGCATTATCTCAAAATGGGGATTGCGCGCCATTTAGAGCATTTTCAATAAAACTGTAGCCAGGGCACCTGACAGGGATGCGATGAGCTGGTTTGCCTGCTGTAGTTACAATATTCTTTAAACTGCTCTAATCACGTGGAAAATGAAACTCCCCCGCATTGCCAAATACTCAATGCGGGGGAGTTTCATTTTATCAAGGGACTTAAATCTGTCGAGAAAAAAGATTCAAGCGAGCCGTGAAGGCCAAGCTGGATTCAGCCATCCCGTTTGACCAACCGTTGTCAATCAGCATGTTATGGCAGCAATCCCTCGTCTTTGCGCCATTTAGAGCATTTTCAATAAAACTGTCGCCAGGGCACCTGACAGGGATGCGATGAGCTGGTTTGCCTGCTGTAGTTACAATATTCTTTAAACTGCTCTAATCACTTTGAAAATGAAACTCCCCCACATTGCCAAATACTCAATGTGGGGGAGTTTCATTTTATCAAGGGACTTAAATCTGTCGAGAAAAAAGATTCAAGCGTTTCCAATGACACTGGAGCCAGAACGCCTCGTCAGCATGCGATGAACTGGTTTGCCGCGTTCGGCTACAGTTTTAATTAAACCGCTCTAAAACCGACGCCTGCACGACACCAACAGACAGTCGCGGCTCAGGCCCCTTATAAATCCGGGTTCAAAATGTAATTGACCCCCCGCGCGGTTCGGCCAACAGTGTAGCGTAACTTAAACAATAAAGGACAATTATGACATACATCGTATTGCTCATTGTGGGGGTCATATTGCTCGTCGGACTCGGCGTGGTGTTTTACGTCATCGGCGGCTACAACAGCCTGGTCTCACTGCGCAACCGCTTCCAGAACGCTTACGCGCAAATTGATGTGCAACTCAAGCGCCGTTACGATCTCATCCCCAACCTGGTCGAAACCGCCAAGGGCTACCTCAAGCACGAACGCGGCACGCTCGAGGCCGTCATTGCCGCGCGCAACCTCGCCTCCAGCGCCAACCTCAAAGCCGCGCAAAACCCCGGCGACGCCGCCGCCATGAAGGAACTCTCCGGCGCGGAAGCCAGCCTGAGCGGCAGCCTGGGCCGCCTCATCGCCGTGGCCGAAGCGTATCCAGACCTCAAGGCCAATCAGGAGATGCTGCAATTGATGGAGGAACTGACCTCCACGGAAAACAAAGTCGCCTTCGCCCGCCAGGCCTACAACGATGCCGTCATGGCCTACAACACGACCCGCGAAACGTTCCCCACCAACTTCATCGCCAACAGCTTCCACTTCGCCGCCGCGGAAATGTTTGTCATCGAAAAACCAGAGGAAAAGCAAGCCCCGAAAGTTTCGTTCTAACATTTCGGGCCACCGATAAGGCGCCATGCCGCAACCTGACTTCTTCGCGCGACAGGAATCCGCCCGCCGCCACACCGCGCTGCTGGAGGTTTATTTTCTCCTCGCCATCGCCGGCACCATCCTGTTGTGTTATGTGATCTTCCACTTTCTGCTGGCCGCCCATGGCACAAAACCATCAGAGCCGGCGTTGTTCCTCGAAGTTTCGGGCGCAACGCTCGCCATCATTATCGGCGGCAGCCTGTTCAAAACCTCCCAACTGGCCGGCGGCGGCAGCGTCGTCGCCGAAATGCTCGGCGGCCGTCTGGTCAACGCCAACACGGCCGATCTGGACGAACGCAAGCTCCTCGATGTCGTGGAGGAAATGGCCATTGCCTCCGGCACGCCCGTCCCGCATGTTTACGTCCTGCCCGATGAACCCGGCATCAACGCTTTCGCCGCCGGCCATTCCACCGCCGACATGGTCGTCTGCGCCACGCGCGGTTGCCTGCGCCACCTCACCCGCGACGAACTCCAGGGCGTGATCGGCCACGAATTCAGCCATATCCTCAATGGCGACATGAGGCTCAACCTCCGCCTCATGGGCCTGGTCTTCGGTCTGCTTTGCCTCACGCTGATAGGGCGCATCTTGCTGCGGACCCGCGGCCGCAAGAATCCGCTCCCGCTCATCGGCCTGGTGCTCATCGTCGCCGGCTGCATCGGCGTGTTCTTCGGCAAATTGATCAAAAGCGCCGTCAGCCGCCAGCGCGAATTTCTGGCCGACGCCTCTGCGGTGCAGTTCACCCGCAACCCGGAAGGCCTGGCCAGCGCCTTGAAAAAAGTCGGCGGCTGCGGTTCGCGCCTCCAGGACGCCAACGCCGAAGACGCCAGCCACCTTTTCTTCGCCAACGGACTTCGTGAATCCATTGCCGGCATGTTTTCCACCCACCCGCCGCTGGAGCAACGCATTCGCGCGCTCGAACCGGCATGGGATGGCAAATTCATTTCGGTCAGCGTTGACCAGCCGCCCCGCGCCGCAGCAGAACAACTGCCTGCTGTTCCTCCGCCCGGCGCCCGGCGTCCGCAGCTTGGGGGCCTGGCTGCCGCCGCCATGCCCGGGTACACGATTGCCACCGCCGCGCTCCTGCAAACCGGCGCGCCGACGCCACGGCATCTTGATTACGCGGCGGACTGGCGTTCCAAACTGCCGCCCGGGCTGGATGCGGCCGCGCGCGAACCGATGAGCGCCGTGGCGCTGATTTACGCGCTGCTCCTCAGCCGCGACGACGCCCTGCGCGCCACTCAACTCGAACAATTGAGCCGGCAAACCGATCCCGGCATCTGCCAGCAAACCGCCGCCTTGATCCCCGGCGTTCTGAACCTGGAAAGCCGCGCCCGGCTCCCGCTGGCCGCCCTGGCCATGAGCGCGCTGCGCCGCCTTTCCCCCGCCCAATACGAACAATTCAACCACAACATCCACTCCATCATCGAGAGCGACCCGCAAATGGAACTCTTTGAGTACACCCTCCAGAAAATTGTTTTGCGCCAGCTTGAGCCCGCCTTCAAGCGGCCCAAGCGCGCCGTCATCCAGTACTACGTCATCGGCCCGCTCCGGCCCGATTGCGGGACCCTGCTGTCCGCCCTGGCTTATGCCGGCCAGACCGATCCCGCGCAGATTGACGCCGCCTTTCGCCAGGGCGCAGCCAAGCTCGATCTCGCCGGCCTCACCCTGGCCAGTGCCGCCGACTGCTCGCTGGCCAGGGTGGATGCCGCGCTGGAGCGGCTCAACCAGGGCGCTCCGCAAATCAAGAAAACCCTCCTCAACGCCTGCGCCGAAACCGTCGCCGCCGACGGCGTCATTCAGGAAAGCGAAGCCGAACTCCTCCGCGCCATCGCCGATACGCTGGACTGCCCCATCCCGCCACTGTTGCAAGTTTAGCAGTTCTGGCCCACCCCAGTCTGGGGCGTGGCGTTTGCATTATGTTTTTCCTTGCCTTATCGTGCGGTCAATTCGTGCAAAGAGCCTTGCGCATCCTGGCGGTAATTGTCCTGCTGGCCTCGGTGGGATTCTGGGCGGCCAAGGGCGCCCACCGCGGCTGGACCATCCACAACATTGAACACCGTGAGAAGGACCCGGTCACCGGGATTACCGGCAGCACTTGGGAAAAGGGATTTATTCCGGGGTGGGATTTCCTGGCCGTCGCCGCGCTGGCGGCGGGCGCCCTGACCGGCGCTTCTTTTCTGTTCCGCGGAAAAAAAACTGGAAACTGAACCCCGGTTGGAGTATCAATACCGCATGTCGCAAACTATGAGAACCCGATGGATCGCTTGTTTTATCGCACCCGCGCTGGCGCTGCCAGCCCTGGCCGGCCCCGAAACGTTTGATTTCAAAGACCCCAAACACGGCAACAAAATCGAATTCAAACTCGATGCGCCAATGGAAAAAATCGCCGGCACGGCCAACGACATTTCCGGCGCCGTCACCTTCGACCCGCAAAATCCGGGCGCGACCCGGGGAAAAATCGCCGTCGCCACCGCCTCGCTCACCGTGCCCAACGGAATGCAAACCTCCGTCATGCGGGGCAACCTGTGGCTGGACGCGGCCAAGTACCCGGAAATTACCTTCGAGGCCAGGGAACTCAAAAACGTCAAGACCGACGGAGACAAAACCACGGCGGACGTGACGGGAACGTTCACCTTGCACGGGGTATCCAAGGAAGTGACCATCCCGGTGGAGATGAAATATTTGAAAGACAAGTTGGGGGAGCACCTGGGCGGGAACCAAAAGGGGGACATGCTGGTGATCACCTCCACCAACTTCAGCATCAAGCGCGCCGATTTCAGCATCATGCCCGGCAAGAATCTGGACAAGGTGGCGGATACCATCAATCTGACCCTGGGAGTGGCCGGCGCCTCACCCAAATGAGTTGTCGGCGAATTGAAGAATGAGGGACGTTTTGGGCAGCGTTTCGGGGAGCGCACGCGCCCTCGCGTGCCGTCAGCGACGCCCTCGTCGCTGACATCGGTGACTGGGTTCAGCGAGGGCGCCGACTGCACGCGAGGGCGCCTGCCCTCCCAAAATTAGGACACTACCGCCGATCTCCGCGCTTTGACAAAACAGCCGTTTTCGGATATGCTTCTAGGGCAAGAAACAAGAAGCGCAAAAACCGGCTGATTCAGCCATGAAAACTCCACGCCATCATTTTTTGATTTTAACCCTGGCGGCGATTTTGCCCGGCATTTTGGAAAACTCCACCGCCCTGGCCCAATTTGACCCTTGGGATCGAGGGCCGGTGGTAACGGTGCAGGCGGCTCAACCGCTGGCCTACGAACCGGGCAACCACGCCGCCGTCTTCACCATCAGCCGCGGCCAGGACACCAACGCCGCCGTCACCGTGGCCTACTCTCTCACCGGATCGGCGACCAACGGCGTGGATTATGCCACCGTGCCAACCTCCGTCACGCTGGCTGCCGGTCAAAGCGAGACCAACCTTCTTATCACGCCGGAGCCGGAGCCGAAGGCGACGGGGTACAAAACCGTGCAATTGCAGTTGACACAGCGCAGGGGCCATTTTTACCAGCCGTGGCGCGGCTATGACACGGCGGTCGTTTATATCGCTTACAATTATACTAATGCCGCGCCCACCGCGGCCATTGCCAGGCCGACCAATCACGCCTCTTTTCCTTCCAGGCCGGACCTCGTCATTTCGGCCAGGGCCGGCGACTCCAACGGATGGGTAACCTCCGTGGCATTTTTCGCCGGCGCGACCAGTCTTGGCACGTTGACCAACCAGCCGTTCCCCTTCGGCCAGTTCAGGCCGCTGGCGGCCCGGATGGGGAAGGCCGCCTTGCCCCCAATTTTGCCGGCGCCGCAAAATAATCCGTACTGGATAATTTGGACCAATGTGCCGCCCGGAGCTTATGCGCTGACGGCGGTCGCGACCGACAACGCCGGCCTGCAAACAACCTCCGCCGTTGTCAACATCACCGTTACCGCCACCCTGCCTGTGCCCGAGGTGCGGATCGCGGCCCCGGCCGGCGGTTCGAGCTTCCCGTCCAACAGCGCCGTCAGCCTTGTCGCCGCCGCCGGCGAGCCGGGCAACGGCATAGCCACCGTGGAGTTTTTGAACCACGGCGCAAGTCTGGGCACCGTGACCAACAACCCCGCCTGGCCGTGCCCGGATCTGTCATTGCCGCCGCGCGGCACGAACATCGTCTGGCGGCCTTTCTTCTTCCTTTGGACCAACGCCCCCGTGGGGAGCAACTCCGTGACCGCGCTTGCCACCGACAACAACGGCACTCAGGTTCTCTCCGCGCCGGTGACCATCAACGTCAAGACAAATTCCTACCATCACCATTGGTGGTGAGGATTTGATTGCGAGCCGTCTTCAAATTCTAATCTTAATCTTACGGGATTATCCCTTGACAACAAGTAAATGGTGTGGTATGTTTTGGGCATGAAAATGAGATATACGATTAAAGATTTCAACCGGCAGTTCCCGGATGATGCGGCCTGCCTGAAGTACCTGTTTGACCAGCGGTTCCCAAACGGCGGCACTTGCAAATGTGGCAAAACCGATTGCTTTTATCCCGTCACCGGGCGCAAAACTTTTGCCTGTTCCTGGTGCGGGTTTCAAGTTTCGCCAACTGCCGGGACGATCTTTCACAAGTCGCCCACTTCGCTGAGAACATGGTTCCACGCCATGTTCCTGATGACCGCCAGCCGCAACGGCGTTTCCGCAATGGAACTCATGCGGCAAGTCGGTGTCACATATAAATGCGCTTGGCGCATTAACCACCAGATTCGCCAGCTTATGAGAGGTGAAGCCATTTTGCTTGCGGGCATCATCGAAGCCGATGAAACTTACGTCGGTGGAAAGCGTCCCGGAGTGCGCGGGCGCGGGGCCGCTGGTAAGACGCCCGTTGCCGGGCTGCTTGAACGCGGCGGGGATGTCAACGTTACAGCAGTCCCGGACTGCAAGGCTGCAACGCTCATGCCTAATATCACCGCCAAAGTACAACCCGGTTCCACAGTGTTCACCGATGAATTCCGCAGCTACAACGGTTTGACGCAAGCGGGATTTCACCATGCCGCAGTTGACCACGGGCGAAAGCAATATGTGCGCGGTATCGTCCATACAAATGGGATGGAATCGTTTTGGGCGCAGTTTAAACGCTCTGTTCATGGGACTTTCCACCACGTTTCACGGAAGCACATGCAGAAGTATTTGAACGAGTTTTCTTATCGGTCAAACCACCGGCAGGGCGAGCCGATGTTTGTCCAGTTGGCCTCGACAGCGGGCGAGCAGAGGCCGCCAGCAGTTTAAAAAACGCCGTGCCGTCCGTTTCGGTTATAGTTTGCTTTTTCATGGGTGTAACTTTTTGTACGCCTCGACTTCGTGCTCAATTCTGCTCACTTGCATCCTGTAATCCCCCGGCCAGTCCTTGGCCGCTTCTGCGGAAATCTGGTTGTAAATCTCAATCGGTATTCCCTCTTTCATGGCCGAAGCCGACTGAAGCCGGGGCTGAACCGTTGTCAACGATCTCCCTGTTCTGTTTGTTGGCGACTCCAATTTGTCCACCCTTGCCAATAAATTTGAAACCATTCCCCACTCTTGTTGACTTGCCTCCGCACTAAGGAGCATACTCTGTGAGAGCGAGTCAATCCTCTGGTCGTTTGTGAACTCCCTCCCGATTGACCTTACGATAATCTGCATATTCGTCATAAAGTGGTTTATTTGCCTTTCATTTAGATTCGACATGGTGCTTTCTAGCGAAGCCATCCTCAATTCCATCGCATCCATCCGCTTTTTCTCCGCATTGCCCCCACACCCTGCCAATAAAATCAGGAGCACCATGCCGATTTCGGTTTTTGAATATGAGTTCACAAAATGCCTTTCGTTGACAATAACTTTACTCCTTTTTTTCACCCTTGACAATCGGCTTTTCAACGCTTGACATCCCTTCCGCTTTAGAATTCGATGCAGGCCAAAGACCTGTTTTTGCTTTGATTATTAGCCGTTTAATATCGCTTAACAACAAAATATAACCTTCGTATGGATCAACTGAATGGTGTTCAAACCATGCTTGTCGGAAGCGCGGCGACTTTCGTAACAGAAGTTTTACGAATAAGGCGATTGAAAGCAAAACCACCCAAGCAATTAAAGGTGTCATATTGTGATTATATACTAAGTGTGTGTTATATGTTGTGCGGTGGAATATGCGCCATCGGCTTGTCGGCAAATACGCTCCAATCTGCTTTTTACGTTGGCCTTACATGGCCGGTTTCTGTAAGTGCGCTCGCCCGCCAAATAAAAACTGAGCATTGTATGCCAAACGAAGATTACAAAGGATTGCCAAAAGTCCCGTTCAAGCCTCCACTTTCGTATTTGATTCGCACTCATGCTAATGGACTTTTTGAGCAAGATAAAGATGATTAAGAATGATTGTCACTCTATCTTATTTACTTGTTGTCAAGGGATAATCCCGTAATCTTAATCTTAATCCTAATCTCTGCGTGGCTTCATTGACCAAATTGGCATTTGCTTAAACGCATTGCAGGAGTCAATCTGGGCAATGCCGTGCGCATTTTACCGACATCTGGCAGAGACTGGTTCTCTTTGCTGCTGCTTCTTTCGATGGTGATGCGGGCAGCGGCGGCCGACCGTTACGCCGACCGCTTCGTCTGGGTTTTCGGCTGGAACCTCAACCAGGACTCGGACACGGCCCAAATCACCCGCGTGCTCGAAGCCGCCGGCCAGCACGGACTCAATGGCGCGGTGCTCTCCGCCGGCCTGGACTCGCTGTCCAAACAATCGCCCGATTACTTCCGAAGGCTCGATCAGATAAAGCAAGCCTGCGAACAAAATCATCTGGAGTTGATCCCCGCCGTTTTTTCCATCGGCTACGGCAGCGGCGCTTTGGCCCACGATCCCAATCTGGCCGAGGGCGTGCCGGTGGTGGACGCGCCGCTCGTGGTTCACGACGGCGCGGCGCGCCTGGCCGCGACCGGTTCCGCCGCCATCGCCAACGGCGGATTCGAGGATTTCACCGGAAACCGTCTCAAGAATTTCAACTTCCACGATCAGCCCGGCCAAGTCAGTTTCGTGGACACCGAAATCAAACACAGCGGCCGGGCGTCGTTGCGCCTGGAGAATTTCACCGCCAATCCCTACGGCCACGGGCGCGTCATGCAGGAGATTGCCGTGCAGCCGCATCGCTGCTATCGCGTCACCCTCTGGGTGAAAACGGAAAACCTCCAGCCGGCGGACGCCTTCCGGCTCATGGCCCTGACCGGCAAGGACCAGGAGATCGCCCCGCGCACTTTCAACATTCCGTCCACCACCGACTGGCGCAAAATCTCCATGCTCCTTAACTCGTTGTCCTTTGACAAAATCCGGCTTTACGCGGGCCTGTGGGGCGGCAAGTCCGGCAAAGTCTGGCTCGACGATTGGAGCATCGAGGAGACCGGCCCCGTCAATGTGCTCCACCGCCCCGGCGCTCCGGTCACGATCCGCTCCGAAGACGGCTCTGTCACTTATATGGAAGGTCGCGACTACGCCCCGCTGGCGGACCCCGCCCTCCATCCCTGGAACGACACGGGACAGGCCGTGCCGCTGAAAATTATTCCGGGCGGACGCATTCAGGAGGGGCAGACCCTGCGGGCGGGCTGGTATCATTCCATGATCATCTACGATTCCCAGGTGACGGTGTGCATGGCCGAGGCGGCCCTCTACCAGGTTTTCGATCAGGAGGCCGCGCTGCTGGCCGCCCGGCTTCATCCGCGCCGCGTCCTGCTGAACATGGACGAAGTGCGCATGGGCGGCACCTGCCGCGCCTGCCAGGGAAAGAACATGGGCGAATTGATCGGCCAGTGCGTGGCGCAACAGGCCCAAATCATCCGGCGTTACGCTCCCGGGGCCGGCATCCTCGTCTGGGGCGACATGTTTGATCCCTACCACAACGCCCACGGCAACTATTATCTTGTTGACGGTGATTTCACCGGCTCCTGGGAGCATGTTCCCAAGGACGTGACCATGGTGGTCTGGGGCGGCGAACCGCGCCCGAAAGACCTCCATTTCTTCGCCGACCACGGATTTCACACCGTGGCGGCCTGTTACTACGATGCGGATGATTTGAACAGCGTCAAAGCCTGGCTGCAAGCCGCCCGGGACGTTCCCTTGCTGGACGGGTTCATGTACACGCCGTGGGAGAAAAAGTACAGCCTCCTCCCGGCGTTCGGCGACCTCCTCAAGTAACCCGTCAAAGAGATTCAACTTTCGGCTGACAACCTGGTGCGGCCATGCCATGATGGAATAAGTCAGGATTCCATGAAAACTGCGATCATGACCGGCGCCAACGGATTTATCGGCGCGCATGTTCTTCGTCAATTGCTGCTTCGGGACTACTGTGTGCATGTCCTCGGACGCAGCAGCAAGGAAGGCTCGTGGGAGGAGCGGGTCTGCCGGTCGCTCGGCGAGGTTGGAGCCATTGGCAGCTTGGGCGACCGCCTTTGCTGCCATGAAATTGAGCTGGCTGCGCCCTCGCTGAAAATTGATTTCTTAGCCGGCGCGCCACCGGCGGAAACCACACTTTTTCACCTGGCCGGAGACACCCGTTTCAACACTGCCAATCCCGGTTTGCAGCGGCAACTGAACGTGGAAGGGCCTGTCCGTTTGCTGGAGGCGCTGCGGGGGAGAATTGGCAAAATGATTCATGTGAGCACTGCCTACGTGGCGGGAAAACGGACACAGTTGATCCGGGAAGACGAGCTGGATTGCGGACAGGAATTCTGGAACGGCTACGAGAAAAGCAAGTTTGACGCGGAAGTGGCCCTGACGGCGGCCTGCCGCGGGCAAGCCCTGCCGCTGGTGATCGTCAGGCCCTCCATCATCATCAATGACAGAAGGACCGGACGCGCTTCCACCTTCACGCACCTCAACGCCATGGTGGAGGTGGTGAGCCGGATCCAGGAGCATTTCGGAATCTCGGACGGGCAGGTGGTGAGCAAAGCCATCCGGCTGATGGCGGATCCCCAAGCCAGCCCCAACATGGCCCCGGTGGATTCGATTGTGCCTCCGCTCCTTGAGATTGCGGAATCGGCGGCGGCGCCGGGGAGGTGCTTCCACCTTTGCCATCCCAGGCCGCAACCCAATCACGAGGTCATGGATTTGATTTGCGAGGCCTTCAGAGTCAAAGGCCGGGTGGCCCTTGAATTCATGCCGGGCATTCCCAAGCCGATGAGTCACACCGAAGAGATGATCGCCCGGTCGCTGAAAGTTTATGCGCCTTATCTGAACAATCGCTGTGAATTCGACCTGGGCAACTCACGATCCGTCGTGTCGAATTACGATTCGCACTTCAGCCCTCTGGATGTCGCCTACATTCGGAAGGTCATTGAGTTCGCGCGGCAAAGCCGCGCCTGAATCCACCTGGCAAGATCAGGATTGGGCGCCTCTGGCATCATTCCTTGGCCGGGGCGGCGCGCAAGGACAGCGCCGCCTCCTTGAGGCCGGGCGAGGTCGCTGTCAGTACTATCTTTCCCGATTTGTCCGTCGCGCCGACCACCACCAGGCATTTGCCGTTGAAGGCGTGGCGGAAGCCGGCTTTGTCCGGATCATGGTCGCCCGGATTGCCATTGCCCACGCCGGCCACGCAGCCCGCCCCTTCGACCTGGAATGTTACCAGGTTGTCGGCCGTCGGGACGAGCCGGCCCTGGGCGTCCAGCACATCCACTTCGACGGGGGTGACATCCTCCGCGTCCGCCACCAGGGTTGCGCGGTCCGTCTTCAGCCGCAACGAGGCTGGCTCGCCCGTGGTTTCGACCGTCTCGCTGGCCGCGACCAAAGTGCCGTTGTAGCCTTTGGCGGAGAGGCTGCCGGGGGCATACTTGACCAGCCACTGCAAATGGCCGTTGCGCGGCATGTCCCTGGCGCCGAGGCTTTCGCCGTTGTGAAACAACTCCACCTTCTCGCAGTTGCTGAAGACCACGACCCGAATGTTCTGGCCTTCCTGGCCCGGCCAGTTCCAGTGCGGCATAATATGAATGACAGGGTTGGTCTTCCACCAGGACTGGTAGTAATAATAGTTGTCCTTGGGAAATCCGCACATGTCCATGATGCCGTACTGGCTGTTGATGGCCGGCCAGCCGTAGGGCGAGGGTTCGCCCTTGTAGTCGAAACCCGTCCAGGCGAAGCTGCCGGCCATGAAGGCGCGTTCCGCGACCGGCCGCCAGGAGCCGTCGGTCATGTTGTAGGAGGTGACGACCGATCTGGCCCGGTCATTGGTATATTCGCCGCGGGTGGTCACGGTGCTGGCGGTTTCGCTGCCGAACATGGGCATGGCGGGATGCTCGTTATGGAAGCGGTCGTACACCTGCGTGCTATAGTTGACTCCCATCAAATCCTCCACCGTGGCGAAACCGGGGTCGAACCAGCCGCCGTTCATGGCGCTGGAAATCGGCCGGGTCGTGTCGTATTTGTGGACCACATTCATCATGGCGGAAAGAATGCGCGCCCCTTCCGCCGAGCTTTGCAAGCCTTCCTCGTTGCACATGGACCACATGATGATGCTGGGATGATTGCGATCGCGCAGCAGCATGTCCGCCAGGTCGCCCAGGTCGGAAGCCTGCGTTCTGGCGGAGGTGTGGTCGCTGTAAGTGTCGCC
This sequence comes from Verrucomicrobiota bacterium, assembly GCA_049513975.1. Classification (GTDB taxonomy): domain Bacteria; phylum Verrucomicrobiota; class Verrucomicrobiia; order Limisphaerales; family Palsa-1400; genus JBEKOF01. The sequence continues at coordinate 15,706 of JBEKVM010000037.1, read as the reverse complement.
CAGGTGCCGGTTTTCGTCCATCACCAGCATGCCCAATTCATCGCAGGCGTTGAGCAGTTCCGGGTTGGGGGGATTGTGCGACATCCGCCAGGCGTTGTCGCCCATCTCCTTGAGATGCTTGACACGCCAGTACTCCAGCGAGTCGGGCACGGCAACGCCGACGCCGGCAAAGTCTTGGTGGTTGCAGGTGCCCTGGATTTTCACCGGCTTGCCGTTGAGAAAAAAGCCCTTGTCGGCATCGAAACGCGCGGTGCGAATGCCAAAGGGCGTGGTCAACGTGTCCACGGTCTGGCCGTTGACTTTGACGAAAGTAAGCAAATGGTAGAGGGTGGGTGTTTCCAGCGACCAGAGCCGGGGATGTGCCACCGTTTCTTGCTGCGCCAGCTCCTCTTCGCCGCCAGCCGGGACGGTGGTTCTGTTGGAGACTTCGGTCACCGTCAGCCCGTGATCATCCACCAGGCGCGAGACCACGTCGCATTCGGCCAGCGCGGCGCCGGCATTGGCGAGTTTGGTTTTGATGTGGACCGTGGCCGGCGCGGCGACTCCGTCCGGGCCTGGCTCCGGCAGGTCGGCGGTCACGAAGGTCCCCCAGGGAGCGACATGCACGAAATTGGCGATGTTCAGCCAAACATGGCGGTAAATGCCGCCGCCCTCGTACCACCAGCCCTCGTATCGCTTCGGGTTGGTGCGCACGGCCAGGACGTTTTCGCCGCTAAAATTGGCGGCCTGCGTGATGTCGTAACGGAAGGAAGTGTAGCCGCTCTGGTGCTCGCCGAGCAGTTTGCCGTTCAGATAAACCAGGCTGTCGCGAAACACGCCGTCGAAGTCAATCCACACACTCTTGCCCGCCGCGGAGGGTGGCAGGGTGAAAGATTTCCGGTACCAGGCCGGCGGGGTGGGCAACGAACCGTGGCTGGCAGTGGCGGTGGAGGCAAAAGTCCCCTCGACCACATAGTCGTGAGGCAAATGGACCTGCCGCCAGCCGTGATCATCAAAGGCGGAGGCAAAATAGTCGGCCTTGGGTCCGGCGGGCGGGAGCCGGCCCAAAGTAACGGCGGCGGTTATGCCGCCCGCGCCGGCGGTGTTCTCCACCAGAACCGCCAGGGAGTTGGGGCCGCCGGTTTGCCAGGCGTCATCCAGGGACACATCAAAAGGGTCATTCCACCCCTCGTGCCGGACGACTAGCCGGCCATTGAGATAAACGGTGCCGTTGTCGTCCACGGTTTCAAAATGGATGATCCGGCTCGGCCCCGGCACATCCGGGAGGGTGGTGCGAAACCACTGGAATCCGACCCGGCCATTAAAGGTATCGTCGCCCGATTTGGCGGCATGCCAATCCGGCCCCGAAGTGTCCACGGCCGCGGCGGCGTTGGCAACATCGCTTCCGCCCTGGCTGGCGGCTTTCCAGCGCCAGTCTGTGATGGCAACGGTATTGGTCAGGGAAAGTTCGGGAGCAAGTTCAAAGCGCCAGCCGGCATCGAGCAGGAGACGCTGGCGGAGCGTGGGGGCGGCGGCCTGGCGCCCGCTGGAACATCCGGGCAGCGCAAAAGCGATGGCGACGAGGATGAGGGAAGCCGCGATACCCTGGAAGTTGACTGACGGGAAAGTTTGGTTCGATTTCATAAGAATGCAATGCTTGTCTGGAACTGAAAATAGCTGAACTCAATGGAAATCAAATGGAAAAGAAGCGGGAATTGGGGGAGTGGAGTGATGGAGTGGTGGAGTGGTTCCGCCGTCGCTTCGTTGTGGCGCGACAAGGGAGTGGTGGGGGTGGCTGGATGCGTCCATAATAAAAATACCTTGATTTACCTTGATTGGCCTTGACTGGGAAAGCTTTTTTTGAGCGTAAGTTGTTCGTGGAAAGGCACTTCGAATTATTTTTCGCAAAAAGGCGCAAAAGCGGCAGAAATATCCATTTGGGGGTGCTGTGAACAAAATGAATACCTTGATTGGCAGCAGAATGGAGTGGTGTTGGTCCGCGAATTTCCACGAGTTTCCGCGTCCCTGAAGCCCCGAAAGCTCCGGGCGGACCGGATTTAATCCCGGATCGGGCATGACGGGGTGAATGATCATGGTCAAGGTTGGACAAGGTTAAAAAAGTGGTTTGACGAGGTTTGACCGTAAACGCATTTTGCCCGCTGATGACGCGGATGAACGCAGATAAAAAAATGTTCTCTTCCGCATCTGCGTCAATCTGCGTGATCTGCGGGCAACTCTGGATTCGGGTGCGGTTCAACCGCGCCTTGCGCGCCGCGCCTGGGCGGGCCGCCTCCTCGTGGAGGGGCCGCCGGACTATGCCTCCGTGTCTCATGCTGGCCATTCAACCATAGGTTCTAATGTTTGTCAAGCCCCGGCTGGGAAGAAAGTGAAGGCGGGTGGCGGCTGGAGCGATGGAGTGGTCCCGCGGTCGCCAAGGATTTGGCGGACAAGGTCTTGGAAAAGTGCGGAGGCAAACTGAAGGTTCGCGCAAAGACTATTCCCGATCTTTGTCGAAGAGGATGGCACAAATATCCCGGGCAGAAATATAATACCCCCCGCCCCCCCGTTTGGAGCGGGGCGGGCCAATTTCATTTTTCTGACCCCATTTTTCTGCCATTGCTTTTCTTTTGAAGATGTTTGAATTGCGCCTGCGGCCTGGAAGTTATTTTTGCGCGCTCCCCAAGGGAATGGACAGAATTGTTACCACGGATTCCGGATTTTCACGGATGGGGAGCCGGCCCTTTTTATCCGTGCCGTCTTCGTTAAATTGCTGGACAAAAGGTCGGGCGCGAGCGGGAAAGCGGCGCTGCCGCGCCCGCACTCCAAGACCTGTCGGCACCCCGGCCGTGTGTCCCGAACGCGAAGCGTCGTGGAGTGCGGAACGCCAGTTCCGCTTTGGCCCGGCAACAGGCATGGCCGCCCCATTGGAAGAATTTTGTCCCACACCCTTGTCCTCACTTGTGAGTTCCTCATGGTTGACAGGCCGGGTGGGATGGGACAAGCTGCCATCAACCGGCGGCTCAATGAATATAGTCAAACAAAATGTTGACATCCAGGAAACGACCCCTTTACGTGCTATAAACATGAGCGTTTGGTCACAATTCTTTCCGGGAAAATCGGTGATCCGGTGGCGTGAGCCGAATGCATACGTACGGAAAACCCTCTCACACGGAAGGTGGGTCGGCTTATGCGTTGTGCTTATGGCGGCGCCGTTGCTGTTAGTTACATCCGGTTCTTTCAGTGGTGGTGCTGCTTCGCGCCTGGCGACAACAGCACTTGGAAGTGTTTTGGGGATCGTGGGCGGACTCGGTTTTATTCGAATCTGGACCGGCCCGGGAGACATCGTCTGTTTGAATGAAGAGGAGATTATACAAGCGCCCGGCACATCTGCGCATCGTTCTCTTTATAAGAATATCGCATACTGCGAAGTTTCACAAGACAGCTATCGCGGGACTGTTTTTTTTGTTCTGAGATTTACGCTGAAAAAGGGGCTGCCGGCAGGGCAAGTAAGGCAAGTGGCAGTGCCTGACAATCTTACCTTGAAACAGGTTGTGCAATTTCTCTGTGATAAAGGCGTCAGGACTGGTGAGACCGGTTAAGCCGCAGAATATAATTGTTTAATCTCTCTGATGTGAAAGCTGACATTGATCCGGCCGGTTCAGTCTTCGTCGCAGCTTTTTATGGAGTTCCGGGGTCATGAAAGGGGCCTGGCAGGCCGTTAAAAAAGGCCCGGTGAGGGCACCGGGCCTACAACAGATGCGTGCTTTGCGAGGGAAATGCAGGCCGCGTGCCCTCACGCGGCGGGACTGGAGGCTTTTTTTTAACGGGCTGCTAGCCTGCCCTGTCTCAATGAGGAGGAGCTTTCACTTGTCATTCCGAACGCCTCAATACATCCCCCTTCGCCAAGATAGCTGAGGAGGATGGCGAAGGGAACCCGGCCGCAAAACCGCGGCGCGCAGCGGAGTGCGCGCCCTACCATCTTTGACTCGGGCGGAAGCGGGGCCAGCCGGGGTTTAACGCCCTTGATAGTCAGGGGTTCTACACGCGGCTGGCTCATGAAGGGCCGGATGAGAGGGTGGAAAACCTCCTCTCCCCGACCCTCTCCTCCACAAGCGGGTGGAGGAGAGGGAGAAAACGCGTGAGGTTCCCCTTCGTGAGCCAGTCGTGGGTTCTACAGATGTCGCGACTACGGCGCGGGGCGGGGGGCGGAGGGGGGGAATCCGAGGTCGCGGCCCGGATGGAGGGCGACGCCAATTTGTTCCAGGGCGCCGTGACGACCGTTGTACCATAGCAACCACTTCTGGCCGTCGAAAATGGCGCAGGGCTTGTAGCAGGCGTCGTGATCCCACGCGTCCGGGTCGGGGTGGACAATCGGATTGGCCGGATGGCGCTCCCAGTGGCTGATGCCGTCTTTGGATCGCGCCAGGCCGATTTGCGCGTGGTCTATGTCGCGGAATCCAATGTAAAACATGAGATACCAGCCGTCCTCCTGCACCATCTGGCAGGCGGTGACCTTGTATTTTTCCCATTCAATGTTGGGATCAGATTTGAAGACGGGATTGTCGGCGTGCTTGGTCCAGTTCGTCCCATCGGGGCTGGTCGCGTAGCCAATGGCGTCGGGTTCGTATTGCTCGCCGCCGGAATACCACATCCGAAATATTTTCGCGCCGGCATCCCAGATGACGTCCGGACACATGACGGCCACTTTTTCCCAGGGCTTGTCCGGCGAAAGCACCGGGGTTTCGCTCATGCGCTTCCAGACCACGCCGTCCGGGCTGGTGGCGTAGCCAATGCTGGAGCGGCCCCGGGATTGTCCTGTGTACCATAGATGATAACCGTCGTCGCGTTTGATGACCGCCGGACGGTTGATGTCGCTCTCCCAACCCGTTGCCCTGTTTGGGCCGAGCACAATTCTGGGCGGCCCGTCCCAGCGCAGGCCATCCTTGCTTTCCACCAGCGCGACGCTCTGTCTGGGCCGCCAGGAAACCCACATGCGATAAGTGTCGCCCTCCTTCAGCACCGAAACATCAAAGCAGGTGCCGTACTGGCCGCCCAGCACCGGGTTGCCGGAGTATTTCTCCCAGCCGCCGTTCGGCGCGGCGTTGGTGGTCCCGGTCTGCGCCTGAAGTGCGGTCGTGGCGGCAATCAGGAGGGCCAGCGGAGCCGCAAACTGGATTGTGACGATTGGAGTCTTCATGTTGTTGACTGGGGTGTTTGAATTTGTAGATTAAGATTAAGATTAGGATTAAGATTAGGATTAGGATTAAGATTAAGATTAGGATTAAGATTAAGATTAGGATTAAGATTAAGATTAGGATTAGGAGCCATCCGCCTTGGCGCTCAGCTTGAGATAAAGGGCGTGCAGCTCATCCAGCATGGTTTCAACGGAAAAGCGCGGGAGCACGAACCGGCGTCCTTGCGTTGCCAGCCGCCGCCGCAATTCGGGATCGCCCGCCAGTTGGAGCAGCCGCCGGGCCAGGGTTGCGCGGTCGCCAGGCGGAACGAGGAAGCCGGTTTCATTGTCAATACAAACTTCTCCCGCGCCGTCGCCGGCATAGGCCACCACCGGGCGCGCCGCGGCCAGGGCCTGGGGCAGGGCGCGGGGCAGTCCCTCCCGGCGCGACAAATGGGCCAGCACATCCATGATGCCCACGTAGCGCGGGACTTCGGCCGGAGCGGCCAGGCCGGCGAAAACAAAGCGTTTCTCCAGGCCAAGGGCGCGCGCGCGCTTTTCCAGCCGCCCGCGCCAGGCGCCATCCCCGACGAGAAGGAATTTGGCGCGCGGACATTGCCGGACCAGGTCTGGGGCAACGTCCAGCAGGTCGTCGTGCCCTTTGAGCTTGAAAAGCCGGGAGATCATGCCAATGACGAAATCGTCCGGCGCGAGGCCGAAACGCGCGCGCCAGGCCGGGTCGTTTTCCGCCTCCAGAAACGGCTGGAGGGGGAATCCGCTGAAGATGCGGGTATATTGGCCGGGCCGGCCGAGTCCGGCCGCCAGATACTGCCGGGTCATGGCATCCGCCACGCTGACGTAATGAGTGGTGAATGGGGCGGCGAACCGCTCCGCGCCGCGAAAAATTGCGTTGGCCGCCGCGCCTTGAAACGGCCCGAAGGAGGGGCCGTGAATGGTATGAACGATAATCGGAACGCCGGCGCGATGGGCGGCCCAGCGGCCCAGAATCCCCGCCTTGCCGCTGTGGGTGTGGACGATGTCCGGCCGGGTGGCGCGAAAAATCTTCGTGAGCCGCAGCAAGGCCAGCAAGTCGTTGAAGGGATGGACCGGGCGCACCAGCGAAGGGACGATGGAAAGAACGTGCGGACAAGACTGGAAGGCGGATTCCAAGGAACCCTCCGGCCCCGTGGTGGGACCGGCCAGGAGGGCGATTTCCATGCCGGGACGGTGTTGCAGGCCGAGGACGGAGGCGACGGTGTTTTCCTGGGCGCCGCCAATGATCAACCGGGTGATGACGTGGGTGACCCGCATCCGCGCGGCTTCAGCGGGCCTCCAGTTGGTGGAGTTGCTGGGTTACGTTGGTAAACTCCAACGTGTTATGGGGGGCGAATTTGAGGTAAAGTCGGTCGTAGTGGATTTCCGCCGGTTTGTCGCGCTGCTTCTGGGCGACCTGGGCCAGGCCGTAATAAACCATGTGCTCGGGTATTTGCCAACGGCGGAGGACCTCCAGCCCCATTTTCTCCAAGGCCAGATAATCAATTTTGGCGGCGGGGATCTGGCCGCCTTGCAGTTCGGATATGGCGCGGTTGAGGAGCGGCACCGGGTTTTCCGGGTCCTGGCGCACCAGGGCGTTCAAGGTGAGGATGGCGGCCGGGTAATCCTTGAGCATCATTTGCATTTCCGCCTTCTGGAGGTTGATGCCGGGAATTTCCGCCGCGTGGGCCGTGACATTCATCGTGGTATTGAGCAATTGCAACTGATCACTGGAGGCCGCCAACGCTTTCTGGAACCATTTGGCCGCCTCTTTTTCCTTGCTGGGGTCATCCTTGTCTTGGAGCAGCGCGCTGTAGCCCATCCGCCGGTAGAACTCGGCCATCCAACCTGGAAATCTTTCATCCTTCGGATACTTGAGGCGCGCTTCTGTCAACAATTTATCGGCCTGGGCGAAGTCGTTCTTTTTGGCATAGGCCAGGGCCTCGATGCGCGCCATTTCCACGGGATCGCCCGCGGCCCGCTGGCGGCTGTCCCGGATGAGGGCCAGGCCGGCGTCCATCAGTCCCATGTCAATGTAGGTTTTGGCCAGGGCCAGTTCGGCCTCCGGGTCGTTGGGCGCCAGTTCCAGACAGCGTTGGAACAAATGAGCGGCCTGCAGGTAAACGCCGCGGCTGGCGAAAAACGTCCCGATGCGGATGTCCAGGTCCGGCACGTCCGCCGGGCCTTCGAGATTGTAAGTGTCTTCCCAATTTCTCACCTGGTCGGCCAATTCGGGCGAACTGATGAGCACGCCGGGGGGCGGCGGCACTCCGCGCAAATGGGCGTTGAATTGCTGGTTGAGACGGGCCACATAATTTAATGGATTGAGCCGGAAGGCCTCGGCGAACTGGTCGCCGGCGTCGTTGAGCAGGAGCGGCAGCTTGAGTTCCGTGCCGGTCTTTTGCAATTCCGTGCCCCAGTAATCGAGCATTTGCGAATAATAGTTGGCGATGCGCACGGCATCGGCGCTCCTCTTCGGCAAGCCATCGGGGCCTCTCTTGGCCAATTCCAGCAACCCGGCCAGCGATTCCTTTTCCAGCTTGTGCCAATAGGCCTGATTGGTGGCGATTTGCGCTGGAGTCAGCCCCAGGGTCGCCAGCATGTTGGTCGGGTAGGGATGCACATCCCCGCCCAGGCGGTTCGGCGTCATGCAAACCCGCTCAAAGTAGTTGCCAAAACTGGGATGCAAGTAATAGACCCACTGCCGCTGGGCGAGATCTTCCAAAAGATCGCCGATTTGCCGGCCGGTGACCTCCTCCGGCAGCTTGTCCGGATCTTTCAGCTCCTTGCGAAAGGCCGGATAGCGCTCCACCAAAAAGCGCAGATATTCGCGATGGATCAGCTCGCGGCCTTCAATAAAGGTGTATTGGTCGGGCAGATCCAGCTTCTGGCTGGCGCCCATGGCCAGATACAACCGGAACCGATCGTCCGCCAGCACAATGGCCGGCTTGGAGGGCAGCGCTTTGGCCATTTCATTTCCAAACTGCGCCACCACCGGGCTGGTGAAATCCCGCATGTGCGGAAAGTTCTCCCGGAACAACAGGGCGGGCAGCCCGATCGCCGCCGCCCACAGCAATCCGGTCACCACCAGGTTGATCACGCGCAGAATCCCCGTGGCCCGGCCCCAGCGAAAGGACAGTTCCTTGCCGAACACCAGCAGAACGTAGCCGCTGAAATACCCCACGCTTAACGCCGCCAGATAGTAGAAACTCAGGAAGCCCGGCAATCCCGTGATCACGCCTATGCCCATATTCCGCGGGCTGGGGCTTGTTTTCACATCGAAAAACATCAAAACGCCCACGGCCAGGAACACGATATGCAGCACGCGAAACATGACGCGGGTGAGGTCGTGCGCGCCGGCGCTCAATTCGGCCTCGAACGACGGCCAGTTGATGGCGGCGAAGAGCAGCGGGAGCAAGGTCGCAATCCCGGCGATAAACGCATAAAAACGCGGCAAGCGCGTCAAATAAACGTGTTGCTCGGTCAATTTCTGATGCAGCAGTTCCCAAAAACTGCCGTCATGATGGATGGCGCCCAGAAGCGGCATCAGCCCGTAGAGCAGCAGCCCCAAGGCCCCCCAACCGGTCATGCGCAGGACGAATTTCCAGTTGAAAAAGCCCATGCGTTTGATCCAGATCAGCGCCAGCAAAAAGCAGGGAAAAAAACCGATCAACGCCCAATTGTTCGCCATGCCCAACCCATAGACAAAGGCCAGCAGGTTTAGCCGCCTCTCGCTCTGCGAAATGCGAAACTCCAGCAGACAGAGAATGAGAAAGGCGAAGACCAACAGATCAATCATCTCCCCCGTCCCGGCGACGGCATTTTGCCAAAAGGTCAATTGCCCCGCCAGCAGCAGCACCGCGAACGCCGCCGGCAGAAAGGCCGCGCGCACCGAGAGCAAGGCAAACTCCCCTCCCTCCCGCAGCCGCTGCTCCTTGGTGCGGTCATGCGACAGGAGCCGGACGGACCGGGCCAGCATGGCCAGCGTCAAGGCCGCGCAAACGGCGGTGAACACGTTCCAGCCCACCACCCGCCAGCCGGCCGGCAGCAGCCGCAACGGATATGTCAAAATGAAAAACAGCGGATATTGGGGATTGGGCCGCCAGGGCAGGGGACCGGGATGCCAGTCCCAGCCCGTGATCTGCGAGGCAAAAGGAAGACTGCCGAACGTCACCCAGTGATGCAACGTCAACCCGTACAAGGCCAGCGCCGCCAGCCCGACCAGCCAGGGACACAGGAGAATGGGATGCCTGACTGCGTGACTGATTGTTTTCTCGTTTTCGACCATCATGGCTGGCTCAAGTTTGGGACGACCGACCGCCTGTTGGCAAGGATACTTTATGGTTTAGAGCGGGCGCGACGGAACGGCTTTCCTTCGCACGTCCGCCACGCATTCCACATGTTGGGTCTGTGGAAACATATCCAACGGAATGATTCTCGATAATTCAAAGACACCGTGAGCGCACAAAACGTTCAAGTCCCGCGCCAGGGTGGCCGGATGGCAGGAGACATAAAGAATCTGGGCGGGTTGGGCCTGGGCCAGCAGCGGCGGCAGCTCCGGCGGACAGCCGGTGCGCGGCGGATCAAGCAGGAGGGTGGTGGCGGCGGGGGCAAAGCGCGCCAGCATCCGCGGCAACAACTCCTCCGCCCGGCCGGCGATGAACTCGCCATTGGCGGCGCCGCGCGCCAGGGCGTTTTGCCGCGCCGCCTTGATCGCCGCCGTGTCCACTTCCACCCCGGCAAAGCGCTCGACCAGATCGGAGAGTTCCACACTGAAAAAGCCAACCCCGCAATAGGCGTCAATCAAAAATCGCGTCCCGCCGGCGCGCAACCGCTCCCGCACCGTGGCCGTCAACCGGGGCAGGAGATGGAAGTTGGTTTGAAAAAACGAATCGCGCGGGACGGCCCAGCCTTCCGGCGCCACCCGCATCACCACCTTCAGGCCGCCTTTGGGCGGAGGATGGCGGCGGACCTCCTGGATTTGCGCGTTGAGCGCCGGCTCGGCAATTTGACATTCCTCGATGTCCACCACCAGTCGGTTTTCCGCCCGGATAAAGCCGATGTTCAGCCCCTGTTTGAATTTGTCCCATTGGCTGCGGATCATGAGGCGGTTGCGGTAGCCGTAGGGTTGCGGGCAGGGCGTGACCGGATCAATCAGCGCGCCGTCAAAACCGCCGATGCGCTGGAACAAATCGCAAATTTGCTTGTGCTTGATCCGCAGTTGGGCCGGGTAAGCCAGATGCTGATACTGGCAGCCGCCGCATTGGCCGAAGTAGCGGCAGGCCGGCGCGACCCGCTCCGGGGAGGGTTGGAGAACCTGGAGCAAACGGGCGCGGGCAAAGCGTTTCTTGACCTCGGTCACCTCCACCTCCACCACTTCCCCCAGGGCCACAAACGGCACGAACACCACAAAGTCATCCACCCTTCCCACCCCTTCGCCGCCAAAGGCGATGTCGTCAATCGTCAATCTGAGTGTGGCGCCGGGCGACAATTTTAAATTTGGTATTGGGCTGCCGTGAAAACAAGCTGAAGCAACCCATTTTTACAATCGTACGATGGCACGCCGCGGAAACAATAAAAAAGGGTAGTGGCGCGGTGCGCCAGGTGTGAGACAAAATTCTTCGAGGCGTTGGCATCTCCGTTGAAGCTGAGCGAGGTTAATTTATAGGTTCCCGGAAAAACGGCGGGCGAGCTGGAAAGCGGCGCTGCCGCGCACGCACTCCATGACCTGTCGGCATATCGGTCGTGTGCCCTGAACGCGAAGCGTCGTGGAGTGCGGAACGCCAGTTCCGCTTTGGCCTGGACACAGGCGTTGTCGCCCCATTTGAAGTATTTTGTCTCACACCCTGGTCATTCCGAGCCTCCCTCGTGAGCTTGCGCCGTCAGCGAAGATCGGATACGATTGGCCCATGGCAAAAGTCGTCATCAAGATCAAGCTGACCAACCTGTTCGACTTGGGCGCGCGGCATCGCAAGCTTTCCACGGCGAAACCCCGCGAGGTGGAAGTCGAAGCGCTGGTGGACACCGGAGCCACCCGGCTCTATCTCAAGACCAGCGTCATCCGCGCCCTCGGTTTGGAGAAGTTGGAGACCATCATTTCCCAAACGAGCAACGGGCCGGCGAAGCGGGCGGTCTATGAACCGGTTCGGCTGGAGTTTCAGGGCCGCCACGGGGATTTCAACGTAGTGGACGTCGGCGAGAAGGTGCCCAACCTGGTCGGACAAATTCCGCTGGAATACCTGGACTTTGTGGTGGACCCCAAGCATGGCAAGCTCATTCCCAACCCGGAGCACGGCGGCCAGCAGATGAGCGAGGAGTATTGAATCCCCTCACCCGCTCCCTTTGACCGATTGCATTTGAATTCAACGCGCCCGGAAGCTAGTTTACCAACATGAGCGCGACAGTTCAATTTTTGACCAATGAAAAGGGGCGGAAAACCGCCGTTGTTCTGGACATTGACGATTACGAAAAGCTGTTGGAAGACTTGGACGACCTGGCCGTCATTGCGGAACGGCGTGGCGAAGAAACCATTCCTCACGCCGAGTTCAAGAAAGGGCTGAAACGCCATGCCCTTTCGCATTGAGTGGAAGAAATCCACGCGCAAGGATCTCCGCAAATTGCCCGCAAGCGCCGAGGAGCGGATTGTCCAGACCGTTGAAGATCTGGCGGAAGACCCTTTTCCTCACGGCGTGGAAAAATTGAGCGGGTCGCAACACGCGTATCGAATTCGTCTCGGCGACTACCGCATTGTTTATGAGGTCGTCGTTGCATTGAAACTGATCGAAATTCAGCGCGTCAGGCATCGAAAAGATGTTTACAAGTCTTGACGAAGGCGGATGCCAACACGCGAATGTTTCCCCATTCGCCAAGCCTACGGCGGGAAAAGCCGCCCCGACAAGTGCCTGGTCGTGTCGTCATTGCCCGCAGGATTGCGCCCCGGCTGCCCTCGCAAAACTGGCGAAAATGCCTTCACCACCAGGGAGGGCTTGAGCCGTTCGTTGCCGCTTACCCGCCCCGGATTCGGTACATGAACGAAAGCGGTTTTAGCCATCCATGATCGACATCCCACGGAAGTATCGGCCTCCGCTCGCCTCCGGCCAAGTGGTAGTCTCCTCCGACTTCTGACACCGTGATCGAATGGAGGATGAATAGAGCCATCTGCCCTTTGTGGCTGCGGGCGAACTCAAGCTCACCATTTGTCAGGATGATTTGTTCGCCGTCCGTCTGCGTGCCCTTGACTTCCACGTACAGGAATTCCTTTCCGCGTCTGCAATGAAGATCGTACGGGTGGTTCTTGGAGCGATCCTCACGCACGAATTCCAGGGATTCGAAGTGCGTTTTGGCCGCATCCATCGCATAATGCTCCAAGGCACGCCGAAGTTTCTTGTCGAGAAGAAAGCCTTGTCCCTTGGCTTGCTCGTTCTCCAGAGTTTCCAGCACGATCTCTTCCATCTCATGGGTATCCTGGTCGGGGGAAACAAATGCGTCGATAATCTGTGCAATACGCTCACCATCGGGAAACGTCGGCCAGGCGCGAGACCTGACAAGATTCTTATCTGCCAACCCTGCTTGCGTCAGCCTGATTTGAATCTCCGGCAAGGTCCCTTGAATAGCTTCTATGGAAGGAACATTGACCAGGAAGTAGTAAGGATACTTATGATCGCCTTGATCGCTGTTTTTCTTTCGGGTGCTCTCAGCACGCGCTTTATAAACACATTCACCCTTGTACGTAAAAACCAGTTTTTCGTGTGGCGAAATCCCGTCCCGTCCAATTGCGCGCTTGGTCAACAAGAACATGCCCGGTGGTTTCCGTTTGGGCAGCTTGTCACGAAAGTATTCATCGACCTTTGGTCGCGTCTTGAAGTCGTCATCGTCAGGACTCAGCTTGATTATTCGCATAATTCGCTTCCGCGCAGAACCAACTGAGCCACGCCGGGCCGCCGATGTCAAAGGCGAAGGCGGAACGGAAAGCGCCAACCGGCGTTGGCTCCAGTGATGTTTTAGGCTGCGTGAAAATCATGCTGATCATAACGTCGCATGACACGCCGCAGTTTCAACGCGGCAAATCCAGGAAGAAAGGCCTTTGCCCGCAGATCACGCAGATGTACGCAGATGAAGAGTTCTTGTTGGCAAATTCAGATTTGCGCGGCGCGCGGGATGACTTGCTCTTGTTTGGCGAACAATTCCCTGACCTGGGCCACGGCGCTGGCCACGGTCAGGCCGTGTTTTTCGCGGAGGTAATCCACCGAGCTGGCGTGTTCAATGAACTGGTCCGGCCAGCCGATGCAAACCAACGGGGTGGTGATCCGTTTTTCGTTGAACAATTCCATCACGCTGGAGCCGTAGCCGCCCGACAGAACATGGTCTTCAAACGTCACCACCACTTCCGCCGCCCGCCCGAAAAACTCCGTCACCCCGGCATCCAGCGGCTTGGTGAAGCGCGGGTTGATCACGGCGCAGTCCCAGCCTTCCGCCGCCAGTTGGTCCGCCGTCTGCAAGGCCAGGGCATGCATATTGCCCAGTCCGAACAAGGCCGCTTTTCGCCCGGGCTTCCCCGAAAAATTCCGCGTGACCTCCGCCTTGCCGATTTCCAGGATTCTGGGCTGCTCCTTCATCGCCACCCCTTCGCCGGGGCCGCGCGGATAGCGGATGAAGGCGGGATGTTTCTGGTGCGTGGCGGTGAACATCATGTCCGCCAGTTCGTCTTCATCCTTGGGCGCCATGGCGATGATGTTGGGCACGCAGCGCAAATAGGCGATGTCGAACAAACCGTGGTGCGTCGGCCCGTCGTTGGCGGAGAGGCCCGCCCGGTCCATGCAGAAGATCACCGGCAAATCCTGCAAGGCCACGTCGTGGATGATGCAGTCGTAGGCGCGCTGGAGAAAGGTGGAGTAAATGGCGCAGACGGGATGAAACCCCATCGTGGCCATGCCCGCCGCGAACAAGACCGCATGTTCCTCGGCGATGCCGACATCATAATACCGTTCCGGCATGGCCTTTTCCAGCGCCTTGAGACCGGTGCCGGTGGGCATGGCCGCCGTGATGCCCACCACCGAATTGTCCTTTTGGCAAAGCTTGATCATGGTTTGGCCGAAAATCTCCTGATAGGCGGGCGGCGCGCCCGGTTGCGCCGTTGGGGTTGCGCCCGTCAACGGGTCATACGGCCCGAGGCCGTGAAATTTCTCCGGATACTTCAGCGCCGCTTCGTAACCTTTGCCCTTGGTGGTCAGAACGTGCAGCACCACCGGCACGCTGCAATGTTTGGCGAACTCCAGTGAACTCAGGAGCATGGGCAGGTTGTGTCCGTCAATGGGTCCCAGGTAGCGCAGGCCCAGTTCCTCGAAAATCAAGCTGCTGCCATGTCCGCCGCGCCCGTCGCTTCCCAGGTTCGGGGCATTCGGGCGCAAAGCGGCCTCGGCCACGGCGCCTTTGATCAATTCCTCGGCTTTGTGGCCCAGCTTGATGGCCAGCTCCCCTTTGGGCATGCGTTTCATCAGCCGCTCCAGGTCCTTTTGCAACTGGTTGTAACGCGGGTTGGTGATGAGCTTGTTCAGATAGGTGGAAATCGCCCCCACGTTTTTGGCGATGCTCCATTCGTTGTCGTTGAGGATGCCGATGAAGCGTTTGGTGGTGTGCGCGATGTTATTGAGCGCCTCATAGGAGATGCCGTTGGTCAGGGCCGCATCCCCAAAAATGCAGACCACGTTCTCATCCGAGCCGCGCTGATCGCGCGCCGCGCACATCCCCAGCGCGGCGGACAACGCCGTGCCGGCGTGACCGGCCCCGTAACAATCGTGCTCGCTTTCCGTGCGCAGGGCAAACCCGTTCAGGCCGTTGGTGGTGCGGATGGTATGGAACCGGTTCTTCCGCCCGGTCAGCAGCTTGTGGACATAACTTTGGTGGCTCACATCCCAGACCAACTTGTCTTGCGGGGTGGAGAAGACGGTGTGCAGGGCGAGCGTCAACTCCACCACCCCCAGGTTCGGCCCGACATGGCCGCCGTTGATGGCCAGTTTGGTGATTAACTCGTCGCGGATTTCCTGGGCCAACTGTTGCAACTGATCGAAGGTGAGTTTCTTCACATGGGAAGGGTTATCCACCATATCCAGATAACGGCTCATGATTGCTCCTCCGGGTTTTGGGCTGGTTTCAAGGTCAATTCCCCTTTGCCGCTCTTCTCCAACTGCTGGATTTTCAACTCCGCCTCGTTCAACTTGGCCTGGCAGAGCTGGGCCAGCGCCGTGCCTTCCTGATAGCGCGCTAGCAGCGATTCCAACGGCAGATCCTGCGCTTCCATCGCCTCGATAATCGCTTCGAGTCTTTTCAGCGCCTCTTCAAACGGCAGTTTCTGCATGTCCTCGCTCGCGCTCTCCGCGCCTTTAACTTTCGCCATGCCCCAAGCCTAGCAGCCTGTCGGACTTTGGGCGAAGATTTTTTGAAATGATTTGAACAGGGCGAGGGGCCAAGCGGTCAGTCAATGCAAATATATGGCTGCACGCTTCGTCAACATCGATTACGACA
>JBEKVM010000036.1:0-56820 GCA_049513975.1 Verrucomicrobiota bacterium | reverse complement strand
TTCACGGGTAACGTCACCAATACGGGAACCATCAACTTCAACGGCACGGGCAACGTGTTCGACTCTGGATTCATTACCAACATGGGAACGATCGTCTTCAACAGCCCCGGCAACCAGACTTTCTTTGAAACCATCTCCGGCACCGGCGCGCTGACCCAAAACGGCCCCGGCATAGTGACGCTCAACGGCGCCAACACCTACACCGGCCTGACCACCATCAACGGCGGCACAGTGGCGGTGTACTCGTCGCAGCCAAACACCGGCACCGTTACGGTCAACGACGGCGGCACCCTGCGCGTCACGCCCACGCCCGGCGGGGCCACCGGTTTCTCGCCCGCCACCCTCAACGTCGGCAGCGTCAGTGGAGCCACCATCCAGGTGTCGCTCAGCAGCACGACGCAGGCGCCGCTGACTCCGGGGGCCTTGAACCTGACCGGCGCCAACAGCGTTGTCATTTCCGCCGCCAGCCCCGTTGCGGCCGGCCAGACCTATCCTGTTCTGAGTTACACCACGCTGCCGGGTACCGGCACTCTCAGCTTTACCCTTCCGGCCGACATTGTTGGCACTGTTAACCTGGTTGGCCAAACCTACAAGCTGACGGTGACCTCGGTGACGCCGGCGCCCACCTCCATCTGGACTTCGGCGGTCAATGGCACCTGGGACATCAACACCACGGCCAACTGGTCCTCCGGCGATTACCAGGACCACAATCAGGTGGTGTTTGATGACAGTGACAACACGGGCGGGATTTTTGCCATTACCAATCTGGTGGGAGCCGCACCCGTTTCGCCGAGGAGCGTTACCTTTAACAACTCCATCAATAATTACACCATCTCCAACACGGTGACGATTGCCGGCATCACGGGCGTCACCCTGAACGGCACGGGATTCGTTACCAACCGGAGCATCAACACCTACACCGGCCCGACGGTGATTAACAACGGCACCCTGGTGGCTGCGACGACCTGGTCCGGAGCAGGCGGTGCTCTGGGAGTCAACTCGGCGGTGTCCCTGGCCAACTCCGCGACCGCGGCCCTTGCCCTGAACAACAGTACTTGGATCGGTTCGTTGACCGGGGGCGGCGCCACCGGCGGCAACGTGAACGTCGGGGGGAGCACCCTGACCCTGGGCAGCGACAACTCGACCCAGACTTATGGCGGCGTGATCAGCGGAACGGGCGGCCTGGCCATGATTGGCTCCGCCTCGCTGACGCTGACCAACACGAATACTTACACCGGCACCACCACCATCGGCATCGCTGACACGCTGACCATCGGAAATGAGGGCCAGTTGGGCAACGGCACCTATGGGGGCAGCATTGTCAACAATAACGTCTTTAACTGGAACAGTTCCTCCCCCCAGACCAATACGGCGGGCATGTCCGGTCTCGGCGTGCTCAACGTCAACGGCTCGGGCCCCGTGACGCTGACGGGCCAAAGCTCCTTCACCGGCCCCACTTTCGTCAACAACGGCGCCACGCTGAATTTTCGTCAAGGCGGCGGCACGGGCACTATCCGCAACGTGCTGAACATCAACCAGGGCGGTGTGGTTAATGGCTACAATGGAGATTCCATTGGCTACAATGGAGGAGCCTGTGTCACCATCCTCAACGTCAACGGGGGTACCTTTAATGATCAGATCAATGCCAATCAATCGTATATCACGAGCTGGACCCTGACCGGCGGCACAGTAGCTTCGCCTGGGGGCGGCGCCATTAACTTTAACACCGGTTATGGCATCACCAACTTTGCCAGTTCCACTCTTTCGACGTGGAGCGCGCCTATTGTCATACGGGGCACAGGCCTGCCCTTCACGGTCGCCCAGGGAACGGTGCCAGGCGGGGTTGACCTCAACGTTTCAGGCGTAATCTCCGGCGGCGGCGGTACTCTGACCCTGACCGGACCCGGCACGCTGGAGTTGTCGGGCGTCAACACGACTGGCGTTGGCCTCGGCATCAATTCCGGCACGCTCCTCATCGGGGGTGCGGGTCAGTTGGGCAGCGGCAATTACGGCTTCGGCATCGCCAACAACGGCACCTTCGCCTTTGGCAGCACCGCCCTGCAGACCTTGACCGGTCGCATATCCGGGACCGGCGGGCTGCTGGTCAACGCTCCGGCCAACACACTGACGATCAGCAACGCGGAAAGCTACACCGGGCCAACCATCGTCGGCGCGGGCACGCTCCTTCTGCCCGGAACCGCTTCCATTGCCTCGACGCCCAGCATTACCCTTTCCAACGGCGCCATTCTCGATGTGTCGCAACAGACCAGTCCTTTCATTCTGGGCGGGCTGCAAACCCTGACGGGCGACGGCACTGTCAGCGGGCCGGTCACTACAACAGCAGGCGCAGTTGTTGATCCAGGCGTGACCAGCAACGACTTTGCCACCCTCACCTTCAACAACAATTTGACCCTGGTTGGAGGATCCGTTGTCCGTTTTGACTTTGGCCCTTCTCCCAGTCCGCAGTACGACAAGCTTGCCGTCACCGGAACCCTGTCGGCCAGTGGCAACACCGTCCATGTCCGGGCGCCCGACCCGACGAAGGATCTGGACTCGTCCGCCGCCCCCTATACGCTGATCACGGCTGGCACTCTTACGGGAACGTTTAGCTCGGGTGTGGCTTGGGATGCCCCGCCGCACAATCTAAACCACTGGATCATTGGGGTTTCTGGCCCCACCGTCCAGTTACAGTACAGCGTCGTCGCGGTGCCCGTTTTGACCGGGTCGGCCGTTCCGTCAACCCTGGTGCGCAACCAAAGCGCGCTCATCAGTGTCACGCTCACGCAGGGAGCCGGCCTGGTGACCAACCTGACGCTGGATGCGAGTCCCATCGGCGGGTCGAGCACGACGCCTTTGGTTGAAGTCGGCGCCACAGCCGTTTACACCAACACCGTCACGGTCTCCCCGGCCACCCTGGCAGGAAATTACTCCCTGACCGCAACCGCTATTGACACCACCCCGACGGCCGGCACGGCTTTGATCCCCGTGACGGTGGTAGTCTCAACAGAAACGTGGGCCGGCGGTGGCACCGATGAGAAACTTGACACCGCTCTGAACTGGCTCAGCACTTATGCGCCGGGCTATGTGGGCGACAGTCTGGTTTTCGGCGTTCCCATCACGGGTGGCGCGGCGGGACCCAACCCGAATTTGGATAACAACTACACCTTTGCCGGGGTGACGTTCACCAACGGGGCCACCAACTTTATTATCAGTTCCACCACTGCCAGCACCCTGGGCCTGAGCAGCGGGCTGACCAACAACTCGACCAACGCCCAGGTTCTCAATGTGCCGGTCAACCTGACTGCGCCGGTGACCTTCAACACGCACAGCGGGAACCTCACCATTGGCGGAGCCGTCTCCGACGCGAATGGCGGATTCGTCGTGGTCGGCAGCAACACTTTGACTCTCGGGGGCACCAGCACCTTCACCGGCGGTGTCAGAGTTCGCCAGGGCACGATGAATGTTGCGGGCACAGTGGCGCCCACCAACAACGTCATTATCAGCGACGGGTTTACCAGTAATGGCGTCGTGAACATCCTCTCCGGGGGCACGCTCAGTCAGATGGCCACCAACGGGGGTCAGTACAATGGCGACGTGGCTCTGGCCAATTCCACCAATGTCGCCGCCGTTCTGACCATGGTCACAGGGGGCAACCTGCTGGTCGGTGAGCAACTCAACGTGGGCAACGGCGCGGGCGGATATGCCGACTTTAACATGAGCGGCGGCACGGCCAACATTGGCAGCTTTATCGTGGTTGGCTTTAATGGCGACCACGCCGAGTTTGACATGAGCGGTGGAACCGCCATCGTCCAAACCAATTGCATGACCATTGGCGCCGGCGGAACCAATTCAACCGCCGTGGCGAACATCAGTGGCGGCACGTTCACTTCGACGGACAGCACCTACGGGGACCCCGGCCGTGAGGGAGGAGTGTATGTGGGTGAAAACGGCAATGGGACTCTGAATGTTTCCGGCACCGCCGTGCTCGACATTTATGGCGGGACCAATCTGACCCTGGGCGTCAACGCGGGAGCGGTTGGCGTGGTCAACTTGCTGGGTGGGACGATTAACACCGCCCAGGTGGCGGGCGGCGCGGGCACCTCCACCTTCAACTTCAACGGCGGCACGTTGATGGGCAATAATTCGGCGACCTATACGGCCGCGCCGGACTTCATGTACAACTTGGGCGGCATTTATGTTTACAGCGGTGGCGCCATTATTGATGACGGCGGCAATGGCAACACCATGACCATTGCTGAGCCGCTTCAGGCCCCCACGGGTTACGGGGTCAGTTCGATCCCAGTGGCCACCGGCGGTGTGGGCTACATTGCTCCGCCCATTGTCGCCATTTCCGGCGGCAGCGGCAGTGGCGCCAAGGCGACGGCCACGGTTTCCGGCGGCGCTGTCACCCACATCAACGTGGTCAACCCGGGCACTGGTTATTCGCCCAGTGATGTTCTCAGCGTCAGCTTCTACGGCGGCGGCCCCACCATCGTTAGCAACAACCCGGTCAACGGCACCAATGCGACCGCCGGCACCGTGGTTCTCGCCCCCAACGTCAGCGGTGGCCTGACCAAGCTTTCCTCCGGCAGCGGCGGCGGCACACTGACGCTGACCGCTCCCGCGACCTACACCAACGTGACCACTATCAACGGCGGCACGCTGGCCTTGGGTGCGGGAGGTTCCATCAGCAACTCTCCCGTCATCAATGTGGCAAGCGGGGCGTTCTTTGACGTTTCCGCGGCCAATTTCACCTTGCTCGGCAGCCAGGTCCTGGAGGGTCTCGGTCAGGTCAATGGCTCCTTCACCACGGCTGCCGGCTCACAAATTATTCCGGGCGAAGGGGCCACCTTTGGCACGCTGGCAACCAGCGGCATAGATTTAGGCTCCGGCTCGACGGCCGTCTTTGGTTTGACGAGTTCCGGCGGCGGCCTTAACGACACGATTCAGGTTTACGGTAATTTGGCGCTGAATGGCAACACCATGCATATCGTAGCCCCGAGCGGCGGTAATCTGGACACGACAACCCCTTATGTGCTCTTCAATGTCAGCGGCGCTAGCGCCCTTATTACCGGGTTCGCTGCCACATCGCCTCATTTTGATGTGGCCCCCCTCAATGTCGCTTCCGGTAATTGGTCCGTTCAGACCTCTGGCAGCCAGGTGGTCCTCGAGAATACATCCACCGCGCCGCCCACCGGCTCCGGTTCGGCCACTCCGAACAACGTAATACGCAACCATCCCTTCACCATCAATGTCACGGTCCTTTCCGCCAGTGGCGGCGCACAAAGCGTGGTCGTGGATCTCACCTTCCTGGGCGGGAGCCTGATATCTTTGAGCCACCTCAGCGGCAACAATTGGAGCGCCAACACCATCCTCCCGCCGGGGGCGCCTCCGGGACCCTTGACCTTGACGGGGTTGATCAGGGACAGCACCGGTTTGGGCGGGACGGTCCTCATTCCATTCAACGTTCAGGTGACAACGGAAACGTGGAACGGTCTTGATACTCCCGCGAATGCGAATTGGCAGGACGGCGCAGACTGGGTGAGCACTTACGCGCCGGGCTATGTCGGCGACAGTTTGATCTTTGCCGGCACCAAGGGATTGGCGCCGAATATGGATCAAAGCTACACCGTCAACGGCCTGGGATTTGACAGCACGGCCGGCCTTTTCGTCATCGGCGGCAGCGGCTTCAGCCTGGGAGTCACCGGTGGCGTGACCAACAACTCGGCCAACGTGGAAACATTGAACGTGCCGGTTACTCTTCCCGTGGGAGCATCCCCGGTGTTCACTGCGGCCGTCGGCGAGCTTGATTTCGACCAGGGCATTGGCGGAAGCGGCAACCTGGTCACGGCCGGCCCCGCCAACGTGGTGCTCTTGGGCAATAATAGTTATGCCGGCAGCACCACCATCAATTCCGGCACGCTGATCCTCGGCGGGATTAACGGGGCGTTGAACAGCGGTCCGTTCTCGGGAGAAAACACTTATGCGAGTCCCATTACCAACAATGGAGTCTTTGAATTCAACAGCGGGGTCAACCAGACCAATTCGGGAATCATGTCCGGCACCGGCACGCTCGTGGTTGACGGCCTGACGGGAAGCTCGCTGAATCTTACGGCTTACAACACCTTCGTCGGCCCCACGACCGTCAACTCCGGCGGCATCCTCAATCTTTATCCCGGCGGCGGCGCGGGCACTGTCATCAACACGCTGGTCGTCAACCAGGGCGGCTACGTCAACACGTTCTCCCGGGATGCCATCGGCTACAACGGTGGAGCATCCGTCACCAACCTGACCATCAACGGCGGCATCTTCAATATGGGATTTGACAACCTCGGTTATATCGCCAACGTCTATATGACCGGTGGCAGTATTTCGAATGTCGGTTCCACCGTCAATGGCGGTCTGGGCGCTTACTTCAATTGGAGCACCGGTTACGGCATATTCACCTATCCCAGTTCAACCACCGCCATCATTGATGGGGGCGTGGATATACGGGGAACGAGCTTTACCATCAGCAATTCCGTGGGAACCGCCCCAGGCGGGATTGATCTCAACATTACCGGTTATGTCAATAACTCGCAAAATACGGGCGGGGTCGGCCCGCTGACCAAGATGGGCCCCGGCATCACGGCGTTGTCCCACACCAACAGCTACCCGGGCGTCACCACCATCGCCGGCGGCGAGCTCCAGGTCAACGCGGTGGAAACGCCGGGCGTCTCCGGTCCGTTGGGCACTCCCGGCACGCCCGCTGGTTCCATCGTGTTTAGCGGCGGCACTCTGCTATACTCCACCGTCAACACATTCGACTACTCCAGCCGTTTCAGCACGGCGGGCGGTCAACCCATCAGTATTGACACCGCCGGCCAGAGCGTCACGTTCGCGAGCGTCCTGGCCGGGGCCGGCAGCAGTTTGACCAAGCTTGGCGCCGGCACCCTGACACTCACGGCCACCAACACACTCAGCGGCGGCGTGACGGTCAGCAATGGCACCGTGGCGTTGGGAGCCAACGGCTCCGTCTCCAACGTGTCCGGCATCGCCATCTCCCCCGGAGCGTTCTTCGATGTGTCGCTCAGGTCCTCTTGGAACCTGGGCCCAACCTCATCGCTGACCGGCAGCGGCACCGCCAGCCCGGCTACCCTTAACGGCGCTGGCGTCCTTAGCCTCAGCGCAACCAGTCCGATTATCCTGAATTACGACGGCACGCATCCTGCGCTCACCGTCTCGGGAGGCACTTTGTCGCTCCATGGCAATGCCTTCACCGTCAACGCGGCCGCGCCTCTGCCGAATAGCGCCACTCCTTACGTCGTGGCCACAGCCAGCACCCCCATCACCAGTGTCGGCCCTTACACGGTGAGCGGCACAGCCATCGGCCCGACCTCCCAGGCGACCATCACCGTCAGCGGCACCCAGGTGCTCCTGACTGTTACCAGCCTAAACCTGCAGCCACCCACCTTTGGCTTCGGTCTCAACGGCAACGTGCTGAGCTTGAGCTGGCCGACCAATAGCGGCTGGATCCTGCAGAGCAACTCGCTCAACATTGCGGTTCCGGGTGACTGGTTCGACGTCGCCGGCTCCAGCAACGTCACCACCATCAACATCAACGTGAACACGGCGAAAACCAACGTGTACTACCGTTTGAGGCTGCCGTAAGCGGCTGAGTATTCACCAACTCCGCGCTCTTCCTGCGAAGGGCGCGGAGTTGTTTTTTTAGCGGGAGCTGTTTTGCGCCGAACGCAAAACCAGCACGGCCCCGGCGAGAAAAAGGACTCCGCTGTAGGCAAAAGCGACGGGCGTGCCGGCCGCGGTCCAAAGCAACCCAACGATCAGGCTGGAGGCAAAATCGCCCAGGCCGTTCACCGTGGCCAGCAGGCCGAAAGCGACGCCGTGATGCTCCGCCCCGGCCAGTTCCGCGCAAAACGAATCTTCCAGCGTTTCCACCATCCCCGTGTAGAGGCCGCCGAGGGAGAAAACTCCGGCCAGCGTCCCAAGGTTCATCGGCAGGAAAACCAGCCCCAGCGCCATGAGCACGGCCAGCCCATAGGCGGCGGCGAGGAGGCGGCCTTTGTTGAAACGATCCGCCAGCCGCCCGGCCGCCATCGAGGCGCCGGCGGAAAGGACGTTGTGCAGAATGTAGAAGCCGGCCGCGGCCGTGGTGGCGCGCGCCAGGCCCAGGGCCGGCGTCAATTTCTGCGCGGCCAGCAGCAGCAGCAGGGTGTGGGCGAAGTCGCCCGCGCCGAACAAGCCGGCCGCCGCCAGGAGTTTCCGGTAGCGCGGCGGCAGGGCCCGCACGCTGGCGCCCAGGGAAATGTGCGGCACCGGCGCGCGCTCCTTTTCCTTGACCACAACCGCTATCAATAATGCCGCCATCAGCCCCGGAATCAGCGTGAGCGCGAAGACGGCCCGGTAATTCCCGCGCGCCAGCGGGAGAAGCGCCAGGGCGGTCGCCGGACCGGCAATCGCTCCCACCGTGTCCATCATCCGCTCGAAGCCGAAGGCGCGCCCGTAAGTTTCGGGCGTGACGGAACCGGCCAGAATGGCTTTGCGCACCGGCGTGCGCACGCCGCGTCCCAGCCAGGCGACCGCGCGGGCGAGGAGGACATGCCACGCGCTGGCGGCCAGGCCGAAGCAGGCCGTGCCCAGGGCCGTCACCAGGTAACCCAGGACCGCCACCGGTTTGCGGCGCGCCAGGCGGTCAGTGGCGAAGCCGGAGGCCATTTTTGCCATGCTGGACAGGCCGTCGGAGACGCCTTCGATCAGCCCCAGCCAGGCCGCCGCCACATTCAGGCTGGCCAGAAACGCGGGCAGGAGCGTGGTGGCCGTTTCGTGCGCCCAATCGCTGCACAGCGAGGCCAGACCGATGCCCAGCACGGTGCGGTTCAGCCAGCGCGCGCGCGGCCCTTTTGGTGCTTCAGGCATGAATTATTCGTGACAACAAATACTTTGGGCCGACGGCCATCCGATTATGTGCCAACCCAATTTGGCGGCAAGCTGATTTCAGCCTCCAGCGCGGCAAATTAACCTTTTCATCCCGCCCTGCAAGCCTTAGACTCGCGCCAGCCGCCACTATGAAGAAGAGCCAGCTTTCCTCCCGTTGTGGGATTCTCGCGGCGGGTGATTGGATCGTCGAGCACGCCAGCCTGATCGCCTCCTATCCGCCACGCGGCCAGGGCGCGGACATCCACCGCCAATGCACCGTCCCCTCCGGGTCTTCTTTCAACATCCTAAACAATCTGGCGCGCTGGAAGGCCCCTTTTCCGCTCGCGGGCGCGGGCCTGCTGGGCCGGGACGCCGCGGGCCGCCTCATCCTCGACGATTGCAAGCGTCTCCAGATTGACGCCCGCCGGCTTGGTTCCACCCCGCTTGCGCCAACCGCCTCCACCGAGGTTATGATTGAGCAGGGAACCGGTGTGCGCACCGCCTTTCATCAGCGCGGCGCCAATGCCCTGTGGGACGGCGCGGGACTGAATTTCGCCCGGAGCAAGGCCCGCATTTTTCATCTTGGTAGCCTCTTGTGCCTCGACGCCTTGGAGGCGGCCCACCCCAGGTTTGGCGCCAAGTCCGCCGCTCTCCTCCACGCCGCCCGGCAGGCCGGCCTCAAAACCAGTGTCGCCGCCGCCAAGGAACCCAGTGACCGCGCGGTCCCGGTCATCCTGCCCGCCCTCAAATTCGCCGACTATTGCATTCTGGATGAAATCGAGGCGGGCCGCGCCGCCGGCTTCAAGATTCGCGAGGCCGATGGACGGATCAATCCCGTTTCCTTGCGGCATGCCGCCGGGGCGTTGTTGCAGGCGGGCGTGCGCGATTTGGTGATTCTGCATTTCCCCGAAGGCGGTTTCATCCGCCAGCGCAAAGGCGGCGATGTCTGGCGATCCTCCCTCAACCTCCCCCTGGCGCGGATCACCGGCGCCGGCGGAGCCGGGGATGCTTTTGCGGCGGCGGTGTTGCTCGGTTTGCACGAAGGGTGGGACTTGCCGCGATGTTTGTTGACAGCCGTTTGCGCCGCGGGCGCGGCCCGGATGGAGCCGGTTGGCTGGACCGGGGTGAAGTCGCTCCCGGCCGCCCTCGGCCTCTCCCGCAAATTCGGCCACCTCCCGGAAAATGGTGAATTGTGAATTGAGAATGGCGAATTTCTGATTTCACTAATCAGAATTCACCATTCTAAATTCAGGCGCGTTCCATGTACTTCCCCGTGCGCGTATCCACCTTGATTTTCTCCCCGGTTTTGATGAAGAGCGGCGCATTGACCGTGATGCCGGTTTCCAGGACAATCGCCTTTTGCACGTTGTTGGACGAATCGCCCCGGATCCCTTCCGGCGCATCCGCCACCTTCAAAACCACGCTGGACGGCAGTTCGATGGCGACGGCTTTGTCCTCCACAAACGTCACCGTCACGCTGCCGTTCTCCACCAGATAATTCTTCGCGTCGCCGATCAACTCGGCCACCAGCGTGGTGGTCTCGTAAGTTTCCGGATCGGAGAACACAAAATCCTCGCCGTCCTTGTAGCTGAAATCCATTTTGCGCGTCATCATCGGCACCACCTCGATTTTTTCGGTGGAACTGAAGCGCACGTCCGAGGTTTTGCCCGTGCGGATGCTGCGCAGCGAGGCCTGGACGAAGGCGCGCAAATTCCCCGGCGTGCGGTGCTGTGTGTCCAGCACCACCGAGATGTCGCCATTGTAATTCAGGGCCATGCCCTTGCGTAAATCGTTTGCAGATGCCATAAATCTTGTGTTGTCAATTCCGCCCTGTAAGGGAGCGGAGCAGGGAAAAGTAGCCAACCTCCGGCCAATTGCAAGTCCGAAATGGCCGTTTTTTGGCTTTGATTTTCAACCCGCCGCCCCCACACTGCCGCCGAGACCCGAATGACCGCCTCCGAATTCAAAAAGAAATGGTCGCGTTACCAGGGCAAGGAAACCTCCGGCTACTCCGGGCATTTCAGCGACCTGTGCCGCTTGCTTGGACAACCCACGCCCGCCGAAGCCGATCCGTCCGGCAGCGAGTCTTTTTGCTTCCAAAAGCGCGTGGTCAAGGACGCCGAGCTTTTGGGAATACAAGGGCAAAAAGAAAAACCTCGACGAGGCTTACAGGCAGCTTCTCCGCTACCGTGAATCGCTGCTCAACCCGCCGTTGCTCGTGGTTTGCGATTTTGACCGCTACATCGTCAAGACCAATTTCAACGGCACGGTGCAGGAGGTTTACGAATTCACCAACGACCAGGTTGACCGCCCGGAAAACCTTCGCACCCTTCGTGCGCTGTTTTCCGATCCTGAATTTCTCCGACCGCAACGCACCACCGCCGCCGTTACGGAAGCCCTTGCCCAAAAATTCGCCGAAGTTGCCAAGTCACTTCAAAAGCGCGCCAGCGCCGAACTGTCTGACGCCAAGAGCCTCGCCGAAATGAATTTCGCGCAACGCAAGAATTTGCGAATCGCCCGGTTTCTCAATCGCATTGTCTTTTGCATGTTTGCCGAAGACACGCGGCTTCTCCCGGAAGACCTTTTTACCGACATCCTGAAAACTGCCGTGGACGACCCGGCGCACTTCGCGAAGACCTTGGAAGACCTGTTTAAAGTCATGGCCACGGGCGGCAGTTTTGGCCAATACAAAATCCGCCATTTCAACGGGCATTTGTTTGAAGATTCAACCGTCTTTGAACTCGCCGAGGCGGAGCTGCGGATTTTGGGCGAAGCCGCCGAAGCGGACTGGCAGTTTATCCAGCCGAGCATCATGGGCACGCTTTTTCAGCGGGCCCTGGATGAAAGCCAGCGGGCGCAACTTGGCGCGCACTATACCAGTGAAGCCGATGTCAAGACGCTCGTTGAACCCGTCTTGATGCAGCCATTCCGGCGCGAGTGGGCGAAAATCAGAGCTGAACTGGCCGCCGCCTATGTCAAAGGCAAAGGCGACGCCGCGCAGCGCGACCGGGTCGCCATATTTCTGAAAAAGCTTTCCACCGTGACGGCTTTTGATCCCGCGTGCGGCTGCGGAAACTTTCTTTACGTCTCACTGCAATTGCTGCTTGGACTTGAAAAGGAGGTCATCACGTTTGCGACGCAGCTTGGTTTTTCGTTCAAGTCGCAAGTGTCGGTGGCGCAGTTGAAGGCCATAGAAATCAATCCCTACGCTTTCGAGCTGGCGCAAGTGTCTGTGCAGATCGGCTATCTGCAATGGCGGCGCGACAACGGTTTTGACAACGACCGCTCGCCCGTCCTGCAAGTGTTGGACGGCTTCCAAAACGAAGACGCCTTGCTCGTGCCGCACTTCCACAGCAAGGCCAAGACCTTGAAAGAAGCCCAAGCGGGCGAACACGCGGGCGATGATGCGTTGAAATTTTACACTGAACGCGAATGGCCGGGGTCTGATGTAATCGTCAGCAATCCGCCCTTTCTCGGTGGCAGCAAACTTTGGGAAGAATTGGGACGGCACTATCAAAAAGAACTTTGGAAGATTTACGAAGGACGCGTGCCGGGCTTTGCGGATTTGTGCTGCTACTGGTTTGAAAAAGCCCGGCAACAAATTGAAAAAGGAAAATGCAAACGTGCGGGCTTGCTGGCAACACAAGGAATTCGCGGCGGCGCAAATCGTGACGTGTTAAAACGCATCAAGGAAACTGGCGACATCTTTTTTGCGGAAAGTGACCGCGAGTGGATTCTTTCAGGTGCGGCTGTTAATGTAAGCATGATTGCCTTTGATGACGGTTCTGAAAAAATTCACACGCTGGACGGCAAAAATGTTCCTGTCATCCATCCAAATTTAACGGCTAACACTGCGGATGTGACTGCGGCAACATCTTTGCCAGCGAATGCCAGAATCGCATTTAGCGGGACAAAAAAATCTGGCGATTTCGACATTGCCGACGAGCTTGCGCGTGAGTGGTTGCTTGCGCCAAATCCAAACGGCAAACCAAATTCCGATTTGCTAAAGCCGTGGTTAAACGGCGGCGCAATTGTAAAGCGGTTGCCGCCTGCGTGGATAATTGATACCGGCACGGATTTGAAGTTGAACGACTTTGCGCTTTACGAAAAGCCATACGCCCACGCCCTCAAATTTGTAAAACCGCAAAGAGACGAAAACAAGCGCGAGCATCGTCGTTTGAATTGGTGGCTGCACGCCGAGACTTGCCCTGGAATGAGAGCGGCGATTGACGGGCAGCTTCGATTCCTAACTACGCCGCGCGTTTCCAAATTCAGGATCTTTTCTTGGGCTGATTCAATCACCTTGCCGGATGATGGAATTTATATTTTTGCCCGGTCGGATGATTTCTTTTTCGGCGTTGTTCATTCAAGATTTCACGAAGTTTGGTCGTTGAAACTTGGCACACGCCTTGAAGACCGCCCGCGCTACACACCGAACACTTGCTTTGAAACTTTTCCTTTTCCGCGCCCTTCGCCAAAGCAGGAAGCCGCGATTGCCGCCGCCGCCAAAGAATTGAACGAGTTGCGCGAACGCTGGCTCAATCCGCCCGAATGGACGGTGGAAAACAATCTGGAATTCCCGGGCTCGGTCAACGGCCCGTGGGCACGTTACGTTGACCCGAAAACCGTGGACGCGAAAACAGGTGTCGGCACAGTTCGTTATCCGCGCCTCGAACCCCGCGACGCCGATTGCGCTGCCAAGCTGAAAAAACTCACCCTCACGAACCTTTACAACAAGCGCCCTGCCTGGCTTGACTTTGCCCACAAGAAAGTCGATGCCGCCGTTGCCGCCGCCTACGGCTGGCCCGCCGATTTGACTGATGAACAGATTTTGGAGCGGTTGCTGGCGTTGAATCTGGAACGCGCCGCCGAGGAAGCCAAAGGCGATAAGGTGAATAAACCAAAGTCCCAGCGGATCAAAGAAGACGACGAACTTGTTTAACACCTGATTACCGGGCACGTTTCGGCCGAGTCACGCGCCCTTTTTAGGGGTGATCATCTTATCAGTGCGCGGGAACCCGTAGGTCCTTTCGAGGATCTCGTGAAGGGAGATTTTATTTTGGATTTCTCGACTTGGGCCGTGGTTTGCGAGGGTGGATGCGTTCTTTGCTCGCACGGATTCCAACCGGACTGCCCAAAAGCGCCTCCAATTTTCGCAAGGATTTCTTCACCTGCCTCATTTCCTCCATCGCCCGTGCGTAGTTCTGCTGCTGGAACGCTTCACGGATGGTTTCCACAGGGCCTTTTGGTTCTCCACGGAGAAGGTCCTCGGCCGTAGTCCCAAGGGCTTTTGCGATCAAGATGAGCCTCGCACCTCCGGGAATTCTTCCCTGCAAATAGCGGGATATGTCCTCCTGGCTGCATGCGCTGGCTTCGCCCAGTTGCGCCTGCGTTAAGCCTGATTTGTCCAGGGCTTCCCGCAAGCGGGCAGAAAAAACGTCTTTTGGCATATTTTCCGTTTGACAAATGTTGCTTAAAGGTCTATCCGTTTAAGCAGGACGACGCGAAATATGGTGAAATATACGCTGATTAAGGTGCCTGTCACGTTGAATAAGACGGGGAAACCTCGGAGGATCGGCGCCCCGGCCTGCCGCTGTGGGTGCAGCGGGGGGATTTCGGGGCCGCGCATTCCGGGAAGGTCGTCTCTCGAAAAACTGAGACCATGAATATTCAAATCAAATCTGAGATCACGCCGGAGAACGTGGACGCCAAGGTGCTGGAGTACGCGCGCCTTGCATCAGTTGGAGCGGTTGCAGCGAATGCGCCAGGGGAGCTTTCCCCGCCGCAACTGACGATGAAGGTGTCGGAAAGACCATGATCCAAAAAAGGCTTTTTTGCAAAACGAACCCAAATAGCAAAATCCGCAAGTCGTTTATATTGAGTGCCTTATGGAAGTTTTAATGATGGCAGTATGCACAGAAACGAACCCATTCCCGTTCGTTTGGGCCGCTCGAAATGGATCAACATGACTTCAATGAATGGATTCGAGTGAGAAACTGTTCGCTTAACGCTTATGTTCGGCTATGTCCGCTTAACCCACCGGAAATGTTGCCGCTTTCCGAGGTCAGGTGGACTGGGAACCGCCCCCTCCCATTGAATCCCGTTCAATCCCAAATCAAATCCAATCAACCTGCTTGTCATTTCATTCTTCATTCTGCATTTTGCACTTGGCATTTTGCATCTCCATGGACGGCCTGATCATGAGTCCCGCGCCGGGCGAACGCCTGCTCCGCTTTGTCGGAGACCGCGTGCGCTTTAGCCTGCGCCTGCCCCCGGCGCTGGCCAAAGGCGCGCGCGCCCTCCTCCGCACCAACCTGGGCAAGGCCGACCGTCTGCGCCAGGAAGTCATCGCCACCCACGCCGGCAAGAATCCGTTCTCCATCGCCTTCTGGCGCGATGTTCCCCTTCAGCCCCTGCCCACCGGCGAATGGGCGGTGGAAATGCCGCTGACCGATGTGGGCTTTTATCGCGCCAAAGCTTACATGGTCACGGCGGAGGGACGGCAAGTCTGGCCCGACGGGCCTGACGCCGGGGTTTCCGTCCATCCCAGCGATTACCGCACGGCCAACATGATTTATTGCGCCTTCCCGCGCATGTTCGGCGAATCCAAAAGCGCGCGCGCCACCCAGGACGCGGCCTTGGAAAAGCAGTTGCAGAAATGGGACGCGCGCGGCTACACCGTGATTCCGCCTTCCGGGAAAATAAGAGACCTGATTGGCGAATTGCCGCACATCTTCGACACCCTGGGCTGCCGGATTTTGCAATTGCTCCCGGTCAATCCGGTGCCCACCACCCTGGCGCGCTTCGGGCGGTTTGGCAGTCCCTATGCGTGCCTGGACAGCACGGCGATTGATCCGGCGCTGGTGGAATTCGACCGGCGGACGACCGGGATCGGGCAATTCTGCGAGCTGACGGACGCGGTGCATCGCCGGGGCGGGCGAGTTCTTCTTGACATGGTGATCAACCACACCGGCTGGGGTTCGGCGCTGTTTGAGAATCATCCGGAGTGGTTTGTCCGCCGGGCGGACGGCAGTTTCGCCAGCCCGGGCGCGTGGGGGGTGACCTGGGAGGACTTGGTGCAATTATGCCCGGACGCCGTCGCCTTGTGGGAGGAGGCGGCCCGCGACTTTTTGACCTGGTGCCGCCGGGGCGTGGATGGTTTTCGTTGCGACGCCGGCTACAAGGTGCCGGTGCGCGTCTGGCAATACATCGAGGCGCGGGTGCGCCAGGAATTCCCGCAAACGGTTTTTCTCCTGGAAGGTTTGGGCGGCCCGTGGGAGGCCACCGAATCGCTCCTCACTGAAGGCGGCATGCAATGGGCCTACTCGGAACTTTTTCAAAATTTCGGAGGCCCCAGCGTGGCCCGCTATCTGGATTACTCCCATCGCCAAAGCGCCCGGCTCGGCCTCTACGTCAACTACAGCGAGACGCACGACAACGAGCGTCTGGCCGCCGGCGGGCGCGTCTGGTCGCTCATGCGCAACCGCCTGTGCGCCCTGACCAGCGTCAGCGGCGGGTTTGGGTTCACCAACGGCGTGGAGTGGCTGGCGGAGGAAAGAATCAACGTTCACTCCAGCCGCGGCATGTCCTGGGGCAACCCGGACAACTTGCTGGCCGGATTGGCGCAACTCAATCACTTGCTGGCTGGTCATCCCTGCTTTTTCGATGGCGCTGTCCTCACCCGCTTGAGCCAGGACGATTCGCCGGTCTATGCCCTGCGGCGCGATTCCGCCGAGGGCCTGGATCAGGTGCTGGCGCTGGTGAACATGGACGAGCGCCAGAGCCGTTCCCTGGCGCTGGATGCCGGCAAGTGCGCCGGCCTTGGCCCATTGCAATATGATTTGCTCGGCCAAAAACCGCCGGAAGGCAAAACCGCCGGCGCGAAAATTATTTTTGACTTGGAACCGGGCGCGGCTTTTTGTCTGGCTTCGACTCCCCAACCCCGGGGCCTGGCCGGGGAGGATTACCGGCGCGCCCGCGCCCAGTCCGCCTGGGCCATTGCCGCGTTGAGCAAGGTGTTGTTGCCCGAAGAAATCGGGCCGTGCGACTGGCGCGCCCTGGCCGCCCGCGTCCATGCCAGCCCGCGCGATTTTCTCGCGGCGCTTCCGCATATTGACCGCGTCAAAGCGCGCGCGGATTTGTGCGGCGCGCTGGACGAGGCCAAGGGAAAATTCCCGCAGGTGGTGGAGTGGAGCTTGATTGATGTCCGCCGCGTCACCCCCGTGCCGCCCGGCCATTGGCTGTTGCTGCATGATTCGCGCCGTTTCCGCGCCACTTTGGAATGCGGCGGATGGCAAAGACACGTTGAAGCGATAGAAGTGCGGGACGGCTTCGCGGCCTGTTTTGCGCCGCAGCCGGCCGGCAGCGCCGGGGACGCGGAACTGGACCTGGAGCGGCACGGCCTGACGACGGAACGGGTCAAGGCCGCCGTCCGCTTTTTGGCGGCCACGCCCGCCATCACCGCCGTGCTGGCCAAGCCGCCGGCGTCGTCGCTGGTGTTGCTGACCAATGGCCGGGGCGGCATGGCGCGCCTCTGTGTTGATCTGGGCAAGATCAATTCAAAATATGACTGCGCCCTGGGAGCCAATCTCCACCCGGATTTTCCCGTGGACCGTCACGTTCTGGTCAAACGCATTCGTGTCTGGGTTTCCGCCGACGGTTTTATTACCGCGCTGAATTTGCAAAATCTGGCCTCGTTCCAGACCGGCCCGCCGGCGGCGTGGAATTTTGTGGCGGACGCGGGCGACGGGAGGACGGTGGAAATCCAGCTCACGGCGGACATGTTGGAGAATTGGAACACCACCCTGTTCACCTTCGCCCGGCGGCCCGGCACCAGGCCGGCCGATTTGCCGCCGCAATTTGACGTGCGCCTGACCGTGCGGGCGGACATTGAAGACCGCAATTTTCACAGCGAAACCCACCGCAACGGCGGCGCCGAATTTCATTTCACCCAGCATTGCCGCGAACTGCGCGACCAGCCCGGCTTCGCTTTCACACCTGCGCCGGACCGGCAATTGCGCGTCTTCAGCAACGCCGGCGTTTACCATCCCCAGCCCGAATGGTGCCAGGGCATTCCGCATCCGGTGGAACAAAGCCGCGGGCAAGTCCCTGATGGCGACGCCTACAGCCCCGGCTGGTTCGACCTGCCTTTGACCCAGGGGAAAAGCGTGTCGGTGGTTCTCTCCGCGGACATCCCGCCGCCCGCGTTGGAACTAATGGCGGCCTCTTCCGCCGCCCGCCAGGCCGCCGACGCACTGGCCTTGCGCCAGGCTCGATTCCCGGAGGACGACGCCTTCGGACGGCAACTGACTCTGGCCTCGCGCGCGTATGTGGTGCGCCGTGGGGCGGGACGCACCCTCATCGCCGGCTACCCGTGGTTTCTGGATTGGGGCCGCGATACGCTGATCGGCGCGCGCGGCTTGCTGGCGGCGGGCATGGTTTCCGAAGTCGAGGATTTGCTCGTCACCTTCGGCCGATTCTCCTCCGGCGGCCTGATGCCCAACACCATCCATGGCGAAGACGCCTCCGATCGCGACACTTCCGACGCGCCGTTGTGGTATGGAGTGGCGTGCGAGGAGGCGGCGCAACGGAATAAAAATATATATGACAGAACCGCCGGCCCGAACGGCCGCGCCATTGCGGACGTGCTCGCGGAAATCGGCAACGGTTACGCGCGCGGGACCGCCAACGGCATCCGCATGGACCCCGCCTCGGCCCTGATCTGGAGTCCGCCCCATTTCACCTGGATGGACACCAATTTCCCCGCCTGCACGCCGCGGGAAGGTTATCCGGTGGAAATCCAGGTCTTGTGGATCCGCCTTTTGCGTCAGATCGAGCGCCTCGGCGCCAAGCCCGCCGGTGAACCGTGGGGCGTTTTGGCGGATCGCGCGGAGGAATCCTTGAAAAAATTCTTCTGGCTGGAGGAGCCGGGTTACCTGGCCGACCTGCTGATCGCCAAACCCGGCCAATCCGCCGCCGCCGCCGTTCCGGACAACGCCTTGCGCAGCAATTATTTGCCGGCCATTGCCTTTGGTTTTGTCACGGGAACGCCGGCGCGCCGGGCGGTGGAGGCGGCTTTGCGCTTTTTGTTTGTCCCGGGCGCGCTGCGCACACTGGCGCCGCTGCCCGTCTGGCCGCCGCTGGAAATTCGCCTTCCCGACGGCCGGCTTCTGGGCGAGCCGCGCGAGCCGTATCAGGGCCGATACGAAGGAGACGAGGACAGCCGGCGCAAACCGGCCTATCACAACGGCACCGCCTGGGTCTGGACGCTTCCGGCGGCCTGTGAAGCGCTGGCGCGGGCCTGGGATTCGTCGCCCGCCGCGGTCGCCGCCGCCAAAGCTTATCTCGCCGGCATGGACCGTCTTATGATGGGCGGTTGCCTGGGCCAGTTGCCGGAAATCCTGGATGGCGACGCTCCTCATCAACCGCGCGGTTGCGACGCCCAGGCGTGGAGCGTGCTGGAAGCATTGCGGGTTTGGAAATGGCTGAATTCGATTTAACTCACGCCGCAGTCCCGGTTGGCCGGGCGCGCACTCCGTGCGCGCCGCGGCGGGCAGCGGACTGCCCGCCCTACCTAGGGGCCATCCAAAACAGGCCGGAGACAAATCTGGCCGATCAACGCCGCGCCCCGAAGCTGTAGCCCTGCTGGCGCGCCTGGCCCTGGCCGAAGACAATGACCTGAACAGTCGAAGCCGAGTAATCAACGCAATCGGTCGGACCGTAATATACCGGTTCCGCCTGGCAGGGGTCGGTGGTGTAATACACCGGCGCGTTCACGGCGACCGGAGCATTGTACTGGACCGGCGCGTTGTATTGCACCGGCGCGTTGTATTGCACCGGGGCATTGTACTGGGCTGGCGCATTGTACTGGACTGGCGCGACGTATTGCACCGGCGCCTCATATTGGACCGGTGTAACGTATGCAACTTGCTGGGCATAAACAGGTTGAGCATAGACCGGCGCCGCGCC
This sequence comes from Verrucomicrobiota bacterium, assembly GCA_049513975.1. GTDB lineage: Bacteria > Verrucomicrobiota > Verrucomicrobiia > Limisphaerales > Palsa-1400 > JBEKOF01. The sequence continues at coordinate 36,936 of JBEKVM010000036.1, read as the reverse complement.
TCCCACAATCATGGGACGGGTGTCCGCTGGCAGGTAGTAGGTAATGCCCTCCGACTGGGCTTGCGCCGCGAGGCTGGCTCCGGCGATTCCAAGCAAGGCGAGAAATAGTTTTTTCATAATGTGTTCCGTCTGTTCTTATGGACGCCGCGCTGGCGGTTAAATTCAACATATTTCTCCATTTCCATTCGCCGCGTTTTTCCCGGCTGGCGCAAGAGGCGGATTGTTGGTATATTGGCGGCATGTCTCAGACGGCTGCGCCCATCGCTCCGCCCAAAACGGGGAAGAAAGAGAAAACCGATCCTCGCGAACTGCGGGACCGCGGTTACGTGGTGATTTGCTGGAATGATCCTGTCAACTTAATGGTCTATGTGACGCACGTTTTTCAAATCGTCTTCGGCTGGCCCAGGGCGCGGGCGGAGCGCCACATGATGCAGGTCCATCAGGCGGGCAAAAGCGCGCTGGTGCGGGAGACTTTTGAAAAGGCCGAGCATTACGTTCATCAACTGCAAGGCTACGGCCTGCAGGCCACCATGGAACGCGAGGAATGAAATTCATTCGTTCCCAGAAAAGCGGCAACGGCCCCGCCGCCTTTGTTTTCCAAATTAACAAGCAGGAGTTGGAATGGCTGCTGGGCATCCTGAAGTTTTATCCGCAACTGGATTCGGGCTATCACCAGATCACCCAGGGGGACGCCGAAGAAATCAAAGCCGAACAATCCTTGCTGGAAGAAGCGATGGCGCAGCGGCGCTGCGACCACATGGGCAAACTGGAAAAGTTCTTTGCCACCCCCGGCCGTTTCCGGCTGGAAGCGCCGGACCAGTTCCGCTTCACCCTCACCGCCGAGCAGATGGAATGGCTGCTGCAGGTTTTAAACGACGTGCGCGTGGGCTGTTGGGTGAAGCTGGGCCGGCCCGAGTTGGAACCGGTCCCCCCGGGGAAGCTGACCGCGGCGGAGGCGCGCACCCTGTCGGCGTTGGAGTTCAGCGGCTTTTTCCAAATGGTCCTTCTCGGAGCCTATGACGGGCCGGGGCCGGCTTAGGATTTTTCCGGGTACTGCCACACCCAGTCGCCTTGCAACTGGTCCTGCGTGAGTGGATTGTCTTTGCTGGCGGCCACCACGCCGCCGTCATCTTTTTCGTTCCAGCCAACCGAGTAGAGGATGAACCGGCCGTTTTCCGAGCGCCGGTATTTGAGAGGCTGGCCGTTGATGATGTCATGGGGCAGGGCGGCGGCGAAACGGGGGACCAGGGCATTGAGGTCTTCGGGGTATTGGCCTTGGGCCAGCCGGCAGCGTTCCAAGGCGCACGCCACCATGGCCATGTCCACCTGGCTTTGCGCCAGCGCGGCTTTTTGTCCGACGTGCCCGAAGACGGGCAGCATCATGTCCGCCATGATGTGATGGTGAAGGAAGGCGCTGAACCACGTTCCTTGATAGGATGTTTGAACAGCCAGATCCATCGAATGATTGACGCTGGGGTTGATCTCTCTCGCCGCCAGGTCAATCCGGGGCAACACCGTTTGATTGAAGGCACGATTGAGGTTGAGTTGTTCAAGACGATTCCAGCCGCGCGGCATCATGTAGCCTTGGTCGAACTTCAGATTCACGCAAATGTCGCGCTCCCCATACAAGGCCAGGACGGTTGAGGCGAGCAGATCGGTCTTTTGCAGGCGTTCCTGCAAAACTTGCAGTTGCTCGTCAGACCAACGATGCTCCGCCAGCCCCTCGCCGACGGGTTGCAACATAAGCGCGGTGCAGGCCATTCGCACCAACTGCGAGATGAGCAGCGGTTCGTCCTTCAGGCCATCGTCAAGGCGGAACATTACGTTGAGGTCTTTGAGCGCCAGGTTGGTCTGGCCCGAAACCATTTCGGCTTGAGCGTGCAAAGTTAGAAACCTAAACAGCCACTTCAACTGGACAAAATGCTGCATCACCATTTCCCCGACCTCCGGCTTGTCCCATTCCTCATAAGGTATGTTAAACCGGGAAAAGCGGCGGGCGGCGGCGGATTGGAGTTCCGCCAGCGTGGGTTCGCAGTCCTTCAAATTGTCAAGAACAATGGTCGCGGCCTGGACCGGGTCGGTGATTTCGGCGGCGGGCCGGGCCGAATTTGTGCCCCGGATCGTCGCGGCCCAGCCGTTCAAATCCCCGGCCATTCCATAGTTCCATCCCAACGGGTGAGGCGGGCGGTTGACAGGGCGATCGAACCACGGAGGCGAAATATTGGTGCCGCGATTGGCGGCGGCATAATAGTCTCCATTTCGATTCGTCACGTTCTTTAGCGGCAGGCTCGCATCTCCCGCTGGCAGAGCAAACGCCGCCGCGAGAAACGGCGTCATGGCAAAATTCTGGTCGTCGGGGACTTTGGGCGGAATCAGGCGGGCGACGTCGAAATGATCGCCTTTTGCCTCCATTTCACGCTTGTAATTCGCCCAAGCCCGGGAGCCGCGCCAGTTTTCCTCGGCAACCAGCAGGGCGGCCAGGGTGAACAATGCCGCTATAAGGAAAAGAACCTTGCGCACGGCGCGCCAGCTAAACAAACGGCGAAAGAGTCCTTGACGGGCGGGTGGTGTGAGGGCGGGAGTTTCCATAAATTCAGGGGTCAGCCGATAAGTTGTTTGCGCGGCATTTCGCTCCGTGGCTTTGGCAAGGCTGGCAGGGCCACGGGAGGTTCGCCGGCCTCGGATTGGCCGGGGAATTGCGCCATCATCAGCGTTTGTTCATGCAATCTGGCGAAAGACTGTAGTGTCATCGCCGGGGAATTACGGGCGAGCCGCGGCTCGTCTGGAGCGGCAACGTGGAGCAGGAAGATGACAACCCACACCGCCGCCAGCGCCGCCCAGGCTCGCAACGAGGGCCAGGTGGAGATTCCTTGGCCAGGGCTTCCAACGCCGCCGAAGCTAGGGTGAACAGGTCGGAGGCCGGAGGGGCGGGGAACAGAGGCGGCGGCAAGGATCTCAGCGCGCCAGTCGCGGGGGAGTTCGCGCAGGGGCTGGCGTTGCAGTTTACTTTCAAAATCGGCGTTCATTTGATTTCGTCATAGAGGGGACGCAGCCGGTCGCGCAATTTGTCTAATCCGTAGCGGTACCGGCTGGCGGCGGTGTTAAGGGGGATTTCCAGGGTTTCGGCAATGGCCTCGAAGGTGAGCTTTTCCCAGAGCTTTAAATGGACGACGGCGCGCTGGTCGGGGGGAAGCTCGCCGAGGGCTTCCGCCAGTTTTTCGCGGAAGATTTGTTCGTCAGGATCGGGACTTTTGGCGAAGAGCGAGATCTGTTCGCGGGCGAGCTGGTCGTAATTCCTTTCCCGTGCGTCGTTCCGGCGAATCAAGTCAATGGCGGCGTTGTGGGCCAGCCGCAGCACAAAGCCGCGTTCCTCGCGCACGCCCTCCAACAAGGCCGGACGCCGGCCCAGCTTGATGAACAATTCCTGCATGACATCGAAAGTGTCTGCTTCGTTGCGCAGCAGATTCAGGAGGAAGGCGAACAGGGCGGGGGCGTGCTTGTCGTAAAGGCGTTCGATGTCGGGCGATGATCCCATCTCTTTAATTTAAGACGTTACTCGCGCCAAATCTTGTCTAAAATGAATGGCAAATTCATGAGACCAATCGTGCCGCCAGGTTATGCCGTGCCAAAGCAGGAGATCGAGCGCCTGACCGGCGAACTGCGCCAGGCTCGCGCCGGCGAACTGGCCAGGGCTTCCGAAAAGGACCGCGCCCGCATCGAAAAGGAAATCAACCGGGAAGTGCAGCGCAAGATTGCAAAACTCGGCGGTTTGGGTGCTTTTGTTCGGCACTTCGGCGGTTAAGCCGGCACCCGCCATTGGATGGAATGAACCCCTCTCCCTGGCCTTTCCCCACCTCGTAGGGAGAGGAAATGGAATCGGCGCACAGCGCCGGCGTTACAGGGCCGGTTCTCATACGAATTCCAATTTTGTCGTCGCCGCCTCCGGGTCCCAGCCGCGCGGGGGCTTGCTGTTGATGGCGGCGACTTCCTTGATGGAAATCTGCCGACCGCGCGTTTTGGGGCCTTTGACTTCCACCTGCGACGGCTGGCAGGTTTGCTGGTTGATCTTTTGATAGGGCGCCGCCTTGTAGCGGATGAACAGCTCCGCCGGCGTTTCCGGCTCAAAGAACAGTATTCTTGACTTTGGTGGAATGCAGAAATACTCCTTGTTCAAAATCGTTCCGCCGAAGGTGAACCGTTTCAGATAGCTGGCGTCGCGATTGGTGTAGGCCAGGGTCATCACCCGTTCGCGTTCGGGCAGCCCGCAAAAAACCATGTCCGGCCCGACGAACATTTTTTCCGGAAGCTCCACCACCTTGTAGTGGCCGTCCTTGAACACCATCAGCAGCTTGTCAAACCTGGTGCAGTCCAGTTTGAATTCCTCCCCGGAAACCTTGTGGCCCACGTAGCCGGACTCGCGGTCGTAGGCCACTTTGAAGGCCTTGAAGGCGGCCTCGCGCGCGTCCACCTCGTCGTAGCGGCTGGACTTGGTCAGGCGCGGATAGAGCGGGCCGTATTTTTCCAGGAGCGCCTCCAGATGCGCGATGGCGTACTTGGTGACATTTTTGAGGTGCCCGCGGGTCTGCGCCAAATCGGCCTTGACCTGGTCCATCTCCTCGCGATGTTTGTTGATGTCAAAGAGCGAAATACGGCGGATGCGCACGCCCAGCAGCATCTCGATGTCCCCGGCGGCAAGCTGGCGGTACATCTGGCGGCGGAACGGTTTGAAACCGTCCTGCACGGCCTGGACCACGGCTTCGTTGGTGCGGCATGGCTCGATGGTCTTGTAAATACGATTTTCGATGAAGATGCGCACGAGCGTTTTGGCATGAAGCTCCTGCTGGAGCTGGTTTTCCCGCAACTCCAACTCGCGCTTGAGCGTGGCGGCGAGTTGGGCGGTGTTTTCCCGCAACACCTCCGAGACCGTCATCTCCACCGGGCGGTTGTCGCGGATGACCACCAGGCGGCTGGAGAGGGTGGTTTCGCAATCCGTGAAGGCGTAAAGGGCGTCCACCAATTGTTCCGCGGTGACGCCGCTTGGGGCCTTGACTTCGATTTCCACCTCTTCCGCCGTGAAATCGCTGATGCTCCTGACCTTGATCTTGCCCTTGCGCGAGGCGTCTTCGATGGAGGCGAGCAGCGTTTCGGTGGTGGTGTTGGGGGGGATTTCCTTGATGACGACGGTGGAGGCGTCCTTGACTTTGATTTTGGCGCGCACCTTGATCGGGCCGGCCCCGTCGCGGTATTCGCGGGCGTCCATCAGCCCGCCGGTTTGGAAATCGGGCAGCACTTTGAACGGCTGTTTCTTCAGAATGGCGATCTGCGCCTGGAGCAATTCGGGGAAATTGTGCGGCAGGATGCAGCACGACATGCCGACCGCGATGCCTTCGGTCCCCAGCATGAGCAGGAGGGGAAGTTTGCTGGGCAGCGCGACGGGCTCCCTTTTTCGGCCGTCGTAGCTGGGGACAAATTCCGTGAGCGCATCGTTGAACAACTCGGTGCGCGCCAGTTCGGTGAGGCGGCATTCAATGTAGCGGGGCGCGGCGGCGGGATCGCCGGTATGGAGGTTGCCAAAATTCCCCTGGCCTTCGATGAGATAGCGTTTGTTGGCCAGCACCACCAGGGCGGCGTCAATGGAAGCATCGCCGTGCGGATGGTATTTGGTGGCGTCGCCCCGCACATTGGCCACCTTGGTGAAACGTCCGTCATCGCTTTCATGCATGGCCCAGAGGATGCGGCGTTGCACCGGTTTGAGGCCGTCGGACAACTTGGGAATGGCGCGGTCGCGGATGACGTAGGAGGCGTAGTCCAGGAAACTGCGGTCCACGCGTTTGTGCAGCGCGAGATCAATTTTTCCCGGCACGAACGGCCGGTGCGGCGCGAGGTCAACCTGCTCGGCCTGGACGTGCGAGCTGCCATTGGGCTGGGATTGAGTGCCTTGGGGCGGAGGCGTGGACCCCCCTTCGCCAGGCTTCGGCGCGGCAAGCGGCGCGGGCTGAGACTGCTGGGCCGGTTGCGTTTGATCTTGTAGTTTGCGTTTAGATGCCATGATTCAAAATTGCAGATTGGGAGAGTCTTCTGGCTCATCATCGCGGCCTTCCAGCGGGCAGCGGATATCCAAGTTGATTGCCTAGAGCATGCTTCTGCGCTTTAGGTTAATAGCGTCTCACCCCACCTTTCCGCGTCAAGCCCAACCCCGATTGATACAAGTCCGGGGCATCCAGACGGTCACCTCCACGCTCACGCATGATACCGAGTTCCACAAGATAATTGACAAGATTTCGCGCGTCATCGGCTGGAGGGCGCACGTCCTGAACCTGGCTCCACGGTTTGTCCCAGTCTCTGCGGAGCAAGTTCTCCAACTCTCGACGACTCATAGGGACCGACTCGCTTTGAATGCGATGCTTGACACCATCCAACCAAGGCCATTCATTGCTGACAGCCTGCTTGACCTGTAGTTTGGACACCTCATCAATGGCCCGGCGAACTGAAGTCGGATGTAACAAATGGTCGCGTGCTGCTTTTGGACTCTCCAACTCGTTCATGGCGGCCTGCTCAATCAACCTCACCAAAGCCCGAGGGTATGCCTTGTCCTGCCCATCGCGAATATGATCCAGCAGCCAGTTAAATGTCAGCCCCTTGTTTTGATTCGCGCCCATGTATTGACCAATCATGCGGTTCACCAACGGTTGCGCAGCTTCGGCTCGCTCGATATTTGGAACCCCGCCGAACTTGGGATGGGGTTCCTTGAATGATATATTGGCAGATTGACAATATTGCAGCAATTGCTCTGACGTGTTCGCAATTCTCTTCACCAGCATCGCGTAAAGGTTCTTGTCGCTCCAATAAAGGTCTGCGCGATTAGCCGCAAGCTTGGGGAGATCGGCGCTCGGGCCAGCGGTGTTGCGCCGGAACAAGTCTGTCCGCATGAAAATCTTAGCCCGGACGCGTCGCCAACGTCGCAAGTAAGAAGCCCAGAAACTGACCAAGCCCGAAATAGTTTCGCCCATGACTCGCCAGTCATACCCGCCAAGCGTGTCTAATTCATCATAGCCGATGAAAATCCAGCGTCCTTCACTTAAGAGGGTTTGGTCAAGTCGGTCTATCGCAAGGACTGCTGCTTCCTCCGCCTTAGAGAAGGCCTCCATAATTCGCGAAATTTCGGCCCCTTGAGGGGCGAGCAGGTCTGCAAGCGCTTGTGTATCTTGCTGGGCGAGATGCGGCTTCAAACTGCGAAGCAAGTACGCGAACCAAAGATTTTGCACTTCGCCTGGCTTCGATTTGTCTCCGCCTATAAAGCGCTGCAATCCTGCGGGAGCAGGAAAACCAGCTCCGACAGGATACCCTTGAATCCACTGAGTTTTTCCTTTCTCCAATGGCGGCAACCGAACGCTGGGAGCAAAAGCGGAGATAGGTTGCAGCAGATCGAACTCGACCGCCGCTCGGAAAAGTTCCGACTTGCCGGAGCCGCGCTCCCCAATGACCAACGTTGAGTCTGGCGCAAATGCGCGGACGTGCTCCGGCACCGGATGGAATCGTTGACAGAACATTTCGGCATTCTCACTCTCCGCTTGGCCCGCACCCATATCGGACAGTCCGCGGAGTAATACGTCGCGCTCAGCTTCAGATAGTTTGCTCATTGTAAGGCCTCCGGGAATCGTTCGCGAATGCGCTGGTCCAGCAGTTGATATTCGTCAGTTAACAAAGACGGAACTACATCGTCCAGGTTTTCGAAGTGGGCGAGACTCTGCTGATATGAGATCGGCACGGGCCTGTGAGGCGCATCTTTTGCGGCAGAATCTCGAACGAACCACATTGCATCTTCATCTTCTTCAGTTGGATCCGGAGCGTAATAGTGGCTTTCGAATTCATCTTGTGCCTTCCGATTAAAGTCTTCCTTCACCGTTTTCGCTCTCGTTTTGTCTTCCGTGATCATGGCTTCAACCAGTAGGCACCCGGCCTGTGGTTTGCCTGCCCGCACGCGGTCAGCGCCAAGGCGCTCCAGAACGAGTTCAAGCCCTTGCCAACTCGGTTCGCTAGAGGTCGCGAACAAAATGTGCAGGTGGGCGACCCCGCCCAGAAACATTCCGGCAGACTCCCCCAACCCTGCACGCGAGTCCATCAAAATCCAGTCCGGTTTCAACTCCTGCCTGATGTGCTCCAGAAACTGAGGCCAGGGAGTCGGCAAGCTATTTTTAGTCGGTTCAAAGTCGGCCCTTGCGAGCTTCCCCAGATAGTCGGCATTGATCACCCCTGCTGGAAACACCAGAATCTCTCCTTGGCCACCAGCCACTGATTCGCGGCGCAGACTGTGGTAATATTCGCTTAAAGCGACGTCATGAATCCCAGGACGTTCGAGCAGATAATCCACGACGCCCCAAGGGGAACTGGTTCCCGGTTCGTCAGGAGACAAGAGATTTCCCACCCCTGGTGCATCAAGGTCACCATCAATCACAACCACGCGTTCCCCCGCCCGCGCGCGCTGAAGAGCGAATGAGGCAAGGCTGGTGGTGCGCCCGACTCCGCCCTTAAATGAATAGAAAACCACGATTGGAGGCTGAATCGAACCAGTTATGCGGCTTGGCTTCCAAGGCGGTTCCGAGAGGTCAGTGAACCATGCGGTCTTGCTGCGGTGTCGCTCGGCCATCCTCAAACGAGGCTCTGCTGGCCAAGCGCGACCCTCCTCCCAAGCTCCGTCGTAGATTTGTTGGTCGAGCTTGGAAGTCTCTGAGGTCACGATCCAAATCTGGTCCGACCAATAGCTTGGTGCGGCCTCTGCCAAAGCGGTTCTTGACCTCTCTGCCAAATCCTCGGAGGGTTCCTCTCCCGGCCAGAGTATCAAGCGATACTTGCCATAGAGATCGTCAAGCAAGACGGCTTTGCTTGTCGGGAAGTTGCTCAACAGTTTGGCACAGGCTTCGATGACATCCTTGCGGGCCTCATCATGATGTTTAAAACTCATAATCAAATCTCTCCGTCTTTTTTGAGTTCACCAATTATCTCGATGTAAAGTCGCTCAGCCTCTTCTACCCATTGTTGGGCCGTGGTTTGAGGTATGGTTCCATCTGGGAAATACCGCAAAATTTCCGTCCATTCTGCTGGAGGCTTTCCGTAACGCAAAGTCGTTATGGTGGTCGGTTGAGTAAAATAGCGAACTGTCCTGTTAGTGGGCTGGGCGGCCAGATGAACCGCATTAGTGCTTAGGCTATTCAAATCGTGGTTAAATAGTGGATTCGCGTGGCCCTGTTCGACCTGTATCAATGTCTTTAAGGAACACTCAACCGCATAACCCGCCAGATAAGCAGCACCATCGGGCCGGTTTCCTGAAAGAAGACGGCGCGCATCGTCACAGTGTTTTAAAGCCGCTTCCGGATAATCTTCACCCGTCGTTTGCCTCTTGTTTGACATAGTTCAACATCCGTTCACTCACAGGTGATCCACCACGCTGTCGGTACGACGATCACTCTATCGTTTTGGCCCATTGTGAGATCCGCTTCCGCACCTCTTCTGCGGTCAGTCCTTCGCCCCGGTCAAGCTCCTCGGTTCCTTGACGGATGCCGGCAACCAACTCAATTTCCTGGGCGATATCCATCAACGTTGCTTCCTCCGGCAATTTGCCTATCAGAGCCACGGCGATTTCTTTGCTGCTCATAATTTTAGTTTATCAGGACACGGCCTGGGTGCAAGTGACATTGAGGAATTCGGCGGTCAATCCTCCACCGGCACGACGAGGTTTTCCATGATGTAGTCTTTGCGCTCGGGGGTGTTTTTGCCCATGTAAAACCCCAGAATCCCCGCGGCATCGGGCTTGGCGGCGTATTCCACCTGGCTCAATCTCATTTGGTCGCCGATGAATTGTTTGAATTCGGACGGAGTGATTTCGCCCAGGCCCTTGAAACGGGTGATCTCGGCGCTTTGACCGAGCCTGGCCACGGCCGCGTCGCGCTCGGCCTCGCTGTAGCAATAAATGGTTTGCTCCCGGTTGCGCACGCGGAAGAGCGGCGTTTCCAGCACGAAAAGATGGCCGTCATGGACGAGATGCTCGAAAAAGCGGAAGAAATAGGTGATGAGCAAATTGCGGATGTGCAGGCCGTCCACGTCGGCGTCGGTGGCCAGGATCACTTTCTCGTAGCGCAGGCCCTCCAGGTTGTCTTCGATGTCCAGGCTGCGCATCAGGTTGTACATCTCGTCGTTGCGATAGACGATGTCGCGCTTGAGGTCCCAGACGTTGAGGGGCTTGCCTTTGAGCACGAAAATCGCCTGGGTGGTGACGTCGCGGCAACTGACGATGGAGCCGGCGGCGGACTGCCCTTCGGTGAGGAAGATCATGGAGCCGCGGCCCTTGCCCCTGGCCTTGTCAAAATGAAGTTTGCAGTCCTTGAGCTGGGGGATGCGCAGCGTGATGGCCTTGGCGCGCTCACGGGCCAGTTTCTTCACCTCCTGCAATTCTTTGCGCAACTGCCGGGTGTCCTCGGCTTTGGCCATGATTTTTTCCGCGACCTCCTTGTTGCGGTTGAAAAAATGGAGCAATTCCTCGCGTACGGTGTTGACCAGATCGGAGCGGATTTCGGTGTTGCCGAGCTTGTTTTTGGTTTGCGATTCAAACACCGGGTCTTTGAGGCGGATGGAAACCGCGCCGATCATGCACTCGCGCACGTCGTCGCCCTCGAATTTGCCCTTGGCGAATTCATTGACGGCCTTGAGCAGGCCCTCGCGAAAGGCGCTCAGGTGGGTGCCGCCATCGCTGGTGTACTGGCCGTTGACGAAGGAGAAAAAAGTTTCGCCGTAACGGCTGTTGCTGTGGGTGAAGCAAAACTCCAGCGTCTTGCCCGCGTAATGGAGCGGCGGGTAAATCGGTTCGGCGTTGTCCGCGCGCAAATCCTCCAGCACCAGATCCAACAGGCCGTTGCGCGAGACGAAAGTCTGGCCGTTGTAGATGAGCTTGAGGCCGCTGTTGAGGTAGCTGTAATGGCGCAGGCGCCGTTCCACCCATTCCGGGCGGAACTGCGTCTCTTTGAAAATCGCCGGGTCGGGCACGAAGCGGATGAAGGTTCCATCCGGTTCCCCCGCCGCCTTGCCGTTTTTTTCATTTTTCAGTCTGCCGGTCTTAAAGGAGGCCTCCACGAATTCGCCCTCGCGATAGCTGCGCACCAGGAATTCCTTGGACAGGGCGTTGACGGCCTTGGTGCCGACGCCGTTGAGGCCGACGCTGAACTGGAACACGTCGTCGTTATATTTCGCGCCGGTGTTGATTTTGGAAACGCAATCCACCACCTTGCCCAGCGGGATGCCGCGGCCGAAATCGCGGACGCTGACGGTGTTGCCCTCGATGTTGATTTGCACCTCCTTGCCGTAGCCCATGATGAATTCGTCCACGGCGTTGTCAACGATCTCTTTCATCAGGATGTAGCAGCCGTCATCGCAATGGGAGCCGTCGCCGATGCGGCCGATGTACATGCCGGTGCGCAGGCGGATGTGTTCCAGGGACGAGAGCGTCTTTATCTTGCTCTCGTCGTAAACGTGTTTTTTGCTCTCAGCCATAAATTAAAAATGCATCATTGGCGGGGCCAATCATAAATGCAAAATGCAAAATGCAAAATGCAAAATGGAAGGCATCCGCAGGATTGGGCGGATGGGTCGGGTCGGACGGAGGAATGTCAGGGGAATGAATGTCAGGGGAATAATCCGGAAGATGCTCCTTCCCATTCCCTTGACAAACATTCCCCTGACTTTGAAATGGATAAGGATGAGTCCCATCAGGCGCGCTGCTTTTTTCCGCGGCGGGGGGACTTGTAGGTGACTGGCGGATGGGCAGCTTTCCCGGCCGGAGCGGCTTCGCCGGCCAGGCCGCGCTTGAGTTCGCGGATTTGATCGCGGAGGAGGGCGGCCTTTTCAAATTGGAGGTTGTTGGCGGCCTCCAGCATTTCTCCCTGCAAATCAAGCACGGTCTGGCTGAGGTCCAGGTTGCCGCTGACTTCGCGGAGGATCATTTCGGCCTTGTCCCGGGCGCTTTGATAGACCGCCAGGCTGTCTTCCACCGCGCGGCTGACGCTGCGCGGGGTGATGTGGTGTTGCTGGTTGTAGGCGATCTGCTTTTGACGGCGGTATTCGGTCACGGCCAGGAATTTGCGGATGCTTTGGGTCAGCACGTCGGCGTAGAGAATGACTTCGCCGTTGATGTGGCGGGCGGCGCGGCCGGCCGTCTGGATGAGACTGGTGGCGCTGCGCAGATAACCCTCCTTGTCGGCGTCGAGAATGGCGACAAGGGAGACTTCGGGAAGGTCCAGGCCCTCGCGCAAAAGATTGATGCCAATGAGGACATCGAATTCGCCCTTGCGCAAGGCGCGGAGGACTTCGACGCGTTCGATGGCGTCAATTTCACTGTGCAGGTAGCGGACGTTGACGCCCAGATCGCGCAGGTAATCGGTCAATTCCTCGGCCGAGCGTTTGGTCAGCGTGGTGACCAGCGTGCGCTCTTTGTTTTCCGCGCGCGTGCGGACTTCTTCCATCAGGTCGTCAATCTGGCCCTTGAGCGGTTTGACGGTGACTTTGGGATCAATCAGGCCGGTGGGGCGGACGATTTGCTCGACGACCCGGCCCCCGGACCACTGGATTTCCTGCTCGGCCGGGGTGGCGCTGACGTAAATGGTCTGGCCCTGGAGCGATTGGAATTCGGAGAATTCAAGCGGGCGATTGTCCAGGGCGCTGGGCAAACGAAAGCCGTGTTCGACCAGAACGGTTTTGCGCGACTTGTCTCCGGCATGCATGCCGCCGATTTGCGGGACGGTGGCGTGGGACTCGTCCACGATCATGAGATAATCCTTGGGGAAAAAATCGAGCAGCGTGCCGGGACGGGAGCCGGGCGGGCGTCCGCCCAGATGGCGGGAATAATTTTCGATGCCGGAACAAAAACCCATTTCCTCCATCATTTCCAGGTCGTACTCGGTGCGCATTTTGATGCGCTGGGCTTCAATCAATTTGCCGCGGGCTTCAAACTCGGCGATGCGGCCGCCCATTTCTTCGCGAATGCCGAGGAGGGCGCGTTTGATTTTGTCGTTGGGGGTGACGAATTGTTTGGCGGGGAAAATGATGACGGCCGGCGGGGTTTCGGAGGTTTCGCCGGTCAGCGGATCGAAGCGGCTGAGGCGCTCGATTTCTTCCCCGAAAAACTCGACGCGCAAACCGTCCTCCGTCCCGGCGGGGCGCAGTTCCACCACGTCGCCGCGCACGCGGAACTGGCCGCGCTCGAAAGCGATGTCGTTGCGGGAGTATTGCAAATCCACCAGGCGGCAGAGGAAAAGGTCGCGGGAAAGCTCCATGCCGGCGCGGACTTGCAGGATGAGCGCCTCGTAATCCTCCTTGCTGCTGATGCCGTAAATGCAGGAGACGCTGGCCACGACGATGACATCGCGGCGGGTCAGCACGGAACTCATGGTGGAAAGGCGCAGGCGCTCGATTTCCTCGTTGATGCTCGAATCTTTTTCAATGAAGGTGTCGGCGCGCGGGATGTAGGCTTCGGGCTGGTAGTAATCGAAGTAACTGACGAAATACTCGACGGCGTTTTTTGGAAAAAAACTTTTGAATTCGGCGTAGAGCTGGGCGGCGAGGGTTTTGTTGTGGGAAATGACGAGGGTCGGCTTTTGGACGGCTTGGATGACGTTGGCGACGGTGAAGGTTTTGCCCGAGCCGGTCACGCCGACGAGGGTTTGCTGTCTGGCGCCCGAGCGCACGCCTTCGGTCAGCCGGGCGATGGCCTCGGGTTGGTCTCCGGCCGGCTGGTAGGGGGCGGACAATTCGAACATGCAGGCAAGGTACGGAGAGAATGGCGCGGTGTCAAACTGGGGGGATCGGCTCGAGTCTTTTCCAGCGGTACGAAGATGAAACTCGCCGACGGTTCAAGCCTATTTCCCTTGTTCGCAGTTTGCTTGCGTGCTACTGTCGCGGACATGAACCTGACGAAGGAAGATCGGGAACGGGAAAAGCTTGCGTTCAAGACCAGGCTGGTGGAGTTCGTTAAGGAACTACAGACTTACGTCCAGGGGGGCGACGGCCAGTGGACGGTCAAGGGCTTCATTGATATTTACAAGACGATCTTCACAATCTCCTCTGACACAAAGATCGTGTCCAAAGTCCTTGAAATCCACCTGTTCCCCAAAATCCTTGAATTCGCCGAGGAAAATGGTTGCTCCATCGTTTTGACCACGCACCAGAACTATTACCCGGACATTAGCTTCGTGAAAACCAGCGACCCGCGGGTGAAGTTCGCCCTTGACTTGAAGACCACCTACAGGGACCCGGAATTCCCAGGGCATGTGAATGGGTTCACCCTGGGCAGCCACGGGGCGTACTTCAAGGAGCGGACGAAGAAGAAAAATATCCAGTACCCCTACGCTGAATACTCCGGTCACTTCTGCCTGGGCATCATTTACACCCGGTCAGACTCCGAAAAAATCGACGAAACCAAGGTCGTGATGGCAAAAGAGATCGCCGACGAAACGACACCAAAGGAAACTCTGGGACATCGCCGTGTGGTGAAGGTCGAGAGCCTGCGCAGCATCACGTCCGTCATCAAAGACTTCCAATTCTTTGCCTGCGAGAAGTGGGAGTTGGCCAGCGACAAGCAGGGCAGCGGCAATACGGCTAATATCGGCTCGATTACTTGGATTGAGGACATTCTCAAAGGCAATGGCGTGTTCGCCAAACTTGGGGAAGATTGGTTCGATGAATACTGGATGAACTACAAAGTGACCACCATGAAGAAGCGCGGCAAGGCCGTTCCGATCACCAAGCTCCGGGATTTCGTCGAATTCAAAAAGGGCGATGCGAGCCTGATCAACCGCGTAATCACCAAGACCCGCCACTAGCCTATGGCCAAGAAAGTCATGGTCCCTCCAATTAAGAGCCAGGGCATCAAAACCAAACTGGTGCCATGGATACGGGACTTTGTCCCGTCTCACGAGGGGCGGTGGATTGAACCATTCCTGGGGACTGGCGTGGTGGGGTTCAACATGGGCTTCGAGAGGGCTATCCTGAGCGACTCCAATCCACACATTATCCGATTCTACTCGGGACTACAGAGCGGCAAGATCACGCCACGCATTGTGAAGGAGTTCCTGCAAAAGGAGGCGGAACAGCTGCGCCAGGCAGATGACAAAGGCTACGCCCACTTCCGGTTGGTCAGAAAGCGATTCAATACTTTCTTCGAGCCTCTGGACCTGCTCTTCCTGTCGCGAGCCGGCTTTAATGGCATGATGAGGTTCAACAAAAAGGGGTTATGGAATATCCCGTTTTGCCAGAAGCCGGACCGGTTCCGGGGAGCCTACATCACAAAGATCGTCAACCAAGTAAGGAACTGCCTGGTGCAGATCAAACCCGGCTGGCAATTCCTGAACAAAGGATTCGAGGATGTGATCCAGTTGGCCCGCGAGGGCGATGTGATTTACTGCGACCCGCCGTATTACGGCCGGTACGTCGATTATTACAACGGTTGGACGGAAGAAAACGAAGCCAAGCTTTGCGAGTTGCTCTCCCAAACGCCAGCCTGGTTCATCCTCTCAACCTGGCACCATAACGACTACCGGGCAAACGAAATGGTGTCCAAGTACTGGAGCAAGTTCAACATCGTCACCAGGGATCACTTCTACCACTCCGGCGCCAAAGAGGAGAATCGGAAGTCCGTGGTGGAGGCGCTGGTGTTCAATTTCGACGCCAAACCCGGGGAGCTAAACAAGGAATGGCCCAGGCATGTGCAGCCAAGCCTGTTTGAAACCGCAGCAGTGTGAGTCACAGCCAGCGGTTTTTCTCCCAGAACAGCATTCACTTACGGCTTGGGGCGGTTGCGATATTTGTCGTAGAGGCGGGTGTGGCGGGTTTCCAGGGAAACTTCATGGCCGGCGATCCAGACATGCTTGACGTTGGCGCGAAGGTCCAGAATGTCGCCGTCGCAGGCAAACAGGGTGGCGTCCTTGCCCGTCTCGATGGAGCCGAGGCGGTCGTCCACACCCATGATCTGGGCCGGATAAAGGGTGATGCCCTTGAGCGCTTCTTCGGCCGGCAAACCAAAGGCCACGGCGAGGGCCGCGGCATAAGGGAGGTTTCTCACCGCGGATGGATCTTCGGAGGGTTCCTTCCCGCCCGCGCCGATGCTGAAGATCACCTTCACGCCGGCTTGACGAAGGATTTCCGGGGCCTTGTAGTGGACATCGTAGGGTTCGAAATCGCGGGCGGGCATCGTATAAACCCCGTCGTATATAACGGGAACTTTCGCCTTGGCCAAAAGATCGGCCGCCATCCAGGCGTCGCGTCCGCCCGCGATGATGATTTTGTAATCGTTGGTCGCGGCCCATTTCAGGGCCGCCTTGATTTGGCGGGAGTCCTCCGCGTGGACCATGATGGGGAGTTGGCCGCGCACATAGGGGAGCATGGCTTCCCAGGAGGGATTGAGGCCCGGATCGGGAGCGCCCTTGGTTTTGCCGGCATCGCGGGCCTGGGCGTAGGCGCGGGCGTCTGTGAAGTAATCGTCCAATTCCTTGATTCTTAGAAGGCGCTCCTTGTCCTGCTCATCCAGGCTGCCGCCGCCGCCTCTCCCGCCGCGGCCGCGACCGCCAACGCCACCGCCGCCGCCGCGCCGGCCCGTGGCGCTGATGTTCATGTCCGGCCAATAAACATGCAGAGCGTCCGGTGTCTTGAACGCCATTTTTTCGCTCGTCCAGCCATCCAGGGCAATCAATCCAGACTGGCCGGCCACCAGGCCGCCGCCGCCCGGGGTGGGTTCCACAATGGTGATGCCGTTGGCGCGGGCCACGGGAATCAATTCCGAATCCGGGTTGACGGCGATCCAGGAGCGGACATCGGGAATGAATTGGCCGGTATCGGCCTCATCGCTGCTGGCGCGCACGGCGGCGATTTCAACCAGGCCCAGCGCGGTGTTCAGGGCGATCAACCCCGGATAAAGATGCTGGCCTTTGAGGTCAACGACGCGGTCGGCCGTTCTGGTGACCTGGCCGACTTCGAGAATTTTGCCGTTTTCAAGAAGCACGTCGCCCGGTGACAGAACCTGGCCCGAAACGGTGTGAACGGTCGCGTTCTTCAGCAGGATCGTTTCCGCCAAGCCCGGGCGGGCCAGGAGGAGAAACGCCAGCACGATGAGTTGCCAGAGGAAGCCGTGTTGGGAAATCCGCGCTTTCATATCATTGAATGGCCGCCCCCGCGTTTTCCTCGTCGGAATGGCTCTGCACTTCGAGGGCGGTTTCAAAAAACTGCTGTTGGGCGGCGGCATCGCCGCCGGCCGGCCCGGCGGTGGCGGAAGTTCCTTTTGCTTTTTCCAGCAGGGCCTGCCGTTCTTTTTCCATGGCCTCGCAACGCGCGGGAGCGAGAGAGCGGTCAAAGTACTTTTTGCCTTCGATCCACGTTTCCAGGCAGACGGTGGCGGAATCCAGCGGCGATTTTGACCAGATGGCGAAGTCGGCGTCCTTGCCCGGCTCGAGGGAACCGACGCGGCTGTCCACGCGCAGTTGTTTGGCGGGATTGAGGGTGACGAACTTCAAGGCTTCCTCTTCCGAAACGCCGCCGTATTTGACGGCTTTGGCGGCATCGGAATAGAGCCGTCGCGCCAGATCGTCGTTATCGGAATTGAAGGAAACCACCACGCCCCGGTCATGCATCAGGGCGCCGTTGTAGGGGATGGCGTCATAGACCTCGAACTTGTAAACCCACCAGTCGGAGAAAGTGGAGCCGCCCACGCCGGCCTGGGCCATTTCATCGGCCACTTTGTAACCTTCCAGGACGTGTTGAAAAGTGCCGATCTGCACATGAAAACCCTGCATGAGGCGGAGCAGCATCAAAATTTCGTCTTGACGATAAGAGTGGCAGTGAATCAGCCGCTTGCCCTGGAGGACTTCCCCGAGCGCTTCCAGTTCCAGGTCGCGTTCGGGCGGCACGGCCGGACCGGCCCTGGCGGCGGTGTTGTAGTCGTCCCATTTCTTCAAGTATTGCTGCGCCGCGATGAAGCGGTTGGCGAAAAAGGTTTCCACCCCCATGCGGGATTGGGGAAAGCGGCCGCCCCCGCCGCCTCGGGCGCCGCCGCCGTTGGATTGTTTGACGTTTTCCCCCAGGGCAAACTTGATGCTGGCAATGGCGCCCTCAAATTTCAATCCCTCCGGGCTGGCCCCGTCGCGCAATTTAATCAGGCAATTCTGTCCGCCGATGGGGTTGGCCGAACCGTGCAACAGGTGGGCTGCCGTCACCCCGCCGGCCAGTTGGTCGTAAATGTTGGCTGATTCCGAATTGACCACGTCGCCAATGCGCACCATGGCCGAGGAGGGATAACCGGATTCATTGACTCCGCCCAGAATCATGCTGTGGCTGTGGCAATCAATAATCCCCGGCGTGACGTTCTCGCCGTGAAGATCAATGTTGGTTTCAACCTGCACGGTGCCGGCGGGAAGGCCTTTTCCCACCCTGGAAATTTTCCCGTTTTGAACCAACACATAAGCGCCTTCCAGCCGGCCCTCGGGCCCGCAGGTCCAAACGGTGGCGTTGGTGAGCAAAAAAGCCTGCGGCGTGCCAGGGACCGGGCCATGGTCCGCCATGGGAGAACGGGCCACGAGTTTCTTGGCCAGCTCCCGGGCGGCGGCGGCGCCGCGACCGCCCCGGTTGCCCCGGCCGCGTCCGGGGGCATTGGTGGTGGTGGTCGCCGCATTGGTTGTCCCTGCCGCCGCGGCCGCGCTTATTTCATCGGTGTCAATCCGATAAAATTTGCCGTCAATCCAGACCGATTTTATCTTCGCGTCCAAATCGAAATAACCCTTGTCGGAAACCACCGTCAAGTTGGCCATCTTGCCCGCTTCCACCGTGCCAAGCTGCCGGTCCACCCCGCAAAGTTTGGCCGGAACAGTCGTCAGCGCCGCCAGCGCGTCATCCTCGGAAAGGCCGCGGTCCAGGGCGGCGCGCAGGTTTCTCCGGAAATTGGCCTTGGTGTCCAGACCGAAAGTGGTGAGGGCGATTTCCAGATCCTGCTGGCGCAGCAGCGCCGCATTTTGCGGCGCCCAATCCCACGCGCGCAGTTGGTCCAACGTGACGGAGTTCCAGTCGTCGTCGGTCGGCATTCTGGGGGCTTCGGGAAAATTAAGCGGCACAATGAACGGAACCCCCGTCGCCTTGGCCAGGTCCGGCCGGCGCCATTCCTGTCCGCTGGAAACCATATAAATCTTCAAGCCCAACTCCTGCGCCACCCGCGCCGCGCGATCCACCATCAACGCGCTCCTGGGATCGAAGACGACCGTCATCTCCCGGCGCAACGCCGGGCCGAGCGCCTGCCAGGCGGGATTGAAGGGCGGGCGCGGCCGGGCCTGCGGGGCGCCGGCATAATTGGCGCGGTCCAGCGCGTCATGTTGCGCGGAAAAAAAACTCTGCCGCACTGCGGAAATCGTGCCCATGAGGGAACCGGGAAAACCGCCTCCTCCTCCAGTCTCGAAGGCCACATGCTGAAAAACGTCGGGGCGAATCACCATATTGTTGGGATTGCCGTCGCACAGCGCCACAAACGCGCTCGTGCCGCGGATAATTCCCGTTTCGGGAACGACATTGCCGGAGGTAAAGCCGATTTCACGCATTCTTTGCAGCGCGTTGGTGCCCGGCGAAAAACCCTCCACCACGCGGTGTTCCGGCATCACGCTGGCAAGATCGGCGCCGGGGCCGGGATTTCCGGGATCCGGCTCATCCCCGGTCACGCCAAAAAACCGGCCGCCCGCCCGGAACGCCGCATCCCGCTCCGGCACCGCAGGCCCTCCGCGCCGGCCCGTCGCGGCGGGCGCAGCATTGCTCCCCAAAGTGAGATACGGGTCAATGAAACCCGCGTAAATGATCTGGCCCTTCATGTCCCAGACCCGCGCATCCGGTGGAATGACCACGTTGGTTCCCACTTTTTCAATCAATCCGTCCCGGATCAACACCGTCCCCGATTCGAGCACTTCGCCCGGCTTGACCACCACCTTGCCCCCGGTGAGGGCATGGACGCCGAGCGGGAGGGCGCGGTTGCCCGGGGGCAGAATGTCAGCCGCCGGCAGATGCGCCGCCGCCAGGAGCAGCGCGGCGCCGAGGATATTGGGGAGCCGGTTCATCGCCAGGCCGCAGTGTGCGGTGGGCGCGGCCGGAAGACAAGCGGGGAAATTGCCATTCTGAAATCTCCCTGGGGACCTTGCCAGGAAATCCTGTTGATAGCTATTCCATGCGGCGAATCAGTTCAGCGGGGCGGATGATTTCAATGCCGAAAGGTTTGCCCATCTTCAGCAGATCGTCCTCATAGGTAACGATGTAACGGGCTTGGGCGGCCAACGCGCCAGCAAGATATGGATCGTCCTTGGGGTCGCGACTGCGCCGCTTCCCCAACGGGGCGGCTTCCACAATTCTTGACTTGGCCCGAATCCAATGAAGTTTCGGTTTTGTGTCCAACTCCGGGGCTTCTTCTTTGAGCCGTTCCGGGATGACCGCCTCGTATTCCGCCAGAATGGATTCCGTGACACACAATGCAATGCGGCGTTGTGCCGCCAGCTTGAGGCACAGCCGTGCCGTGCCACGCCAGCCAATGGCTGACAGGATCACATTGCAGTCAAAGACAACCGGGGTCATCCGCGCGCCTTGCGGAATGATTTTTGGCTGGAGATGGCTCGTTGGATGATCTTCTCATTCGGCTCGCCCGCCTGTCCGCCAGCGAAGGCTTGCTCAAATTCCCGCATTTCGCCCGCCATCTCCCTTTCCTCCAGGGCGCGCAGTCCGGCGCGAATGACCTCGGACTGGTTGTTGTACCGTCCGGAAGCTATGCATTGCTCAACAAACCGCTGCCAGTAAGAAGTCAGAGACACACTCATATTGATAATAGATAACATCTAACACCCATCTGTCAATGGATTTGAATGAAAGGTGAATTTGCCAACATCGCGCTTGAAATCCATGGCGCCATTCTTTATGCTCCCCCGTAATTTATGGAACGAACTCGCGGAGAAATAATCCTGTTTGCCGCCGCCATTTTTGGAATTTGGGTGTCCATCTGGGCGGTCATCCTGGTGAGCAAATGGCTCGAAGCCGCCTCGCTCGCCATCACCCTGGGCGCCTTGGGCGGCTTCGCCTTGCGCGATGAATCGTAGATTACATTCCCTCCATGCTGGCGTTCCACTTTTGGCAACGCCGGCCGCAATGACTCCGCACGCGGCGCCCGGGCGCCCGGCCTGCTTCGGCTGCGAAAACCCCCCTCCAAAGTGTTCTTATGCGTACTCTCCTTCTTGGCATTGACAGCGGCACGCAGTCCACCAAAGTTTTGGTGGTGGATGCGCGCAACGGCAGAGTGCTCGGCCAGGCGGCCCGGGCCTACGATCTCATTCCCGGTTTGCCGCCGGGCGCGAAGGAACAACATCCCCACACCTGGCGGGAGGCCGCCGCCCACACGATCAAGGCCGCCCTCAAAGCTGCCGGGGCCGCGGCGGCGGAAGTCGCGGCCATCGGGGTGAGCGGACAGCAGCACGGCTTTGTTCCTTTGGACGAGGCTGGGGAGGTCATCCGCCCGGCCAAACTTTGGTGCGACACTTCCACCGCGGCCGAGTGTGAAATCATCACGCGCAAACTGGGCGGGCTGGACGGAGCCATTGCGGAATTGGGCAATGCGGTTTTGCCTGGATTTACCGCTCCCAAAATCCTCTGGCTGAAACGGAGGGAGCCGAAGAATTTTGCCCGGCTGGCCACCGTTCTCCTGCCGCACGATTATCTGAATTTCTGGTTGACTGGCAACCGGGTGATGGAATTCGGCGACGCCAGCGGCACCGCGCTGCTCAACGTCCGGTCCAGGGTTTGGTCGCAAAAAGCCTTGCGCGCCATTGACCCCCGGCTGGCGGGCGCGCTGCCGCCTTTGCTCCGCAGCGACCAGCCGGCGGGCCTTTTGCAGGCCGCCACGGCCCGGGAACTGGGACTCAAACCCGGCGTGCTGGTCAGCGCCGGCGGCGGCGACAACATGATGGGCGCCATTGGCACGGGCAACACCCGCGCCGGAGTCGTCACCGCCAGCTTCGGCACCAGCGGCACCATTTACGCCTGCTCGGAAAAGCCCGTCATTGATCCACAGGGGGAAATCGCCGCCTTCTGTGATTCCACCAACCGCTGGCTCCCCTTGCTCTGCACCATGAACGTCACCGTCGCCACGGAAATGGTGCGCGCGGATTTCGGTTTGACACACGCCCAATTCGACGCCCAAGCGGCCAAGGCGCCGCCCGGCTGCGGCGGCTTGCTGCTGCTGCCTTACTTGGAAGGGGAGCGCACCCCCAATGTTCCGGACGGCACCGGCGTCTGGTTCGGGGCCAGCCCGGCCACTTTTACCGCCCCCCATTTTGCCCGCGCGGCCATGGAGGGAGTGACGCTGGGAATGAATTACGGCTTGCGGCGCCTGCGGCAGTTGGGGGTCAAGCCCCGGCAAATCCGCGCCACCGGCGGCGGGGCCAAATCCAAATTCTGGCGGCAGATCATGGCCGACATCTTCGAGGCGGAAGTGGTGACGCTCAAGGAGAGCGAAGGCGCGGCTTACGGGGCCGCCTTGCAAGCCCTCTGGTGCTGGCGCTTGCAGCGCGGCGAACGCCTTTCCATCCACCAGATCACCGACGAGTTTGTGCGGTTGAACCGCGCTGAAACCGTCCAACCCATCCCCGCCAACGTAAAAATCTACCGCGAATTGCAGGAGATGCAGGACCAGACCTCGCTTGCTTTGCGCGCCGTCTTTGCCCGCCACCGCCGCTTTGTCCACCGCGGCGTTTGACCGCGCCGCCATTTCGTGTAGGATTGCCTGTATGCACACGGCAGCGCCGACAATGACACGAAAGACCTGGACGGACGGGGAATTGGAAACTCTTCCCAGGGACGGTCACAAGTACGAATTGCTGGACGGAGATTTGATTATGAGTCCGGTTTATGCCAATCACGGAAAAATTTGTATGCGCATCGGCGCGATGCTTTTCAATTTTGCCGAATCCCGGAAACTGGGCGAGGTTTACGACTCCAGCACCGGTTTTCGACTGACGGATGATTTGCTCCTAAGCCCCGACATTTCGTTCGTGAGCAAAGCACGTTTAAAAAAAATCGAACCCAGACCGGACAAATTCCTCGCCGGCGCGCCGGATTTGGTGGTGGAAGTGCTCTCCCCCTCCGACCGCATGGCCCAGATCAGCCGCAAACTGGAGCACTATTTTGAGCATGGCGCCAAGCTGGCCTGGCTGGTCAACTTGCCAAAGCAGCAGGTCCATATTTACACCGCCGACGGCATCGAGGCGTTGACCGACCTGGACGACGTTTTGACCGGCGGCGCGGTTCTGCCGGGCTTCAAGTGCAAGCTGCGCAAAATCTTCCTTCCGGCTTGACGCGGCGCATTGTTTGCTTTTATCACGCGTTGCGCCAGCCTGCCAAGCGTTTTGTTCTGCCGTTGACAGATGGACAATTTGGCGTATCCTGACTGACAGAATGGCAAACCAAATTGCAGACAACATCGTGGAGACGCTCGCCCAACTCGATGCGCTCCCCCAAGCGGAGTTGATCGAGGCCATCACCACTGGCTTGCCCACGTCGCTGGCGCGGGAATTGGCCCAAAAATTGGATGTCACTTTGCTGGATATGGCCGGATTGCTGCGGCTGAATCCGCGGACTTTGCAGCGCCGTCTGGAGGAGGGATCGCTCAGTTTGACCGAGTCGGAGCGGCTCTGGGAGCTTTCCCGGCTGTTTTATCGCGCGGTGGATGTGTTGGAAAGCGAACCCGGCGCCGTTCACTGGTTTAAGAATCCCATTCAGGCTCTCGGTTGGGCAACACCGCTGGCCTACGCGCGAACTGCGGTCGGACTGCGGGAATTGGATAACATTTTGGGTCGAATCGAGCACGGCGTCTATTCATGAACGGCGTAGTCTCAGGGGTAAGAATTCAAGCTTACCGCATCCTGAAACGCAGATTTGCCGGTTCCGCGTTTTCGGGCGAGGGTGCCCGCCGGTTTGGCGGTCGCTGGAATTCCACGGGCGTTGCGGTTGTCTATACATCCAGTGCAATTTCATTGGCCATCCTTGAGTGGAGGGCCAACTTGACCCAATGGCCGGCTCCGCCGTCGGTGCTTATCGAGATTGAGTTCGATGCTGCCTTGGTCTGGTCGCCCCCAAGATTGCCTGCGGGTTGGAAGCGGTGGCCTTGCCTGAAAGCCAATGCGGCTCTTGGCGATAATTGGGTTCGCTGCGCAAGATCAGCCGTCCTGAAATTGCCCAGTGCCGTCGTGCCCGAAGAGTTCAACTACATCTTGAATCCTGCCCATCCGGACTTTGGGAAAATCAGCATGGGCAAGCCCCGTCCGTTCAAGGCTGACCTGCGGCTTGGCCCGTTGCCTTCTCCTTGACCAAACTTTGAGTTGACAGCCAGCGTGAAAAGTGTTTGCCGTTCTTAAACCGTCGTTGCCCGTACGATATGGCCACCCCTGTCGTGCAAGGAACCTCCCCGGTTTGCAAAGTAACGCTCCCGTATCAATGCCGGTCCAAGATCTTCAATTTCGCAAAAGCCCAGGGCCATCAGTTTGGCGTAAAGTGCGTCAGTTTCAAAATGGCTCCTGAAGGCCTCTCCCAGCGAGGCGACGCGCGCGGCCAGCGCCTCGCGAACGGCGGCGTATTCGTCTTGGTCGGGGCTTGCTGCCTGGGGATTGCCATAGTCGAACACCACGTGAGCGCCCTCCGGCAAACTGGCAATGAAACCAAGCGTCGAAAAGACGGCCTGCTCTGTCAGATAAGGCACGACGCCCAGCCATGTGAAAAAGGTCTGTTGCCCCGGATCGAAGCCGGCGGCAGTCAGGCCATCAGCCAAAGTCTCCCGCTCGAAATCAACCGGAGCGAAGACGAGCGCGCTGGGCAACGGGATCGCCGCCTCGGCGAGACGTTGGCGCTTCCAAGCTTGGGTCGCCGGGTGATCAACTTCAAAGATGCGCAGGCTTTCCCCCAAGGTGGTGCGGTAGGCGTAGGTGTCCAGACCCGCCCCAAGCACCACCAGTTGTCGAACACCGCCTGCGACGGCGGCGGCAAGGGAATCTTCAGCAAAGCGTGTTCTCCCGGCAATGAACAGGCGCAATCTTCTTCTGGACGGGTCGTGTTCCGCATCACGGACCGCCGCCTCGGCATCCGCCCCCAGGATGCGCGCGGCCAGCGGGTCAGTGAAGATAATGCCGCCCTCCAACACCTGATGGGCGGCGCGGTGATAGGCGGCGCCCAATGCGGTGCGGCTTGGCTGTCCCGGCTGCATGGGAAAAGTCTAGGTGTCGGGGCTGATTTCGTCAATCGGGCAAGGCTTCCCAGGGTCGTACAATAAATCCAGACGGCCAACGGCCGGGTTCGGAATCGGCAATCGCAGGAGTCAAACCCGAATGGCACTTGGCATTTTGCATTTCCCTGCATCTCCATCAGTGTGCTCCAGGCCATCCGTGGTGCAATTCCTGTGCTTTCGGTTTGCCGCTCTGCGCGTTTGCCCCTCCGCTATGGGCTAAACAAGCTTCGCAAGTGGCTAATACAAAGCGCCTTGCAACAATCCGCATTTTCCCGCATTTTTCTGTTGACCATTCTAGTTTACATGCTAATCTTTCCTGAGTGATGAGGGCAAGGAACATGGAGGCGAGGCGTCAGATGCGGGCGGCGGGGCCGGTGTCCGTGCGCCTCCGTGTCAGTCCGCTCCGCTTGCCCGCCGTCCTGTCCGCCGGCTCGTCCGCCATAGGCTTGGCGACGGCGGAAGCTTCAGCGAAGGCGGGCTTGCCCGCCGTAGCTTTAGCGAAGGCGGGTCCACCAGAGATTTTCACCTGGTTTCACCTGGTTTCAGCCAATTTCACCTGTTTTCACTTCCCGACCCCAGGGGGGGCCTGCCCTGCACCAGATACATTTCTCGTCAAAACGGTAAAATCCGCGGATTGCTCCCATTTTGCATTCTGCATTCTGCAGTTCCACCACTCCATGCCGCTGCGTCCCAATCGTGCCCAATCGTGCCTAATCGTGCTATTTTTTATGCTCTCGCAATTTGTCTTTCCTCCCGCTTCTGCTAGTTTTCAGGGCATGAGTTTTGTTGGCGAGTTTGACGGGCTGCGGCTGGACGCTTTGCTGGCCGATGCCCAAGAGGCTTCGGCGGCCGAGGCGGGCGAAAGTTTGCGCAAATCAAGTTTGTCGCTGCGGGATTTCGCCCGGCTGATTTCCCCGGCGGCGGGCGGCTTTTTGGAAGCCCTGGGCCGGCGCTCCCAGGCGCTGACCCGGCAGCGCTTCGGCAAAGTCATCCGCTTTTTCGCCCCGCTCTACCTCTCCAACGAATGTATCAACAATTGCCAGTACTGCGGTTTCTCCCGCGACAATCCCATTCTGCGCGTCACCTTGAGCGTGGCCGAGGTGCTGGAGGAGGCCCGCGCCCTCCGCGGGCAGGGCTTTCGCAACGTGCTGCTCGTCGCGGGCGAACATCCCAAGTTTATTCCCGGCTCCTATCTGGTGGAATGCGTCCGGACCTTGCACGCCGAATGGCCCGGCATTTCACTGGAACTGGGCCCGATGGACACCGGCCAATACCTCGCGCTGGTCCGGGCCGGCGCCGATGGCCTGGTCGTTTACCAGGAAACTTATGATCGCGCCCTTTATGCCCGGATGCACACGGCGGGGCCAAAGCGCGATTTCAACTGGCGGCTGGAAACACCGGAACGCGCTTACGCCGCGGGATTTCGGCGGCTGGGCATCGGCGCCTTGTTTGGCCTGGGGGACTGGCGGCGGGAAGCGTTGGCTGTGGCGGCTCATGCCTTGTTTTTGTTGCGCCATTGCTGGAAGGCGCAATTGACCATCTCGCTGCCGCGCCTGCGCCCCTGCGCGGGGGAATTCCAGCCGCTGACCCATCTCGAGGACCGGGAGCTGGCGCAGTTAATTTGCGCCTTTCGCCTCTTAATCCCGGACGCCGGCCTGGTGCTCTCCACCCGCGAGCCGGCCCGGCTGCGCGACGGCCTGATTCCCCTGGGCATTACCATGATCAGCGCCGGCAGCCACACCGAGCCGGGAGGATACACCGGCGCGGGCCGTGAGAAAACTCATCACACCGAGCGCGGACGCATGGTGGCGCTGGCGACCGGCGCCAGCGAGTGGGCCGGCGCTCCGGGCGCCACCAATGCCACGGGCCAATTTCAAATTGCCGACGACCGTTCGCCGGGCGAAGTCGCGGCCCGCGTGCGCCAACTCGGTTACGAGCCGGTCTGGAAAGATTGGGACGCGGCGTTGACAGCATGACAACCCCCCGCCTCTCCAGACGAAGATTCCTGGCCTGCCTCGGGGCGGGCGGCCTGGGCCTGGCCGGCTACACGGGCCTGGTCGAGCCGTTTCGCCTGCGCGTGGGACGCCACGAATGCAGAACCCGCGCCCCCGCGCCGGATCGTCCGTTGAAGCTTTTGCATCTGTCCGACCTCCACGCCTCCTGGGCCGTCAGCCTGGGCTTCATTGAGGAGGCCGTCGAACTTGGGCTGCAATTGAAACCGGACCTAATCTGCATCACCGGCGATTTTATCACCCGTCAATACGCGGCCTTTGATTCCTACGCGCGGGTGCTGGCAAGATTGTCGGCGGCGGCTCCGGCTTTTGCCTGCCTCGGCAACCACGACGGAGGCCGCTGGGCCAGGATCCACGGCGGCTATGAATCCACCCTGCCGGTCCGCCAATTGCTCCAGCAGAGCCGCATCGAATTGTTGCACAATCGTTGCGCCACCCTCCGGCTCAACGGGCGCGAGGTCAAACTGACCGGCGTGGCCGATGCCTGGTCCGAGAACTTGAATCTGGCCGCGGCTTTTCCTCCGGCCGAAACCGGCGGCGAAGCGACGCGCATTTTGCTTTCCCACAATCCGGACACCAAGGAGTTTCTCAAGTTCCATCCCTGGGACTTGCTCTTGTGCGGCCATACCCACGGCGGGCAGGTGGTCCTGCCCGGGCTGGGCGCGCCCTGGACGCCCGTGCGCGACAAACGCTTTATTGCGGGAATGTATTCCTGGGACAATCGCTGGATTCACATCACCCGGGGCGTCGGCAATGTGCATGGCCTGCGCTTTAACTGCCCGCCGGAAGTCAGCCTCGTTACCCTCCTTTGAATGAAGCCCGCCTTTGTCATCGCCAACGGACGGAAAACGGCCGCCGCGCTGCCTTGTTCCATCGAAGACTTTCTTATTGACAACAAGCTTCCGCCCCGCAGCGTCGTCGTCGAACATAACGGGGAGGCGGTCGCCCCTTCCCAATTCAGCCGCCGCCGCCTGGCCGAGGGGGACCGTCTGGAAATCGTGAAAATCGTGGCCGGAGGATAGCGAACATGCCGGCGGAAAAACTGAACCCGGACATCGCGGCGCTGGCGGCGGCCGTCAAAACGGAATTGCTTTTCGGCCAGGTCCTGATCCGCCGCGCCGGCGCCGGATTTGAATTGCGCCACATGGCCGATCACCAGAGCGAACCCGGCGGCCTGCGCCTGCTGCCGGACGGCGGGTTTCGCCCTTTGGCCCAGTTCAATTCCAACGGCGGGTTTCGTCCCCTCAAGTCCGCGCCCGATTTGCCCGCGGGCTGGCGCATCACCGCGCCCGATGAGCGGGCCTTGGGAACAGCGCTCAGTCACCTTTATCCCGGCGCGGTGGCCGATTGGTTTGCGGCGCAGTCGGCCCCGCCCCCCGTCACCTCCTGGCGCCAATTCACCGCCCGTCAGACCGGCATGTATCGCATCACCACCCGGCTGGACGGCGCGGCCGCCGGGGCGATGATGCGCGCCTGCTGTCATACAGATTTTTGTCTGAAACGCCGGCTCTGGACGGTGGGCGGCGAAAAGTGCGATGATCCGTCCGAAAAGAGCCTGATGCCGTGCCTGGAGCCGTGCGCCATCCTGCTGGAATTCGCCCGCACCATCGCGCGCCTGGAACAGCGGCAAACTCCGCCTCCCGCCAAGGCTCCTTCCCAAACCACGACCGGCCCCGCCGTCGCGGAGTGCGATTTTAACGCCCCCAACAATCCGCGACTCTTGCGATATTTTCTGGAAAAGCAAAAAGCGGTGGTGGACGGTTAAATGCAGAGAAGCATCACGTTTAGTTTGACAGATCGCAGGAAGCGCGGTCGGCTAGCGGGGCAAGTCCGCCGGGGCGTCTGCCACCTGCCAGGCCATCACGGCAAAAGCGGCCGCGCACATGCCGAGTTGCTGCGGATTCAGTTTGTCCATCGTGTCGGCCGCGCTGTGGTGATACCAAAAATAATTGGTGCTGTCGCAGTGGAGCGACATGACCGGCACGCCATCCTGCACCAGCTCATTCACATCGGCGTCGCCTCCGCCCTTGGTCACAGTGCGCATGCCCAATTGCGCCAGCGCGCCGGTCCATTCCTTGAGGTTGGCCAGCGCCTTGTCGCTCCCGGCGAAGGAAAAACTGCGGGGTTGGAACGCGCCGCTGTCCGATTCGATGGCCAGGATGTGTTTGGCCAATTCGGCTTTGTGGCGCTTTTCATAACCTTTGGCTCCCGACCCGCCATTTTCTTCGTCCGTCCAGAGCACGGCGCGCACGGTGCGGCGCGGGCGCAAGCCCAATTGCTTCATCAGCCGGACGGCTTCCCAGGCGGAGATCGCCCCGCCGCCGTCGTCCTCCGCTCCCTGGCCCACGTCCCAGGAATCAATGTGGCCGCTGACAATGACCACCTCGTCCGGCAGATCCCGGCCCGTGATTTCGCCGATGATATTGCGCGACGGCACGTCCGGCAAAGTGGCCGCGCTCATTTGCAGATGGACCACGATTTTTTCGCCGCGTTCCTGCATCCGCTGCATCATGTCCGCGTCTTCCACCGTGATCGCGGCGTGCGGAATTTTGGGGACGGTGTCGCTGTACAACATCGCTCCGGTGTGGGGCGTTTTCAGCGAAACGGGTGTGACGGACCGGATCAGGCTGGCCACCGCCCCCGCCTTGGCCGCTTCCACCGCGCCATCGCGGCGAATGCGAACCGTTCGGCCGTAGGTCTCAAAAGGCTGGTTGATCAGGACAATTTTCCCGGCCGCATCCTTGGCGCGCCGCTGCAACTCCGCGAAATTGGTGACCACCAGCACCTCGGCAGTGAGGCCCGCCGGCGGGGTGCCGATGCTGTTGCCCAGGCCGAGCATGGGCAGCGCCACCCGGCGCGGCTGCAGCATCTCCGCCGATTCCGCCCCGCGCACCCAATGGGGGACCATGACCTCCTCCCCATGCACATTGTCCAGGCCGTCCTTTTTCATTTCCTGGAGAATCCAATCCAGCGCCGCTTCCAAATTGGTGGAGCCGGCCTGGCGCGGCCCGAAGGTGTCGCACAACCTGGCCAGCCGCCGATAAGCGAAATCCGTGTTGGTGGCGGCGGCGATGAGCCGGTCGGCGGGAGAACCTCCGGCGGGCAATTCCTTTTGCGCCATTGCCGCCATGGCGGCGGCGGCCAAAACCGCGCCACCAGCCAAAAGCTCCCGGAGTGGGAGTTTCGATTTCATAAAGATTGCGGACGACCGTTGAGGCCGTTGATTATGCGATGGGCGGCCCGGACGGCAAGCGCATACTTGCCAGGGTCTTCCCCGAACCCATGCCAACAAAAATTCCCAAAAAGAGGGCTTGCCAAGCGGGCGGGGACTGGCTACCTTTCCCAACTATTTTGCGGACGCCGTGTGGACGGCGGGCAGTAAAAACTCGTGGCTCCGCGCCGCCACGCAATGACAAAATTATGGCAGTCAGAATTCGAATGAAGCGGGTTGGAGCCAAGAATGCTCCTTATTTCCGCATCGTGGTGGCCGATTCCCGCAGCCCCCGGGACGGCAAATTTATCGAGGAAATCGGCACCTATCAGCCCCGCAAAAAGGGCGAAAATGTGAAGGTGGATGTGGAACGGGCCAAGTACTGGATCAGCAAAGGCGCGCAACCCAGCGACACGGTCTCCAGCTTCCTGAAGAAACTGAGCAAGGCGGCGGCGCCAGCTTGATTTTTACCGGCCTATGCAAGCGTTCCTGGAATTTGTGGTCAAAGGTTTGGTGGATCATCCCGAACAAGCCACCGTCACGCCGGTGGTCAAGGATGCGCTGACCATTTATGAGGTGCGCCTGCATCCGGACGACGTGGGAAAAGTGATCGGACGCCAGGGCATCACGATCAACGCCATCCGCTCGCTCCTGCTGGCCGGCAGCGCCAAAAAGGGGTTGCGTTGCACCATGGAAATCGTGGAGGACAAACCGCGGCCCTGACGAAACGGACGCCCCGAGGGCGCCCTGGCGCGAGCATGAAAATTGATGTGCTCACCCTGTTCCCGGAAATGTTCACGGGGCCGATGGACGCCAGCATCATCCACCGGGCGCGCCAGGGCGGATTGTTGGATTTGCGCGTGCATAATTTGCGTGATTATACGCACGACAATTACAAAACGGTGGATGACCGGCCCTTCGGGGGCGGGCCGGGAATGGTGCTCAAATGCGAGCCGGTTTTTGAGGCCCTGGAAGCGCTGGCCGGCGCGGAAACGCGGGTGGTTTTGCTCAGTCCGGCGGGACGGCTGTTCCGCCAGACTGTGGCGCGGGAACTGGCGGCGTGTCCGGCCTTGCTTTTTATTTGCGGGGCCTACGAGGGTGTGGATGAACGGGTCTGCCAGGAGTGGGTGGACGACGAGTTGTCCATCGGCGATTATGTGCTGACCAACGGGACGCTGGCGGCGATGGTGGTGATTGACGCGGTGACGCGCCTGCTGCCCGGGGCTTTGGGCGACGAGCAGAGCGTGGTGGAGGAATCCTTCAGCCGGGGGCTGCTGGAATATCCCCACTATACGCGGCCGGCGGACTTTCGCGGGATGAAAGTGCCGCCCGTCCTGTTATCGGGCAACCACGCGGCGATTGAGCAATGGCGCCGCGAACAGGCGCTGGCGCGCACGGCGCAACGGCGGCCCGATTTGGCCGGGAAAGATCAGATTTTATGAACCAGATATTATTAGATAAAATTGAAAAGGAACAGTATCGCAAGGAACCGGCCGTTTTTGCGGTGGGTGACAGCGTGCGCGTCCATACCAAAGTCGTCGAAGGCGACAAGGAACGCATCCAGATTTTTGCCGGCGTGGTGATTGGCCGGCGCGGCCATGGATTGAATTCCACCTTTACCGTGCGCCGCATCAGTTATGGCGAAGGCGTGGAGCGGGTCTTTCCGGAGCATTCACCCCGCGTCGAAAAAGTGGAGGTCGAGCGCAAAGGCTCGGTCCGCCGAGCCAAACTGACCTACCTGCGCCAGCGCATCGGCAAGAGCGCCACTCTGGTCAAGGAAAAGGAAGGGCGCGTGGCCAAAGGAGCCCACGCCCCTGTCACAGAAACCCCTGCCGCGGAGCCGGCCCCGGCGCCGGCACCGGCACCCGAAACCGCTGCTGCGGCTGCCACCCCCGCCAAGTAGGCAAAGGTGGAAGATGGCAGGGAGCCTTCCCTGCCGCTTACCAGGATCGCCGCAACATTTGCGGTGTCAGGCCCTTGGCCCGCAGACTTCTCAGGCTCAGCGCGTCATGCCGCTTGGCCAGCCGCACCCCGGAGTCGTCCGCAACGAGCGGGCAGTGATAAAAGGACGGGGGGGGCAATTCGAGTGCGCGATAAAGCAATAGTTGACGCGCGGTGGAAAGCAGCAAGTCCGCGCCGCGCACCACTTCGGTGATCTTCATGGCTCCGTCATCCACCACCACCGCCAGTTGATAAGACGGCACATCGTCATGCCGCCAGACCACAAAATCGCCAAAATCCCGGCCTGCTTGAAATTGTTGACTGCCGAAGAAGCCGTCGGTAAAAGAGATCCCCTCCCCGTCCGGCACCCGGAAGCGCCAGTTGGCCCCTTTGGTTTCGAGGACGTTAAAGGTGGTTCCCGCGGCCGGGCGGCAAGTCCCCGGGTAAACCGGTTCCTCTTCGCCGGCGTGCGGCGCCTGCAAGGCGCGCAGAACATCGCGGCGCGAACAACGGCAGGGATAAATCCAGCCCCCCTGGCCCAACTTCTCCAGCGCGGCGCGATAAAAATGGCCCCGCTGGCTTTGCGCGTAGGGGCCGAAGGGTCCGCCGCAGTCCGGCCCTTCCTGCCAGCGGAAGCCGAACCAGCGCAAGTCCTCCAACATGGCGTCAACAAACTCCAGGCGATATCGCCGGGCGTCCATGTCGTCATTGCGGAGAACCAGGGTGCCGCCCGCGGCTTCGGCCCGCTGCTGGGCGGTCCAAAACGTCCGCGCATGGCCCAGGTGCAAATACCCGGTCGGGGAAGGCGCTAATCGTCCGCGATACATTTAAATGAAGAATGCAGAATGCAAAATGCAGAATGAAGATTATTCGGAACGCAGTCTGTTCACTCCGCTCTCTGCGGCAGTCGTGCCTCGCCCCGCGCGCCGCCGCGCGTAATTGGCATCAGGACTCGCGGATGGTGGCGTGGAGGGATTGCTTGAATTGTTCCACCAGTTTTTCGTGGGCGGCGTTGACTTCGGCGTCGGTCAGGGTGCGGTCGGGATGGCGGTAGGTGAAGGCGTAGGCGACGCTCTTTTGGCCAGGGGCCATGTTTTTGCCGCGGAAGATGTCGAACAGCTCCACTTTTTCGAGGTTGGCCGGCTTGACTTGTTTGACCACGCTGGTCACGGCTTCGTGAGTGGTGGCTTCGGGCACGAGCATGGCGACGTCGCGGCGGATGGCCGGGAATTGGGGCAACGATTTGAAGGATTTGGACGGAAGGCGGCGCGCGAGGAGTTCGTCGAAATCCAGTTCGGCGAGGAGAACGGGGTCGCGCAAATCGTATTGCCGGGCGAGAGCGGGAGCCAGTTGGCCGATTTCGCCCAGGGCCAGTTTGCCCAAGCCAATGGTGGCGGATTCAAGATAGAATGACCGGCTCTGTTCCTGGCGCGACCAGGTCACGCCGCGCAGGCCGAATTGGTCCAGGAATTCCTCCAGCGCGCCTTTCAAATCGAAAAGGTTGCAGCGGGCGTCGCGGTCCGCGCCATCCCAATACAACGGCCAGCGCGCGCCGGTGATGGCCAGGGCGAGGCGGCGCTGCTCCTTGCAGGTCTTGTCGGGTTGGAGGGAAAAAACGCGGCCTATTTCAAAAATCGCGACGTCATTGTTCTTGTGGCTGATGTTGTAACGCAACGATTCCAGCAGTCCGGGCAGCAGGCTGGGGCGCAAGGCATTCATGTCGCCGCTGAGGGGATGGCGCAGGGTGGCCAGCGAGGAGGCGGGGTTGGCGGCCAGTTTGGCGGCGGTTTCGGAGATCAAGGTCTGGCCTTGCGCCTCGTTGAGGCCCAGGCCGGCGAGGAGGCGGCGGGCTTCGGCAATTTCGTCATGCACGGCGTCGAAGGCATTGGCGCCGATGGCGCCGCGGGGCGGGGTGGGGGGAATTTTGTCCACGCCGTAAAGCCGGGCAATTTCCTCGATCAAATCGGCTTCGCGCTTCATGTCAACACGAAAACTGGGGACCTGAAAGAGGGCGCGCGCCGGCTCCCGCGCCACGACGGAGAGTTGGAGGCGTTGCAGGAAATTGACCTGATCATCGGCGGGGATGGCCAGGCCGAGGAGTTGATCGCATTTGGCGAAGCGCAACGGGATTTGCCGGAGCGGGGCGGGATTGGGATAAGCGTCCAGGGCCTGTTCCAGCACCAGGCCGCCGGCGGTCTGGAGGATCAATTGGGCGGCGCGGCGGCCGGCCCATTCGCAAATGCCGATGTCGGATCCGCGCTCAAAGCGGTAGGAGGAATCGGTGCGCAGGTCCAGTTTCTTGGAGGTGGCGCGAATGTTTTGCGGTTTGAAACAGGCGCTTTCAATCAGCACATCCACGGTGGCGGGGTTGATTTCGCTGTTCCGCCCGCCCATGACTCCGGCCAGGGCGACCGGCTTGGTTTCGTCGGCAATGAGCAGGGTCTGATCGTTGAGGGTGTGGGTTTTGCCGTCGAGGGTGATGAATTGTTGCCCCGGAGCGGCACGATGGACGACAATGGCGGGCAAGGCGCCGGGCCGCGCGGTGAAGAGGCGGAAATCAAAGGCGTGGAGGGGTTGGCCGATTTCGAGCATGACGAAATTGGTGACGTCCACGACGTTGCTGACGCTGCGCAGGCCGGTTTTTTCCAGGAGGGAGCGCATCCAATCCGGGCTGGGGCCGATTTTCACGCCGCGCAGAAGGCGGGCGTTGTAGCGGGGACAAAGTTCCGGGTCATCCACCCGCACGCGGATAAAACTGGCGATGGGTTCGCCGCTGATTTGCGCTGGAGGAAAGTTGATCTCCGGCAGGCGCAGGGGATTCCCAGTGAGGGCGCTGACTTCCCGCGCGATGCCGATGACGCTGTTCCAGTCGGGGCGGTTGGGCGTGACTTCCAGATCATAAACGACATCCCCCGGGGCGCGTCCGAGAAATTCGGCGAAGGGCTGTCCGACCCTGGCGTCCCCGGGCAGAATCAAAAGGCCGTCCCCCTCGCCGGGCAGGCCCAGCTCGACGGGCGAGCACAACATGCCGTGGGATTCGACGCCGCGAATTTTTCCGACCTTGATGGTGAGCGGCGGCTGGCCGGTTTTGGCGGGCAGGGTGTGGCCGGGCAGAATGAGGGGAACCTTGTCGCCGGCCTTGAAATTGTGCGCGCCGCAAACGATCTGCCGCTCGCCGCGGCCGTCGTGGACGCGGCAGAGGGAAAGTTTGTCGGCGTTGGGATGCTGGTCGCGCGCGAGGACTTGGGCGACGACGACGCCGTCCAACTCGCCGCCGACCTTTTGCATGTCCTCGACTTCGAGGCCGAGGAGGGTGAGGCGTTGGGCCAATTCACCGGGAGACCAGTCGAAGTGGACGTATTGGCGGAGCCAGTTAAGCGTGATTTTCATGCCGGCAGGCGGAAATTCAATAGGATTGACAATAGGGCGCGAGGGGCCGGAGGGATTGCGCCGGGTCACCGGCCGCGCCGGCCTCCACCCCTGCCGCCGCCGCCCATCGCCCCCCCGCCATCGCCGGGCGCTCCCGCCCTGGCGGGAGCCACGGGCGCGGGGGGTTCAAAGTCCGCCGTGGCGAGGGCGACGTTGGTCTGGATGTTGGGGTAGGTCTCGGTAATCGTGCCTGTGATTTTGGACATTTTCTTGACGTTGGCGATATCCAGGAGCGTCGGCTCCTTGCCGTTGTTCATCGCCTTCAATTCCTCCTTGATTTGGGCGTCGTCCATGGCGGCCGGCCCGGATTTGCCATCCATCACCACCTGGGTCTGGGCGATGAGAAAGGAGCTGCGGTTGACCCAGACCAGGACGTTCTGCAGTTTGACCGTTCCCGCCAGCACATAACAGAACTGGTTGTTGAGTTTTTCGTCCTGGTTGCGCGTCCATTCCAGACCGGCTTTGGCCAGACCGTCGCTCGTGTCATTGATAAAAAGACGGACAATCTCGCCCACGCCCACGTTGACCCCGCTGTTAAAGGCAGTGAACAGGGCGCTGTGGGAGGGCATGCGGGTGCGGCGATTGTTGGCCTGGAGGAAATCGCCGTTGCCCGTGGACCAGCCGGTCACGGTGATGTTGCTCGGCCCCACCGGGATCGCCGAATCAATGCGAAAACTCAGCGGCTTGCTCATCTTCAAAGTCAGGTCGGCGGCGACGGTCTGCGGGCCGGCGGCGGCCAGGGCGGGACTGAGGGCGGACATGTCCAGGACGGCGATGGTTTTGCCCGTGGAACTGAAACTGGGAATCTCCTTGTACACCTCGGCCACCTTTTGCATAATCTCGGCGGCGGTCAGTTCCGGCGGAGGCGGCGGAGGAGCAGGCTGGTTGGTGGCGGCGATTTCGGCAGCGGACGGCCCGCGGATGGATTTCCATTTGGCGGTCAGCCAGTCCTTGTTTAAATAAGCCGACCCGCTAATCAGCGCGACCGCGACCAGGGCGATGATCAGGCCGGCGTAGGATTTCTTGGG